>NWQT01000035.1 GCA_002798295.1 Lysobacteraceae bacterium NML07-0707 | reverse complement strand
CGACCTGTGCCGGGTATGGGGAGGACGTGATGGCTGGCTGACGTTGGCACTTGTTATCGATTGCCATACCCGGCAATGGCTGGGCTGGCATCTCTCACGCAGCGGCAAGGCCAGTACCGCGGTGGCGGCATTGGAGCAGGCGCTGATTGCCCGCTATGGCACGCTCGGGCGTGTGCCTGAGCCGTTCCTGCTGCGTTCGGACAACGGCCTGGTGTTTACCAGCCGCGATTACACGCGGCTGGTTCGCAGCTACGGACTGCAACAGGAATTCATCACCCCGCATTGCCCGCAGCAAAACGGCATGGTGGAACGCCTCATCCGCACCCTCAAGGAGCAATGCGTACACCGTCATCGCTTTGAGAGCCAGCAGCATGCCATGCGTGTGCTGGGCGACTGGATCCAGTTCTACAACCACCGACGCCCACATCAGGCGCTCGGCATGAAAACACCCGCTGAAGCGTATGCTTTAGCAGCCTGACCTGGGCAGAAAGGGGTGGGTCATTACAATTTGTCAGGTTCCATTGCTACGGCTCAGAGAGTAGGTCAACGCTAATGTCCAGGCCACTTTCCTTATAGAATACCCGGCTCTCATTTATCTTGAATTGCCATGATCGAACTCAATCCGATCCGAGCACGCATCGCCGACCTGATTGGCCGGCTGGATGCGCTCCGGGGGTTTCTTTGACTACGACGCCAAACGTGAGCGTCTTGAAGAAGTCGAGCGGGAGCTGGAAAACCCGGACATCTGGAACAATCCCGAGCAAGCCCAGGCACTGGGGCGTGAACGTGCATCGCTGGACAAGAACGTCAACGGCATCCGCAATCTGACCGACGGCCTGAACGGCGCGACCGAACTGCTTGAGCTGGCCGAAATGGAAGACGATGAGGACACCGCGCTTGCTGTGGTGGCCGATGTTGACCGTTTTGAAAAAGACGTGGCCGCGCTGGAATTCCAGCGCATGTTCTCCGGCAAGATGGACAACACCAACGCCTTTGTCGATATCCAGGCCGGTGCTGGCGGCACCGAGGCACAGGACTGGGCGGAAATGCTGCTGCGCATGTATCTGCGCTGGGCCGAATCGCATGGCTGGAAGGTCGAGCTGATGGAAGCTTCGGGTGGCGATGTGGCCGGCATCAAGTCCGCCACCTTCCGGGTGGAGGGCGAGTACGCCTATGGCTGGCTGAAGACCGAAACCGGCGTGCACCGCCTGGTGCGCAAATCGCCGTTCGACTCCGACAACCGCCGCCATACCAGCTTCACCAGCGTGTTTGTCTCGCCGGAAGTCGATGACAATATCGACATCGAAATCAATCCGGCCGACCTCAAGACCGATGTCTATCGTTCCAGTGGCGCCGGTGGCCAGCACGTCAACAAGACCGAATCTGCCGTGCGCATTACCCATGTGCCGACCGGCATCGTGGTGGCCTGCCAGAATGGCCGCAGCCAGCACCAGAACCGCGATACCGCGATGAAAATGCTGGCCGCCAAGCTCTACGAACTGGAAATGCAAAAACGCAATGCCGAGCGCGATGCGGTGGAAGCGGGTAAGTCCGATATCGGCTGGGGCAACCAGATTCGCAACTATGTGCTGGATCAGTCGCGCATCAAGGACTTGCGTACCGGCGTTGAGCGCAGCGATACCCAGAAAGTGCTCGATGGCGATCTCGATGAATTTGTTGAAGCCAGTTTGAAATCCGGCCTGGATGCCGGCGCCAAGCGCGCCGATATGGCCTGACTTTTTACGCGGGTGCGTCAGGCACCCGCATCTTTTTTGATAAAACCCATATGAACGACACCCCTGTCCAACAAGACGAAAACAGCCTGATTGCCGAGCGCCGCAACAAGCTGGCGGCGATACGCGAAAGCGGCATTGCCTTTCCCAATGATTTCCGCCGCAGCGATGAGGCCGGGGCGTTGCAGGCCGAGTATGCCGATGCCGAAAAATGGACGGGCGAGGCGCTGGAAACCACTGGCCGCCGGGTGAAAATCGCCGGGCGGATGCTCGCCAAGCGCATCATGGGCAAGGCGGCCTTCGCGCGGTTGCGCGATGGCAGCGGCGATATTCAGCTGTTCCTGCAATCCACCACGCTCGGCGAGGTGTATCAGGCGTTCAAGGGCTGGGATGTGGGCGACATCATCGCCGCCGAAGGCACGCTGATGCGCACCAAGACCGGCGAGCTGTCGGTCAAGGTGGATGCCCTGCGGCTTTTGACCAAGTCGCTGCGCCCGTTGCCGGATAAATGGCATGGTCTGGCCGATGTCGAACAGCGCTATCGGCAGCGTTATGTGGATTTGATTGTCAACCCGGAAGCGCGTGAAGTGTTCATGGCGCGCTCGCGCATCATTTCCAGCATTCGCCGCTGGCTGGATGCACGACGCTTTCTGGAAGTGGAAACGCCGATGATGCATTACATCGCCGGTGGTGCCACGGCGCGCCCCTTCGTCACCCATCACAATGCGCTGGATTTGGATTTGTTCCTGCGCGTGGCACCGGAGCTGTATCTGAAGCGCCTGGTGGTGGGCGGCTTTGATCGGGTGTATGAAATCAACCGCAATTTCCGCAACGAGGGCGTGTCCACCCGCCACAATCCCGAATTCACCATGCTGGAGTTGTACGAGGCCTATGCCAGCTACAACGAAATCATGGACTTGGCCGAGGCGCTGATTCGCCATGCGGCGCAAGAGGCCATTGGCCAGACGCAGGTGGTGTGGGATGGCAATGCCATCGACCTTGGCCAGCCCTTCCGTCGCTGGCGCATGGACGAGGCCGTGCGCGAATTGAACCCGGAAATTTCCGAGGCCGACTGCCGCGACCGTGAGGCGCTGGCGGCGCATTGCGCGCGCTTGAAGATTCCGGTCAAGCCCGGCTACGGCTGGGGCAAACTGCTGCTGGAAATCTTTGAAAAAACCGTGGAGGGCGGCTTAACCCAGCCGACTTTCATCACCCATTACCCGGTGGAAGTCTCGCCGCTGGCACGCGAGTCTGACACCGAGCCTGGCATCACCGACCGCTTCGAGTTGTTCATCGGCGGCAAGGAGATCGCCAACGGCTTTTCCGAGCTCAACGATGCCGAAGATCAGGCCGCGCGCTTCCAGGCGCAAGTGGCCGCCAAAGAGTCCGGCGATGATGAGGCGATGCACTTTGACGCCGACTATATCCGCGCGCTGGAAGTCGGCTTGCCGCCGACCGGCGGGCTGGGCATTGGCATCGACCGCTTGGTGATGCTGCTGACCGGCTCGGACTCCATCCGCGATGTGCTGCTGTTCCCCTATATGCGCCCGCAGGCGGACTGATTGCCGCTGCCTTGTTGCGCCGCATATCGGCGCAACGCTCGTGCCTTTGACCCCTGAAATAATGGTAAAAGCTGGAATTTATCCAGCTTTTTGCCTTGGCGCTTTGCGAACTTTCGCCTACAGGTCTATCCTAGGCTTGATGTGGTTTCGCCCAGCCATAAGCGCTGCTTTGCTGGCTTGACCATGGACAATACATCGCATGGGGCTGGCGCAAGCGGCTCCTGCTGGCGACTTTGATATACGCTCAATACTGTCTGGGGAGATACACATGCGTACTGATATGTTTCAACGGTTGCTGGAAGACCTGACCGGATCTTCTGCGGATATCGAGGCTTCTGCATTGACATCGACCGATGGCCTGATGATTGCCTCGTCACTGCCGCATGATATGGACGAAGATCGGGTTGGTGCGATGTCGGCTGCGCTTTTGTCGCTGGGCGAGCGCGCTGCCCAGGAACTGGCGCGCGGCTCTCTGGAGCGGGTCTTGATCCAGGGCGACAAGGGCTACGTCATCATGAGTGCGGCAGGCAATGAAGCCGTGCTGATCGTGCTGGCTCGCCAAAATGCCAAGCTCGGCCTGTTGTTCCTGGATATCAAGCGTGCAGCCGAAGCGCTTGCCAAATTGATTTGATTGGGAGTGTTTTCATCATGGCACTTTCCGACATGACCCAGCCGGCAGTACCGGCACAAGCGCATACGTGGACCTATGCCGATGGCAGCTCCCGTACCATTTATGTCACTGATAACGAGCTGCCTTTCCCGGAAGGACGCTTGATTGTTTCAAGAACCGACCTCAATGGCATCCTGACCCATGCCAATGATGCTTTTGTGGAAATTTCCGGCTACGCGCGCAGCGAGCTGATCGGTCAGCCGCATAGCATCTTGCGCCATCCGGACATGCCGCGCGCGGCCTTCAAGGATTTGTGGGACACCTTGAATGCAGGCAAAAAATGGCATGGCTATGTCAAAAATCTTTGCAAGGATGGCAGCTATTACTGGGTGTATGCCACGGCCGTACCCAATATCCGCGATGGCAAAGTTGTTGGTTTTGCTTCGGTTCGCCGCGCGCCTTCACGGCGCAAGATTGAAGAAATGACTGCACTTTACAAGCAGATGCGCCAGGCAGAACAAGGAGGTGCGGCATGATGCTCAATATGCTGATTGCGCCGGATTTTGCCCCTGAGCGTTTCGCCGGCTGGCATATGCTCAATACGCTGCTGCAAAAAAAGACCGGCATGCAGATTCATTTGCTGACGCCGGCTTCGGCGGCAGAGCAAGCTGAATGGATCGCTTCGGGCAAGGTGGGGGCGGTTTATGCCAATCCCTTTGATGCGGCAACCATGTTGCGTGAACAGGGCTATCGGGCTATTGCCCGCCCGGTAGGCAAGCCCGATGAAATGGTGATTGCCACTTCTGCCCACTCGCCCTGCAACAAAATCCAGGATCTCAAGCCCGGCTGCCGTATCGCGCTTACCGACAACAAGGATGTCAAGCTGATTGGCCTGCGCCTGCTGGAAGCGGCGGATTTGACCGAAGCCGATATCAACTGGGTGCAGGTGGACACCTATCAGGCCTCGGCGCGCCTGGCCATCAAGGGGGAAGTGGATGCTTCTTTCTTCTTGGCAGAGGCTTATCACTCGCTGTCGCGCCTGAGCCAATCCCAGCTCAAACCGCTGATTGAAAGCAGGCTGACCGATATCACCCATGTGATTTTGCTTGGCAAGCAAGTTGACGAGGAGGCTGGCGAGAAGATTTTGCAGGCCTTGCTGTCGCTTTCAGGCTCTGCCGATGGGCAGCCGGTGCTGGATGATCTGGGTATCAAGGGCGGATTTGAGGCCATGGACAGGGAAGATGCCGAATTCATGATCGACCTCATGGATACGCTTCTGGACTGACCGGCGGCTCACTGCTCAATCCAGCCCGAGGCCACAGCTATGACGCTTATACCGCCTGCCCCGGAAAACCTTGAGGGGCAGGCTGTGCGTATCGCCTTCCAGCGCGCTGGTCGCAGGGTATTGGCCGCGCCTGAGATTCATGCGCATCATCAGGCGCGTATTGACGCGGCCATGCAGATGCCGGGGAGTGAGGCATTGCAAGCGGCAGTGGTGGACATGCTGCATGCCTGCCCGCCCGAGCCTGAGTTGTTTGCAAAATTGTTGGCATCGCCTGATATCGCCCAGCGATTGCCCGCCCATGCGCATGCAGCACTTTGCCTCGTGGCGCAGTCAGGAGAATGCCTGCCGCGCGCTACCCGCTGGGCAACGCGCTGGTGCATCCTGGCCACACCATCGCTGGATGTGCCGCGCCGTGCGCTGTTGTGCGGGACGGATGACTCGCGCACATTGGCCGCAGCGGCGCTGTGCGCCATACTCGCAGGCGATACGCAGGCAGAAAACGAGTTTCTGGCGCACTGTCAGGCCACATTTGATACCTTGGCCTTCATGCTGGTAAGACGTGAGCTTTTCAAACACAAAAAGCCCCTGGATACACGCTGGGATGAGGTTGCCGCTACGCTGGAAAGCGTCAGAAGCTCAAATACTTGAAGTCCTGTGGATTTTGGAAACCGATTGCAAGCGAGGAGTGCCATGCCTGATAAGACGGCCGAGCCTTATTTGATGCTGACCCCGATAGGCACGCTGCGCGCTTATGCCCAGGCTGAGCCTGATGAAGTCAGCAAGGTCTTGCAAAGCCTGATGGCCACATCACAAGCGCCATTGCGCAGCATATGGCTTGAGCGTAGTGGCGCCGATTTGACATTCTTGACCGTGGCGTTGGCAGAGGGGTGGGTGCAGGAAGTTTCGCAGCCACTGCATGCGCCTGACGCCAATCTCGACAATTATCTGCCGCATGCCATTGCCGGCCTCTCTGGCAGCCGCACGGCAGCGCTGGCATCCAATGACGGTTTTTGTCTTGCGCGGGTTGGGTACTCGCAAACGGAGGCCGAAGCGCTTTGCGCGGCCGCGGCAGAATTTGCCGATTTTGTGCAGCGTCAGCGTCAACGCGGCTGGAGTGGCAGCGCCCGTGCAGTATCGTTTCACAACGACATCGACATGCTGCTGCCCACTACAAGCCTGATCATGTTCTGGGTGGATGGCGCCGGCTACTGGCTGATTATTGGTGATGAACCACTCATCAACAATATTGCCTTTGTGCAACTGGTTTGGGGGCTACGCTCGGCCAATGCCCGATTCTCAGCTATGCCGATAGACGCTTGAAGCGGCTACCAACTTGTCGCAAACATCAGCTTGGCCAGCATGATGATGCCGAGCATATGGCTGAACACACTGATATGAAGACGTTTTGAGGTGAGCGCTATCAGCTTGCCCTGGCGGCGCAGCCACATGGCAGTCATGAAATGTCCCAGGACACTCAAAGCCAGTGCGATTTTCACTGTCAATAACAATCCAAAGCTGTTGTTCAGCGGATCGGCCAGGGCGGCACGATAACGCCAGGCCATGCCGATACCGCTGCCGTAGAGCAGCATCAGCGTCCAGGGCATTAACTGCACTGCCCGGTTGCCGATGGCTTTTTCAATGGGGCGGATGATGCTGTCCGGCAAGTGCTTGCGGATGCTGCCAAGAAACAACACTTCGAAAAACACCACGCCGACAAAAACAAATGCAGCCAAAAGGTGCATCAAGTGCATTAACAGATAGTGATTCATTGGCAGTAAAAATGGCAGACATTGCAGTCTGCCATTTGTGCCATGTGAGAAGTCAGCTTTGAATTTTGGCCAGTTCCCGCTCACGCAGCTCGCGGCGCAGAATTTTGCCGACATTGGTCTTGGGCAGCTCGTCAATAAATTCGATGTGATGCGGGCGCTTATAGCCGGTGAGGTTTTCACGGGCATAAGCCCTGACTTTTTCTGCGGTCAGGCCCGGGTCTTTTTTCACGATAAAGACCTTGACCGTTTCACCGGAGCGCTCATCCGGGACACCAATGGCGGCCACTTCGGTGATGCCGGGCATGGCCGCCAGTACGTCTTCGACTTCGTTGGGATAGACGTTGAAGCCGGAGACCAGAATCATGTCTTTTTTGCGATCGACGATATACACATAGCCATTGGGCTCGATGCGCGCCATATCGCCGGTATGCAGCCAGCCTTCGGCATCCATCACCTTGGCGGTTTCGTCCTCGCGCTGCCAGTAGCCACGCATCACCTGCGGGCCTTTGACGCACAGCTCGCCGACGGCTTCGCCATCCATCGGCAGGGTATTGCCGTCCTCGTCCTTGATACAGACCAGGGTGGAGGAAATCGGCAGGCCAATCGCGCCGTTGTAGTCGGGCAAATCCAGCGGGTTGATACAGACTGCCGGTGAGGTTTCCGTCAGGCCATAGGCTTCGGCCAGCGTGCAGCCGGTGGTTTTTTTCCAGCGCTCGGCCACGCTGCGCTGTACGGCCATGCCACCGCCAAGGCTGAGTTTCAGCGAGGAGAAATCCAGCTCGCTAAAGCCCGGCGTATTCAGAAGGCCGTTGAACAGCGTGTTGACGCCGGTAATGGCAGTGAATTTGTGCTTTTTGAGTTCTTTCACAAAGCCCGGCATGTCGCGCGGGTTGGTGATGAGGATATTCTTCGCGCCCAGCTCCACAAAGGTCAGCGCGTTCGCGGTCAGGGCAAAGATGTGGTACAGCGGCAGGGCGGTGATGATGATTTCTTCGCCGTCTTTGGCGTTTTCGCCAATCCAGGCGCGTGCCTGCAGCATATTGGCGACCAGATTGCGATGAGTCAGCATCGCGCCCTTGGCCACGCCGGTGGTGCCGCCGGTGTATTGCAAAAAGGCCAAATCCTGCCCGGTAATGTCGAGTTTGGGCAGCGCACCGCTTGCTGCGCCTTTGGCCAATGCATCGCGGAAGCGTACTGCCCCGGCGATGTGATAGGCGGGCACCATTTTTTTGATGTGCTTGACCACGAAATTGACCAGCCAACCTTTGAGGCCGCCCAGCATGTCGCCAAGCCCGGTGGTGACCACATGCTTGACCTCGGTACTGGCGATGATGTCGGCCAGGGTATGGCCAAAGTTATCGACGATGACCACGGCCGAGGTGCCGGAGTCGCGCAACTGGTGTTGCAGCTCGCGCGCGGTGTAGAGCGGGTTGACATTCACGACGGTCAGGCCGGCGCGCAAAATGCCGAAAGTGGCAATGGGCTGCTGCAGGCAGTTGGGCATCATCACCGCCACGCGCTCGCCTTTTTTCAGCCCCAGCACATTGGTCAGATAAGCGGCAAATTGCAGGCTCAGCCGGTCGAACTCGTCATAGCTGATTTCCTTGCCCATATTGTAGAAAGCGGGCTTGTGGCGGAAGCGGTCAATGGCTTTGCCAACTACGGCATTGATCGAGGCATAGGAATCGGGATCAATTTCGTGCGGGATGCCTGCGGGGTAGTGAGCCAACCAAGGACGCGCTGCATGATTCATTCGATTTTCCTGCACAAAACGTATTGAATGCAGGATTTCATCATGCAAAGCTGAATTTCAGCAAGCATTCTTGCTGTTGCGGTGCAGCACCTAGCCGCCTTGGGTGCAGAGAAATTTGGGTATGTATCTTCAAGTATGTATAATGCATGCATACTTCATCCAGAGCCGCCGCCATGGAAGTGACCGTAGCCGAACGTGGACAAATCACCTTGCCCAAAGCCGTGCGTGATGCCCTGGGGCTGACCAAGGGCAGCACCTTGAAGGTGGAGATGGATGGCGGTCGCATCGTGCTGCGCAAGCATGTCGATGATGTGCTCTCACGCGCCCGCGGGCGCTTCCGGCTGGATGGCTTTGCCGATAGTGCCGCAGCCAGCCGCGCCGTGCGTGGCAAGGGCGGGGCGGCGTGATTGCCATTGATTCGGGCGTGCTGCTGGATCTGCTCACCGATGGCGAGCATGCCGATGCTGCGGAAGCAGTGCTGCGCCGGGCGCTGGCGCAAGGCGCGGTGGTGATTGGCGAGGTTGCCCTGGCAGAGGTCTGTAGCGCCCTGCAAGATGGGGATGAAGCGCTTGCCGTGCTGGAAGAAATCGGCATCCGCTATCTGCCGCTGGAAGCCAAGTCCGCACTGCGCGCCGGAGAAATGCAGCGTCGCTATCGCCAGCGTGGTGGCGAGGGCGACCGGGCTGTCCCGGAATTTTTGATTGGCGCCCATGCGCTGATGCAGTGCGATGGGCTGATTACCCACGATGCCGTGTTTTACCGTGACTGGTTCAAGGGCTTGAAACTCATCACGCCCTGAACCATTTTCCCTTTCATTACCTTAATCCCTCAGGAGAATTTCGATGCTTGCCAGCTATCGCCAACACGTCGAAGAACGCGCCGCTCTCGGCATCCCGCCGCTGCCGCTGAGTGCGCAACAAACCGCAGAACTCATTGAACTCATCAAGAACCCGCCTGCAGGCGAGGGCGAATATCTGGTTGAACTGCTTAGCCAGCGCGTGCCTGCGGGCGTGGATGATGCCGCCAAGGTCAAGGCCAGCTATCTGGCGGCGGTCGCCTTTGGCAAGGAAGTCACCCCGCTGATCAGCCGCAAGCATGCGGTGGAGCTGCTTGGCACCATGCTGGGCGGCTACAACATTCATCCGCTGGTGGAATTGCTGGACGATGCCGAGCTTGGCGAAACTGCTGCCCAAGCGCTGAAGCACACCCTGCTGATGTTCGATGCTTTCCATGATGTCAAGGCCAAGGCTGATGCAGGCAATGCCCATGCCAAGGCGGTGATGCAGAGCTGGGCCGATGGCGAATGGTTCACCAGCCGTGAAGGCGTGCCCGAATCGCTGACCATTACCGTGTTCAAGGTGCCGGGGGAAACCAATACCGACGACCTTTCGCCCGCACCGGACGCCACCACCCGCCCGGATATTCCGCTGCACGCGCTGGCGATGCTGAAGAACAAGCGCCCGGATGCGCCGTTCGAGCCGGAAGAAGACGGCAAGCGCGGCCCGATTGAGGTGATTCAAAAGCTCAAGGAAAAAGGCCATCTGGTCGCCTATGTGGGGGATGTGGTCGGCACCGGCTCCAGCCGCAAATCGGCCACCAATAGCGTGTTGTGGTGGACCGGCGAGGATATTCCCTATATCCCCAACAAGCGTTTTGGCGGTGTTTGCCTGGGCGGCAAGATTGCGCCGATTTTCTACAACACCATGGAAGATGCCGGCGCGCTGCCGCTGGAAATCGATGTCTCGGAAATGAATCTGGGCGATGTCATCGAGCTGAAAATCGACCATTCCAGCGGCAAGGTCACGGCTTTCAAGGATGGCAAGCAGATTGCCGAGAGCGTGTTGAAGTCTGATGTGCTGCTGGACGAAGTGCGCGCCGGCGGCCGTATTCCGCTGATTATTGGCCGCAGCCTGACGGCCAAGGCACGTGAGGCACTGGGCTTGCCGCCGTCCGAACTGTTCCGTCTGCCGCAGAACCCGGCTGACAGCGGCAAGGGCTTCACCCTGGCGCAGAAGATGGTCGGTCGCGCCTGCGGCCTGCCGGAAGGCCAGGGTATTCGCCCCGGCACCTATTGCGAGCCGAAGATGACCTCGGTGGGCTCGCAGGACACCACCGGCCCGATGACCCGCGACGAGCTCAAAGACTTGGCCTGCCTGGGCTTCTCGGCAGACCTTGTGATGCAGTCGTTCTGCCACACCGCGGCTTATCCCAAGCCGGTGGACGTCAAGACCCATCACACCCTGCCGGAGTTCATCTCCACCCGTGGCGGCATCAGCCTGCGCCCCGGCGATGGCGTCATTCACAGCTGGCTGAACCGCATGCTGCTGCCCGATACCGTCGGCACTGGCGGCGACAGCCACACCCGCTTCCCGGTCGGCATTTCCTTCCCGGCAGGCTCGGGGCTGGTGGCCTTTGCCGCCGCCACCGGCGTGATGCCGCTGGACATGCCAGAATCGGTTCTGGTGCGCTTTACCGGCAAGATGCAGCCGGGCGTGACCCTGCGGGACCTGGTGCATGCCATCCCGCTGTATGCCATCAAGCAAGGCCTGCTGACGGTGGAAAAGAAGGGCAAGAAGAACGTGTTCTCCGGCCGCATTCTGGAAATCGAAGGCCTGCCGCATCTGAAGGTGGAGCAAGCCTTTGAGCTTGCCGATGCCTCGGCAGAGCGTTCGGCTGCCGGCTGCACGGTGAAGCTCGACAAGGCGCCGATCATCGAATACCTCAACAGCAATATCACCCTGCTGAAGTGGATGATTGCCGAAGGCTATGCCGATGCCCGTTCGCTACAGCGCCGTATCGAAAAAATGGAAGCTTGGCTTGCCGATCCGCAGCTCTTGGAAGCCGATGCCGATGCCGAATACGCCGCCGTCATCGAAATCAATCTCGATGAAATCATCGAGCCGATTGTCTGCTGCCCGAACGACCCGGACGATGCCAAGACACTCTCGGAAGTGGCCGGTGCTGCCATCGACGAAGTGTTTATCGGCTCGTGCATGACCAATATCGGTCACTTCCGCGCGGCTGCCAAACTGCTGGAAGGCAAGCGTGACATCCCGACCCGTTTGTGGGTGGCGCCGCCGACCAAGATGGATGCATCGGAGCTGACCAAGGAAGGCCATTACGGCACCTTCGGCACCGCTGGCGCGCGCATGGAAATGCCCGGCTGTTCGCTGTGCATGGGCAACCAGGCGCAGGTGCGTGAAGGCGCCACGGTGATGAGCACCTCGACCCGCAACTTCCCGAACCGTCTGGGGCGCAATACCAATGTGTACCTGGGCTCGGCGGAGCTGGCGGCGATCTGCTCGCGCCTTGGGCGCATCCCCACCCGCGAGGAATACTTGGCCGATATGCAGGTTATCGACGGCAAGGGCGAAGAAATTTATCGCTATATGAACTTCGACCAGATTCCTGAATATCAGGAAATCGCCGCAACCGTCACTGCCTGATTGCTGCCCGGACAAAACACAAGGGGCATCGCAAGATGCCCCTTCTTGTGGGTAAGCCCTGCGCATGTGAAGCGCAGATTGGGAGGCAAGCAAGACTTGCCAGAACAGGATTGTGGTGTGAAAATATCACATTCAATTTTAATTATTATTCTCATTCTCAATTGTAGGGAGGGTGAGGGTAATTCCCTGTGTTCTGGAGAATTTCATGGCATTCACTCCTGCCTCCACGGCTCGTGGCCGTTCCATGCTTTTCCTGGCTATTGCCAGTAGCCTTGCGTCGCCTATGGCGATTGCCAGTCAGCGTTCAGATGATTCGCAGCTGCTGGATCGGGTGCAGGTCACGGCTTATCGCACGGTTACGCATACCCAGGGCGCGACCAAAACCGACACCCCGATTGCTGAAACGGCGCAGTCGGTATCGGTGATTGCCCGTGAGGAAATGGATGCCCGCGGTGCGCAAAACCTCAACGAAATCATGCGCTATATCGCCGGTATCGGTCATGAGAGCACCGGCATTGATAACCGTGTCGATGATTTCAGTATCCGAGGCTTTGATGCCGGTAGCTGGGGCGATAACGTCACCCTGGACGGCATGCGTGCGCCGCAGGGCAGCCAGTTCAACCGTCCAATGTTCGATAGCTGGAATCTGGAGCGGGTTGAGGTGCTCAAAGGTCCATCGGCGGTGATGTATGGGCAGATGGCGCCGGGCGGGATGGTCAACCAGGTCAGCAAAACACCGCAGCCAGGACAGCGGCAGGTAATACGCCTTGGCCTGGATGGGCATGCCCAGCACAGTGCAGCCTTTGATTTTGGGGGCGGCAGCGCCGATAACCGTCATTTATTCCGTCTGGTGGGGCTGTATCGCAATGGCCGGATGCAACTCAAGCACAGCCAGGGGCAGCGCTGGTTTATTGCGCCGAGCTATACCCTGCAAATCGCCGATAGCACGCGCCTGACCCTGCTGGGCATGTATCAGCAAGACCATGGCGGTACGACTTACCAGTTTCTGCCGATGGCAGGCACCCTGGTGCCGACGGCTCATGGCCGCATGAAGAACAGCACTTTTATCGGCGAGCCGGACTGGAATACCTATAACCGCACGGTATGGACTGCCGGCTGGCTCTTTGAACATGACTTCAACGAAAACTGGACGTTGGCACAAAGCGCCCGCCATACCCATGTGGACAGCCTGTATCGCGGCGTAATTACCCTGGGCGCACTGCGACCGGATGGCCGTACCCAGAATCGCCGCGCCATCATGGCGCCGGGCGAATCCGACGGTCAGACTATCGATACTCGCCTGACCGGCCAGTTCGATACCGGCGCGCTGAAGCATACCTTGCTGCTGGGGGTGGACTGGCAGAAAGCTGACTGGCACGGCTCACGTCTGCATATGAACAATCCGCCTGCGATTGATATTTTTGCGCCGGTATATAGCGGCTATGGTGCCAGCGGGCCGGTAGCGCAGATGGAGTCGCCGGCGCGCGGACTCAACCGGCAGAGCGGCGTGTATTTGCAAGATCAGCTCAGTGCAGGCAATTGGCGCTTTTCGGTGGGGGGGCGTTATGACTGGACGAATGATGATGTTTCCAGCCTGACCCGGCGTCTGGTCGGCACCAGCATGGTGCGCAATCAGGCTGCCAACAAGGTCAAAAGTCAGGCATTCACTGCCCGCGCCGGGCTGATGTATGCCGCTGACAATGGCCTGACGCCTTATTACAGTTATGCCGAATCGTTCCAGCCTGCCAACCGTGATGCCAGCTGGAGTCATAACGGCGAAGCCTTCAAGCCGGTGACCGGCAAGCAGCATGAAATCGGCGTCAAGTTCCAGCCCGGAAGTTTCGATGGGCTGTTTACGCTTTCGGCCTATGAGTTGCGCCAGCAAAATATCCTGCTGGATGATCCCAATCCGGCGCATATGAGCTGCGGGCTGACAGGCAATGAGCGCTGCAAGGTACAGGGCGGAGAAGGGCAGGTGCGCGGCATCGAGTTTGAAGCCCGAGCCACGCCAATGGAAGGATTCAGCATCATCGGTGCCGCCACCCGGATGCGCTCCAAGCTATTGCGCGGCAATCCGGCGCATATTGGCAAGCATCTGCCCAAGGTAGCGGACTGGACGGCTGCCTTGTGGCTGGACTACACCTTCCAGCACGGTGGCTTGCGCGGGCTGAGCCTTGCTGCTGGCTCACGCTATAACGGCAAGGCCTATGGTGAAAACAGCAATGCCTTTGTCATCCCCTCGTTCCTGCTCTGGGATGCGGCAATTCGTTATGACCTGGGTACAAGCGCTGGGCTTTCCAGCCAGATTGCAGTGAATGTCAGCAATTTGGCAGACAAGGTCTATGTCTCTACTTGTACCTCGCCAGCGTCCTGCTATTACGGCACGGGACGCACCATCAGCGCCAGCCTGCGTTTGGGTTGGTAAAACGCTTTGGCCTGTCGCAAATGCTATTGCGGCAGGTCGTTTTTCAGGAGTCATGCAATGCGTTTTTTCCAGCGTTATGGCAACGCCGTGCTTGCCTGTGTGCTGCTGCTGGCTGCGGCCAAGGCACAGGCGGATGAGCTGCTTGCCGGTTGGCAGCCGGCACGGTTGATTGGCGCCAGGGAGCGGGTTGTC
The DNA here is from genome assembly GCA_002798295.1 of Lysobacteraceae bacterium NML07-0707. GTDB lineage: Bacteria > Pseudomonadota > Gammaproteobacteria > Xanthomonadales > Xanthomonadaceae > Solilutibacter. The sequence continues at coordinate 23,411 of NWQT01000035.1, read as the reverse complement.
CACGCCAATGAAACTGGGCGCAATTACCGTATCCAGGTCGCAGCGATAGGCCAGCCGCCGGCCAATGGCTATCCGGTGCTGTATGTGCTCGATGGTGATGGTTTATTTCCGCTGGCCGCCTTGTTGGCGCAGGGCATGCATATGCGCGCAGCTGAGCATCAGGCCAGCGCAATGCTGGTGGTGGGGATTGGCTATGACAATGGCGGTTTGCTGGACTTGTCGGCTCGTGCTGAAGATTTCACTCCGGCCTCGGCCAGTTATGCGCAAACCGGCGACCGGCTCAGCCAGCGCTTTGGGGGTGCTGAAGCGTTTTCACGCTTTTTGACTGGCAGCCTGCGCGAAGCCATCGCTGGCGAATTCCCGGTTAATCGACAGCAACAAAGCCTGTTCGGACATTCTTATGGCGGCTTGTTTGCGCTGCACCAGTTATTGACCGCCCCCCGGGATTTTCGCAACTACCTGATTTCCAGCCCATCGATCTGGTGGAACCAGCGCCGGGTGATGCAGGATTTTCCAGGCTTCGCCCAGCGACTTGCACAAGGCAGTAATTCCATTGTGGTACGCATCACTGCAGGCGAATATGAGCAGAAGCTGGCACCGCACCTGCCTGCCAATCCGGCACGTGAGGCCATGTTGCAGCAACGGCAGATGGTCGATGCCGCTGCCGAAGTGGCCAACCGTTTGCAGACCGAGGCAGGCGCAGAAGCAGTGGTGGCATACCAGCTTTATCCCGGACAAACCCACGGAACCGTGGCAGTCCATGCCCTGCTTGACGGTATCCGCTGGCTGTTTACGCAATGCGCGGCAGCGCCAGATTGTCGTTAACTCCAGTATTGCTGCCTATGTAGCAAGAGTTTGCGACCAGGCTCCAAGCGCAGCGCCATGGCAGGCCGTTATCATTACCGGTTTGATATCCACAGATTACGGAGTTGCCATGTCTCGCTGGCTTGTTACGCTCGCCCTGCCTTTTGCCCTGCTTCTGCCTGTTGATGCCAAGGCGCAGCGCAGCCTTGTGTTTGAGGAGGCGACCTTGCCTGAGCGGGGCGTGCTGGCGATTGCCGTGGCCGAGGGGCTTGCCGGGCGTGATTTTGATGCGCTCGATGCCGCCAGCCAGGGGGCATTGCGGCGTGCGGCAACAGCAGCCGGCTTCAAGGGCGACAAGGGCAGCAAGCTGGACTTGCCGGGACTTGCCAGCTATGAGCGCGTGCTGCTGGTTGGCATGGGCAAAGACAGCCCCGATGCGCTTGCCCTGCGCGATGTTGGCGGCGCGGTGGCACAGCATTTTGCCAGCAGCGCTTCCGCGCAGCCGGTCAATCTGTATTGGGGCGGCAATGAAGACGATGCCGCTTCGCAATTGGCGATGGGGGTGGCGCTGGGTCAATATCGTTTTGACCAATACAAGAGCAATAGCAAGCCGGTCACGGGCGAAGTGCTGATTCGCACGCCGGCAGGACGTGCAGCGGCGGCGCAGTGGCAGCGTGAATGGCAGCCGGTTGCCCGGGCGGTGAATTTTGCCCGTGACCTCATCACCGAGCCTGCCAATGCCATCTACCCGGAATCATTCGTGGAGCGCGTGCGCGAGCAGGCGCGTGGCTTGCCGGTGACGCTGGAAGTGCTGGACGTGGCGGCCATGGAAAAGCTCGGCATGGGCGGCATGCTCTCCGTGGGGCAGGGCAGCGCCCGGCCGCCACGCATGTTGCTGCTGCGCTATAACGGCGGCCGCGCAGGCGATGCGCCGCTGGCCTTTGTCGGCAAGGGCATCACCTTTGACAGTGGCGGCATTTCCATCAAGGGCAATGACGGCATGTGGAAGATGAAGTACGACATGGCCGGGGCGGCCGCTTCCACCGCCGCAGTGCTGGCGCTGGCCGGACGGCGTGCGCCGGTGAATGCCGTGGCGGTGGCGGCGCTGGCGGAAAACATGCCTTCGGGCACGGCCGACCGTCCCGGGGATGTGATTCGTACCGCCTCCGGCAAAACCTTCGAGGTGATGAGCACCGATGCCGAAGGCCGCATGGTGCTGGTGGATGCGCTCTGGTATGTGCAGCGCCAGGACAAGCCCAAGGTCATCATTGATATCGCCACCTTGACTGGCAGCATCGTCACTGCGCTTGGCAATGATTACGCCGGGCTGTTCAGCCGTGATGACGCGCTCGCCAGCCAGCTGTACCAGTCCGGCCAGAATTCCGGCAACTGGGTATGGCGCATGCCGCTGCTGGACAGCTATGGGCCGATGCTGGCTTCACCCATTGCCGACATGCGCAATGGCGGTGGCCGTCCCGGCTCCGGCACGGCGGCCTGGTTCCTGGGTGAATGGGTTGCCCGTGGCACACCGTGGGCGCATGTGGACATGGCGGGCATGGCCTGGATTGAGTCCGGCGGCAAGCCGACTTCGCCCGCAGGCGCCACCGGGTTTGGCGTATTGCTGTTCGACCAGTTCGTGCGCGACCATCATCAGGGTAAATAAGCGTGATTCTGAATATTGCCGCCTATCACTTCGTGCCGATTGATGATGTGGCCGCGCTTGCGGCAACACTTCGCAGCGCCTGCCAGTCGCATGAGTTGCGCGGCACCATTCTGGTGGCAGGCGAGGGCATCAACATGTTTCTTGCAGGTGCACCTGATCAGGTGCGCGGCTTTCTGGCCTGGCTGCGCCAGGACGCACGTTTTGCCGCAGTCACTGCCAAGGAAAGCTGGAGCCAGCATGTGCCCTTTGCCCGGCTGAAAATCAAGCAAAAGCGCGAAATCGTGCCATTTGCAGGCCGCCCGGCGGGCGTGGGGGAAAACCGTGCCCCGGATGTGGATGCCAAAACTCTGGCGCGCTGGATTGAGAACGGTCATGACGATGCCGGCAAACCGCTGCTGCTGCTCGATACCCGCAACCGCGAAGAAATCCGCTACGGCACCTTTGCCAATGCGCTGACCTTGCCGATCGACAATTTCAACGACTTGCCCGAAGCCGTGGAGGCCATCCGCGAGCAGTTGCAGGATGCCACCGTGGTGAGTTTTTGCACCGGCGGCATCCGCTGCGAAAAAGCCGTTCCGTGGATGAATCAGATAGGCCTCGATAACGTGTTGCAGCTCGAAGGCGGCATCCTGAAATATTTTGAAGAAGTCGGCGGCTTCGGCTATCAGGGCGGCTGCTTCGTGTTCGATGAGCGCGTTGCCCTTGACCCGGAGCTCAAGCCGCTGCGTGATGAGCCGGTGGCCGCGTTGCCCTCGCCGTCGCAGCCATGAGCGAATGGATTTGGATATTGTTCGCCATCGCAGTGTTATGGATGGCGATCAAAGTGGTCAGCATGGCGCTGAAAATCAGCCTGTGGCTGTTACTGGCGGGCATGGCCTATTTCTTCTTTGCCAGCGTGTTTGGCTGGCCGCTGCCATGACGTCAATCATATATATTCAAGGCAATGGCTGGAGAAAATCGGATATTGGTATGAATCGCAGTATTTGATATTGGCTTCTGTCATGCTTTCAATATGGAAATGAATCAAGAATCCCGTCCGTTGATTGTGGCCATCACTGCGCGTGCACTGTTCGACATGGAGGACAGTCACCGCTTGTTCGAGCGTGAGGGTGTAGCGGCCTTCAGCGCCTATCAGCGCGAGCACGAGGACGAGCCACTGGCACCGGGGATTGCTTTCCCGCTGGTGAAAAAATTGCTGGCGCTCAATCCCGATCCGCTGGCAGACAATCCGCGTATCGAGGTAATTCTGCTTTCACGCAATTCTGCCGATACCGGCCTTCGCATCTTCAATTCTTTCCAGCATCATGGCCTGGCCATCCGCCGTGCCACGCTCACTTCCGGGGCACCGGTATGGCCGTATATCAAGCCGTTCGGGGCACAGTTGTTCCTGTCGGCCAATCCTGAATCAGTACGCCGGGCGCTGGAGGCGGGGATTGGGGCGGCGACCATTCTGCCAGCGCGTGCGCCGGAATCGCGGCAAGACCAGTTGCGCATTGCCTTCGACGGCGATGCGGTGATTTTTGGCGATGAAAGCGAGCGGGTTTCGCGTGAGCAGGGGGTGGAGGCTTTTGGCCGGCATGAGCGCGAACGTGCCCATGAGCCGCTCTCCGGCGGGCCATTTCGTGGTTTTTTGCAGGCATTGCATGATTTGCAGCAGGCGTATCCGGCCGATGAAAACGCACCGATTCGCACCGCGCTGGTCACTGCGCGCTCGGCACCGGCGCATGAGCGGGTGATTCGTACCCTGCGGCAATGGGGCGTGCGCCTGGACGAGGCGCTGTTTCTTGGCGGACGCGACAAGGGGGCGTTTCTTGAGGCTTTCGGCGCGGATATTTTCTTTGACGATAGCCGCCACAATATCGACTCTGCCCGCCGTCATGTGGCAGCCGGGCACGTGCCGCATGGCGTTGCGAATATGGATTAAAACTCCAAATCCAGTGCGGCGCAGAGGTAGTCAACAAACGCGGCAAGTTGCTCAAGGTTATGGACAACAGTTTCCAGCAGGTCTGCGGAAGTCATCTGGGCATCGTCAAGTGCGCGGCTCAGCACGAAACTGCGCTGGCGCAGGTCGTCGATAAAGCGGAAGTCTGCCGGAAAGCCTGCCGGTGGTCTTTTCAGCATGTCCTCACTATAGCTTTGGAAGTTTTCCCGCAGTGTCGGGGCATGGGCAGCGCGCGCCCAGCTTTCCGGGTTTTCAAAGATGAACTGGCGGATATGCCGCTGTACTTCAGTGGGCGGATGCCAAAGTCCGGCACCGATGAAACTTTCCCCCGGCTCAAGATGCAGATAAAACGCAGGCGCGGTGACTTGTCTGCGGCGTTCGTGGAAAAGCTGCGCACCCTGCCAGGGTTTGTAGGGCGATTTGTCGCTGGCATAGCGGGTATCGCGGTAGATGCGGAACAGTGAGCCGCCCACGGGCTTGGGGTCAGCACGAAAATGCGGGCTGATGGCGGCAAGCGGCACAATCAGGTCGGCCAGCAGCTGCTGGAACGGCTCGCGCACATGGCGCTGGTAGTCGTCCTTGTGCGTCTGGAACCATTCGCGGCGGTTGTTGGCGGCGAGCTTGTGCAGGAAGGCAAGGCTCTGCTGTGTGAAATAAGGGCGCATCAGCTGATCTCCGCTTCCAGTTCATTGCCAAAGGCGCGCAGGTGCTGGAGCAGGTTCAGGGCGTTTTCGTCGTCCTGGCGCGCGCGGGCAAGCTCCTCGATTTGCGCGCGATATTCATCCAGTGCCGAAGGCGTGCCCGAGAGTAGGCGCTCACGGCGGAAGTCATACCAGCGGGCTTGTTCTTCAAAATTGAGGCTGTGCGGCCAGTTGCGGGCACGGTAGCGAAACAGCAACTCATCCAGGCGCGCATCGCGGAACTGGATGCCGCTGCCCGTGAGTTTTTCGGGCGGGGTTGCGCGTACTTGCGTCATCAGGCGTTTGTCATGCGGTGAGATGAAACCGTCATACAGGGCGCCATCGGCATCGCTGGCGGCAAATTCACGCTTTTGGGCGAACACGCGGCGCATTTTTTCGGCCAGTTCCGCGCCATGCTGACGCAGGTGTGCAGCACGTGCCTGCACAAGTGCTGGGTCGATGGCCAGTCGCTCAAAGTCGGCTGCGCGCAGGTGGGCAAAATCCACCAGCATCGGGCAGCGGTTGGCATGGATTTCCTTGAGCGCGATGCGCGCTTGCCCTTCAGTCAGCGCTTCGCGCGGGGTGTAGAGCCGTTCGGCAATGGTTTCGGCAGGCAGGTTGAGCAGCGGTTCGATGTCCTGCATCAGGTCGAAGGCAATCACCCGGTTGTCGATATACGGATGCTGTGCCAGCACGATAACCGGCGCGGCACACAGGCGGCTGGCGGCAAAGCGCTGCGAAACATGCAGCAGCAGCGGCATGGCCAGCGGGTTCAGCAGTTGCAGCATGCGGCGCTTGTCGCGCGCACCAAGCGCGTAGTCCCAGAGCTTGGGCTGGGCGTTTTTCAGCTGCCGGGCAAGGCCAATCAGTGCGCGCACATCCGAGAGCGCTTCGTGCGCCATGCCTTCGCGCAAGCCATTGTCCTCGGCCAGATGCTCCAATTTGAAGCTGGTGCCCTGGCCGTCCTCACGTGCGCGCCAGATGATGCCTTCCGGGCGCAGCGCGTGTGCCAAGCGCACCACGTCCAGCAAATCCCAGCGCGAATTGCCGTTGCGCCATTCGCGCTCGTAGGCATCGTGAAAATTGCGGTACAGGCCAAAGCGGATGAATTCATCGTCAAAGCGCAGCGAGTTGTAGCCCAGTGTGCAGGTACCGGGGCGGGACATTTCCTCGCAGATGCGCGCCATCGCCTCGGCTTCCAGCAGCCCGTCGCGGCGCGCCTGCTGTGGCAGGATGTGGGTAATCAGCGTCGCTTCGGGTGAGGGCAGGAAGTCGGGGGCTGGCTGGATGAAGAAATCGACCGGGTCTTCGATGATGTCGAGATGCTCATCGGTGCGAATCGCCGCGAACTGGGCAATGCGGCTGCTGCGCGGGTCAGCGCCAAAGGTTTCCAGGTCGTAGAACAAAAAGGAATTGCTCATCGGGTTTCCAGCGGCGGCAGGCGTGTATGGATTTGCGCATCCAGCCAGTCCCAGTCCACGGCATCGAGGGTGTCGATATGCTGTGTGGCTTCGACCAAGAGCTCGCGCTGCACGCGCCCGCGCGATTGGGCAAGGGCATAGGGCAGACGGGTGAAGCTCACCATGCTGTAGCGCGGAATGAATTGCCCCGGGTAGCGGCGCGCCAGTTCCAGCTCCAGCGCGCGTTGCAGCTGGTAGTCGGCATCATCGACGTGGTCACGCATTTCCAGATAGTTTTCCAGCGCCATTTGCTGGATGGCCAGGGCATTGGGGGCGCGCTCAGCCTCGAAAGCGGCAAAGGCACTGGCAAAGTCCTTGACATCCACAGGCAAATGCGCGGCCAGTGCCACACAGTCTTCAAAGGCGCAGTTCATGCCCTGGCCGTGGAATGGCACCATGGCATGGGCGGCATCGCCCAGCAGCACCGCGCGTCCATGCAGATGCCAGCGCTGGAGATAAAGCGTGCCGAGGATGCCCACCGGATTGTGCTCGAAATCGGCTTCAAGGCGGGGAATGAGCGGCAGTGCGTCGGGGAACTCACGCTCGAACAGGGCGCGGGCATCTGCGCCGTTTTTGACCGTGGCAAAGCTCGGCGCTTCACCCTCATTGGGCAGAAACAGGGTGACGGTAAAGGTGCGCTCGTCATTGGGCAGGGCGATGCACATATAACGGCCACGCGGCCAGATATGCAGGGCATTGGGCTCGATTTGAAAATCGCCATCGAAGCCTGGCGGGATTTCCAGCTCCTTGTAGCCATGCCCGAGCCATTCGGTACGGCTGCCAAGCGGCGCTACTTTCTCCATTTCCGCGCGCAAGGTGGAGCCGGCGCCATCACAGCCAATCAGCGTGTTGAAGGCATGGCGGCGCTGCGGGTTTTCCGGGGTTTTGAACACCGCGATGCCGGCATCGAAATCCACGCTTTCCAGGCTGTGGTCGAACAGGATATCCACGCCAGCGGCTTCTGCGGCATTGATCAGGGTGAGATTGAGATCGCCACGGCTGATTGACCAGATGACTTCCGAATCATCGCGGCCATAGCGCTGCAAATGGGCTGGCTCGCCCAGGGGATGCACCATGCGGCCACGCATCATCACCGCCTGGCTCAGCACCTGCTCGGCAGTGCCGGCGCGCCGCAGTGCATCCAGGCCGCGCTCGGTCAGCGCCAGATTGATGGAGCGGCCACCGGCATAGCCATCGATGCGCGGGTCGCCCCGGCGCTCGAATACCTGCACGCGCCAGCCTTGTTTGGCCAGCAGGATGGCGAGCAGCGCCCCGGCCAGCCCAGCACCAATCAGGGTCAGATGACGCTCACTGCCCATCCATCCACTCCCGGGTGGTTTGTGCAAAGCGCAGCACGTCCTGGTGGGTGTTGTACAGCGGCGCCGGCGAGATGCGGATCACATCCGGTTCGCGCCAGTCGCCCAGCACGCCGTGTGCTTGCAGATAGGCAAACAGGCTGCGCCCGGCATCGCGCCCGGCCTTGACCCGCAGCGATAGCTGCGCGCCGCGCTGGGCTGCATCGCGCGGGGTGAGAATCTCGATGGCATCGGCCAGATGCGCCTCAATCAGGGCTTCAAGATAGCCGGTCAGCTGGCGAGACTTCTGCCGCAATGCCTGCATCCCGGCGCGCTGGAATTGCTCGACGGCCGCACGCAGCGGCGCCAGCGCCAATACCGGCGGGTTGGAGAGCATCCAGCCCTCGGCACCCACCGACGGGTTGAAGTCCGGCGCCATCAGGAAGCGGGTCGCCGGGTCATTGCCCCACCAGCCCGCCAGACGCGGGCGCTCGGTGCGCGCATGGCGTTCATGCACAAAGCAGCCGGCCACGGCTCCCGGGCCTGAATTCAGATATTTGTAATGACACCAGACCGCGAAGTCGGCATCACTCTCATGCAAGCCCAGTGACAGATTGCCGACCGCATGCGCCAGGTCAAAGCCCACTTGTGCGCCGACCTCATGGGCGAGTGCGGCGATACGCGGCAAGTCGAAGGCTTGCCCGGTCAGGTATTGCACCCCGGGCCAGAGCACCAGCGCCAGGCGCGCGCCCTGTTCGCGGATGGCGTTTCCGATAGCTTCGGCCGAGAACAGATGGCCGGGCAGGTCAGGCTCGACCTCAATCAGGCAAGTATCGGGCGAAAAGCCATGGAAGCGGATTTGCGATTCCACCGCATAACGGTCGGAAGGAAAGCTCCCCTTTTCAATGAGGATGGCATTGCGCTCAGGCGTGGGGGTATAGAAGCTCGCCATCATCAGATGCAGGTTTGCAGTCAGCGAGTTCATCGCCACCACTTCCGAAGGCTTGGCGCCGACGATTTCTGCCAGCCCATCACGCACCAGCTCGTGATAGCGCATCCATTGCCCGCTACCGTTGAAATGCCCCTCTACCGCTTCGCTTGCCCATTTGTGCAGCACTTCTTCCACATACGTGCGCGCCGCCTTGGGCTGTAGCCCCAGCGAGTTGCCGACAAAATAAGCCTGCGGCTGGCCTTCATGCTGCGGCAGCAAAAACTCGTCACGGAAATGCCGCAGCGCGCAGGCGGCATCTTGTGCGGCGGCATAGTCGTGGGCGTGGAGATGGGTGTTCATGAGGCACTCCAATTTCAGGTGATGTCGGCAGGTGAATCCGGCGGCGCTTCGTAACGCGCCGGGCGCGGGTTGAGTGTGCCGCACTGGGTACAGGTACGCAGCCGGGTACTGCGATAAAAAGTTTCAAATACCCGGAAGAAATCCTGCTCGATATCTCTCAGGTGGAAAAATTCTTCGTACAACTTGTGGTTGCAGTGCTGGCAGAACCACATCAGCGCGTCATTTTCATGCGGCAGGCGACGGCGCTCGATGACAAGACCAACCGAGTTTTCCAGGCGTTGCGGTGAATGGGGGATACGTGGCGGCAGATAGAACACTTCACCGGCGCGGATGGGGATATCACGCGCCACACCCTCGTCCTGAACCTTCAGCACCATCTCGCCCTCGAGCTGGTAGAACCACTCCGGGCCTTCCTCCCAGTGATAGTCGGTGCGCGCATTGGGGCCGCCAACAATCATCACGATGAAGTCCTCTTGCACAATGCACTTGTTACCCACCGGCGGCTGCAAAAGATGGCGGTGCTCATCGATCCAGGCTTGCAGATTGAAGGCGGCAGGCAGCATTTTATCGATCCTCCATATCCACCCGGATACGGGCAAGCGCCTCTTGGTAGCGCGCTTCGAGATCCTGCGTGGAGGTGGCGGCAAGCCCCAGGTCATGGGCTCGACCATCGCGCAGACTATAAACCCAGGCATGTACCGCGATTGACTGCCCGCGGCTCCAGGCATCGCGGATGATGGTGGAACGGCAGACATTGACCGCCTGCTCCAGGGCATTGAGCTCACACAGCCGGTCATGCGCCAATTCCTTGCACAGCGGAGTGAGGATTTCCACATGCCTGGCGGCGACATCATCGACATGACGAATCCAGTTGTCGGCAAGGCCAATCCGCGCTTTTTCAAGTGATGCCAGCACCCCGCCGCAGCCGTAATGGCCGACCACCAGAATATGCTTGACCCGGAGCACATCCACCGCGTACTGGATGACGGAAAGACAATTGAGGTCGGTATGCACCACCACATTGGCGATATTGCGGTGCACGAACACCTCGCCCGGCGCAAGGCCAATGACCTGGTTGGCCGGCACCCGCGAGTCGGAGCAGCCTATCCATAGATACTCCGGGGTTTGCTGGGTGGAAAGCCGCTGGAAAAAGCCGGGGTCTTCGCTCTGGATGCGCTCGGCCCAGAGACGGTTGTTTTCCAGCAAATGGTCGATGTCTTTGCTCATCGCGCTATTGTCAGGCAGAAATGTGCGATATATTGCGGCAATCGACAATCCTTTGACATTACAAGTCTGTACAGGCCAATTTCTAGATAGGCTATCTCCGCGCGCAGATACTTGACTTCTTCTTCCAGCAGCACTTCACAGGAGCGATGCGCATCGAGTAGCGTACTGACAGGCCTGGAAGAGGGGGAAATCGACATTTTGGGTCCTCCTCGGAGCTTGGGCTGCAAACCCACCAGGCTCTGAGCATGATGCTGGCGCTGCCAGTCGGAGATGAACCCCGGTTCCACCCCGAATATTAATAGCGCCAGCGCCTCGCGTGCCGACAGTCCTTCTTGCGCTATCCGTTGCAGCACCGACAACTTGAACGCTGCATTGTAGTGACGGAACTTCTTGCCAAGCCCCTGCATCCCCTGTATTTGATAGGCCTTGACTCAGCGCCTGACCGTTGCATGGTCAAGGCCATGACGCCGCGCTGGGTTTCAAAGCCTATTCTCCTGATGTGTGGCTTTGCGCTATACGGAATTTGAATGCCTCACTGTATTTGGCCATGAAAAACACCCCGAAGGTCGGATGGATGCCCAACTTTTTGGGGTAGTTCATTGCCCGGCTTTCTTTTTGGTCATTCCTAGCCAAACCGGATCATATCTTGGAGGATTGGGTCATGAAACATTGTCCTGAATGTAGCGGAGCCAGACACTACCGCTTGAGCGACGGACGCTTTAAGTGCCGCGCCTGTGGCAAACGCTTTAGTTGGAGATCGGTCTGGGATTGAGTGCAACTGCCCGCCAAGGTCAAGCATCGTTTGCCGGACTTGTTTGTCCTGGGGGTGCCCTGCTATCGACAGCAATTTGGTGATCAAGCCAGCAGCGCTGCCCGCGAACGCTTTTACCGCCTGCTGCGTGCCTGTTGCGCTCAAGCCGAGCAGCTCAGAGAGTCATTCGAAGGCACTATCGAATGTGATGAGACCACCTTTGGCGGAGCCAGAAAGGGCAAACGTGGCTGGGGTGCAGCAGGCAAGGTCATCGTGTTTGGGCTTATCAAGCGTAATGGCTGCGTCAAGGCCATGCCCATCGCTGCCCATGACCGGGTTTCGGTCATAAAGCAAATTCAGGCTCACACTCTCGAGGGGGCTTGTACTACACCGATGAGTGGCAGGCGTATGCTGCACCCGAGAGTCGAGCGTTGCTTCAGATGATGAGACCGCCAGTAGCGCCTGTATCCATTTGCTGACGGCCATTCGCTACTACCGCAGTTTGGGCGTGAAGATCGTGCGGCTGATGCACCGCCTACCAATTATGGCGCTTAGCCAAGCTGCTGCGGTACCTGAAAATCAAGTCCCTTCGTACCAAACTATATACGATGAACTCGTGTCCTGGATGTATCGACAACTTCCATCAACCTCATTCAGCCTTGGGATACTTGCCACTTGCGAGTCAGTTGGGATTTGAGGGGAGCAACGCGTTGAGAAACTGCACCTAGCTTCGAGAAGCTGGATCTGATGTTTGTGGGCTTCATCAACTTCGCGTTGATTGCCGATGCGCTCAGAGGATTGCGTTAACACGTCCCAAGAGTTACTTAAGCTCATGGGGTGCAAAACATCAAACGTTTTGCCTTACTGGCTTAATCCCAGCCTTTGTCCGGGTCGGTGGTGAAGCTCTCGCCGCAGCCGCACTCGCCTTTGACGTTGGGATTGCGAAATACGAACTGCTCGTTCAGCCCTTGCTTCAAAAAGTCGATTTCGGTGCCGTCCACCAGTGGCAGGCTGTCAGCATCCACCAGCACGCGCACGCCGTCCTGCTCAAACACATGGTCGTCATCGCGGGTGTCGCTCGCCATGTCGATGACATAACCCCAGCCGGAGCAGCCGGTGCGCTTCACGCCAAAACGCAGCCCCTGTTTGCCGGGGTCTTGTGCCAGATAGTGTTGAACGCGGGCAAGGGCGGCGGGGGCAAGGGTCACGGCCATCAGTTGAGTCTCCGGGGGATTTCACGCTTGTAAATGAAGGCGGCAGGTGCTTTTTCAAGCGCCGGGCGGCGCCAGCATGTAGGTGGCAAAACTGCCCAGCCAATGTGAGCCCATGTAGTGCATGTCATCGAAGGCAGCCAATCCGGCCTCACGATGCCTGCGGGCGGCGGCCTGCAAGGCCGGCACGCGCGCATCGTCCTGCGGCAGGCTGCGGATGATGCCATCGAGCATCCAGGCGCGGCTCAAGTTCAGCCCATCCAGATGCGCCAGCTTGCCATCGCTCTTGTCGGTGACAACGCCGGGCTGTAGCCAGTCGGCACGGCCATCGCGCGGAATCTGTGGCATGAAGCCATCCAGCCAGGCGACAAATTCAGGCTGCGGCAGCACCCGGCGCATCAGGTCGGCCTCGGCAAGACAAGGAGAAAGAAAATCACTGCCGGAAGGCTCATAGGCCAGCGGGCAATCGCGGTCGCGTTGATAAAAGCGGCGGCTGGTGATGTCGATCAAGTCCTGCATGGCCTTGTCACCGCGCACCACGGCCCAGTCACGAATCAGGCCAAAGGCGAAGGCGGTCTGGGCATGTTCCCCCACCCGCACCGGAAAGGTGAGATTGGGCAGCCACTGGCGGATGCGCCCGGCAGCCTCTTGCTCCACCGGTACGATCGCCTGTGCCCAGCGTTTGCCATCCGGGTCATCCCATTGATGCAGCTGCGCGGACAATTGCAACAGCCAGGCAATGCCATAAGGGCGCTCGAAGCTCTTGTCGCCGCGCTGGAAATACGCCGCTTCGGCAGCCAGGTTCTCCACCGTGAGGTTCTCGCCCAGCTTGCGGCGCGCCTCGCCGGCAAACGCTGCATCCGGGTTCAGCTGCAACAGCCGTACCAGGAGCCAGTGCCCATGCACCGCCGAATGCCAGTCATAGCAGCCATAAAAGGCCGGATACAACTGCCGTGGCGTGCCATTGTCGGCCTCGCTGCGCAGCACATGGGCGATTTTATTGGGGTATTCCTTGTGGATGCAGTCCAGTGCCAGCCGTGCCAGTTCATCGGCCTTTTCGATGGTTTGTGCCGTCCCGGTTACAGGCGAGGCCAGAGCCAGGGCAAGGCCAAGTGGCAGAAAAAGTTGGCGGAACATGCGCATCTCCAGAACCAGAACAAGGGCTGTGCTTGTATCATCATCGCCCCTTGTTTTGATTGCAGCAACCACATGACTCACGCTTCCGTCGCCAACGCTCTTGCCGGTCATTTCCCGGAGGGCGGTCTTGTCACCGTCAAAGGCTGGGTGCGCACCGTGCGCGGCTCGGCGAATCTTGCCTTTGTCAATGTCAGCGACGGCTCGGGCTTTGCGCCAATTCAAGTGGTGGCCACCGATGCGCTTGGCAATTTCGATGAGGTCAAGCGGCTGACGCCGGGCTGCTCGGTGATTGCCACCGGCAAGCTGGTGAAATCACAGGGCAAGGGTCAGAGCTTCGAGATTCAGGCCGAAAGCGTGGAAGTCATCGGCTGGGTGGAAGACCCGCTGACCTATCCCATCCAGCCCAAGCCGATGAGCCCGGAATTCCTGCGCGAAGTGGCGCATCTGCGCCCGCGCACCAATCTGTTTGGCGCAGTCACGCGCATCCGTCATTGTCTGGCGATGGCGGTGCACCGCTTCTTTCACGAGCGCGGCTTCTACTGGATTTCCACGCCCATCATCACCACCAGCGATGCCGAAGGCGCCGGGCAGATGTTCCGCGTCTCCACGCTGGATCTGGCCAACCTGCCCTACGGCAAGGATGGCAAGGTGGATTTCTCCCGCGATTTCTTTGGCAAGGAAACTTTCCTGACCGTTTCCGGCCAGCTCAATGTCGAGGCCTATGCGCTGTCGATGAGCAAGGTCTATACCTTTGGCCCGACCTTCCGCGCCGAACAAAGCCATACCACCCGGCATCTGGCCGAGTTCTGGATGATCGAGCCGGAAATCGCCTTTGCCGACCTCAATGACGATGCCAACCTCGCCGAAGACTTCTTGAAATACCTGTTCCGCGCGGTGCTGGACGAACGTGCCGACGACATGGCATTCATCGCCGAGCGCGTGCAAAAAGACGCCATCACCCGGCTGGAGGCATTCATCAATTCGCCGTTCGAGCGCATCGACTACAGCGAGGCCATCACCCTGTTGCAGAAATCCGGCAAGAAGTTCGAGTTCCCGGTGGAATGGGGGCTGGACTTGCAGACCGAGCACGAGCGCTGGCTGACCGAAGAGCACGTCGGCCGTCCAGTGGTGGTGATGAATTACCCCGAAGCCATCAAGGCCTTCTACATGCGCCTGAATGATGATGGCAAAACCGTGGCGGCGATGGATGTGCTCGCCCCCGGCATTGGCGAAATCATCGGCGGCAGCCAGCGCGAGGAGCGACTGGACATGCTCGATGCGCGCATGCAGCAGTTCGGCCTCGACCCCGAACACTACGCCTGGTACCGCGACTTCCGCCGCTACGGCAGCGTGCCCAGCGCAGGCTTTGGCCTCGGCTTCGAGCGTCTGGTGGTGTATGTCTGCGGCCTTGCCAATATCCGCGATGCCATCGCCTACCCGCGCGCACCGGGCAATGCGGAGTTCTGAACCTGCCCCCCTCACCATGCAGCCGTGTTTTCCTCAAAAACGGCTGCCTAACAAAGCCATGAACAGGTGCTAAGGCCACGGCGCGTTAATATCCTCACCCTGACCTGCCCAATTGCCGCTTATGATTCTGTTCATTGCCCTGTGCCTGATCGGTATCGCCATTGCCGGATTCTGCGCCTTCCTGATTTTTTGGCCGCTATCGCTGGTGCATCTGCGTGATCGACATCCGCAGATCCACCAATCGCTTGGCGAAGCAGCATTCTTTTCTCCCAATGCCCTGTACTGGCTGCTTTCAATGCGCTATCGCCAGGTAGGCGATGCGGCTTTTACCGGCCTTGCCACGCCTGCGGCTCTGGCGCTATGGACAACCCTTGGCGCCCTTGTGTTTTCTGGCCTGATGTGGCTATGGGCAGCGTTTTTCCCGGAGTATGGCTAATGAACCTATTGCATGATGATTTCACCCCGCATAGCGAGTGGTGGCTGGCAACCCTTGGCGATACCCTGATTTGGGCTCGGCTGACCATCCGCGAGGCCGGTACCGCCGAAGTGCTGGATGCCGATGGCGCCACCCTGCCTTATGACAGCCCGGATACTGCCCGAGCCGCGCTGATGGATGCGGAGTTTGTCGCTCTCGATGGTTTGGATGAAGACGATGCGCGCTCGCGCGGCTTTTCGCTAAGTGAAATACAGCCACCCCAGGGCGATGACAACCACTTGCGCGAGCGCATGCTGGTCAAACTGGGGCACCGAGTCTGATGTTTGCCTAGGTATTTGATCCCAGACTTTGATGGTTCAATCTTCTCCCCCGAATGGAAGCAAGCACTATGGGACAAGTTCTTCATGCAAGCGCCACGACGACAGAGGCAACCCGCCGAGCGATACAACATAGTCAAGAGAGCCTGAGAACGCTGGCCAAGCGTTATGGCATCAACATCAAAACGGTGGCCAAGTGGAAGAAACGCACCTCGGTGGCCGACCTGCCTACCGGCCCCAGGCAACCACGCTCTACCGTGTTGTCCATTGAGGAAGAGGCCGCCATCGTTGCTTTCCGCAAGCACACCCTGCTGCCACTGGACGACTGTCTGTATGCCTTGCAAGCAACCATCCCGCATCTGACGCGCTCCTCGCTGCATCGCTGTTTGCAGCGCCATGGCATCTCTCGGCTGCCTGAACCTGAAGGCGATAAGCCCGTCAAAAAACCTTCAAGCGTTATCCCATCGGCTACTTCCATGTCGATATTGCCGAGGTGTATACCGCTGAAGGCAGGCTCTACCTGTTTGTTGCCATCGACAGAACGTCGAAGTTCGCTTACGCCGAGCTGCATCGCCGCGCCAACAA
Organism: Lysobacteraceae bacterium NML07-0707; assembly: GCA_002798295.1. GTDB lineage: Bacteria > Pseudomonadota > Gammaproteobacteria > Xanthomonadales > Xanthomonadaceae > Solilutibacter. The sequence goes on along the minus strand of NWQT01000035.1, from coordinate 7,145 downwards.
GATGGCGGCGGCTCAGTTTCTGCGCAATTTGATGGATACCGCGCCCGACCACATCCACACGGTGCTGACCGACAACGGCATCCAATTCACCAACCGCCGTCGTGACCGGTATTGCCTGGAGCACATCTTCACCCGGGTGTGTAAAGAGCATGGCATCGAGCACCGTCTGACCCAGCTCAAGCATCCCTGGACGAATGGACAGGTCGAACGGATGAACCGAACCATCAAGGAGGCCACGGTCAAGCGTTTCCACTACGACGATCACGCTCAGCTGCAGCAGCACCTGGCCAGCTTCATGGACGCCTACAACTTCGCCCGCAGACTCAAGACCTTGAAAGGGCTGACGCCCTACGAATTCATCTGCAAACAGTGGGACGCACAGCCTGAACGCTTTAGGATTGCGCCGAGCCATCTAATGATGAGACTGAACACCTAAGATCCTTGCATTTTTCAGCGTTGAGAAAAACGTGAAGGCTGAGCAGGTGCTTCAGCGAATCACTTGCACACGTAAGCGCATTGGTGGGCGTGAATCAGGAGCAGGGCGCTTGACTTCCACTTGCAGGATTGCGCCAACATTGAGTGGAACTGGATAGTGGAAGTGGCCGTTGGCATCGACGCTGGCCGGTTGGCCGGAGACATACACCTGACTACCGACCGGAACACGACCATTAAGCGATTCTCCCGCTTTGACAGTCGCAGGAACGACAATGCGACTGCCGGGAACCGGGGTGCCCGGCAGCACCGGGCGCAACTCGGGTGGGATGTTTTTTGACGGTGAAGGCATGACGGTGCTCTCCTGTTGTGCTGCCCGATATCCCCCGCCGGTGATTTCCTGTTTTTGTGGCGCAGCACAAGCGACCAATATGAAAGCAGGCAAGAAAATGACGGTCATGTTCATCGGGCAAACTCCAAACGGCGACCTTGGGGCTGACCAAGCAAAGCCTGACCATCCCAGACCATTTGGCCATTGACCCAAGTGGCGGCGATACGCGATTTGAAGGTATGGCCTTCAAAGGGCGACCAGCCGCATTTGGAAAGTACATCCTGTCGCTGCACGGTGAGCGGAGAGTCTTCTACCAGCACAAGGTCGGCGTAATAGCCTTCGCGCAGGAAGCCGCGCTCAGCCACGTCGAACAATTGTGCCGGTGCGTGAGCGAATTTCTGCACGATCTGGCTACGGCTGAGGCGGCCACTGTGGGCATGTTCGAGTGCGCTCAGCAGCGCGTATTGCACCAGCGGCAGGCCACTGGGCGCTTTGGCATAGGGCTGCTGTTTTTCCTCCCAGCCATGCGGGGCATGGTCGGTGGCCAGGACATCAATACGGTCATCTGCCAGGGCAGCAATCAGCGCATCACGGTCGCTGGCCTCCTTGATGGCCGGGTTGCATTTGATCTGGTTGCCAAGCCGGGCATAGTCCTCACGGGCGAAGTGCAAAAAATGCACGCAGGTCTCGGCAGTGATGCGCTTTTTGCTGCCATCGGCACGCAGCAAGGGGCCGGCCTCGAACAAGGCCAACTCATCGGCAGTGGAGATATGCAGCACATGCAGACGGGCATCATGGCGGCGCGCCAACTCGACCGCCAACGTGCTGGACTTGAGACAGGCCTCGCGGCTGCGGATGGCGGGATGGAAATCGGCGCCAAGTGCATCGCCATATTGCGCCAGATGCGCTGCCATCAGGGTATCGATGGTCGGCGTATCTTCACAGTGGGTGATGATGGGGGTGGGCGCATCGCGGAAGATGGCATCGAGGATTTCCGCGTCATCCACCAGCATATTGCCGGTGGACGCGCCCATGAACACTTTGATGCCGGGGCTGGCTTTCGGGTCGAGAGCACGAATGGCCTCGATATTGTCGTTGCTGGCTCCGAGATAAAAGCCGTAATTTCCCCAGGCGCGCCCTTGGGCAAGGGCATACTTGGCTTCCAGCGCGGCACTGTCGAGCGTCGGCGGGTTGGTATTGGGCATGTCCATGAAACTGGTAATGCCACCGGCCACTGCAGCGGCCGACTCGCTGGCGATATCACCCTTGTGGGTGAGACCTGGTTCGCGGAAATGCACCTGGTCATCAATCATGCCCGGCATCAGCCAGCGCCCCTGGGCATCCATCACCTGCTCGTTAGCGCGGGCAGCAAGCTCAGTCCCCACATCCGCGATGCGCTGGCCTTCGATACGCAGGTCGGCCTCGAATTCGCGGCCTTCGTTTACCAAACGGGCATTTTTAACGAGGGTGGATGTCATGAGGGCTCCTTTGGATTGGATACGGATTCAGATGCAGGGGGTACCGGGTCATAGCCACCAGGATGCAGCGGTGTGCAGCGACCAAGCCGGGCTGCGGCCAGGCAGCAGCCTTTGACCGGGCCAAAGCGCTCAATCGCCGTCATTGCATACTCGGAGCAACTGGGGGCAAAACGGCAACGTTGCCCAAGCAGTGGACTGATGAACAGCTTATAGGTACGCAGCAGAAAAATCAGGAAACGGGCAATCACGATAAAAATGAATAGGCGATACGCTTGCAGGAGCTGAACGGCTGGGCTATAAAGCCTCGCTTTCCCTGTTCCGGGAAGTTCAAGGAAACGAAAGTGGCAGTCAAGAAAACCGTCAAGAAAACTGAAACCAAGGCTACTGTAAAAGCTGACAAGGCAGTTGAAAAGGCAGCCGTTGCGGCGCAGACGAGCAGCGCCAAAAATGCAGGCACCAAGAAAGCTGTAGCCAAAAAAGCCACCGTCAAAAAGACGACTACACGCAAAGCTATGGCAGCGCCAGAAGAAAAGTCTGCAAAGCCAGCCAAAGTGCTGCGCGTGGTTGTGGGAGGCGATAAAAAAGTAGAAGCGCCCAAGCCCAAGGGCAAGGATGTAAAGTTCAAAACGGATGAGGCCACCGGCCGTCCACTTCTGCCCAAGGATTACAAGCCCTCTGCAGATGAGGAATACATGAACCCGTTGCAGCTGGAATACTTCCGTCAAAAGCTGGTGGCACGTCGCGAGGAGCTTATCGAGGAGTCCAAGCAGACGATCGAAAACCTGAAAGACGAAGTACGTGACATTGGCGATGAGGCCGAACGCGCCAGCCGCGAGACGGAAAATGCCCTGGAGCTGCGCACGCGCGATCGTTATCGCAAGCTGATCAGCAAGATTGACAGCGTGATTCGCCGTGTGGATGACGGCGACTATGGCTATTGCGTGGATAGTGGCGAAGAAATCGGCCTGGAACGGCTTGAAGCCCGTCCCGAGGCGGAGCGCACCATCGATGCCCAGGAGCGCTGGGAAATCCGCCGCAAGCAATTGGGTGATTGATTGCGTTCCAGCTGAAGCCGCCGGTACTCCCGGCGGCTTTCAGTTGCGCCACTGTCAGCTACGCTGGCGAGTGCAGCATGGCATAATTGCCCGTTCAATTTTTTAAGAGTTGACCGATGAACCTTGTTGATTTTGTAATTCCCGCCGCCTACGCACAGCAGGCTACTGGCGCTGCGGCACAGCCGAGCATGATGGGGAGCTTGCTGTTCCCGCTGGTGCTGATTGCCATCATGTATTTCCTGATGATTCGTCCGCAGATGAAGCGCGCCAAGGAGCACCGCGCCATGCTGGGGGCGTTGAGCAAGGGGGATGAGGTGATTACCAATGGCGGTCTGGCAGGCGTGGTGACCGATATTGGCGAGAGCTTTGTCACTGTGGAAGTGGCTGACAATGTGCGCGTGCGCGTGCAGAAAGCGGCTATCGCTGCGGTGCTGCCCAAGGGCAGTCTGAAAGCTGCCTGATTCTTACTTTTTGTTTTTTGGAGTCGCGCGATACTGCTCGCGCGGATGAACGCCATGCTTGAATTTTCTCGCTGGAAATATGCCCTCATCGTATTCGTGCTGATTCTGAGCACGGTTTATGCCCTGCCCAATTTGTATCCGAAAGACCCGTCGGTGCAGGTGACCGCTGCACGCGGCACTTTGAGTGATGCGGATGTTGAGTCGGTGCGCACGACCGTCAAGGCCGCATTGCTGAATGCGGAAATTCAGCCCAAAGCTATCGACGTGTCCAAGCCCGGCGCCGTGGCGGTAAGGCTTGCCGATACCGGACAGCAGGCCAAGGCACAGGCGGCCATTCGTGAGGCATTGGGGCAGGAATATGCGGTGGCGCTCAACCTGTTGTCCTCGGTGCCTGGCTGGCTGCAAAGCCTGGGCGCCAAGCCGATGTCGCTGGGTCTTGACCTGCAGGGCGGGGTGCATTTTTTGATGCAGGTCGATCAAAAGGCTGCACTGGAAAAGCGCCTGGAAGCCTATGCCGACAATATGCGTGCGGCGCTGCGCGATGCCAATTTGAAATATCGCGCGGTGGATCTTCGCGCTGACAATGCCATCGTGGTGAGCCTGGAGCCAGGCGTTGCCAATGGTGATGCGCAGAAAGTGCTGACAGATGCTTTGGGCAATCCGATGACAGGCGGCCCCGGCTTTACTTGGGCCGTGCAGGATGCCAATACCTTGCTGGTGCGACTGCCGGAGACGGAAATCAACCGTATTGCACTTGAAGCGGTGGATCAGAACCGTACCGTGATCGGCGACCGTATCAATGCCCTGGGTGTGGCCGAGCCCGTGCTGCAGCGGCAGGGCAATGACCGCCTGGTGATCCAGCTGCCTGGATTGCAGGACACGGCCGAGGCCAAGCGCCAGATTGGCGCGACTGCGACGCTGGAATTCCGCGCGGTGACCGGTGATGAAGCGACCGCAGCGGCCGCCGAGGCCAGCGGTCAGGTGCCGCCGGATTCGCGCCTGTATCGCCAGCAAAATGGCGCCCCGATTCTGCTGTCCAAGCGGGTGCTGGTTTCCGGTGATGAGCTGCTCTCGGCGCTGCCGACCACCGACCAGCATGGCTCGCCGGCCGTATCCATCACCCTGAATGCCGCAGGCGGCAAGCGCATGCTGGAGCACACCATGGAAAACGTCGGCCAACGCCTTGGCGTGGTGTATATCGAGCGTGTGCCGACGGTGAGCATGGTTGATGGTGAAGAAGTGCAGACTTCGCGCATTGAGGAGCGCGTCATCAGCGCCTCGACCATCCAGGGCGTGTTCGGCAAAGACTTTCAGACCACCGGGCTTTCGCAGCAAGAAGCGCAGAGCCTGGCCAAGCAGCTCAAGTCCGGCGCACTGGCCGCGCCCATGGATTTTGTGGCCGAAAGCGTGATTGGCCCCAGCCTTGGCAAGGAGAACGTCGAGCGCGGGGTGCGTGCGGTGCTGTACGCATTCTTGTTCACCCTGGTGTTTTTCATGATTTATTACCGCATGTTCGGCCTGATTACCTCGGTGGCGTTGCTGTTCAACCTGGTGATTGTGGCGGCGGTATTGTCGGTATTCGGCGCCACCATGACCTTGCCGGGCTTTGCCGGGCTTGCGCTGTCCATCGGTCTTTCGGTGGACGCCAACGTGCTCATCAACGAGCGTATCCGCGAGGAGCTGCGTGCGGGCATGCCGCCCAAGGCGGCGATTGCCGAAGGCTATGACAAGGCATCGAGCTCGATTTTCGACGCCAACGTCACCGGCATCCTGGCAGGCGTGGCGCTATACGCCTTTGGTACCGGCCCGCTGAAGGGCTTTGCGGTGACCCTCATCATCGGCATCCTGGCCTCGATGTTCACCGCCCTGACCGTGACCCGCGCCATCGCCACGCTGATGTATGGCCGTCGCAACAAGCTCAAGACGCTGGCGATTTGAGGAACGCATAGATGAAGATTTTTCCGTTGACACTCATTCCCAGCTCGACCCAGTTCGACTTCATGCGGGTGCGCTGGTTTGGCATGGTGACTGCCGCGCTCATGCTGGTGGTGGCACTGGCCGGTATCGCCATCAAGGGCTTCAATTTCGGCCTGGACTTTACCGGCGGTACTGCGATTGAACTGGGCTTTGAGAAAGCCCCGAATGTCGAGCAACTGCGTGGCAAGCTGGCGGCTGCCGGCTTTGAGAAAGCCCAGGTGCAGGCTTTTGGCAATGGTACCGATGTGCTGGTACGCCTGCGTGCCGAGCAGGGGCAGGGCGACAGGCTGGACAACAGCGTGGCGCAGTCCAATGCCATCGTCAGCGCACTTGATACGGCCGATAACCCGGTTGAGCTCAAAAGCCGTGAATCCATCAGCGCCCTGGTCAGCTCCGAGCTCACCAGCAAGGCATTGCAGGCGATTACCTTCGTCCTGATTGGCTTTCTGATTTATATCAGCCTGCGCTTTGAATGGAAATTCGCCGTGGTCGCCAGCATCACCACCTTGTTCGACGTGCTGGTGGCGGCCGGCTTTTTCGCACTCACCGGGCGAGAATTCGACCTCACCGTGCTGGCGGGCCTGTTGGCAGTGATGGGCTTCTCCATCAACGACACCATCGTGGTGTTCGACCGCGTGCGCGAGAACTTCCGCAGCATGCGCGGCACGCCATTTGAAGTGTTCAACGCCTCGATCAACCAGACCCTCTCACGTACCATCATCACCTCGGCGGTGTTCTTCCTGTCGGTGCTGGCGCTGTTCCTGTTCGGTGGCGAGTCGCTGCAAGGCCTGGCACTGACACAGATGATTGGCGCCATTGTCGGGACGGTGTCCTCGATATTCGTGGCCTGTGCACTCTTGACCGTGGGCGTTTTGACCGTCACCAAGCAGGATTTGATGCCAAGAGTGCGTGATGACGCCGAGCTTGAGCGCCGGCCCTGAGTGACTTGACTATCGAAACAACAAACCCCGGTGATTTGAACTGACTCCCAAAATCTGGACGGTTACGGGTTAAGTGTTCGAGGCCTGAGTCCGGTACTGCACCGGGCTCAGGCCTTTGAGTTTTGTGCTGATGCGTTCGTGGTTGTAGTAGTCAATATATTGGCAGATAGCGTGTTGAAGTTGCTCGATGCAGTCGAAGCGCCTCAAATAAAAGAGCTCCGACTTCAAGGTGGCAAAGAAGCGCTCCATGGCTGCATTGTCCAGGCAATTGCCTTTGCGTGACATGCTCTGGGTCAGGCCGCGCTGGGCAAGCTGCTGGCGCCAGGCAGGCATTTGATACTGCCAGCCTTGATCCGGGTGCAGCAGGGGTGCGGCCTTGGCCGGCAGCTTGGAGATGGCCTTTTACCAGCGAGAAGTGGGGATGCTGCTGCATCGTGTAAGCGACGATTTCACCGTTATAAAGATCCAGC
>NWQT01000002.1 GCA_002798295.1 Lysobacteraceae bacterium NML07-0707 | reverse complement strand
TGACCTCGGCATCACGCACTGTCCAGTGCGGCGGCGGTCGATACCAAGCGGCTCGTGACAGGCCGATGCACTGACAGGACCGGCTCAGGGGGCGGGCGTGTACCTGGGGCAGATACCGCACCGCCTCGCGTTTCTGCGCCGGCCCTACAGTTTTTTTGCGATTAAGTCCCTCATCGCTGCGTTGTCCAGTGCCAGCTCGGCATACAGCCGCTTGAGCCTAGCATTCTCCGCTTCCAGATCCTTGATCCGGCGCAGCTCGGAGGCCTCAAGGCCGCCGTACTTCGACTTCCACTTGTGAAGTCGGCATGCTGATGCCGGACTGTCGGCAGATATCCTTGACGGGGACACCGGCATCGGCTTGCTTGAGGATGGAGACGATCTGGGTTTCAGTAAAACGGGACTTCTTCATGGAGACTCCTGGCTGGGGAATCAGGCCAGAAAGTTCTACTTATGGCATGTCTGGCGATTGGGGAAGCTTACGGTTACAAATTCTGAGTTCGGCAATGCGGCTGTTTAAGTCAGCACTGACCTCGGCATTTGCCGTATCATGGCGGCGCTTGCGCAGGTTAGGTTCGTTTTCCTCAAGTTTGTTGCTGTCGCTCTAGGTCGGCACATTCTCCGCACCCCCTTCATGCGCGGCCATGCCCATCGGGTGTGTTTCATTACAGGATCTCGCAGCGCGGCAGGAAAGCTCCGGGTTTCAAACATGCAGAACTTGTCTGCATGCCAATACTGGAGTTTTCATGAGTTTTGAATCGCTCGGGCTTTCGCCCGCCTTGTTGCGCGCCTTGACCGAAGCCGGTTACAGCACGCCCACGCCTATCCAGCAACAGGCCATTCCGCAGGTATTGGCAGGCCACGACTTGCTGGGCGGGGCACAGACCGGCACGGGCAAAACGGCCGCGTTCGGTCTGCCGATGCTGCAACGTCTGGCCAGGCAAACCCCGGCCAAAGGTCCACGCAAACCGCGCGCACTGGTGCTGGTTCCAACCCGCGAGCTGGCGGTGCAGGTGGCGGACAATCTGAAAACCTATGCCCGCCATTTGCGCCTGAATATCACCCTGCTGTTTGGGGGCGTCGGCATGCAGCCGCAGGTCGACAATCTCAAGCGTGGCGTGGATGTGCTGGTGGCTTGCCCAGGGCGCCTGATTGACCATCTTGAGCGCGGCACCGCCAAGCTCGATGCCGTGGAAGTGCTGGTGCTGGACGAGGCCGACCGGATGCTGGACATGGGTTTTTTGCCCGCCATCAAGCGCATCCTGGCACGGGTGCCGGCCGAGCGTCAGTCGCTGCTGTTCTCGGCCACCTTCGAGCCGCGCATCAAGGCATTGGCGATGGACTATCTGAAGTCGCCGGTAGAAGTGCAGGTGGCGGCGCAAAATGCCGTGGCCGACACCATCGTCCATCGCGTGCATCCGGTGGATGGCAATAAAAAGCGTGACCTCTTGGTGGACATTCTGGTTGCCCGTCATACCGAGCGCGTGCTGGTGTTCGGCAAGACCAAGCATGGTTGCAATCGCCTCGCCGAACAGCTGGAAAAAGCCGGCCTTCCGGCGCTGGCCATCCACGGCAACAAGAGCCAGGCGGCGCGTCAAAAAGCGCTGGATGCGTTCAAGTCCGGCAAGATACGCATTCTGGTGGCGACCGATGTAGCGGCGCGCGGGCTGGATATTCCGGCGCTGCCCTTGGTCATCAACCATGATTTGCCGATGGTGGCCGAAGACTATGTGCACCGCATCGGCCGCACTGGCCGCAATGGCGTGCAGGGCGAGGCGATTTCATTGGTGGCGCAGGAAGAAGCGGCGCTGCTGCGGCAGATTCAGCGACTTTTGAAAACCGAAATCGAAATCAAGACCGTGCGCGGCTTTGAGCCGGAAAAGCCGTTGCGCCTGGAAGGCCATCTGCCCAAACCTGGCCGCGGACGGCCACAGAGCCAGCGCCGTGTACAAAAGCCGCGCCGTGAAGGGCAGGGCGCGCGTCAGGCAAAAGGCGGGCAAAGGCCGCAGCGTTGATTGGCGTGTTTCATGGCAGGCATCAAGCCTGCCATGACTTTGTCACTTTCGCGAAAACGGGATTTCATCGCGCGATACCGCGCCGCCGGAAATGATGAAGCTCATCGCCTCGTCCACGCTCCAGTCGGTCGGGGTGATGTTCTCGACCGGCACGATTTCCAGATAGCCAGAGGTCGGGTTCGGGGTGGTCGGGACATATACCGCCGCCAACTCCCGGCCAGTGCCGGCTTCACGAATCACCTTGGTGACAAAGCCGACGGCCTTCATGTCCGGGCTGGGAAAGTCAATCAGCACCACCCGCTGCGTGCCATCAGGGGATTTTTGCAAGATGTCCAGCAGTTTGCGGGCACTGCCGTAGATGGTATTGGCCAGCGGGATGCGGGCGATGAAACTTTCAAACCAGCGCAGCAGCCGTTGCCCGATGACCTGCCGGGCGAGCACGCCCACCAGCAAAATCACCCCAGCCGTGCCCAGCAGGGCAACCGCTGCCTGTACCCAGGGCGCAGCCAGCCAGCCCAGCGTGCTGGGTGACGCCTGCGCCAGCCCCAGCAGGATCGGCCCGACCCAGGGGCGGCTGATATCGGACATCAGCACGAATACAAAGCGCAGCACAATCCAGGTCAGCCACAAAGGCAGCAAGGTCAGAAGGCCGGTCAGGAACAACTGGGCGAGGCGGGATTTGGAGGGTTTTTCAGACATGCCCACATTTTAATCCGGGTTGGATGCCCGGCCATTCAGTATGGGGCAATGCGATAATGCGCGGCATGTCACGCATGTCTTTTCAGCTTCTTGGCCGGGACGGTGCTGCCCGTCGTGGCCGTCTTGCCTTCCCGCGCGGTACCGTGGAAACCCCGGCCTTCATGCCGGTGGGGACGTATGGCTCGGTGAAAGGGGTTTTTCCCGAACAAATCCGCGATCTGGGTGCGGAAATCATCCTCGGCAATACCTTTCATCTTTATTTGCGCCCCGGCCTTGAGGTCATCAGGGCGCACGGCGGCCTGCATGGTTTTGGCAAATGGCAAGGGCCGATTCTGACCGATTCGGGCGGCTTTCAGGTGTTCTCGCTAGCGCACCGGCGCAAGATTACGGAGCAAGGCGTGACCTTCGCCGCGCCCACCGATGGCCGCAAAGTGTTTCTGGGGCCGGAAGAATCCATGCACATCCAGAAAGTGCTGGATAGCGATATCGTGATGATTTTCGACGAATGCCCGCCGGTGCAGCTCGATGGCACACCGGTCAGCGCCGATATCGTTCGCCGCTCGATGGAGCTGTCCTTGCGCTGGGCCGAGCGCAGCAAGCGTGCTCACGAGGGCAATGACGCCGCCTTGTTCGGCATCGTCCAGGGGGGCGTGCATCACGAACTGCGCAGCCGCTCGGCAGAAGGCTTGAAGGCGATTGGTTTTGATGGCTATGCCATCGGTGGCTTGGCGGTGGGCGAAACCGAGCAAGAGCGCAATGCCATGCTCGATCACACCGCCCCGCAGTTGCCCGAAGACAAACCCCGCTACCTGATGGGCGTGGGGCGTCCCGAAGACCTGGTGGAAGCGGTCGCGCGCGGCGTGGACATGTTCGATTGCGTGATGCCCACCCGCAATGCCCGCAACGGCCATTTCTTCACCGCTACCGGCACAGTGCGTATCCGCAATGCCAAGTACGAGCATGACCTGGCGCCGATTGAATCCGGTTGCGACTGTTATGCCTGCGCCAACGGCTTTTCACGCAGCTATCTGCGGCACCTTGACCGCTGCAACGAAATGCTCGCACCGATGCTCGGAACCCTGCACAACCTGCGCTATTACCAGCGCTTGATGGCGCAGATGCGTGCGGCCATTGAGCAAGGCCGTTTTTCCGACTTCCGCGCCGAGTTTTACGCCCTGAGAGGGCTGCCTTTGCCCAGGATGGGCTGATATGAGCCTCTGAGCAGGCATAAAAAGCCCGCCAAAATAATGAACTGCCGCCCAAAAGTTGGACACCCGTCCAAAACTTGGGGTGTTTTCATGGCGAAGTACAGACAGTGAGACATTCAAGCTGGGCGTAGTGCAAAGCTACGCATCAGGAGAATCAGGCCTTGAAACCACAGCGCAGCCTTATCGCCTCGATCAAGCGACGATTAGGCGCTGGGTCAAGGCACTATCAAGTGCAGGATGTGCAGGAGCTTGACAAGAAGTTCAGTCACCACAGTGCAGACTTCAAGTTGTCAGTGCTGCAACGCATGGCGCAAGAGGAGTGTCGGCACGCAGTGCGCTGGTCAGCACAATGTGGAAGCCGGTGGCGCGGCCGACAAGGCTGGTATCAGCCCTGGCGATACTGTCACCCTGCGACTGGTAGGCCGCGGCGGTACCCGCTTTGTGGCGGTCAAGACTGATAAAAATTGAGTAAATAAAGTTGATACAACAAGGGCGAGTCGTTATGACTCGCCCTTGTTGTTTGCAAGCGGTCTCAATCAGCCGTGACCGTTGAACAACTCGCGGCCAATCAGCATGCGGCGGATTTCATTGGTGCCGGCGCCAATGGCGTAGAGCTTGGCATCGCGCAGCAGGCGGCCGGTGGGGTATTCGTTGATATAGCCGTTGCCGCCGAGCGCCTGGATGGCTTCCAGGGTGACGTTCACGGCCGCTTCGCTGCTGTGCATCAGACACGCCGCTGCATCGATGCGGCTCTTGTGTCCGGCGTCGTAGTCGCGGGCGACCTGGTAGGCGAAGGCGCGGCTGGATGCCAGTGCCGTGTACATATCGGCAATCTTGCCCTGCATCAGCTGGAAGGTGCCGATGGCGGTATCGAACTGCTTGCGTTCGCGCACATAGGGCAGGGCGATATCGAGCGCGGCCTGCATCAGGCCGATGGGGCCACCGGAGAGCACCAGGCGCTCGGTATTGAGGCCGCTCATCAGCACCTTGACGCCCTGGTTGACTTCGCCCAGTACGTTTTCTGCGGGAATTTCGCAGTTTTCGAATACCAGCTCGCAAGTATTGGAGCCGCGCATGCCGAGCTTGTCGAGCTTCTGCGCGGTGGAAAAGCCCTTCATGCCCTTTTCGACGATGAAGGCGGTCATGCCTCGGCTGCCGGCCTCTTTCGGCGCGGTGCGCATGTAAACGATCAGCACGTCGGCTTCCGGGCCGTTGGTAATCCACATCTTGTTGCCGTTGGCGACCCAGACATCGCCCTTGAGTTCGGCGCGACAGCTCATCGAGCCGACCACGTCCGAGCCTGCGCCCGGCTCGCTCATGGCCAGTGCGCCTTTCCATTCGCCGCTGCACAGCTTGGGCAGGTATTTCTGGCGTTGGGCCTCATTGCCGTTGGCATACAGATTGTTGACGCACAGGTTGGAATGCGCGCCGTAGCTCAGGCCAATGGCGCCCGAGGCGCGGGAGATTTCCTCCATCGCCACCAGATGCGCCAGATAGCCCATGCCACTGCCGCCATATTCGCCGGGGATGGTGAGACCAAGCAGGCCCATTTCACCCAGCATCGGCCACAGCTCCTGCGGGAAGGCGTTTTCTTCGTCGGTCTTGACCGCGCGCGGGGCGACTTCAGCCTCGACAAAGCGGCGCACGGCATCGCGCAGGGCATCGATTTCTTCGTTCAACTTGGGGATTTGCATGATTTTGGAGTCCTTGTGGATTAGTGCCCGCCGCGGATGCGTCCCTGGAAGCGCGGTGCGCCGCTGCGGGTGGCCAGTTTCAGGTGGCCGATTTTTTCGATGCGCTCTTCGGCCATGCGGTCGGCGGCCTGGTAGGTGGGGATGCCATCACGCTCGGCGATCTGGTAGATGCGCGAGAGATTGTGATAGATGCTGCGCATCATGCGCATGGCGCGTTCGCGGTTATAGCCTTCGAGCTCCAGCGCCACGTTCATCACGCCGCCAGCGTTGACCGCGTAATCGGGGGCGTACAGCACGCCGCGACGGGTCAGTTCATCACCAATGCCGTTATGCGCCAGCTGGTTATTGGCCGCGCCGCAGATGACCTGGGCTTTGAGGCGGTCAATGGTGTTTTCGTTGAGGGTGCCGCCCAGTGCGCACGGGGCATAGACATCGGCGGCGACATCGTAGATTTCATCCAGGCCGACGGCTTCGGCGCCGTATTCGGTCACCGCCTTGTCCACCAGCTTGGGGTTGATGTCGGTGACGAAAATCTTGGCATCGCGCTCGTGCAGCAGCTTGACGAACTCCATGCCCACATGCCCCAGTCCTTGCACGGCATAGCTGTATTTGCCGACTTCTTCATCACCGAATTTCTTGTTGAGCGTGGCCATCAGTGCCTGCAAGGTGCCATAGGCGGTGAATGGCGAAGGATCGCCCGAGCCGCCATGAACTTGATGCACGCCGGTAACGTATTCGGTTTCACGATAGACGTATTCCATGTCATTGACATCGATGCCGACATCTTCGGCGGTGATGTAGCGCCCGCCCAGCGACTGCACGAACTGGCCGAAGGCGCGGAACAGTGCTTCGGACTTGTCCTTGGCCGGGTCGCCAATGATCACCGCCTTGCCGCCGCCCAGGTTCAGCCCGGCCACGGCGCTCTTGTAGGTCATGCCGCGCGAGAGCCGCAGCACATCGGTGAGCGCTTCCTGCTCGCTGGCGTAATTCCACATGCGGGTGCCGCCCAGGGCCGGCCCAAGCACGGTGTTGTGGATGGCGATGATGGCTTTGAGGCCGGCATCTTTGTTTTGGCAGAAAACCACTTGTTCGTGACCGGAGTGGTCGATCTTTTCAAAAATCATGGGAAGCTCCCTGTGGGAATGGGGCGAAAAACGCCGGACATTCTAGCCGAACGCCGCTACAGGTTTTTTGCAATGCGCAAAGGATGCGGCGAGCCGGGCGCTACAATCCCGGGTTCCGGTTTCATTCATATTGCGAGTGTGCCCATGTCCGAGCTCTCCCAAGCCCCCCAAACCCGTAGCCCGCTGCGCTTTGTCACTGCCGCCAGCCTGTTCGACGGCCACGATGCGGCCATCAACATCATGCGCCGCCTGATCCAGGGGCAGGGCGTGGAGGTGATTCATCTGGGGCATAACCGCAGCGTCGAGGACGTGGTGCGCGCCGCCTTGCAGGAAGATGCCGATGCCATCGCGCTCTCCAGCTATCAGGGCGGGCATGTCGAATACTTCAAATACATGGTGGACATGCTCAAGGCGCGCGGTGCGGCACATGTGCGCGTGTTTGGCGGCGGCGGCGGCACCATCACCCCGGAGGAAATCCGCGAACTGCAAGACTATGGTGTGGAGCGCATCTATCACCCCAATGACGGCATGCGCATGGGGCTGGTGGAGATGATCGAGGACGTGGTCGCGCGCGCCGAAGCTGCACGCCTGCCAGCCGGGCAGGGCATGGACAGCGCCGATGTCGAAATCGCCGCCGGGCGGATGCTCTCGGCCATCGAGGACGGTGTGCTGGATGATGCACAAATGACCCGCCTGCGCGAAGCCTGGCAGCAGGCCGGTGGCCAGACCCCGGTGATTGGCATTACCGGCACCGGTGGCGCGGGCAAGTCCAGCGTGACCGACGAGCTTTTGAACCGCTTTCTTGCCAGCTTCCCGGAGATGCGCATCGCGGTGATTTCCGTGGATCCGACCCGGCGCCGCACCGGCGGGGCGCTGCTGGGTGATCGTATCCGCATGAATTCGCTGCGCAGCCCGCGGGTGTTCATGCGCTCGATGGCGACCCGCCGCCAGCATGCGGCGACCAACTTGGTGCTGAAAGATTCCATCGCCTATCTCAAGGCGCAGGGCTTTGACCTGGTCATCGTGGAAACCGCCGGCATCGGCCAGAGCGACTCGGAAATCGTCGATTTGGTGGATTTCCCGATGTATGTGATGACCAGCGACTACGGCGCGGCCAGCCAGCTGGAAAAAATCGACATGCTCGATTTTGCCGAACTGGTGGTGCTCAACAAATTCGACAAGCGCGGGGCGGAAGATGCACTGCGCGATGTGCGCAAGCAGTGGCGGCGCAACCATCTGGCCTTTCAGGCCAGCGATGAGGCGGTGCCGGTGTACCCGACCATTGCCAGCCAGTTCAATGATCCGGGGGTGAGCTGGATGTTCGCCAATCTCTGCCGCCTGCTGCGCGAAAAACTGGCGCTGCCGGCTGCGCAATGGACGCCGCAGATGGACACCACGCTGAAAGAGCCGCGCGCCACGGTGCTGATTCCCGGCAGCCGGGTGCGCTATCTGGCCGAAATAGCCGAACAGGGCCGCAACATCGCTGCGCGCATCCACAGCCAGAGCGAGGCTGCCGAGCATGCGCAGTCGTTGTGGCAGGCGCTGCGCGCACTGGCCGACCCGGCATTGCCCGAACCGCTGGGGCTATACAGCCAGGCGCTGCTTGAAGAAAACACCGATGCCACGCTGCAACGCCTGCGCCGCGCCTATCAGGAGGCCATCGGCGCGCTCGATGCCGAGAGCCTGAAACTGCTGCGCGAATGGCCAGCCAGGCTGAAATCCATCAGCGATGCCGTCAATCAATATCAGGTACGCGACAAAACCATCCGCGTGGAAAACTACCGGCAATCGCTCAGCCAGCAGATGATTCCAAAAATCGCCGCGCCCACGCACAAGAGCTGGGGCGAGCTGCTGACCTTCCTGCAAAAAGAAAACCTGCCGGGCAGCTATCCCTATACCGGCGGCGTGTATCCGTACCGGCGCAGCGGCGAAGACCCGATTCGCATGTTTGCCGGAGAAGGCACGCCCGAGCGCACCAATCGCCGCTTCCATTACCTGTCGCTGGGGCAGCCGGCGGCGCGGCTGTCCACCGCCTTCGATAGCGTCACCCTGTATGGCGAAGATCCGGCGCCGCGCCCGGATATCTACGGAAAAATCGGCAATTCCGGGGTGAATATCGCCAGCCTCGATGACATGAAAAAACTGTATTCGGGCTTTGACCTGTGCGCGCCGAGCACCAGCGTGTCGATGACCATCAATGGGCCTGCGCCGATCATCCTCGCCATGTTCATGAATACCGCCATCGACCAGCAGGTAGAAAAATACCTGAAGGCCGACCCGGTGCGCTGGCAGGCGGCCGAGGCAAAAATCGCGCAGCGGTTTGCAGACCGCCCCCGCCCGGTCTATCAGGGCGCGCTGCCCGAGGGCAATGACGGCCTGGGGCTGGGTCTGTTGGGGGTGAGCGGCGAAGAGCTGCTGGATGCCGACACCTATGCACGCATCAAGGCCGAAACCTTGCAGAGCGTGCGCGGCACGGTGCAGGCCGACATTCTCAAGGAAGACCAGGCGCAGAACACCTGCATCTTCAGCACCGAATTCGCGCTGCGGATGATGGGCGATATCCAGCAGTATTTCGTCGATCACGGCGTGCGCAATTTTTATTCGGTGTCGATTTCCGGCTACCACATCGCCGAGGCCGGGGCGAACCCGGTCAGCCAGCTCGCCTTCACCCTGAGCAATGGCTTCACCATCGTCGAGTATTACCTGGCGCGCGGCATGCGGATCGACGACTTCGCGCCAAACCTGTCGTTCTTCTTCTCCAACGGCATGGACCCGGAATACACCGTGATTGGCCGCGTGGCGCGGCGCATCTGGGCGCGAGCGATGCGTGAGCGCTACGGCGCTTCGCCCCGCAGCCAGATGATGAAATACCACATCCAGACCAGTGGCCGCAGCCTGCACGCCCAGGAAATCCAGTTCAACGACATCCGCACCACCTTGCAGGCGCTCTATGCACTGTTTGACAACTGCAACAGCTTGCACACCAATGCCTATGACGAGGCGATTACCACGCCCACCGAAGAATCGGTACGCCGCGCCGTGGCCATCCAGATGATTATCAACAAGGAGCTGGGGCTGAATTTCATCGAAAACCCCTGGCAGGGCAGCTTTGCGGTGGACTATCTCACTGACCTGGTGGAAGAAGCGGTGTACAAGGAATTTGAAGCCATCAGCGAGCGCGGCGGCGTGCTCGGCGCGATGGACACCATGTACCAGCGCGGCAAGATTCAGGAAGAATCGTTGTACTACGAGCAGAAAAAGCACGATGGCAGCCTGCCGCTGATTGGCGTCAACACCTTCCTTGGCAAGGACAGCCAGGGCGTGGCCACGGAAATCGAGCTGATTCGCTCAACGCCGGAAGAAAAACAGCAGCAAATCGACAATGTGCTGGCCTATCAGGCCGCTCGCAACCCGCTGGCCGGCGAGGCGGGGCTGCGCTTTTTGCAGGACACTGCCCGCGCCCGGCAAAACCTGTTCAGCGCCTTGATGGACGCGGTCAAAAGCCACTCGCTTGGGCAGATTTCCCATGCCCTGTATGAAGTCGGCGGCGAATACCGGCGCAATATGTAAGGCTGCCCCTCCTGTTCACTCATCTACCGGAAGTTTTTCCCATGCACCGTCGTGATTTTCTCCGAACATCGTTGGCAGGCCTGGCCCTGTCTTTGGCGCCGTTGCCCGGCATTGCAAATGCCAGCAGGTCTGCAGGCAAAACGCCGGCGCGGCTCTTGCCAGCAGCGCTCAAGCCCGGCGACAGCGTGGCGCTGGTCAGTCCTTCGGCGGCGATGGAAGATCCGTTCGACTTTCAGTTGGCGCAAGAAGTGCTGCAAGCGCTGGGGCTGAAAGTGCACACTGGCGCGCATATGCGCAGCCGTCGTGGTCACTTGGCCGGTAGCGATGGCGAACGCGCTGGCGATATCAATGCCGCCTTTGCCGATCCGCAAATCAAGGCCGTGGTTTGCGCCCGTGGCGGCTCCGGCGCGGCGCGGATACTGCCGCTGCTGGATTACAACCTCATCCGTCGCAATCCCAAGATTTTTCTGGGCTATTCGGACATCACCGCCTTGCACAATGCTATCCATGCCCGGACCGGACTTGTGACCTTCCACGGGCCAAACGGCTCGGGCAGCTGGAACAGCTTCAATGCCGACCAGTTCCGCCGCCTGTTTTTCCAGCGCGAGCTCATGGAATACCGCAACATTACCGATGCAGGCGACGAGCTGGTACAACGCAATAACCGCATCCAGACCATCAACCCCGGCCGCGCCCGCGGCGAACTGGTTGGCGGCAACCTGACGGTGCTGACCGCAATCGCAGGCTCGCCTTATTTGCCGGATTTCCGTGGCAAGATTTTGTTTCTGGAAGATGTCTCCGAAGCGCCTTATCGCATTGACCGCATGTTCAGCACCTTGAAGCTGATGGGCGCGCTTGAGCAAGTGGCCGGCATCATCTTTGGTGAATGCACCGACTGCAAGCCCGCTGACGGTTTTGGCTCACTCACCGTCAGCGAGATTCTGCATGACTACCTCAAACCGCTGGGCGTCCCCGCCTATAGCGGCGCGATGATTGGCCATATCCGCAAGCAATTCATCGTGCCAGTGGGTGGCAGGGTGGAAATGGACGCTGACAGTGGCAGCTTCCGTTTGCTGGAGCCGGTGCTTCAAAGTTGATACTCGCAGAAGCTTATGCGTTTTCCACGGCGTTGGCCGGATTTGCAGCAGCAGTGAACAGGATATCGGTGGATGAATTCAGCGCTGTTTCCACCGAATCCTGCACCACGCCGATGATGAAGCCGATGGCGACCACCTGCATGGCCACGTCGTTGGGGATATTGAAAAGGCTGGTGGCCAGGGGAATCAGCAGCAGCGAGCCACCGGCCACGCCCGAAGCGCCGCATGCGCCCAGCGTGGCGATGAGTGAGAGCAGCAATGCCGAGCCAAAATCCACCTCGATGCCCAGGGTGTGCGCAGCCGCCAGGGTCATGACATTGATGGTGATGGCCGCACCGGCCATGTTGATGGTCGCGCCCAGCGGGATACTCACCGAATACAGATCCGGGTTCAGCCCCAGCTTGCGTGCCAGATTGATGTTGACCGGGATATTGGCCGCCGAGCTGCGGGTGAAAAATGCGGTAATGCCCGATTCGCGCAGGCAGGTGAACACCAGCGGATAGGGGTTGCGCCGGGTTTTGATGAACACGATCAGCGGGTTGACCAGCAGCGCGATGAACAGCATCGAGCCCACCAGTACCCCCAGCAAGCGCGCATAGCCCAGGAGCGCGGCAAAGCCGGTTTCGGCCACTGTGCCTGCCACCAGCCCGAGAATACCTACAGGTGCGGTGCGAATCACCCAGCGCACCACTTGCGAAACGGCATCGGCCAAATCGCCCATCAGCGCGCGGGTTTGCGTATTGGCCCGGCGCAGCGCCAGTCCCAGCAGGATGGCCCAGGTCAGGATGCCGATGTAATTGGCATTGGCAAGCGCCGCCACCGGGTTGGCGACCAGGTTCATCAGGAGGTTCATCAGCACCTCATGCAGGCTGGCCGGGGCGGTTTGCTGGGCGGCATCAAGGCTGAGTTCCAGCCGGGTGGGGAACAGGAAGCTGGCCGCAACGGCGGTGAGTGCAGCCAGGAATGTGCCGGCCAGATACATCACCAATACCGGACGGATATAGCGCCCGGAAGCCGCCTGAAAACGGCATAGCGCCGCGAGCACCAGCACGAAAATCAGTACCGGGGCGAGAGCCTTGAGCGCGCCGACAAACAAATTGCCAAGGAGCGAAAGCCCGGTGGCGACATCGGGCAGGAAGGTGCCCAATAGAACCCCAAGTACCAGCGCCAGTGCGATTTGCGGCACCAGGCCAAAGCGTTCGGCAGGGGCGGCAATATTCATGAGTATTCCTTTGCTGGCAGAGAGCTGTACAGGGTAGGACAAAATCCAGCTTTTGTTCACGAAAGTGCAAGCTGCCGGGGCATGGGCTTGTCATCTTGGCGTGCGCCATTCAAAGTGACGGCAGGTTCCATGGGGAGTTCCCGATGAAGATGATGAAAACCGTGCTGGCAGGCGCAGCCCTGTTTGCCAGCGGCAGTGTGATGGCGCAGGCCGGCATGAACTTGCAGCAACTGGCGCAACTGCGCGCAGTGACGCAAGTGAAAATCAGCCCGGATGGGCGGCAATTGGCCTATGCCTTGTCGGTGCCGCGACAGCTGGGCGTGGATGAAGACGGTGCGGCGCATGTCGAGCTGCATATCAGCGATGCCCGTGGCACGAGCCGTGGCTTTGTCACCGGCCAGGTGAATGTGGGCGCGCTGAACTGGCAGGCCGACTCTGCGGCGGTGACTTATCTTGCCAAGCGCGAAGGGGATGATGCCCGCGCGCTGTACCGCATCCCGCTGGCCGGTGGCGAATCGCAGCGGCTCATCAAGCTGAAAACCGATATTCGCAGCTACAGCTTCTCGCCCGATGGTCGCCAGGTCGCGCTGCTGGCATCGGTGCCGGAAAGCGAAGCCGTCGCAGCGCTCAGGAAAAAAGGCTTCAGCCAAAAGGTGTACGAAGAAGACTGGCGGCCGGTGGGCGTTTGGATTGCCGACCTTGGCGCGGGCGCTGCTGCGCCAAGGTTGCTGCCGGTGGAAGGCAGTGTGCAATCGGTGAGTTGGAGCCCGGCCGGTGACCGCCTAGCCTTGGCAGTCGCCCCGCGGCAGCTGACCGACGATACCCTGGTGTTCACCCGTATCCAGATGGTGGCGCCCGATGGCAGGCTGCTGGGGCGTGTGGATAACCCGGGCAAGCTGGGCAAGCTTGCCTGGAGCCGCGACGGTGAGAAGCTGGCCTTTATTTCCGCCGCCGACAAGCATGACTCGATGCAGGGGCGGCTGATGGTGACCGGCAAATCCGGTGGCGAGTTCCGCGATGTATTGCCCGGCCTGTTGGGGCAGGTGGCGGATATGGAATGGCTTGAAGGCAGCAGACTGCTGTTTGTCAGTCATGAGGGCGTGGAAGCGCGCGTGGGTGAAGTCAATGCCACGGGCGGCGCAGCACGCAACGTGCTGGCGCTGGGCGGGCCGATCTGGACCGGCATCTCCGCAAGCGCTGATGGCAAACTGGGGCTCCTGGGCAGCACCGCGCAGCATCCTGCCGAGGCTTTCATCGCCGAAACGGGCAAGGCCAGACGGCTGACACAGAGCAATCCGCAACTGGCGCAAATCGCCCTGGCGCGGCAGGAGGTGGTGCGCTACAAGAGCCGCGACGGGCTGGAGCTGGAAGGCTTGCTGATTCAACCGCTGAGGCGGCAGGGCAATGCGCGCGTGCCGTTGGTGACCATCGTCCATGGCGGACCCGAATCGCATTACAGCAATGGCTGGCTGACGGCGTATTCGCAGCCGGTGCAGGTGCTGGCCGCACAAGGCTTTGCCTCGTTCCTGCCCAATTACCGCAGCAGTACCGGGCGCGGGGTAGCGTTTTCCAGGCTGGGTTTTGGCAAGCCGGGCATGGGTGAGTTTGATGACATCGTCGATGGCGTTGACCACCTGATTGCCAGCGGTCTTGTGGACAAGGACAAGGTCGGCATCACCGGCGGCTCCTATGGCGGTTATGCCAGCGCCTGGGGCGCGACTTATTACAGCGAGCGCTTCGCCGCATCAGTGATGTTTGTCGGCATTTCCGACCAGTCCAGCCTGATCACCACCGGCGATATTCCCTGGGAGCAGTATCTGGTGCATATGGGCAAATGGCCGTGGGAGGACGAGGCCATGTTCCGCCAGCAAAGTCCGGTCAATCATGCCGCCAAATCACGCACGCCGACCTTGATTCTGCATGGTGAGGCCGACCCGCGCGTGCCGGTGATGCAGTCCTACATGATGTATCGCTATCTGAAACTGGCCGGGCAAGCGCCGGTGCGGCTGGTGCTGTATCCGGGCGAAGGCCATGGCAACCAGCGCGCCGCCTCGCGCTATGACTATTCGCTGCGGCTGCTGCGCTGGATGCAGCATTATCTGACCGGCCCTGGTGGCGAGCCGCCGCCGTATGCGCTGGATTATCAACTGCCGAAGAAGTGAGCTTCTGGAAAACACGGCTGAACTACCCGCATCCCCATACTTTTGTAGCGGGGATGAGGCTGTTTTTTTGTGGTATTTCAGTGCCGGGATATGCGCCCGGCAGCGCACCCACTTTCTTTTGGAAAGAAAGTGGGCAAAGAAACTGCCCTGACTGGCGCGCTCCGCTACGCGGAGTACCCTGCGCTCCTCGCAACAAATGGCGACAGGGCAAACTCGCGTTGCTCAAACATGCCCTGTCTTGTTTCCATTTGTCGCTGCGGTACTCGGCGCGCCAGAACAGGGCGGAGAATCAAAAGCCAAAGCGGCTGAGCCGCAGCCAGCAAGCCCAATGAGTCCAACATGAGCCAGACCTATCCCATCGGAACCCCCGGTACGCCCTGGGGCGCAGCAGAAAAACAGCAGTGGCGCGCCCGGCAACAGCGCCAGCGCAGCTATGCAGAAGTGCAAAGCGCCATTCGCGCATTGGCCGATGACTTTGAACTTGTCCAGTATGGTGAGCTTGATTACGGCGCCGATGGCCGCTTTCCGCTTTGCGGGCTGAAATCCCGCCCCTGGGATGAGGGCCTGGATGTGGCGCTGATTACCGGCGGTGTGCATGGCTATGAAACCAGTGGCGTGCATGGCGCCCTGCTGTTTGCCCGCGAACATGCCGCGCACTATGCCGGACGCATCAATCTGTTGATTGCACCCTGCGTCAGCCCCTGGGCCTATGAGCGCATCCAGCGTTGGAATGCCGATGCCATCGACCCGAATCGCTCGTTCTATCCGCAAAGCCCGGCACAGGAGGCGGCGCTGTTGATGGCCTGGGTGGCGCAGCAGCCGGGCAGGATGCGCCTGCACATCGACCTGCATGAAACCACCGACAGCGATGAAAGCGAGTTCCGTCCGGCACTGGCCGCGCGTGATGGCAAGCCGTTTGTGCCCGGCACCATCCCTGATGGTTTTTATCTGGTGGATGATTCAGCACGCCCACAACCAGCTTTCCAGCGCGCCATCATCGAGCGCGTGACGGGCGTGACCCATATCGCCCCAGCCGATGCGGACGGCACCCTGATCGGCTCGCCAGTAGTGGCCGAGGGTGTGATTGAATACGACTGCAAGGGACTGGGGTTGTGCGCAGGTCTTAGCGATGCGCCATACGTCACCACCACCGAGGTCTATCCGGACAGCCCCAGAGCCACGCCCGCGCAATGCAACCAAGCACAGGCCGCGGCGGTCTGCGCGGCGCTGGACTTTGTTCTGGCAGCAGGTGATTGATCCGGTTTCATCCGCAACAAGGGGGAGTGTCATGAAGAAATTGTTTCTGGCAATGCTGGTATTGAGTTCGCTCTTGCTGCTGGCGGCCTGCAATCTGCAAGGCGATGGTACACAGGCAGCCGCGAAGCCTGGGGAGGAGAGGGCGGACGCGGCGCAGAGTGGGCAAACCACACAGGCCCAATACGATTGGTCGGTGCCGCAGGTGGTATATCAGCGGGGCGGCAAGATTCATTTCCATGATCCGGCCAGCGGCAGGCAACGGATACTCGAAGATGAAACTGGCGAGGTTTTCAATCTGGTGTTTGACCCCCGGCGCCAGACGCTTTATTACACCGTGGTGCGGGACGGGATGCTCGGGCTCAGGAAGGCCACGCTCTCCGATGGCAAACTCAAGCTGCAAACGCTCAAGGGACTGGAGCTCGAAAAGGATGCGTTCGTTGTCGATATCCATGGCGAGTACAGCGAGTTGCAGTTGGTCGGCGAGAAACTGGTGTTGATGGGCGGCTTCAATTACGACGTTTATAACTTCAGCCAATACAACATCTATTCGCCGCAGGATGACGCCTGGATCTCTGCCGATAGCACGGCCAATATCCGCGACCTGCTCGATGGCATGGAGCCTTGGGACATGGATGCGAGGCAGCCCTTTGAAACCCGCAACCAACAATTGTTCTATACCGGTGCCGGCAAGCCGGTGGCAGTCGGCAACCAGTTACAGCTTGCGCTCGATCCCGAGCATGGCGAGGAGGAGATCAGCTATTTCGGTCTGATGGTGTCGCCAGACGGCGACAAAGTCGCCTTCAATGCGGTGCTTGAGATTGTTGATCTGGCGCATGGGCCGCTGTGCATTGCCAATGCCGACGGCAGCGGGCAGCGGATATTGTCCAAAGACGGCATGTCCAGATTGTGGAGTTCGCCGCAGTGGTTAGGATCACAGCTGGTGTTCCTGGATCAGTTCGAGGAAGGTCGGTTGGCGGAGGGCGAGGGGGAAGGTCAGGGCAGGCTGATGATTTCCCAGGGTTCTGATAATGCCGTCAAGCTGCTTGCCGAGAAGGTCAGGGGGTTCACCGTGATTCCGGGCGAAGGCTGAAGTCCCCAGGTTCGGGCGCTGGAGCCGTAGCATTGATAAGTCGTATTTTTGGGGGGAAATGATATGTCGTCATTCAAATGGTTTGGCCGGATCAGTACAGTCTGCCTGCTGCTGCTGGGCTTGCCGGTCAGCGCACAGCAGCGGCCACTGGCCTTTGTCAATGCGCGGTTGCTACCGATCAGCAGTGCACCGATCGAAGCTGGCAGTTTGTTGATACAGGATGGAAAGATCCGCGCCATCGGCCGTGATATCGCCATTCCGGCCAACGCCGAGCGCCGGGATATGGCTGGCGCAGTAATCATGCCCGGCCTGGTGGATACCCATTCGCATATCGGCCAAGTGGCCGGCGCCGATGGCAGTGCGGCGATTCAGCCGGATGTGCGTGCGCTAGATTCGATCAATGTCCGTCATGCAGGTATCGGCAAGGCGCGTGCCGGTGGCGTGACGACCGCCAATGTGATGCCGGGCTCCGGGCATCTTTTGTCCGGGCAAACCCTGTATCTGAAACTGCGCCATGCCAACACCATCGAAGATCTGAGCATTCGCCTGCCAGATGACAGTATCGCCGGCGGCATCAAGATGGCCAATGGCACCAATCCGATGCGTGGCGATCCGGGTTTTCCCGGTACGCGCGGCAAATCCGCAGCGATGCTGCGCTCGGCCCTGCTGGCCGGGCAGGAATACTGCAGCAAGCCGCCCAAGGTGCGCGACCTTGGCAAAGAGGGGCTATGCGATATCCTGCAAGGCAGGCGGGTGGTGCATTTCCACAGCCATCGTCACGACGACATCATTACCGTGCTGCGCCTGGCGCGTGAATTCAAGCTGCGGGTAGTGATCCAGCATGGCACCGATGCCTATCTGGTGGCCGAAGAAATCGCCGCTGCGGGGGTGCCGGTATCAGCGATCGTGCTCGACTCGCCCGGCGGCAAGCTGGAGGTGATGAATTTCTCCATGCAAAGCGGGGCGATTTTGGAGCGCCACGGTATTTTGACAGCCTTTCATACCGATGATCCGATTACCGATTCGCGCCTGCTGTTGCGCTCGGCGGCACTGGCTGTGCGCAATGGCATGTCGCGTGAAGGTGCTTTGCGGGCGCTCACCTTGAATGCTGCGCGGATGCTGGATTTGGAGCAACGCATCGGTTCGTTGGAAGTGGGCAAGGATGCGGATCTGCTGGTGCTCGATGGTGACCCGCTGAGCGTCTACAGCAAGGTGCAGCAAACCTGGGTGGAAGGGCAGCTGCTGTTTGATCGCAAGCGACCTGCCGATGTGCTGCTGGCCGAAGGTGGCTGGGGGGGCGGGCATGACAAGGTGGCCAATGACGTGATCATGATGGAGGGTGGAGAATGAATACCCGAATCTTATTTTTGGTTGCCGGGCTACTGTTCTGCGGGCAGGCGTGTGCACAGGATTTGGCCATACGCGCAGAAAAGCTGCATACCATGCACGGCGCGGCCATTGATGATGGTGTGGTCTTGATCCAGGCTGGCAAGATCACTGCGATGGGTTCGGCGCAGCAGGTGCGCATTCCGCAAGGCGTTGAAGTGTTGCAGGCCAAGGTTGCCACGCCAGGTCTGGTGGACGCGCGCAGCGTGGTTGGCCTTGCCGGTTATATGAATCAGCCGCATGACCAGGATCAGCTGGAAACCAGCAGCCCGTTGCAGCCGCAACTGCGTGCTATGGATGCCTACAATCCGCGCGAAACCTTGGTGCAATGGCTGCGCGAGCTGGGTGTGACCACCCTGCATACCGGCCATGGGCCAGGTAGCCTGCTGTCCGGGCAGACTATGGTGGTCAAGACCCGTGGCAATACCGTGGAGGCGGCACTGATCAAGCCGCAGGCAATGCTGGCAGCCGAGCTGGGACCGGGTGCACTGGCTGAGCGCGGCAAATCACCGGGAACCCGTGCCAAGCAGATGGCGATGTTGCGCAGCCTGCTTTTGAAGGCGCGCGCCCAGGACGATGCGGGTAAGGGCAACAAGGAAAAAGACCCGGCCGATGCCAGCGAGCTGGATATGCAGGCGATGCGTGCGGTGCTGGCACGACAGATGCCGCTGATGGTGACGGCATGGAAGGCACAGGACATCATGAGCGCACTGCGGCTCAAGCAGGAGTTCAATATCGACCTGATTCTCGATGGCGCTGCCGAGAGTTATCTGCTGCTGGAGGCCATCAAGCAGGCCGATGTGCCTGTCATCCTGCATCCGCCGATGGCAAGGCAGCATGGCGAGCTGGAAAATGCCAGCTTCACCACGGCGGCTCAACTGCATCAGGCCGGGATTCGCTTTGCGCTGCAGTCGGGCTATGAGGCCTATGTGCCGAAAACCCGCGTAGTGTTGTGGGAGGCGGCGATTGCCGCTGCACATGGTTTGCCACAAGAGGCAGCGCTTGCCAGCATCACCATCGATGCGGCGCGCATTATCGGCATGGAACAGCGTGTGGGTTCGCTGGAAGTGGGCAAGGATGGTGATGTGGTGCTATTTGATGGTGATCCGCTGGAATACACCAGCCATGTCACCGGCGTGGTGATTGACGGCGTTGTGGTGAGCCGAGAGCGGCGTTGATTGCTACAGCGAAAACGGCTGCCAATGTCATTGGCAGCCGTTTTTCTTTCAATCAATAGCTCCATCAGGAACTGGGTTTGGATTTGTCGCTATCGCTGTTGCCTGTTTCTGCGGATTTGCTGCCAGCATGCTGCAACAGCCCCTGGATCGCAGGCGGCAGGGCAAAGACTTCATCGCCGGGCGGGGTGGTGTCAAAGCCGGTGAACTTCAGCACCTGGGTCTGCCCCATCATCTGCATTTCAGAATGCACCGGCATTTTATGTCCGGCCAGGTCGCCATATTGCTTGATGACGGTGGTGACTTCGATCTCGCCCATCGGTGAGCTGGTTTTGCCGCCGCTGGCAAGCAGCAGGCCATCATCGACGCCATAGCAGTCCCAGCTTTCGCGGCCGGACTTCCATTGGATATTCACTTTATTGCAGCGTTTGCCGTTGTATTCGGCCATGCCGACGGTGGTCATCGCATCCACGAAGCTTGGCAGGCGGCGGATGGCATCGGGATGATAGCTTTCCAGCTGCTGGGCGCGCTCGCTGCCTTCCAGAAGCCGCGGCCCCTGGAACGGATCCATCATCCATACGGTTCCCCCCATGATGCCGGACTGGATGGCACCGACACCGGGCAGCTCGACTTTGCTGATGATTTTTTCATGGCCGCTGAACGCCACCGTCATCGGCGCATGGATCCCGGCAGCGGGAATGGAAAAGCTGCCGGTCAGGGTGCCGGTCTGGCTTTTCTGGATATTGTCCATGCCGCCCAAAGCCTGGATATGGCGATCCACCAAGACGCGCGGATCGGGTCGGGTGGTGCTATCGGCACGGGCTGCCGGTGTGTTCACCATCAATGGCACGGCCATCAAAACGGCCAGCGCAAGCAGGGCAGGGCGCAACGGGCGGGTTTTCATCATGGAGTCTCCTGGGTGGGCGCGGTGTCGGCTTGCAGCCATTGCTGCAAGGCGCGAAGTGTAGCGTCCTGCCCGGCATGCAATGTTTCAAAAGTGTTGGGCGCAAAGATGTCCGGGGTAATGCCGATACCTTCCAGGCGTTGGCCATTGGGGGCGGTCAGGTCAGCCACGGCATACAGCAGGCGGTCGCCATTGGGCAGGGTGTTCATTAATGATGGCAAGGCCATGCCGGCCGAGGGCGTGCCGATGATGGTGGCGCGCCCGGCTTGTTGCAGCCCTGAGGCAAAGACTTCCGAAGTGCTGGCCGAGCGCCCATCCAGCAAGATGGCAAGTTTGCCGCTGTAAGGCGTGAGCGGCTTGCCATCATCGCTGACCCGGCGCGGCAGTGCGGGCAGGCGTGCGCTGGCGCCACCGGCACTGAAGTAGCCAAGTGGGGTGGGTTCGTTCACCAGATAGCCGCCCACCCCCATCGCCGTGCCAATCACCCCGCCGGGATTGCCGCGCAGGTCGATGGCGATGGCCTTGCAATCGCGTACTTCGGCCAATGCCTTGGGGAAGGCCTGATTGAGTGCCGGTGCCCAGAGATTGAAGCGGATAAGCCCCAGACAACTGCCATCGGCCAGCGCAAGACGCTGCTGATGCAGATGGAACAGGGCAGGCGGCAGCAGCGGGATATTGACCCGCTCGCCCGCTGCGGGCGCAGGCACCACTTCGCGTATTTGCGTGCGGTTTTGTGCATCGCGCAATTCCAGCTTGAGTTTGCGCGCCTGCGCGCTGGTTTCCAGCTGGCTGGCAATGGCCGACTCGAAATACATCTGTGCCGTGCGCCTTGCCTTGGGCTCAAGCTCGGCGATTGCCGCCAGTGCGTGCGCCATCGCGCGGCCATTGATGCGCTCAATCCGCCAGCCGGGCTGGATGCCCTGGGCGGCTGCGGGCGAGCCGGGCGCCACCTGCAGCACTGCAAGCTCGCCTTCCACCATGCCTGCGACCAGCCCACTATCGCGGAAGCCGCTCAATACCGGCTCAAGCTTGCCACTATGGGCAATATCCACGGCATCGGCGGGAATCAGGTTGAAGTGGGATTCACCGATTTCATCCAGCATCGCCTGAATGCTTTGCCGCAGCTCGCCTTTATTGCGGGCGCGGGCGGCAGCGGGGCGATGGCGTCGGGCAACCGCATCCCAGTCGATGCCGCGCGCGCGCACTGCATACGGGCTTTCATCCACCAGCCGCCAGGCGGCATCGAAGGTTTCAACGGCCAGCCTGGCATCGAGTTTGCCTGGCTGTAGCGCGCGGGCGGCGGGCGAGCAGGCAATCAGCAGGGCAAAACCTAGGGTAAACAGGGGACGGGACATGCGGGTCAAGGGCAGAGTGGTCAGTCCGGCAGCATAGCCGGATGGATAGCGGAGGCTGAATACCGGTTCAGGCCATCAAGCGTACTTGTTGTGCGCACGCATCAGCTGCTGTTTTTCCCGGTTCCAGTCGCGCTCCTTGCTGGCAGCGCGCTTGTCATGCGCCTGCTTGCCCTTGGCCAGGGCGATTTCCGCCTTCACCTTGTTGCCTTTCCAGTACAGCGCGGTGGGGATGATGGTGTAGCCATCGCGCTGTACCCGGCCAATCAGGTTGTCGATTTCGCGCCGGTGCAGCAGCAGCTTGCGGTTGCGGCGCTCATCGGCACGGATATGGGTGGAGGCCTGAATCAGCGGGGTGATTTGTGCGCCAAACAAAAACATCTCGCCATCTTTGATGAGCGCATAGCTCTCGCCGATATTGGCGCGTCCTGCGCGGATTGCCTTCAGCTCCCAGCCTTGCAGCGCAAGCCCGGCCTCAAAACGCTGTTCCAGGTGATATTCATGTTTGGCGCGCTTGTTGAGCGCGATGGTCGGGTTCTTTGCCGTATCCTTTGCGCCCTTGTTTTTTTGATTCTTGCTCATGGCGGCATTGTCGCCGATGAGTCGGGAAATTGCAGTGAGGATGTTGGTGTGGCAAACCGGATTGAGCGCAGCGCCCTGGTCAAACGCCCGGCCGAAGCGATGTATGCACTGGTGGTGGATGTCGAGGCCTACCCGCGCCGTTTTGGCTGGTGCCAGGCCGCGCAGGTGCTGGAGCGCGAAGAAAACCGCATGAAAGCCCGGCTGGATATTGGCCTGGCAGGATTCAAAACCTGGTTCATGACCGAGAACCGCATGCAGCCGGGGCAGTGGATGGACATGCAGCTGGCCGATGGGCCGTTCAAATCCCTGCATGGGCGCTGGGAGTTCAAAGCGCTCGCTGCCGATGCCTGCAAAGTTTCGCTGCTGCTGGAATTCGAGCCTGCCTCCAGCCTGCTGGGGCCGGCACTGAAGCTGGGCATGAAAGGACTGGCCGACCGCATGGTGGATGATTTCGTGCGCGCTGCCACGACCGCCGCATGAAGATTGAAATGCTCGCAGTATGGCCAGAGCGTGTGCAAAGCCAGACGCTGACGCTTGCGGACGGCGCCACCGTGGCCGATGCGCTGGCGGCATCGACTCTGGCCCGTGATTTCCCACTGGCCGGGATGGCGGTATTTGGCAAGCGCGTGACTGAAACCACCGTGCTGCACGAGGGCGACCGTCTGGAGCTGCTGCGCGCACTGCTGGCCGATCCCAAACAAAGCCGCCGCAAACGCGCCGAAGCCGCACAAGCGGCAAAAACCGCCAAGAACAAAGCCCGCGGATAAATCCGAGCGCCACCGGCGCCCGCTGCGTTTCGAATACCGATGTGTACAACAAGCGTATTGGCGCTGCCCACATGGCCAGCCGTGGGCAGCTGAAAGGCCGCTTCAGCGCGCAGGATGAAGCGGCCTTGCTTTGGGGGTTCGATCAGTATTGGTAGCGCAGGCCGAGCAGATAGCTGCGGCCAAAGCCTTCCATTTCCATGACGCGGCTGCGCTCGCCCTGGAAGCGGATTTGCCGGGTGTCGGTCAAGTTATTGGCTTCGACAAATACCCGGAAGTGTTTGTTGAAAGCATAGCTGGCGCTGAGATCGAGGTTGGAGCGCTCGCCCCAATAGACATTCAGCGCCGGGTTTTGGATGTCAAATTCCTGGATGAACTTGCCGCGATGGTTCCAGGAAAGGCGGGCGTTGAAGCCGCGTTTTTCATAGGAAACCGCCAGGTTGTAGTTGTGCCGCGAGGTGCCGGGCAGTTCGGTGCTGCCAAGGTTGAAGGGCAGTTCGGCACGGGATTTGGCCCAGGTGTAATTGGCATAGACGCCCAGCCCGTCGAACGGGGCGGGCAGGCTGTCGAAGCTTTGCTGCCAGGCCAGCTCGAAGCCGTGGACATGACCGTGCTGGCCGTTTTCCGGGCGGGTGATGCGTACCCGCTCGCCGCTTGCCAGCTGCTGGTGCGAATTGGCGACGAACAGCGGGTGACGGAGGCGCTTGTAGAACAGCGCGGCCGAGAGTTGCCCCAATGGTTGCAGGTAAT
This sequence comes from Lysobacteraceae bacterium NML07-0707, assembly GCA_002798295.1. Classification (GTDB taxonomy): domain Bacteria; phylum Pseudomonadota; class Gammaproteobacteria; order Xanthomonadales; family Xanthomonadaceae; genus Solilutibacter. Next base: position 17,263 of record NWQT01000002.1, on the reverse strand, counting down.
GCTCCAGCGACAGGTCGAGGTTATGCGCATAGGCGGCCTTGATGCCGGGATTGCCTTCGCTGATCGGCGAAGTTTCCAGCTCGCCGCGGGTGCGATAGGGCGCAGTGTGGCGGAAGTCCGGGCGGTTGATGCCGGTGGAATAGGCAGCGCGCAGGATGCTGTCCTCGCCAAGCGCGTAACGCAAATGCAGGCTGGGCAGCAGGTGGGTGTAACGATGGCTGGCCTGCTGCGGGTTCGATTGCAGGGTGGTGCGGTTGAAGTGTGCTGCCTCGCCTTCAATCCGGGTGTGCTCAAGGCGCAGGCCGGCAATCAGGCTGAGCGCTTGCCAGCGTTGGTCAAGGCGCAGATAGGCCGCATGGATGTCTTCGCTGGCACGGTAGTCGCCGGTGGTGGATTCGGCCAGCATGCGCTTGTGGTTCGGGCTGGCAATCAGCGCGCCGGCATGCCGGGCGAAGGTGTCGCGGCAAAAGCGGCGGCCGGCATGGAAGTAGCCGAAGTTGTTGGATTCGCCCAGTTCGCTGCACAACATGTCCGAGAGGCTGATGCCGAGGGCGGCAAAGTCCTTGGCATCGCCGTTGCGGTAGCGCTCGTCATCGAAGGATTTTTCGCGCAACCGGCTGCGCAGGCCGAAGCGGATATCGCCATCGCCGCCCCACAGGGCATGGCCGCGACTGAAGTCGAGGCGGAAGCTGGCTTCCTTTTCTTCGCCGAACTCACGGCGATTGTTGAGGCGGCGGAAGTCGAACCAGCTCTCCGGCACGTTGACGCCGCTGGCCGGGGCATCGCTGCGGCCAAGGAGGGTCCATACCGGGAAGTCGGGGTTGCCGTAGTCGTACTGCATCTGCGGGCGGATGCCGGAGCGGAACACGTACTGCATGCGCGGGCTGGCGGTTTTTTCGGCGACGCTGCGCGCAGCCTGCCATTGCGTCTTCCATTCGCCGAGCCAATGATCGCCGCCAAGGCTCAGGGTGGTGATCGATTTGTTGTAGGTGCGCTCGCGCAACTCCTTGCTGAAATGGGTGCGTGCGATGCCGGTGGTCTGGCTGGCATCGCGGCTGTGGCGATCCAGTGTGAAGTAGAGATTGTCGCGGAACTCGTGGTCGGTGAATTTCGAGTGCGAGGCGCTCAGGTTGATTTGATGATCGGCATTGATGCGCCAGTCGAAGCGGGCATTAACGCCATTGCGGGTGCGCACGCCCTGATAGTCCTTGATCTGTACTTCTTCGGGCAGGATGCGGCCATCGGCCGCGTGCATGTAGAGCGTTTCCACGTTGTCGGTGAAGCGCTCCTGACGGCTGTGCGAGGCGGAAACCAGCACGCCGATATTGCGTTCGGCACCAAAGCGCTGGCCGAAGGTGGCCGCGGCGCGGCGATTGTCGCCACTGCCAAGCTGAAAGCGGCCGCTGGCGAGCGAGGCGCGCAAGGTCATGCCGTCGCGGTCGAGCGCGCTTTGGGTACGGATATTGATGTTGCCGGCGATGGCATCGCCATCCATGTCCGGGGTCAGCGCCTTGGTCACTTCCAGTGCGGAAATGACATCGGCGGGGATGGTGTCCAGTTCGACGCCACGGCTTGCCCCGTCAGGATTGGCCAGCGGTACGCCATCAAGGGTGACGGTGGTGAATTCCTTGGGCGCGCCGCGCACGCTGACATAGCGACCCTCGCCCTGGTCGCGCTCGATGGCGACACCGGCAATACGCTGGGTGGATTCGGCGATATTGTTGTCCGGGAATTGCCCGAGCAAGTCGGCGGACACCACATTCACCAGATTGTCGCTGCTGCGCTGCTGATTGAGCGCCAGCGACTGCGCATCGCGCAGGCCGCGCACCACCACCTGATCCAGCCGCTCGGCAGCGGCGGCATTGCTGTGCAGGCTGATCTCGACCCGGGTGGCCGCCTGTTCGCTGATGATGACTTCGCTGCTGTAGCGCTGGTAGCCCATGTAGCTGACTTGCAGGGTATGGCGGCTCGGGGCAAGGCCGGCGATACGGAAACCGCCATCGGCATCAGTATGGGTCTGGCGCCCGTCAATGCTGATGCTGGCGCCTTGCAGATACAGGCCCTGATTGGCCTCCTTGACCTGTCCAATCAGCATGCCCGGCCCTGATGCCTGGGCAAGTGCATCGGGGCCGTGTTCGGCATGTGCCGGATAGGGCAGGACAAGTGCCGTGGCGATGGCGAGGGCAAGGGTGGCGGGGGACAGCTTCATGTGGGCTCCGTTAACAGTGGAAAAGGCCAGTGGGCCAAGCGGAGCGGAAGTCTGTCGGCGCTTTGTTGCGGCAAGGTGATGCACAGATGACGGTTTTTTGTCAGCGCTTCTTGCCATCAAATTGTCATCTTGGCCGGTTACTTTGCGCCGCAGTTTCCATACATGAGGTTTCGATGCGCCGCTTTGTTTTTGTCCCCGTATTGCTTGCCCTGCTGCTGCCATCAATTGCCCGGCCGGGCGAGGGCAATGAGCCGAACCTGGCGCTGCCTGCGGACAGCCAACGCTACCTGCCTTCGGCCATGCCCGATCGCATCGTGGCAACGCCGGGTCAGGACGCCGCGCGCAGCTTTGCCATCAACTGGCGTACCGAGGCCGCAGTGCGCGAGCCGCTGCTGGAGATTCGTCCGGCAGTGGATTCGCCCGATACCGGCGAAGTGCGGCAGCTGCGCGCCCGTACCCGGGTGCTGGAGAGCGGGCAGTACACGGCGCATAGCCATCGTGTCGATGTCGATGGCCTGAGCCCGGATACCTTGTATATGTTCCGGGTTGCCGGCAATGGCGGCTGGAGCAGCTGGCGGCAGCTGCGTACCCTGGCCGAGGCCGGCAAGCCGCTGACGCTGCTGTATTTCGGTGACACCCAGAACAAGAATCTCAGCCATGTCAGCCGGGTGACCCGCGAGGCGATGCGCCATGCCGGTGATGCGACCCTGGCGCTGTATGCCGGTGATCTGGTCAGCGAGGCGGTCGAAGATGCCGAATGGGGCGAATGGTTCGAGGCCGCCGGTGACCTGCCGGCGGTGATGCTGCTGGCGCCGGCGATCGGCAACCATGAATATCGCGAGGAGAACGAAGGCAGCGCGCAGGAACGTCGCGTGCTTGGCGGCCATTGGCAGTACAGTTTCGCCCTGCCGGACAACGGCGCGGCGCATCCGCGCAGCCGCGATACCACCTACTGGTTCGACGCCCAAGGCGTGCGGGTAGTGGTGCTCGATGGTACTTCGGCGCTGGATCTGGGCAGCATGGAGGCGCAGGCGAAGTGGCTGGACACGGTGTTGGCAGACAGCCGCCAGCCGTGGAACATGGTGATGATCCATCAGCCGATGTTTTCGCCGCGCGGGCGTGGCGGTAGTGACCGGCTGCGTGCCGCCCTGCTGCCGGTGATCGAAAAGCACCGGGTCGATCTGGTGCTGCAAGGCCATGACCATACCTATGGCCGCCGCAGTGGCGAGCGCCCCGGCCAGTCGCTGCCGCAGTACATCGTTTCGGTGGCCGGACCCAAGCAATACCGGCTTTCCGACCAGGCGCGCCGGAGCATGCGCCCGGTGGCCGAGGACACCCAGCTGTTCCAGGTGATCCGCATCGACGATCGGCAGCTGCGCTATCAGGCGCGTACCGTTACCGGAAAGCTGTATGACGATTTCCAGATCCGCCGCCAGGCCGATGGCAGCAAGATTTTCAGGGAAATTAGTGAAGGCCGCATCCCCGAGCGTGACTGCCGCCACCGCGAAGCGACCCGCGGTGGGCGCAAAGACCGTTGCTGGGAGTAATGACAATGCACAAAATGTTTGTATTGCTAATGATGCTGGCTACTTGCCGTGCCTTTGCCGGACAACCAGCGCCCATCCATCCGTTCAGCGCCGCACAGCCGGAAAACGCTCCGCAAGAGGCGCGTGTTGTGGTGGAAATTCCTGCCGGCAGTTTCACCAAGTATGAAATCGGCAAGGAAGATGGCCTTTTGCATGTGGATCGCTTCATCAGCATGCCGATGGCATACCCGGCCAATTACGGCTCGATGCCACGTACCCTGGCCGGTGATGGCGATCCGCTGGATGCCCTGGTGCTGACCCGCGCGCCGCTGCATCCGGGGGCGGTGATCCGCTTCCGCCCGGTTGCGGTGTTGCGGATGGTCGATCGCGGCGAGGCGGATGAAAAAATCATCGGTGTGCCGGTGGACAGGCTCGACGCCAGCTACCGTGATATTCGAGATCTGGATGATCTTGCCGACATGGATCGGCAGCGGATCGAAGCATTCTTCCGCCATTACAAACAGCTGCCGGAACCCGGCAACCCGGTCAGCCTGCATGGCTGGGGCGACGCCGCCGAGGCACGCACGGTAATCACACAGGCACTCTCGCGTTGGCGTGCAAAATGATACAGCTGCCAGACGATAGGCCACCTTGGCGCCTTGTTATGCCATAGAAATGCAGTCGTCGGCTTTTCTTTGCGCCCCTCCCCGTAAAAAGTAACGTAAGTCTCATTTTGTAGAATCTGCCCTTGGCATTTGGCCTGAAGTATTGGATAAAAGAGATGTAAGGATAATCAGGCAGGGGAAGCACTTGGGGACGCTCTATTATGCGCATTCGGCAGAAAACCTGCCCGAATCACACTGGCAAACCTTGTCAAGCCATCTTGTGCACGTAGGCAAGATGGCTGCAGGGTTTGCCGCTTTTTTTGGCGCGCAGGAAATGGCGCGTTATACCGGTCAGCTGCACGATTTGGGCAAATACACGCCGGAATTTAACCGCCGCCTGCATGGCGGCCCATCGGTGGACCATGCCACGGCTGGCGCAAAAATCGCCTTTGAGCGCTGGGGCTTGCCGGGCAAATTGATGGCGTTTTGCATCGCCGGTCATCACGCAGGCTTGGCCAACGGAGACGGCGAAGGCGACAATCGCCGCACCTTGACCCAACGCTTGGCCGTGCCGTTCGGTACAGGCATCCACGATATTCCCAAGCTGGATGAGGTGTGGCGGCAAGAGATTCAGCTGCCTGAAAAATTGCCGATGCCGGGCGTCAAGTTTGGCGTTGCCGATTCTGCAGACAAATATGCCAAGTCCTTCAGCGTGGCTTTTTTCACCCGCATGTTGTACTCCTGTCTGGTCGATGCCGATTATCTCGACACCGAAGCTTTTTATGCGGGGCTGGAAGGCAAAACCGTGCAGCGCGGCGGTCATCCCGATTTATTGCAGCTACAGCAACGCTTTAACCGCTTTCTCGGCGACTTCAGGCGACATATTGCCGAAAAGCCGCAGCAGACCGAAGAAGATAAGCGCAATGCCGCCCTAAACCGCCTGCGCAGTGACATTCTCGACCATGCCGTAACACAGGCTGCGCAAGAGAAAGGGTTGTTCACCCTGACCGTGCCCACTGGCGGCGGTAAAACCTTCACCTCGATGGCCTTTGCCCTCGAACATGCCAAGCGCCACGGCATGCGCCGCGTGATTTACGTGATTCCCTTTACCAGCATCATCGAGCAAAACGCCGCCGAGTTCCGCAAGGCTTTTGGCGATTTGGGCAAGGATGCCGTGCTGGAGCACCACAGCACGTTTGACGACAGCAAACTCAAAGACCAGCACAGCAAAGACAAACTGCGGCAGGCTTCCGAAAACTGGGATATGCCCGTTATCGTGACTACCGCCGTGCAGTTCTTCGAGTCGCTGTTTGCCGACCGTTCTTCCCGCTGCCGCAAGCTGCACAATATATCCGGCAGTGTGATTATTCTCGACGAAGCACAAATGCTGCCGCTCAAACTGTTGCTGCCCATCATGCAGGCCGTTAAAGAGCTGGCGCGCAACTACCATTGCTCGGTAGTGATGTGTACCGCCACCCAGCCTGCCATCCAGGCCGAACACGGCTTTTATCGCGGCCTGGAAAACACCCGCGAACTCGCCCCCAATCCCGCCGAGCTGTTCGATACGCTGCGCCGCACCACCGTGCAACATATCGGCACCCAAACCGATGCCCAACTGCACGAAAAACTTGGGCAATACCAGCAAATTCTCATTATCGTCAACAATCGCCGCCACGCCCGCAGCCTTTACGACAGCGGCAAACAGCTTGACGGCATTTTCCACCTCACTACCCTGATGTGCGCCAAACACCGCAGCCAAGTATTGGAAACCATCCGGGACCGTCTGAAAAACGGTCAACCTTGCCGTGTGATTGCGACTTCTTTAATTGAAGCCGGTGTCGACGTGGACTTTCCCTTGGTGATGCGCGCCGAAGCCGGATTGGACAGCGTTGCCCAAGCCGCCGGGCGCTGCAACCGCGAAGGAAAGAGGCTGCCTGAAGAGAGTTTTGTCTGGGTATTTGCCCCCGAAGCACGGTGGAAAGCCCCTGCCGAACTCGGCCTTCTTTCCGCCGCCATGCGCGAAGTCGTGCGTCACCATGCCGAGGATCTGCTCTCACCACAGGCCATCCGCCGCTACTTCCAATATGTTTACGCAGAAAAAGGCAAAGCGCTGGATGGCAAAGGCATTCTCGACATGCATAAGAAGGCAGGCAACAGCCTCAACTTCCCCTTCCAAACCATCGCCCGCGAATTCCGCATGATCGAAACCCATATGCAGCCGTTGATTATTCCGTTCGACCAAGAAGCCGAACACCTGATCGACAGCCTGCACCATGCCGACCAAATCGGCGGACTGCTGCGCAAGCTCCAGCCCTACACCGTGCAAGTGCCCGAGCGCGCCATGCGGGCGCTTCTCAAAGATGGCTGCATTGAGCCTGTCAATGAAAAGCGATTTGGCGCACAGTTCTATCGCCTGATTGGGCTAGATGGTCTGTACGACAAGGTGGCGGGTTTGAACTGGAAGAATTCAGAATTTTTGAAGTTAGAAGAATTGGTTTTTTGAAAATTTCCGTATCATTCATAGAAGTTGATTTTTTGACTGGGCTGTCTACAATGATGCTATGGAAATTTCATGGTAGGGCGATAGGTGCGCAAAAAGGCAAAGTGGCTGCTTTGTGTCGGCAAGGTGGATGGTGGTTTCTGGCTATGGGTGAACCTTAGGAGCTTTAGGGTCTGTATCTTTATGTTGGTTTTCTTGATTGGGCTATATGGTCAAATCTTTTAGCCTGTGCTCCTTGCAGGGGAGTGTGTTGAAACTATGATTGATAGATTGAAGATGGTTGCACCCCTCTTTTGAGGGGTGAGTGTTAATCAAGGGAGATATGATGAATAGGATTAAATTGCACATCTGGGGCGATTACGCCTGCTTTACCCGCCCTGAGATGAAGGTAGAGCGTGTCTCTTACGATGTGATGACGCCCTCAGCAGCGCGAGGGATTTTGGCCGCAGTGCATTGGAAGCCGGCGATTCGTTGGGTGGTTGACCGCATTCATGTGTTGAAGCCGATTCGTTTCGAGTCGGTGCGGCGCAATGAGCTGGGCAGCAAGATTTCGGCGAGCAAGGTGAGCGGGGCGATGCGGCGCAAGCGTGTGGAAGATTTGTATGCGCTGATTGAGGATGACCGCCAGCAGCGCGCGGCGACGGTGTTGAAAGATGTGGCCTATGTGATTGAAGCGCATGCGGTGTTGACTGCACGGGCGGGCGAGGGCGAAACCATTGCCAAGCATATCGAAATGTTCAAACGCCGTGCTACAAAAGGGCAGTGTTTCCAGCAGCCTTGCATGGGCGTGCGCGAGTTTCCGGCGCATTTTGCGTGGGTGGATGAGGATTCACTGCCGGAGTCGGAGTTGCCTGAAAACGAGCGCGACCGTGATTTGGGCTGGATGCTGCACGATATTGATTTCGACGGCAGCAATCTGCCGCATTTCTTCCGTGCGGAGATGAAAAACGGGGTGATTGAAGTGCCGCCGTTTTTTGCGGAGGAGGTGAAAAAATGATTTTGACCTCTCTTGCGCGTTATTACCGCCGTTTGGCCACTGAAAACGATGTGGCGGGCAATCCGAAAGTGCCGCCGTATGGTTTTAGTGAGGAAAAAATAGGCTGGGTGCTGGTGTTGGATGCAGATGGCCTGTTGGTGGATGTGGTGCCGCATCTGACGGATGAGAAAAAACCGCAGCCCCGCCTGATGAGTGTGCCGCGCCCTGAAAAGCGCACGTCAGGCGTGAAGCCCAATTTTTTGTGGGACAAAACTGCCTATGCGCTGGGCGTGGAAGCCAATAAAGACAAAGCTACGGCCAAAGAGCAGCCTTTTAGGCCGTCTGAAAAAACTTTTGCCGCTTTCCGCGAGCTGCATTTGCAAGCCCTGAAAGACACGCAAGACGACGGTTTGCTGGCCTTGCGCCGTTTTTTGGAACGCTGGCAACCCGAGCAGTTTGCCCATCCGCCGTGCCTGCCTGAAATGCTGGATGCCAACGTGGTGTTCAGGCTGGACGGCACGCGCGGCTATATCCATCAGCGCGAAGCGGCACAGGCATTGTGGGCAGGCCGTCTGAAAAACGATGAAGCGGAGCAGGGCTTGTGTTTGATTAGCGGCGAGTCAGCGCCGATTGCGCGGCTGCATCCGGCGATTAAAGGCGTGTTCGGCGGGCAAAGTTCGGGCGGCTCGATTATCTCGTTCAATAAAGAATCGTTCACTTCTTTCGGCAAAGAGCAGGGCGCGAATGCGCCGGTGTCGGAAGTGTCTGCTTTTGCCTATACCACCGCACTCAATTACTTGTTGCGTCGCGAGAACGGCCATTGTCTCACCATTGGCGATGCCAGCACCGTTTTTTGGGCGGAGGCCGATACTCCCGAACAGGCCGCCGCTGCCGAAGCCTGTTTTGCTGATATGGCTGACCCGCCTGACGACGAGCAGGAAAACAAAAAAATCTTCAATATTTTGGCGCAAGTGGCCAAAGGCCGCCCTTTACAGGAAGCTGCGCCCGAATTATCGCCCGACACCCGCTTTTATATTTTGGGCTTGGCGCCGAACGCTTCGCGGATTTCCATCCGCTTTTGGCTGGATACCACGTTTGGCAAGCTGGCGGAACATCTGGCGCAACATTGGCAGGATTTGGCGCTTGAGCCGCGTGCGTGGAAAACGCCACCGTCAATTTGGCGTTTGCTGGTTCAGACGGCTCCTTTGGGTAAAAGCGAAAACATATCGCCCGTGTTGGCTGGCGAGCTGACCCGCGCCGTGATCGGCGGCACGCCTTATCCCATGAGCTTGCTGTCACAACTGATTGCCCGCATTCGCGCCGACGGCGATGTGGGCGGCCTGCGCGTGGCCATGATTAAAGCCGTGTTGCAGCGGCGTTTCAGAAAAGGTTTGATTAAAGAGGAGATTCCCATGAGTTTGGACACCGAAAGCCACAATACGGCTTATTTGCTCGGCAGATTGTTTGCCGTACTGGAGCGCATTCAAAATCAGGCATTGGGCGATTTGAATGCCGGCATTGCCGACCGTTATTACGGCTCCGCTTCCGCCGTTCCGTTTTCCGTATTCCCGCGTTTATTGAGCGGCGCAAAACATCATTTGTCGCGCCTGCGTAAAGACAAGGCAGGCATGGCCGTCAACTTGGATAAAGATTTGGGCGGCATCATCGCCGGGCTACCTGAAACCTTTCCGCGCCATTTGAGCATGGAAGAACAAGGCCGCTTCGCCATCGGTTATTACCACCAAAAACAAAGCTATTTCGCCAAGAAAGATTCCGCAGAAACCCAGTCACATGAAGGAGAATGAAAATGTCTATTCAAAACCGCTATGAATTCGTGTTTTTCTTCGACGTAAGCAATGGCAATCCCAACGGCGACCCCGACGCAGGCAATATGCCACGCCTCGACCCCGAATCCAGCAAAGGCTTGGTGACCGATGTGTGCCTGAAGCGCAAAATCCGCAACTTTGTCGAACTGGCCAACGAAAACCAAGCAGGCTATGAGATTTACGTGAAAGAAAAAAGCGTGCTCAACCTGCAAAACAAACGCGCTTATGAAGCCCTCGGCATCGAATCCGAAGCTAAAAAATTGCCCAAAGACGAAGCCAAAGCCCGCGACATCACCGCATGGATGTGCAAAAACTTCTTCGATATCCGCACCTTCGGCGCAGTGATGACTACCGAAGTCAACAGCGGCCAAGTACGCGGCCCCGTGCAGCTCGCCTTCGCCCAATCCATCGACCCCATCGTGCCGCTGGAAGTCTCCATCACCCGCATGGCCGTGACCAACGAAAAAGACCTCGAAAAAGAACGCACCATGGGGCGCAAATACATCGTCCCCTACGCCCTCTATCGCGTGCACGGCTTTGTTTCCGCCAACCTCGCCGCCAAAACCGGCTTCTCCGATGAAGACCTGCAACAGCTGTGGAACGCCTTAAAGCTTATGTTCGAGCACGACCGCTCCGCCGCCCGCGGCGAAATGGCCGCCCGCAAACTCATCGTCTTCAAACACGACAGCGCACTCGGCAACGAGCCTGCGTATAAATTGTTTGAAGCCGTCAAAGTCGAACGCATTCACGGCGAAAGCGGCACGCCCGCCGCCGCATTCAGCGATTACCGCATTGTGGTGCCGGACGATGACAGTTTTAACGGCGTCAGCGTGCAAACGCTGCTGTAGCCCTCAATGCGCTTCATCCCGCTCTCCGCCCTGCAACACTACGCTTTTTGTCCGCGCCAGTGTGCTTTGATTCATAACGAACAAGTATGGGCGGAGAATTTTTTGACCGCACAAGGTCGTGCGTTGCATGAGCGGGTGGATGGCGGCGAGCCCGAAATGCGCAAGGGCGTACGCTTCGAGCGCAGCGTGCATGTGTCGGCAGAAAACTTGGGCGTACACGGCGTATTGGATATGGTCGAGCGCGATATGCAGACAGGCCGTCTGAAGCCCGTCGAATACAAACGCGGCAAACCCAAGCCCGAACCGTTCGACGAAATCCAGCTCTGCGCCCAAGCCCTGTGCCTGGAGGAAATGACCGGGCAAACGGTGGCAGAGGGTGCGCTGTGGTATGGGCAAACCCGCCACCGCTTGCCGGTAGTGTTTTCAGACGGCCTCAGGGAGGAAACGCTGGACGTTATCCGCAATGTGTGCGAACTACTGGACAGCGGTACCACCCCGCCGCCCGAATACGGCAAACGCTGTAAAGCCTGTTCGCTGATTGAGGTTTGTCAGCCGAAGTTGGTGGAGAAGGATAGGTCGGTGGGGTATGTGGCGGGGTTGTTTAAGGAGTAGATGTTTTTATTAATTAATTTGGATAAGCGAGAAATGTATGTCTGCTAAACTTGATAAGTTTAATAATGAAATTATTCCGTTATGGAATGAAGTTTTGGAATGTGTTGATGAGATTGATGAATCTAAGATAGCTGATTCATATGTAGAAAATTTTGCTTATCTAAAAAAAATAATCGCATTTTTATCCAAATCAATGTCTTGTATTGACGCTGATTATTTGCCTAATGATCATCTCAATAATATCAAATCAAATTTAAGCAATATAAAAAATAATTTGATTGGTAGTCAGAATTACACTAATTCTTATGTTTCAAATACTGAAAGTAATATAGATAATTTATTGCAAATTGTTTTTCCATTTATTTTGTATAAAGGAAAAGCAGTTAAGGGATTGCAATCAGGATTAAATGAATATTCAAAAACTATAAATAATCATGTAGATAATGAGTTTTCAAAAATAAAATCAATTCAGGAAAATGCTAACAATATTGAAAGAGATTTAAATGATGAATTGGATAAAATTTTACAGCTTAGAGAAGAGATAGAAAAATACAGGGGAGTAATATTTTCTGATGGTGGAATGAAAGAAAAAATTGAAGAACTACTTAATGATTCAGAGTCAAAATTAAAAGAAATAGAAGATCTTTATAAATCAATTTATGATGAGGATGGATTGAAACAAGAAATTGATGAATTCTATGAAAATATATCAAGTAAAAATAAAGACATCAATGAATTAAAAGAAGATAGTGTAGCCACTTTGGGAGGGTTGGAAGATTTTTATAACAAGATTCTAGGAAGGGAAGATGAAAATGGAAAGAAAGCCGGGGGATTAAAGCAGGAAATTGAGCAAAGAAAAATCGAATTAGATAATTTTAAGCAAAAACAAGAAGAGCGGTATGAGGAACTTAATAAGCAAATAGAAAATTTATTGCCTGGGGCAACTTCTGCCGGATTATCTAGTGCATATAATGAAATGAGAAATAAATTTAGCAAAAGTGCAAAGTGGTATGGTTGGGGATTCTATGCATCACTATTTTTTCTATTGCTCTTGATTTTTCGTATTCGTGACCTATCAATAATAAAAGATATTCCACTAGATAAAGGCTTGGGAATTAGTTTGCTTGCGTTTCTTGGAAATTTTTCTGTGAAATTGCCCTTTATTTTACCTGTCTTATGGTTGGTCATTTTTGTTTCTAAAAGACGAAGTGAGGCGGAAAGATTAACACAAGAGTATGCACATAAAGAGTCTTTAGCTAAATCATATGATAGTTATAAGCAGCAGATTGAAAAATTATCTGAAGAAAATCAAAAAGAATTATTGCCTGTTCTTATGGAAAATATGATTAAAGCGATAGCATTAAATCCGGCAGAAACTTTGGATAAAAAACATCAAAGCGACAGCCCTATTTCGGAAATTTTAAAAGATAAGAATTTTATAAACTCTATTGCGGATAGGGTAAAGGATTCATCTTCTAAATCTAAATAAAGCAAAGTTAAAGTTCAAGGAATTTTCCAACCATGCGCAAACTGCAAAATACGCTCTACATTACTACCCAAGGCAGTTATCTGCACAAGGAGCGGGAAACGCTGGTGGTGGAGCAGGAGCGCAAGAAGGTGGCGCAGTTGCCGGTGCATGCGATCGGGCATATTTTTTGTTTCGGCAATGTGCTGGTGTCGCCTTTTTTGATGGGGTTTTGCGGCGAAAACAATGTGAATTTGGCGTTTTTTACTGAAAACGGGCGGTTTTTGGGGCGTTTGCAGGGGCGGCAGAGTGGTAATGTGTTGTTGCGGCGGGCGCAGTATCGGCTGTCGGAGCAGAATCCTGTGCCGATTGCGCGGCATATGATTGCGGCGAAGATTCAGTCGGCCAAGCGGGTGTTGCAGCGGCGTTTGCGCAATCATGGCGAGCATGCGGAGGTGCAGGCGGCGGTCACGGCGTTGAATTTTTCTTTGCAGCAGTTGAAGCGGGCGGAGTGTTTGGACAAGGTTCGCGGGATTGAGGGCGATGCGGCGGCGCGTTATTTCGGGGTGTTCCGGCATTTGCTTGCGGAGAAAAGCGGTTTTGATTTTGACGGTCGCAACCGCCGCCCGCCGCGCGATGGGGTGAATGCGCTGCTGTCTTTTCTGTATGCGGTGCTGGGCAAGGACATCAGCGGGGCGTTGCAGGGCGTGGGCTTGGATCCGCAGGTGGGCTTTCTGCATGCCGACCGGCCGGGGCGCGACAGTTTGGCACAGGATATTTTGGAAGAGTTCCGCGCGTGGTGGGTGGACAGGATGGTGCTTTCCCTGATTAACCGCGGGCAAATCAAGCCGCAGGATTTTGTGCATGAGGCCAGCGGTGCGGTAAATATCAAGCCGGAGGCACGTAAGCTGGTTTTTCAGGCTTTGCAGGCGAAAAAGCAGGAGAAGATTATCCATCCGTTTTTGCAGGAAGATGTGGAAATCGGCCTGCTGCCGTATATTCAGGCGATGCTGCTGGCACGGCATCTGCGCGGGGATTTGGCGGAGTATCCGCCGTTTTTGATGCGTTGAGTTTTCAGGTAGCCTGCGGGAGCGAATGATGCTGATGTTGATTACGTACGACATTTCGTTGGAAGACGCGGCAGGGCAGGCGAGGCTGCGGCGCATCGCCAAACATTGCTTGGATTACGGCGTGCGCGTGCAATATTCGGTATTCGAGTGCGACGTAACGCCTGATCAGTGGGTAAAACTGAAGGCCAAATTGCTCGACACTTACCAGCCCGAAACCGACAGCCTGCGCTTTTACCATCTGGGCAGCAAATGGCGGGGCAAGGTGGAACATCACGGCGCGAAGGCGGCAGTGGATGTGTTTGGTGATACGTTGATTGTGTGAGCGCTGACCTGTGGTTCTCATGAAATTGTGGGCAGGTTGGCGACTTCTCCAAGCTCTTTGAAAACAGATGGTTATAAGAGATAAGTGTGGCTGAAGAAGTTGGCTTACACTTGTGATATGCCTTTTGTAGTGCTGTTAGCGAATCAAGGTGCTTTAGGCCTTGTGCTGCTTGGGTTACACAGGAGGCCGTGCCCGCCTCGTGCGGGCACGTGTGTTGAAACGGCAGATGAGATGATTTTATTGCTCATAGTGTTGTGCCCGCCTCGTGCGGGCACGTGTGTTGAAACACATGAAACAATGTAAGGCGTGAGCTGCCAGCATGTGTGCCCGCCTCGTGCGGGCACGTGTGTTGAAACCACATGAAACATAATGATGATGCGTGGCACGCAGCGTGCCCGCCTCGTGCGGGCACGTGTGTTGAAACAGGAAAAAACTAATTGATTTTCTTTATGCTGCACGTGCCCGCCTCGTGCGGGCACGTGTGTTGAAACCTTGCACATGTTCCACATGAAACATAATGATGATGTGCCCGCCTCGTGCGGGCACGTGTGTTGAAACCAGTGGGGGCGTCACTCCGCGCGCCCTGCCTCTCGTGCCCGCCTCGTGCGGGCACGTGTGTTGAAACATTTGTAAGTTTTCGTGTGTCTTCGGCGTGCGTGCCCGCCTCGTGCGGGCACGTGTGTTGAAACGTGTGTCTTCGGCGTGCGCTACGAAGTCGCTGTAGTGCCCGCCTCGTGCGGGCACGTGTGTTGAAACAACATGCACACGGCAATACATACACGCGCAAGCGTGCCCGCCTCGTGCGGGCACGTGTGTTGAAACAGAAAAAACCAATTGCCTTTCTTCATGCCACATATGTGCCCGCCTCGTGCGGGCACGTGTGTTGAAACCAGTGGGGGCACTCCACGCGCTGCCTGCCATCCTGTGCCCGCCTCGTGCGGGCACGTGTGTTGAAACACTGTAGCCGTCGTTCTTGTTTGCGGCAATGGCAGTGCCCGCCTCGTGCGGGCACGTGTGTTGAAACCCGCGCAATGCGGTCGCGCTCCTGCTGAGCGTGCGTGCCCGCCTCGTGCGGGCACGTGTGTTGAAACATGCTACATATAATAGCAAAACCATAATGAACGCAGGTGCCCGCCTCGTGCGGGCACGTGTGTTGAAACATGTGAAACATCGCGCAAGGGATGCGCAGGCTAACAGTGCCCGCCTCGTGCGGGCACGTGTGTTGAAACCTTGTCGTTGGTGGGTTGATGATTTTCTATGCTGGTGCCCGCCTCGTGCGGGCACGTGTGTTGAAACCCCCAGTCTGAAACCGGTTTGCCAGGATTTTCTGTGCCCGCCTCGTGCGGGCACGTGTGTTGAAACCTCGCCAGCCGTTGTCTGCATATTTCTGGCGGCTGTGCCCGCCTCGTGCGGGCACGTGTGTTGAAACTTGGCAAGCGCAATGCCTGCCGGAAGCTCCATGCGGGGTGCCCGCCTCGTGCGGGCACGTGTGTTGAAACTCCACCCAATCCGGGCAAGCTGTACTCCATTCCAGTGCCCGCCTCGTGCGGGCACGTGTGTTGAAACGCAATGCCGATAGCCGCGAAGCCGACCGGCTGTGTGCCCGCCTCGTGCGGGCACGTGTGTTGAAACCAGTAGCTCGGGGGTATAGAGACCCTTCTCGATGGTGCCCGCCTCGTGCGGGCACGTGTGTTGAAACCATGGATTGAATCTTCTTGGATGGTTTCAATCTCGTGCCCGCCTCGTGCGGGCACGTGTGTTGAAACACGCGCAACCGTGGAGGAATGGGCAAAGCGATGGTGCCCGCCTCGTGCGGGCACGTGTGTTGAAACCTTTGGCAGCCATCGGCAGCCAGAACAATCCCAGGTGCCCGCCTCGTGCGGGCACGTGTGTTGAAACGTCACCGCGCAGCATGGCGCGGATACCTTCGGCCGTGCCCGCCTCGTGCGGGCACGTGTGTTGAAACGTGAACCCACAGCGCCCGGAGACGCGAGCAGGCGGTGCCCGCCTCGTGCGGGCACGTGTGTTGAAACCGCCGCTTGTCGTTGCTGTCCGTGCAGCATGACCGTGCCCGCCTCGTGCGGGCACGTGTGTTGAAACCATGCGCCTACCAAGGACGCACGTATCTGATGGAGTGCCCGCCTCGTGCGGGCACGTGTGTTGAAACCAGTCCGTACCGTCCTCGGAGACCTTCAGCGGTGGTGCCCGCCTCGTGCGGGCACGTGTGTTGAAACTCTTGCGCGGCTGTTTACCCTTGGCCTGAACAGGTGGTGCCCGCCTCGTGCGGGCACGTGTGTTGAAACAACACAACAGCCGAGGCTGGCTGGCAGGAGCACCGTGCCCGCCTCGTGCGGGCACGTGTGTTGAAACCCCTCGTGATGCTGCCCGTGCCTGGACGCGGGCAGGTGCCCGCCTCGTGCGGGCACGTGTGTTGAAACAACGCTTGGGCCGCCTCGCGGCCCATCTCAATCACGTGCCCGCCTCGTGCGGGCACGTGTGTTGAAACCAGACGGACGCGCAAAGGGTATCTGAGGCAACGCGTGCCCGCCTCGTGCGGGCACGTGTGTTGAAACACCTGATGCCATTCGCGCAATCATGTAGTCCCCAGGTGCCCGCCTCGCGCGGGCACGCGTGTTGAAACAGGTGCCCACTGATCAGGTGCTGTGCAGACCTTGGTGCCCGCCTCGCGCGGGCACGCGTGTTGAAACGTCGCATTATCTATTTTGTGGTCGCGGTGATATTGTGCCCGCCTCGCGCGGGCACGCGTGTTGAAACTTGGCGGAGACTGAGGCCGTTTAATCAGTTCGCAGGTGCCCGCCTCGCGCGGGCACGTGTGTTGAAACATTTTTGTTTTGGGGCTTAGGAAGCAAACACCTCAAAGAGGTGTCGCCTCTGAGCAGTTTAAGCAGGGTCTTGTAGAGATCAAGGTGGCGATGGTTGAAGCGAAATTCGGTTTCCTTGAGATGCAGCTCGAACTTGTCGCGCCGTACGCCATGAAACTGCGCCAGTCGATGTTTGGCATAACTGTAATGACCCACTGATTTCCTGCTCAGGTGTTACCTTCACTAGAGGAGACACCCAATGAGTGCAGTAATGGACGAAGCAATCAAACGTTGGACAGCACGGCGCAAGTCGGCGCTGGTGCTTGAGATCATCCAGGGCAAGACGACGGTGGCCGAGGCAAGTCGTCAATTTGACCTGACCCCGGCAGAGGTTGAGGCTTGGGTAGAGGACGGCAAGCGTGGCATGGAGAATGCCTTGCGCGCCAAGCCCGAGGACGTTCGCCAGCAGTACGAGCGCCAGC
>NWQT01000013.1 GCA_002798295.1 Lysobacteraceae bacterium NML07-0707 | reverse complement strand
CGGTGCAACGCATCTTCCAGCTCAAGGGCTGGCAGGTGCGCAAGCGTGCAGTGGGACGACGGCCCCGTATCCAGGCGCTGCCTTCGGTCGCTACTGCCCCCGACCAGCGTTGGGCGACCGACCTGTGCCGGGTATGGGGAGGACGTGATGGCTGGCTGACGTTGGCACTTGTTATCGATTGCCATACCCGGCAATGGCTGGGCTGGCATCTCTCACGCAGCGGCAAGGCCAGTACCGCGGTGGCGGCATTGGAGCAGGCACTGATTGCCCGCTATGGCACGCTCGGGCGTGTGCCTGAGCCGTTCCTGCTGCGTTCGGACAACGGCCTGGTGTTTACCAGCCGCGGTTACACGCGGCTGGTTCGCAGCTATGGCTTGCAGCAAGAGTTCATCACCCCGCATTGCCCGCAGCAAAACGGCATGGTGGAACGCCTCATCCGTACCCTCAAGGAGCAATGCGTACACCGTCATCGCTTTGAGAGCCAGCAGCATGCCATGCGTGTGCTGGGCGACTGGATCCAGTTCTACAATCACCGACGCCCGCATCAGGCGCTCGGCATGAAAACACCTGCTGAAGCGTATGCTTTAGCAGCCTGACCTGTGCAGAAAGTGGTGGGTCATTACAGCACCACTCAGACTGCCCTGGTAGCGCACAAAATCTTCTTTCAGATATTCAATCTGTCTTCCAACACGGGT
This sequence comes from Lysobacteraceae bacterium NML07-0707, assembly GCA_002798295.1. Classification (GTDB taxonomy): domain Bacteria; phylum Pseudomonadota; class Gammaproteobacteria; order Xanthomonadales; family Xanthomonadaceae; genus Solilutibacter. The sequence goes on along the minus strand of NWQT01000013.1, from coordinate 41,510 downwards.
CACCTGGCCCCCATGATCTGGCAAATTCTGCTTTTTTGGGGGGAAGCCATTGCCCTTTTCTGGCTTGAGGATTTGTTTTTCAGGAAAAACCAGCAATGGGAAATATTTGTCAGGCATGATATTTCCTTAATCTTTATCTTCCGATGTATCTTTGGATTTAGGTTTCAATCGTTTCCTCCATTGTTCCAGCTTGGAATAAACGATCATCCTAGCATCATCCACCTTTTGATCCAGCACTGCCCTCCGAATCACTCCTAAGCAAAATTCTTCTACTTCCGAAAAGCTAAGCCCCAAAAGTTTTTTGGCAACAGTCTCAGCAGTCAATCCAAAATTGACTTTGCTATTTTCACATATAGAAGCAATAAAGGATGTCAACTGTGCTCGCGTAGGAGGTGGAAGTTCCAATCGAACCTGAAATCGACGCCAAACAGCCCTGTCAAGAAGTTCAGGGTGATTGCTGGCTGCGACTACAACAACATAATCTGGAAGATTATCCAGTTCAAGCAGCAAAGAACTCACCGCCCGTTTAATTTCCCCGGTTTCATGCGTATCCCCTCGCTCTTTCCCCAAAGTCTCAAACTCATCAAAGAACAACACGCAACGCCGTGTTCTGGCATAATCAAGCAACCCTTTTAAACGAACAGCCGTCTCTCCCAAATAACTACCGATTAATGCGTTGTAACGAACAACAATCAACGGCACCATCAATTCAAATGCTAATGCCTCGGCCAGTGATGTTTTTCCATTACCTGGTGGTCCAGCCAACAAGATTCGGTGTCTAGGGCTTAAGCCATAAGCATGTAGCAGCTCTGCACGATGCTGTTCCTCAATGACCTCTCACAATTGTGCGCGAATACCGTCAGCAAGCACCAAACTTCCCAATGAGCGCTCCGGGATCAACTCAACAGTCAAATCTTGTGCTGCAATATTTTTGGTCTGTGATTGGCGCATCGTTGAAGTAGGCGCTTGAGATAAATTTGCCTGACTAGAATAGGCGCGTAGCGCTTTTTCTAAGCGGTCAGCTAGAATTCGATGCCCTTTACTAAGTTCCTCTTGAATCAGAATTTCAACTGACTTGCGAAAGGACAACTGGTCGCCACTGCCGACAGCTTTTACTAAATCAACCAAGATATCAGCTCGTGCCATTTGTTTTGCCTTGAAATATTTTTGGTGTAAATCAGATTACCAACTTTGAATGTCATTACTCCCACTCAATCGTCGCAGGCGGTTTGGATGACACGTCATAGGTCACGCGGTTGATGCCGCGCACTTCGTTGATGATGCGCGATGACACTTTTTTCAGCAGTGCATACGGCAGTTCCGCCCAGTCGGCGGTCATGAAGTCGCTGGTTTGTACGGCGCGGAGCGCCACGACGTAGTCGTAGGTGCGGCCGTCGCCCATGACGCCGACGGATTTGACGGGCAAAAAGACGGTGAAGGCTTGGGAGGTGAGCTCGTACCAGCTTTTGCCGCTGTTGGGTTCGATGGTGGAGCGCAGTTCTTCAATAAAGATGGCGTCTGCCTGGCGCAGCAGGTCGGCGTATTCTTTTTTGATTTCGCCCAAGATGCGCACGCCGAGGCCGGGGCCGGGGAAGGGGTGGCGATAGACCATGTCGTGCGGCAGGCCCAGCGCCACGCCCAGTTCGCGCACTTCGTCTTTAAACAAATCGCGCAGCGGCTCCAGCAGTTTCAGGCCGAGTTGTTCAGGCAGGCCGCCGACGTTGTGGTGGCTTTTGATGACCACGGCTTTTTTGCTCTTGGCGCCGCCGGATTCGATCACGTCGGGGTAGATGGTGCCTTGGGCGAGGAAGGTGGCGCCCTTCGCGCCATTGCCTGCGGCCTTGAGTTTTTCCGCCTCGGCCTTGAACACGTCGACGAACAGCTTGCCGATGATCTTGCGTTTCTGCTCGGGGTCGGACACACCCTTGAGCGCATCAAGGAATAGCTGGCTGGCATCGACGCGCACCACTTTGGCGTGCAGTTTGCCGGTGAACATGTCCATCACCATGTCGCCTTCGTTGAGGCGCAAGAGGCCGTGATCGACGAACACGCAGGTGAGCTGGTCGCCGATGGCGCGGTGGATGAGGGCTGCGGCTACGGAGGAATCGACGCCGCCGGACAGACCCAAAATGACTTCTTCATCGCCCACTTGTGCGCGGATTTTTTCCACCGCTTCTTCGATGTGGTCGCGCATGATCCAGTCCGGCTGGGCGGCGCAGATGTCGAGCACGAAGCGCTCCAACATGGCGCGGCCCTGCACGGTGTGGGTCACTTCCGGGTGGAACTGCACGCCATAGAAGCGCCGCGCCTCATCCGCCATGCCGGCAATCGGGCAGCTCGGCGTGCTGGCCATCAGCTTGAAGCCCTCGGGCAAGGCGGTCACCTTGTCGCCGTGGCTCATCCACACTTTCAGCATGCCGTGGCCTTCGGGGGTGTGGAAGTCTTGGATGTCTTTCAGCAGCGCGGTATGGCCATGGGCGCGCACTTCGGCATAGCCGAATTCGCGGGTATTGCTGCCCTGCACTTGCCCGCCCAGTTGCTGCGCCATGGTCTGCATGCCGTAGCAGATGCCGAGCACCGGGATGCCCAGTTCAAACGCGGCGTCCGGCGCGCGGTCATCCACTTCATAGACGCTGGCGTGGCTGCCGGAGAGGACGATGCCCTTGAGCCGCCCATCGGCGGCGTAGTCGCGCAGCCAGTCGCTGCTCACATCACAAGGGTGCACTTCACAATAGACGTTGGCTTCGCGGATGCGGCGGGCGATGAGCTGGGTGACTTGCGAGCCGAAGTCGAGGATGAGGATTTTGTCGTGGGACATGGCGGTCAACAGTTTTCAATCGCGCCAGTGGCGCATTCAATGGAAACGGCCTGGTGCCGGAAAATGGCAAGCCAGGCCGCAAGGACGATGGCCGCCAGCAATAACATCAACCACAGGGGCTTGCGACGGCGGAACATACGCAATTAATCGGTAAAAGCGGAGGAGGATGTCATCCTACCCTTTCGTGCAATCAAGTGGGCAAGGCTGACGGCAATCACACCCCCAGCCAAAGCCATGCCACCAATGCGGATTGCAATTTCCAGTGGCGATAGCAGCGGCATCCCGGCCGCCGGGGGAGCGCCCCCATAAATGCCGTGCGCTATCCAGCAAACGATGCCGAAGTATCCGGCAGCAGGTAATGGTGCAAAGCAGAACACCCGCCTGGCAAGCGTCAAACACCGCCAGGCAATGCTCACTGCCGCCAGCAACAGCATCGGCAAAAACATGAACAGGAGCGCTGCAAAGGACATGCTCAGCCAGCGCGATAGTTCGGCGGTTCCTTGGTCATCTGCACATCGTGCACATGCGCCTCGCGCTGGCTGGCGGCGCTGATTTTGACGAACTGCGGTTTTTTGCGCATTTCCTCAATCGTGCTGCAACCGACATAGCCCATGGTGGCGCGCAGGCCGCCGGCCAGCTGATGCACTACTGCGCCCAGCGAGCCACGGTAAGGCACCCGGCCTTCGATGCCCTCGGGCACCAACTTGTCGGCTTCGGCGCTGTCCTGGAAGTAGCGATCCTTGCTGCCCTTTTCCATCGCGCCGAGACTGCCCATGCCGCGATAGCTCTTGTAGCTGCGCCCCTGGAACAGTTCGGTTTCGCCGGGGGATTCTTCAGTCCCGGCAAACAGCCCGCCAATCATGATGGTGGAGGCACCGGCAGCCAGCGCCTTGCCGAGGTCGCCGGAATAGCGGATACCGCCATCGGCAATCAGCGGGATACGGTCTTGCAGGGCATCGGCCACCATCGAGATAGCGCTGACCTGCGGCACGCCGACACCGGCGACGATGCGGGTGGTGCAGATACTGCCGGGACCCACGCCGACCTTCACCGCATCGGCTCCGGCATCCATCAGCGCCAGCGCCGCATCGCCGGTGACGATATTGCCGCCAATGACTTGCAGGTTGGGGTAGTTTTTCTTCGCCCAGGCCACGCGGTCGAGCACCCCTTGCGAGTGTCCATGCGCGGTATCGACGATGATGACATCCACCTGCGCTTCCACCAGTGCCTCGATGCGCGCCTCGGTATCGCCGCCCACGCCCACCGCCGCACCGACCAGCAATTGCTCATCGGCGTCATAGGCCGCATTGGGGTTGTCGCGTTTTTTCTGGATGTCCTTGACGGTGATGAGGCCGCGCAGGGCGAAATCGTCATTCACCACCAGCACCTTCTCGATGCGGTATTTGTGGAACAGCTCCAGCACCTCGGCATCGCTGGCGCCTTCCTTGACGGTAATCAGCTTGTCCTTGCGGGTCATGATGTTATAGACCGGATCATCGAGCTTCTTTTCAAAGCGCATGTCGCGGCCAGTGACGATGCCGACCAGCTGGCCGCCCTCGTCCACCACCGGCACACCGCTGATATTGCGTGCACGGGTCAGGCGCAGCACTTCGCCGATGCTGGTTTTCGGGCTGACAGTCAACGGGTCGCGGATGATGCCGGACTCGAAGTTCTTGACGCGGGCAACGCTCGCGGCCTGCTCTTCCAGGCTCATGTTCTTGTGCAGGATGCCGATGCCGCCCAGCTGCGCCATGGCGATGGCCAGGCGCGCGTCGGTGACGGTATCCATCGCCGCCGAAACAAACGGCAGCTTCAGATGCAGGCTGTTGGTGAGCTTGGCCGCCAGCGAAACATCCTTGGGCAGGACGGTGGAATGGGCGGGGACGAGGGAGACATCGTCGTAAGTGAGCGCTTCTGCAAGGATGCGGAGCATAGTGGTTCCGGGGCTTGGGAAGCGCGCCATTGTAACGCAAGAACCCAGCATAACGGATACCAAAAAGCAACACGGAGCCAATTGGCTCCGTGCGTTCACCAGCAAGTCAAGCGATGCGGTGTCTTAGCCACCGCTTTGCAGCGGAATCAGGCGAATTTCCACCCGGCGGTTTTGCGCCCTGCCCTGCTCGGTGCTGTTGTCGGCGACCGGATATTGATAGTTGTAGCCGCGCATTTCCACACGCGCGGGCAGCACGCCCTGCCCCATCAAATACTGGCCTACGGCATGTGCACGCCGGTCGGAGACGGTCTGGTTGGCCGCCAATGAGCCGATATTGTCGGTATGCCCGGCGACTTCCACGATGGTCTGGTTGTATTCGGCCACGGTACGGGCGATGTTGTTCAGCGCCGGATAGAACTGGGGCTTGATGTCGGTCTTGTTGAAGTCGAAGGTCACGCCATCGGGCAGGTTCAGGGTAATGACATCACCTTCACGCTCGACCTCCACCCCGGTTCCGGCAGTTTGCCGGCGCAACTCGGCCTCCTGGCGATCCTGGTAGGCACCGATACCGGCACCGGCAAGGCCGCCAATACCCGCACCAATCATCGCGTGCTGGCGCCGTTCGGTGGCATCACTGCCACTCAAAAGCCCTGCCACCGCGCCAATGCCTGCGCCAATGAGCGCACCACGGCGGGTACGGTTGGGATCATCCGGGGCATTGGTCTGTCCGGTATAGCTGGCGCAGCTTGCCAGCAGGCTGGCGGCCATGGCGGCGGCGGTCATCTTCAGGCTCAAATTCATCGCTATCACTCCGTGTAGCTGCTGGGAATGATTGCACCCTATCCGATTGCATGTAGCCACCAGATGAACAGGCCAGTTCCCCGGCTCACACATTCAGCCGGAGTTGTCAACCCACCATGACCGGCTGGCCGTTTTTGAGGTACACCCGTGGCAGGCGCGCGCTCATATGGGTCAACAGTTCATAGCCGATAGTGCCGGCAAGTTCGGCGACTTCTTCGATGCGGATGCGTGTGCCCTGCTGCTCACCAATCAGCACGACTTCCTGCCCTGTTGCAACCGGCTGCGCGCCGGTATCCACCATGAATTGATCCATGCAGATGCGCCCGGCAATCGCCCGGCGGCGGCCATCAATCAGGACTGCACCGCGCGATGAAAGCTGGCGTGACCAGCCATCGCCATAGCCCAGGGGAATGGTGGCGATATGGGTAGCTCCGGGGCTGTGCCAGGTCGCGCCATAGCCCACCGGGGTATCGGCCTTGACCGGCTTGCTGTGTGCCACGACGGATTTCAGCGCCAGCACCGGCTGCAAGGGAAGCTGCGCGCGGCATTCTTTGCCGGGCAAAACGCCATAGCTCATGATGCCGGGGCGCACCATGTCCAGCCAGGTTGAGGGGAAATTCATCACTCCGCCGGAATTGGCCAGGTGCCGAACCGGCATGGCTGCGCCGATACACTGGAAATACTCACAGGCGCCCAAAAAACGCTCCAGCTGGGTGGCGGTCATCGCTGAGTCAGGCTCGTCGGCACAGGCCAGATGCGAAAAAATCCCCTGGATATGGCACCAGGGCGAGGCCAGCGCCGCTTCAATCAGTGGCGCGGCTTTTTCTGCCGGAACCCCGATGCGCGCCATGCCGGTATCGATTTTCAGATGGACAAGCGCCTTTTTGCCCAAGCCTTCGGCCACCGCCAGTGCCTCGGCAAGTCCGGGTTCGGACGGCACGGTGATTTCAATGCCGGCATGGATGCAGGCGGCAAGCTGCGCCCTGGGTACTGCGCCCAGCACCAGAATCGGAGCGCTGATACCCGCCTGGCGCAGCGCCAGCGCTTCTTCGGGAATGGCCACGCCCAGCTGCTCGGCACCCGCTTGCAGCGCCTGCCGCGCCATTGGCAGCAGGCCATGCCCATAGGCATTGGCCTTGACGATGGCCATCAGCGGCACGCCGGTATGCTGGCGGATATGGCACAAGTTTTCGGCATAGGCATCGAGATTGATTTCAATGCGGCTGGGACGCAGGGTCTGGAAGTCGATGCTCATGCGCTACTCGAAACTGCCAAAGTTATCGTGTGCCAGATTGTCAAAACGGGTGTATTCGCCAAAGAAACGCAGTTTGATGGCGCCCGTGGGCCCCGAGCGCTGTTTGCCGATGATGATTTCCGCCAACCCCTTGTCCGGCGAGTTTTCCTTGTTGTAGTACTCGTCGCGGTAGATGAACACGATGATATCGGCATCCTGCTCGATGGCGCCGGATTCGCGCAGGTCAGCCATCACCGGGCGCTTGTCGGTACGGGTTTCCAGCGAGCGGTTGAGCTGCGAGAGTGCAATCACTGGCACGTTCAGCTCTTTTGCCAGGGCTTTGAGGCTGCGCGAGATTTCCGAAATCTCGGTGGCGCGGTTTTCGCTATTGCCCGGCACGGCCATGAGTTGCAGATAGTCGATGACAATCAGCCCCAGGTCATGCTCACGCTTCAAGCGTCGCGCCTTGGAGCGCAGCACTTCCGGTGATAGCCCGGGGGTGTCGTCGATGAATATTTTGGTGCCTTGCAACATGCTGACTGCGCTGGCTACCCGTGCCCAGTCTTCATCTTCCAACTGCCCGGTGCGCAGGCGCGTGGCATTGACCCGGCCATTGGAGGAAATCAGGCGCATCGCCAGTTGCGCGGCGGACATTTCCATGGAGAACACCGCCACGGCTTTCTTGGAGCGAAGTGCCGCGTATTCGGCAATATTGAGCGCAAAAGTGGTTTTACCCATGGCCGGACGCGCGGCGAGGATAATCAGGTCGGTTGGTTGCAGACCTGCCGTCATCTGGTCAAATTCGGTATAGCCGGTGGCAAGCCCGGTAATACTGCCACCGCTGTTATGTCGCTCATTCAATACCTCATAGGCACTTTGCAGCGCCTGCTTGACCTGCACAAAATCGGCACGTCCGCGGCTGCCTGCTTCAGCAATGGCGAACACATCCTGCTCGGCCTTGGAAAGAATCTCGGCGCTTTCCCGGCCATTGGGCTGAAAAGCATCGTTGACAATGCCGGTACCCACATCAATCAACTGCCGCAGTACCGCCTTGTCGCGCACAATCTCGGCATAGGCACGGATATTGGCTGCCGATGGCGTGGTATTGGCCAGCTCCACCAGATAGGCGCCACCGGCCACTTGCTCGGCCTTGCCATTGGATTCGAACCATTCCAGCAAGGTCACCACATCGCAGGGCTTGTTCCGGCTGACAAGCTCGGTCATGGCGCGATAAATCAGCTGGTGATCGCGGCGATAAAAGTCCTGCTCGGTGAGGATGTCACCCACGCGGTCAATCGCGCTTTTGTCCAGCATCAAGCCGCCCAGCACCGCCTGCTCGGCTTCAATCGACTGCGGCGGCACGCGCAATTGCTGCACGCGACTATCGGTACGGTTTTCAAAACGCTGCGCGAACTCGGGGCTGCGATTGTTCATCCACAGATATCCACATCAAAACGCCAAAGGCGTAATGCTAGAGGGGCGCTGGCTGCACTGCCAGCACAAAAGCAAACGGGCACCCCGAAGGATGCCCGTCGAAGATTGGCCGGTGGGCAGAATCAAGCCTGTTCGGCTTCCACCACCACCTTGACCGGGGTTTCCACTTCGGCGGCAAAGTGAACCATCACTTCGTATTCGCCGGTATTGCGCAACGGGCCTTCGCCCAGCACCACTTCGCTCTTGTTGAGCGGCAGGCCAGCGGCGGTAAAGGCTTCGGCGATATCGCGCGGCGTGACCGAGCCGTACAGCTTGCCTTCGTTGGAGGCGTTGGCACGGATGGTGACGCTCTGGCCTTCAAACTTGGCGCGGCGGCTTTCGGCTTCATCGTGCAGGGCTTGCGCCTTGGCTTCGTATTCGGCGCGGCGGGCTTCAAATTCAGCCAGGTTGGCGGCCGTGGCCGGCACGGCCTTGCCTTGCGGCACCAGATAGTTGCGGCCAAAGCCGGGCTTGACTTCGACGGTATCGCCGAGCTTGCCAAGGTTCTGCACTTTTTGCAGCAGGATGAGTTTCATGAGTTATCTCCGTATTCGTTAGCGGGCTGACCCGCAACGGTGGCTGTCCGAATGGACGGATGGGGACGGCGAGCCACTTGACCCGCCGCCTGCCACGATCAAACGTCGTGGTTGTCGGTGTACGGCAACAGCGCCAGATAACGGGCACGCTTGACGGCCGTTGCCAGCTGACGCTGGTAACGCGACTTGGTGCCAGTGATGCGGCTCGGCACGATCTTGCCGGTTTCGGTCAGGTACTGGCGCAGGGTGGCCAGATCCTTGTAATCGATTTCGGTCACGCCTTCGGCGGTGAACTTGCAGAACTTGCGGCGACGGAAGAACTTGGACATGGTCGTGCTCCTTATTCGGCTTCTTCAGCTTCGTTGTTATCGCCGCTTTCTTCGTCAGAAGCGGTATCGGCTTCGCCCTCTTCGTCGTCACGGCGACGGCGCTCGCCACGCTCGGCCTTGTCACCCTTCTCATCCTTGTTCTTCATGATGAGCGACTGTTCGGTGATGGCTTCATCGCGCTTGATGATGAGATGGCGCAGGATGGCATCATTGAAGCGGAAGGCATCGACCAGCTCGTCCAGGGCAGCCTGGTCGCATTCGATGTTGAACATCGCATAGTGCGCCTTGACCAGATTGTCGATGGAGTAGGCCAGCATGCGGCGACCCCAGTCTTCAACGCGGTGGATTTTGCCGCCGGCAGCTTCGATGGCAGCGGTGTAGCGCTCGAGCATGCCCGGCACTTGTTCGCTCTGATCCGGGTGGACCAGGAACACGACTTCGTAATGACGCATGGTGTTTTCCTTGTGGATATCGGCAGCGCGGGATTGCCCTGCCTGACAGCCCCCGGCAATCAAGCCGTGGAGCAAGACTCCCTGCGCAGGGCGCAGGAAGCGGAGCATTATGCCGCCGATTAAGCCTATGCACAAGTGCCGATAAAACGCTCATACTCAAAGGCATGATGACTTTCAAATCCCTAGCTTTGGCAGCCAGCCTGATGCTGTTCTTGCCCGCCGCCCTCCCCGCACAGAACAATCGGGAAGTTGACGCCTTGATGCTGGCCGCCAAACGCGGCGATACGGATGCACGCATGCGTCTTGGCGAAAGGCATCTCTACGGGGAGGGTGTTGTACAAAGCCGCATTTGGGCGCGGGAATGGCTCCGACCACTGGCACAACAAGGACACATCCCCGCGAAATATTTACTTGAACAGCATGTCATGGAAGAGCCTAGCCTGTCTTTACGCGAACTTTTGGAGCTAACTGAAGCCGCCGCGCAACTGGGCATTCCTGACGCCCAGTTTGAACTGGCCCGGCGACATGAGTCTGGAGAGGTGGCAAGCAATGAAGCCGCTCAACGACAGGCCATTGACTGGTATGAAAAAGCCGCAGCACAAGGCCACTCCCCATCCGTTTACCAGCTTGCGCTATACCATGAGACTGGTCATCTGGTTTCAGAAGACAAAGAAAAAGCACGCTTTTTCAATGAGCGAAAAAAGGAACTGTATCCCAGCCGGGAAATTGCCGCCCTTGTCCCCAAGGCAAGAGAGGGCGACATGCTGGCTCAGTATCAGCTTGCTAGGCTTTATTCAGAGTCGGGTCTTGCAGAAATTGAGCCTGCAAAAGACTGGTTTTTGCTGGCAGCAGAGCAAGGGCATCCGGAAGCCATGCTGCAAACCATAGCCCGGATTTCCATGGATAAACCGTATGCTCAGGAGCAAGCTATTGGCTGGTACAAGAAAGCTGCCCGGTTAGGCAATAGCGAGGCGCTGGGCATGCTTTTGGAGCAGTATCAAAACAATTCACAAAATAATTCCTCAAAACTGCTGGATCACCTCGCCAGCAATCTTGCGCACGCAGATGCCGATGACCAATATCTGTTGGCCATCATGTATTCCCAAGGTTTTGCCGGCATCCCTTTGAATCCTGATGAAGCCATGAACTGGTTCCGTCGCGCTGCCGAACAAGGTCATGCCGATGCACAAAAACAGCTGGCCGATGCTTACAACCTGGGCATCGGAATCGAGCAGAATGATGCACTTGCACTTGAGTGGTATCACCGCGCCGCCGAACAAGGCCACCCCGAAGCTCAATACCAAATGGGGCATGCTTCCTCCGTTGGCGCCAATGGCCAGACCATCGCGCCAGAAAAATCCAGCCAATGGTTCACTCGCGCAGCACAACGCGGACACGCCGAAGCCCAATACATGCTGGGCCGGGCATACCAAACCGGTTTTGGTGTTGCGCAAGACAATATCCTGGCCATTTATTGGTACGAGCAGGCGGCCATACAGAAACATATACCAGCGCTGCAGCTAATTGGCGAGTTATATGAGGATGGCGACATCCTCGTACAAGATCACAAGCAGGCACTCCGCTTTTATTCCGAGGCACTTCAACAAAACAGCCACTTGCCCACCCTGTTTGCCATTGCCCGCATGTATCAGCATGGCCAGGGTTTTGAAAAACGCATGAATGATGCCGCTGAAATATTTGAAAAAATAAAGAACGAGTACAGCGTCTCTGATATTGAAGAGCAGGCAACGATGTATGAGCTGGGTATTGGCCATAGAAAAAACGCGAGCCGCGCCAGTGGGCTTTACCAACTGGCTTGTGAAGCAGGCAGCAAGGCAAGTTGCAATGCCGTCCAACGTCTTGCATGCAAGCAATAAGCAGGGGTCTTAGGAAGTTAGGCTGCTTCACTGTAATGACAAGGAAAAACAGACACTATAATCGTTCTGACCTGCCTCCTTTAGCCGTACCACTTGAACCTAGCAAAGTCCGGTGTTGAAGGTTACTGCATCTTTGGGGTGTGTTGCGGTTTTTTATTGAACTGCAAAACGTGCAGGCGGAATGCGCCCACAACGACTGTGCGGACGCACTTCGTTGCAGTCACATCGCCATAGAGCAAGGATTTACCTGGTTTGCTGTAACGAAGTGAACCATTGCGCATTGAGACACTCATCGCGGAATTTGCCATTGAAGCTTTTGATATAGCCGTTCTGCATCGGCATTCCCAGGAGAATGCACAGATACCGGATGCCATGTCGCTGCGTTCAGGCTAGGAAGGTAAACTCCGCGCCGTTGTTGGGTACGCAACAACGGCGGCAGGCCGTGGCGATGCTTGAGCTGCTCGAAGATCCGGATCAGGCGAGCAAAGGAGATTAAGGTATCACCTCAATATGGATGGCCTCGCGGTTGAGGTCGTCAACGTGTTGAGAAACGACATCTAGCCCTATTTTACGGCTGGCTGCTCCGTTAAAGCTCAAATCTTTGCAAAATCAGTTCCACCAGTTCTTCTGGGGAATTCTTGCCGGTATGCAGATGCAATTCCGGGGCTTCGGGAGGCTCATAGGGCGAATCGATGCCGGTGAAGTTCGGGATTTTTCCGGCACGGGCTTTGGTATACAGACCCTTGGGATCGCGTGCTTCGGCTACGGCCAGTGGTGTATCGACGAATATTTCGATGAATTCGCCAGGGGCAAACAGTTCGCGCGCCATACGCCGCTCGGCACGGAATGGCGAGATGAAGCTCACCAGCACAATCAGGCCTGCATCGGTCATGAGTTTGGCTACTTCGGCTACGCGGCGGATGTTTTCCACCCGGTCGGCATCGGTAAAGCCAAGATCGCGGTTCAGTCCGTGGCGGATATTGTCGCCATCCAGAATATAGGCGTGCTTGCCCAGCGCCTGCAGACGCTGTTCCAGGAGATTGGCCAGGGTCGATTTACCCGAGCCGGACAGGCCGGTAAACCAGATGCAGCGCGGGGTTTGCCCAAGGCTGGCTGCACGCATTTGTTGGCTGGTGCTGGCGGCATGCCAATGCACATTGGCTGCGCGGCGCAGGGCGAAGTCGATGGTGCCTGCGGCCACAGTGGCATGGGTTTGCCGGTCAATCAGGATAAAGCCGCCAAGCGTGCGATTTTCATCGTAGGGCGTGAAAGCAATCGGTTCTGCCAGGGCAATATTGCAGACAGCGACCTCATTGATTGCCAGCTCCCGGGTAGCGAGCTCGGCCTGATTATCCACATCAATGCGATGCTTGATTTCGGTAATACTGGCGCTGACAGTTTTGCTGCCGATTTTCAGCCAATACGGGCGTCCCGGCAGCAGAGGCGCCTCGTCCATCCACAGCAGGTGCGCGGCAAATTGGTCGGAAGTTTCGCAACGATTATCTGCTGCCGCAATCAAGTCCCCCCGGCCGATGTCGATTTCATCGTCAAGCGTCAGGGTGACAGCCTGCCCCTGCCTGGCGCTTGGCAAATCGCCATCAGCGCTCACAATCCGGGCAAGGCGCGAGCGCTTCCCGGAAGGCAGAACCACGATTTCATCTCCAGGCTTGGCAATACCCGATGCCAGGGTACCGGCATAACCGCGAAAATTCTGATCCGGGCGGTTGACCCATTGCACTGGCATGCGAAAACCGGTATCGGCGCCCTCTTCCACCCGGCTTGGCGCAGCATCCAGTACTTGCAGCAGGCTGGGGCCTTGATACCACGGCGTATTGGCCGATGGCGCGATCAGGTTATCACCCTGCAAAGCCGAAAGCGGGATGGCGTGCACGGTGTCGATGCCAAGTTTTTGGGCAAGTGCACGATACTCACGCTCTATCTGGCGAAATACGTCTTCATCAAAGCCCAGCAAGTCCATCTTGTTCACGGCCAGCACGATTTGCCGGATACCGAACAGGCGCACGATCCAGCTATGCCGACGGGTTTGGGTCAGCAGTCCCTTGCGGGCATCGACCAGCACCACGGCAAGGTCAGCGGTGGAGGCGCCGGTTGCCATATTGCGGGTATATTGCACATGACCGGGACAGTCAGCCACGATGAAGCGCCGTGCCGTACTTGAAAAATAGCGATAAGCCACATCGATGGTAATGCCCTGCTCGCGTTCGGCGTCCAGGCCATCGACCAGTAATGCAAAATCGATATCGTTCCCTTGCGTGCCTTGTTTACGGCTGTCGGCCGCAAGTGCGGCTAATTGGTCGTCCAAAAGCTGGCGGCTGTCGTGCAGCAAACGGCCAATCAAGGTGCTTTTGCCATCATCTACGCTGCCGCAGGTAATGAAGCGCAGCAAATCGGTTTGCGCGGTCATCAGAAATATCCTTCGCGTTTTTTCTTTTCCATGGAGGCCGAAGGGTCATGATCAATCACCCTGCCCTGACGCTCGGAACGGGTGGAGGCGCGCATTTCCGCAATAATGTCATCGAGCGTTCGCGCCTGGGATTCGATAGCGCCGGTCAAGGGATAGCAGCCCAGGGTGCGAAAGCGCACTTGACGCATTTGCGGCATCTCGCCCTCAGCTAGCGGCAGGCGCTCGTCATCCACCAAAATCAGTGCGCCTTCGCGCTCCACCACCGGACGCAGCTCGGCAAAATACAGCGAGGGTACCGGGATGTTTTCGCGGCGTATGTATTCCCAGATATCCAGCTCGGTCCAGTTGGAAAGCGGAAATACCCGTACCGATTCGCCACTATGGATACGGGTGTTGTAGATATTCCAAAGCTCCGGGCGCTGGCGTCGCGGATCCCAGCGGTGGCGGGCATCGCGGAAGCTGAAGATACGCTCCTTGGCGCGGGACTTTTCCTCATCACGGCGTGCGCCGCCGATGGCGGCATCCACCTGCAATTTGTCCAGCGCCTGCTTCAATGCGTCGGTTTTCATCACCTCCGTATGCAGCGAAGCGCCATGCGTGACCGGGCCGATGCCACGGGCAAGCCCGTCAGGATTGATATGCACATGCAATTGCAAGCCGGTTTCTTGCGCCCGGCGATCGCGGAAGGCAATCATTTCGGCAAACTTCCAGCCGGTATCCACATGCAGCAGCGGAATGGGCGGGCGCGCTGGAAAAAATGCTTTTTGCAAAAGATGCAGCAGTACCGAGCTGTCCTTGCCGATGGAATACAACAGCACCGGGTTGCGGAATTCGGCAGCGACTTCGCGCAGGATATGCAGGCTTTCGGCTTCCAGCCGGTCAAGATGGTCGCTGAACATAATAAGGCGCTAAAAAACAGGCGGATATTGTCGCCCTGCGCCTTGCCCTTGCCAAGTGCGGCGCGTTTTTTAACGGGATTGGTTTGTGCGTGCCGCTTCGCGGGCGCTGCGCAATGCGTCGAGTTTTTCCTTGAGCTTGATTTCCAGGCCGCGCGGTACCGGCTGGTAATACACGCGCTCGCCCATGGCATCGGGGAAGCCGGTTTGCTCAAGCGCCACGCCGCCATCAACATCGTGGTCGTACTGGTAATCCTTGCCATACCCCAGTTCCTTCATCAGCCGGGTCGGGGCATTGCGGATATGCAGCGGCACTTCCTGGCTGCCGTATTCGCGCACATCGCGCAGCGCTGCTTTCCAGGCCATATAGGCGGCATTGGATTTGGCGCAGCTCGCCAGATAAATCACCACCTGCGCCAGTGCCAGTTCACCCTCGGGGCTGCCAAGGCGGTCGTAGGCATCCCAGGCTTCGGTGGCCATCGCCAGTGCCCGCGGGTCGGCAAGGCCGATGTCTTCCACCGCCATGCGGGTCAGTCGCCGGGCGAGATAAACCGGGTCACAGCCGCCATCAATCATGCGCGCGAACCAGTACAGTGCAGCATCGGGATTGGAGCTGCGCACTGATTTGTGCAGGGCGCTGATCTGGTCGTAAAAGGCATCGCCGCCCTTGTCGAAGCGGCGGCTGCGATCGGCCAGCACCTGTTCGATTAACGCGTCTGCAACGACGCCTTCGCTGGCGAGCTCGGCGGCGATTTCGAGCAAGGTCAGGGCGCGACGCACATCGCCATCGGCGGCAATGGCAATGGCGTGCAAATGCTCATCGGCAATCGCCACGCCCTGCCCGCCCAAGCCGCGCTCGCCATCTTGCAGGGCACGGCGCAGGGCGTGTTCGATATCTGCCGGGGAAACGGCCTCCAGCACATGCACACGGCAGCGTGAAAGCAAGGCGGAATTAAGTTCGAATGAAGGGTTCTCGGTGGTGGCGCCGACAAACAGCACACTGCCCTGCTCGATATGCGGCAGAAAAGCATCCTGCTGCACTTTGTTGAAGCGGTGCACTTCATCCACGAACAGCACGGTGCGCTGCCCGGCCTGAAAGCGGCGCTCGGCCTCACCCAGCACCTTGCGCACTTCCGGCAAGCCGGACATCACTGCAGAAATCGCCACGAATTCGGCCCGGGCATACTGCGCCAGCAGCAGTGCCAGCGTGGTTTTGCCGCAACCGGGTGGCCCCCAGAGAATCATTGAATGCAGATGAGCGCTTTCCACCGCGCGGCGCAGTGCGCTGCCGGGCGCCAAAAGGCGCGGCTGGCCGACCATCTCATCCAGCGTGCGCGGGCGCATGCGCTCGGCCAGCGGCGAGAGGCGATGGTCGCTACCGGCGAGCAAATCAGCCTGCGGCGGGAGATGCTTCATGCCAAGCGCTTATTGGCCAATGACATCCACCCCTTTGGGGGGTGTGAAGCGGAAGCTGCCAGCCGGAAGCCGGCCATTACGTTTCCAGGTACCAAAGCGCATTACCGTGCGCTGTCCCAGGGCATCGGTGATTTCCACTTGCGCCAGGCCACGCTGGTTGAAGCCCAGCCGGGCTTTTTCAAAACTCGAATCCGCCCGCTGCTTGGGCGTCAGCGCCAGCCACTGCATGTCTCCGGCATCGGGCTCTTCCATGACGACAAAATCGCGGTCGAGCCTGGCCGGGTCAATCAGCGCCGTCAGTGGGCTGGAGGCTTCTTCCACACCCTGCGGGCGGCGGCTGACTTGCTGCAAGTCCGGCTCGTAAATCCAGACAGTTTGACCATCAGCCACAATCAGCTGCTGATAGGGACGCACATACTGCCAGCGGAACAGGTTGGGCGCAGACATCGACACCTTGCCCGCCGAGGACTCTTTCAGCCCGCCCTTGTTGTCATACACCTCCTGCACAAAGCCGCCATCCAGGGTGCGCAGGCCGTGACTGAAGGTATTGAGCGCATCCCGCGCCCCGGCCAGTGCCGAGCCGCTGGCGCATATGAGGGCGATGGCGAAGATGGAAAAACGCTTTTTCATGGCGGTGCTCCGTTGCAGGGGGCATCAGTCTGCGACAGACAGGATGAATGGGGGGTTGAGAGCGCGGCGCTCAATCCCGGGGCGGCGGCGGTGCCAGCACCGTGCGGTTGCCATTGTGCTCCGGGGCGGAAACCACGCCTGCCGCTTCCATCGCCTCCACCAGCCGTGCAGAGCGGTTATAGCCAATCCGCAGGCGCTGCTGCACAAAGGAGATGGACGCGCGCCGGGTTTCGGTCACCAGCTTCACTGCCTCGTCAAACAGCGGGTCGGACTCGTCCCCGGCCGACTGCGGCGACTCCGGCAGGCCGGTCGCGCCCACCGTGCTGCCATCGTGCAGGGTCTGCACTTCTTCCAGCACACCTTCGATATAGTCCGGCTCCCCTGCCCCGGCCTTGAGATGCTCGACCACGCGATGCACTTCATCATCGCTGACGAAGGCGCCGTGTACGCGCTCGGGCATCGAAGTGCCAGGCGGCATGTACAGCATGTCGCCATGCCCCAACAGGGTTTCCGCACCGGACTGGTCCAAAATGGTGCGGCTGTCGATTTTGCTGGACACCTGGAAAGCAATACGGGTGGGGATATTGGCCTTGATAAGCCCGGTGATGACATCTACCGAGGGGCGCTGGGTGGCCAGAATCAGGTGCATCCCGGCGGCGCGCGCCTTCTGCGCCAGACGGGCAATCAATTCTTCCACCTTCTTGCCGACAATCATCATCATGTCGGCAAATTCGTCGATGAACACCACGATATAGGGCAGCGGCTCCAGCGGCTGCGGCGCTTCATCGGGCGCACCGCTGGGACGGAATAGCGGGTCGAGAATCGGCTGCCCGGCATCGGCCGCGTCTTTGACCTTTTTGTTGAAGCCGGCCAGATTGCGCACGCCGACCGCACTCATCAACTTGTAGCGGCGCTCCATTTCCGCCACGCACCAGCGCAGGCCGTTGGCGGCTTCCTTCATGTCGGTCACCACCGGCGCCAGCAGATGCGGGATGCCCTGATACACCGAAAGCTCCAGCATCTTCGGGTCAATCATCAGCATGCGCACTTCTTTCGGGCTGGCCTTGAACAGCAGCGACAGCACCATGGCATTGACCGCCACCGACTTGCCCGAGCCGGTGGTGCCGGCCACCAGCAAATGCGGCATGCGCGCAAGATCCGCCACCGTCGGACGCCCGGCAATGTCCTTGCCCAGCGCCAAGGTCAGCGGGCTTGCGGATTTGTCGTATTCACGCGAGCGCAAAAGCTCGGAGAGATAAATTATCTCGCGGCTGGTATTGGGGATTTCAAGGCCGATGACCGACTTGCCGGGAATCACGTCCACCACGCGCACCGATTTGACGCTGAGGCCGCGGGCGATGTCCTTGTCCAGCGAGGAAATCTGGCTGACCTTGACCCCAGGCGCGGGTTCGATTTCAAAGCGGGTAATCACCGGCCCCGGATATGCGCCCACCACCTGGGTGTCGATACGGAAATCCTTGAGCTTGAATTCGATCTGCCGGCTCAACGCTTCCAGGGTTTTCTCGTCATAGCCCTTGGGCTGTGGCTTGGGGTCATCCAGCAAGGCCAGTGGCGGCAACTCGCCCGGCGCACCGCCGGTAAACAGCGGGATTTGCTGATCGCGCTTGGCGCGCTCGCTTTTTTCCACCACTGGCGCTGGGGCAGGCTCGATATGTACCGGCTCACGACGGGCACGGCGCTGGCTATCCTCGCGCCTCGCCTCGCTGCGCTCTTCTTTCAGGCTGCGGGCTTCCTGCCACTGGCTGGCCTGCTGCTGACCACGGCGCAGGCGCTCGGGCAGCTTCAGCACTTGCGCGCCAATCCAGTCCATCACCGTAAACCAGGACAGCCCGGTTGCCAGGGTGATGGCAATCATCCATAAAGTCACCAGCAGCAAGTTGCTGCCCAAGGGGCCAAACAATGTGTGCAATGAATTGCCGACCAAAAGCCCCAGAAAGCCGCCAGCACCACCGGAAAAATGCTCAACGGCGCCGATACGCAATTGCAGAAGGCCAACGGTGGCAATAAAAAAGCTGAAAATGCCCACCAAGCGCAATGCCGGTGCCAGATCGGCATCGCCATCACCGTCCGCATCCATCTTGAACAGCGCAATCCAGGCCACCACGCCAAGCAGCGGCGGCAGCAGGAAAGCGGCATAACCACACAGACTGATGAGCGCATCGGCAAGCCAGGCGCCGGCATGACCGCCGACATTGTTCAGTGTTCCGGTGACGCTACCGGAGCGGGAAAAGCCCGGGTCATCCGGTGAATAGGTCAGCAAGGTGGCCAGCAGATAAAGCAGCAAGGGCGCGATGGCAATCATCAGCAAGTCGCGCAGCATTTTCTGCTTGCCGGTAATGGGCATGTCCGCCTTGCCGGTTCTGGGTGCCTTGCGGCGGCGAGGTTCTTGGGCTTCTTGTTCCACCGTGGGGCTTTACCTGAATAAAGTTGTGCAATTTATTGATTAAGAATGATTTATCACTTTCTGGCGCATTGCAAGCAAGCAGGGCTTGCAATGGCTTGCCTGTGGCCACATTTGCACTGCAGTGGCGCTACACTGGCCGCCTCATTCCCTAATCCTCCGACTGCGAAAGTATAGCCCTCATGTCCAGTTCTACCCCCCAACATCACCGCCTCATCATCCTCGGCTCCGGCCCGGCCGGCTGGACGGCAGCCGTATATGCCGCCCGCGCCAACTTGAAGCCCGTGGTCATTACCGGCATGGCCATTGGCGGCCAGCTGATGACCACCACCGAAGTGGACAACTGGCCGGGCGATGCTCACGGCCTGATGGGGCCGGCGCTGATGGAGCGCATGCAGGCACATGCCGAGCGTTTCGATACCCAGGTGGTGATTGATCAAATCCATACCGCCGACCTGTCACAGCGCCCCTTCCGGCTGATTGGCGATGCGGCTGAATACAGCTGCGATGCGCTGATTATCGCCACGGGCGCCACCGCCAAATACCTGGGGCTGGAGAGCGAAGAACACTTCAAAGGCCGCGGCGTATCCGCCTGCGCCACCTGCGATGGCTTCTTCTACCGCGAAAAAGAAGTCGCGGTCATCGGCGGCGGCAATACCGCAGTGGAAGAAGCGCTGTACCTGTCAAACCTCGCCAGCAAGGTCTATCTGGTACACCGCCGCGACACCCTGCGCGCAGAAAAAATCATGCAGGACAAACTGTTCGCCAAGGTCGAAGCCGGCAAAATCGTGCCCATCTGGCATCACCAGGTCGATGAAGTGCTGGGCGATGAGGCCGGCGTGACCCATCTGCGCCTGAAATCCACCCAGGACGGCAGCACGCAGGAAATCGCCGTACACGGCATGTTCGTGGCCATTGGCCATCACCCCAATACGCAGATTTTTGATGGCCAGCTGGCGATGAACCACGGCTATCTGACCATCCGCTCCGGCCTCGAAGGCATGGCGACCATGACCTCGGTGGAAGGCGTGTTTGCCGCTGGCGACGTGGCCGACCAGCACTACCGCCAGGCGATTACCAGCGCCGGTTTTGGCTGCATGGCAGCGCTGGACGCCGAGCGCTGGCTGGAAGCACAAGGCTAAAGGCCGATGCAAAGGCTTGAAGGCGGCTGCCTGTGTGGCGCACTGCGCTATCAGTTGCAGCCGCCCTGGCTGGATGCAGGCTTTTGCCATTGCCGCCTGTGCCAACGCGCCAGCGGCGCTCCCGTGATGGCCTGGGGCAGCATCGATGCACACCGGTTTGCCTATACCCGTGGTCAGCCTGCACGCTTTGCTTCCAGTGTGCATGCCATCCGCGAGTTCTGCCCGCACTGCGGCACCGCCCTGACCTTTCGCACCAGCCGGCAGCCGGGACTTGTCGACTTCACCCTGGCAAGCCTCGACCACCCCGAACAGATCAGCCCGCAATATCACATCTGGACAAGCCGCCAACTGCCCTGGCTGATGCTGGCCGATACCCTGCCCCGCCATCGTCATGACGAAGATACGACACCACATATGTGGTGCTGATAGTCAATTTGCTGATCAACCTAGATGGCATTGTAACTTCTGGCCAAAGTTGTGCGTGGTACGGGCAAGATACTGACACAGTTGTTTGTGGTGCTTGAGCTTAAAGAGCACGTTATCCTTACAGCTTTCCCCGTTCGTGAAAGCCATGCCACAAATCGCCTCGCAACTGGATGCCCGTTCTGCCGATTTCATTGCCAATGCCGAATATCACCGCAGCCTGACGGCCGAGCTGCATCAGCGGCTGGCGCGCGCGGCCGCGGGCGGTGGCGAGGCTGCACGCGCCAAGCACACTGCGCGCGGCAAGTTGCTGGCGCGTGAGCGCATCGACGCTCTGCTCGACCCTGGCAGCCCGTTTCTGGAGCTCAATGCACTGGCTGCCGAGGGCATGTATGGCGATGCTGCACCGGCAGCCGGGGTGGTGACCGGCATTGGCCGCATCTGCGGGCAGGAATGCGTGATTGTCGCCAACGACGCCACGGTCAAGGGCGGGACTTACTTTCCGATGACGGTGAAAAAACACCTGCGCGCGCAGGAAATCGCCCGTGAAAACCGCCTGCCCTGCATCTATCTGGTGGATTCGGGCGGCGCGTTCCTGCCGTTGCAGGACGAGGTATTCCCGGACAAGGAGCATTTTGGCCGCATCTTCTACAACCAGGCGCGGATGAGTGCGGAGAACATCCCGCAAATCGCGGTGGTGATGGGCAGTTGTACCGCAGGTGGCGCCTATGTCCCGGCGATGTGCGATGAAAGCATCATCGTCAAGGAACAGGGCACCATCTTTCTCGGCGGCCCGCCGCTGGTGAAGGCCGCCACCGGCGAAGTGGTGGATGCCGAGGAACTGGGCGGCGCCGATGTGCATACCCGCGTTTCCGGGGTGGCCGACCATTTCGCCGAGGACGACCATCATGCGCTGGCCATCGCCCGCGATGTGGTGGCAAACCTCAACCGCAGCACACAACGGCCACTCGCCCTCAAGCCGAGCATCGAGCCGCTGTATCCGGCCGAGGAGCTGTACGGCATCGTGCCGCAGGATGCACGCAAGCCCTTTGATATCCGCGAGGTCATCGCCCGCATTGTCGATGGCAGCGAGTTTCAGGAGTTCAAGGCGCGTTATGGCAAAACCCTGGTCTGCGGCTTTGCGCATATCCACGGCTGCCCGGTGGGCATCGTTGCCAATAACGGCATCCTGTTTTCCGAAAGTGCATTGAAAGGCGCGCATTTCATCGAACTGTGCAACCAGCGCGGCATCCCGCTGGTGTTCTTGCAGAACATCACCGGCTTCATGGTCGGCAAAAAGTACGAAAACGCCGGCATCGCCCGTGACGGCGCCAAGATGGTGACCGCCGTGGCCTGCTCCAGCGTGCCGAAATTCACCGTGGTGATTGGCGGCAGCTTTGGCGCGGGCAATTACGCCATGTGCGGGCGCGCCTATGGCGGGCGCTTTTTGTGGATGTGGCCCAATGCGCGCATCAGCGTGATGGGCGGCGAGCAGGCCGCCAGTGTGCTCGCCACCGTGCGCCGTGACGGCATCGAATCACGCGGTGGGCAATGGAGTGCGGAGGAGGAGGACGCCTTCAAGGCGCCCATCCGCCAGCAATACGAGGACCAGGGCAATCCCTATTACGCCACCGCAAGGCTGTGGGATGACGGCATCATCGACCCGGCCGATACCCGCCGCGTGCTGGGACTGGCGCTGGCGGCCAGCCTCAATGCACCGATTGAACCGGCGCGCTTTGGCGTATTCCGCATGTAAGCCCCTTTCCACCAAACCGGCGCGTACAGTGGGCAAGGCCGCGGCTGCGTGATAACTTGCCCTTCCCGCAGCCTGGCTGCTCGCAGTGAGAGAGAAATCATCATGGTGAGTTGGAGAGATCCCGGTAACAGCGCCAAGAAGGACAAAGACGTCGCAGACTTCCCAAGCGATGCCGTCACGACCCCGTTTGTTGCGCCACAACCGCAGCCTGCACGCGAAGCTACACCGACTCCGGTAGCGGCCAATAACAGCCGTCCCGGCAAGGAATCGGTAATCGCCGCCGACCTCAGTATCGAAGGCAAGATTGAAGGCAGCGGCCATGTGCGCATCGCCGGCAAATTCAAGGGCGATGTCAATGTCAAAGGCGATTTGACCATTGAGCCGGGCGCCAGACTCAATGGCAGCGTGCGCGCGGAGAAAGTCACCCTTTCGGGTGACCTTGAAGGCAATATCGAATCCGCCCGCCGGGTGGACTTGCAGGCCTCCAGCGTGATGCAGGGCGATATCAAGGCCGAAGACCTGACCATCGCTTCGGGTGCCCGCCTGCGCGGCCATGTCGAATGCGGCAGCTGGGATGGCAAAAGCGCCAAGGCAGAGAGCAAGCCTGCCGAAAGCAAGCCGCAGGCAGCGGGCAAGGAAGCCAGCGCTACGGTATGAGCAGCCTGTTGGGGCGCGGCAAACATACCGACGTGGGCGCAACCCGCAATTGCCCGCATTGCCGCGCCACCATTCTCGCCAGCGCTTCGATTTGCCCGCAGTGCAAGGGGCATTTGCGTTTTGATGCCACACCCGAACGCAAAGTGCTGGCCTCGCCACTGAAAATCGAAGGCAGCCTGCCTGGCCCGGCGCCAGGCGAGGCCTGGGAATATTCAATGGTGGCGGTAGTCAAGAACGAGCGCGGCGAAGAAATCGCCCGCCATGTGGTCGGCGTGGGGGCGATGCATCCGGGCGAAACCCGTACTTTTTCGCTGCATGTGGACTTGGTGGCCAGCACGCGGATGCGCTCGCGCTGATTTTCAAGACTCTGGCAAGCCAGCAGGAATCGGCCTTCATTTCACACAGGCGTAATGTAGTCGCAAAATCCTCCGGGTTTTCGATGTTTGTCCAATGCCGGGATATGCGCCCGGCGGCACACCGCCTTTCTTTGCTGGCAAAGAAAGGAGGCAAAGAAACCAGCCCTGGCTACCGCGCCCCGCTGCGCGGGGTTCCCAGCGTTCCATGCGCCCAATGGCGGCAGGGCAAACTCGTATCGCTGCGCGCTGCTCAAACAAAGCCCTGCCTGCTCCCATGGGTCGCTGCGGTACTCGGCGCGTCCGGACAGGGCAAAGTCAAAAGCAAAAGCAAAAGCAAAAGCAAAAGCAGCTGTCATTCTGCACCCAGGGTGACGGGATGTGGATACGACTTCGCGCGGAATAACAAGGCGGCGTACAGCTACGTGCAGGATGAGAAGTGCGGGCTCTCATGCAAGGCAAGCAGGTTTGCCAAATCTGCTTTTCTTTGGTGCCGCATACAGCAAGCCGCCGCCCGGCACCGTTATCATTGCCGCTTGTTTCGTTTCGAGAAAGCCGCATGAGCGATGCCATGAAACTGCTGCGTGAAGGCGCGGTTGCGCGTCTGCGCCTGACCCGCCCCACCCTGCACAATGCCTTTGATGCCGGGCTGATTGCCGACCTTACCGCCGCGCTGCGCCAGCTTGCGGCAGATGCCAGCGTGCGCGTGGTGGTGCTGGAAGGCGAAGGTGCGTCGTTCTCTGCCGGCGCCGACCTCAACTGGATGCGCAGCATGGCCGCGATGAGCGAGGCGCAGAATCGTGAAGACTCGCTGGCGCTGGCGGCGCTGATGCGTACCCTGAACGAGCTGCCCAAACCGACCATCGCCCGCGTGCATGGCGCCGCCTTTGGCGGTGGTGTCGGGCTGGTGGCCTGCTGCGATATCGCCATCGGCGTGCCGGAGGCCAAGTTCGGCCTGACCGAAAGCCGCCTGGGCCTCTTGCCTGCGGTGATTTCCCCGTATGTGGTGGAAGCCATCGGCGCCCGTGCGGCGCGACGTTATTTCGCCACCGCCGAAATCTTCGATGCGGCCGAAGCCCTGCGCCTTGGGCTTTTGCATCAAGTAGTCCCTGCCAGTGAACTGGAGGCGGCTATCAACCAGCAAATCGCCCTGCTGCTGAAGGCCGGCCCGCACGCCAGCGCCAGCGCCAAGCAACTGGTGCGCGATGTGCTGGCACATACCGATAGCGCAGCGCAGGATGCTGACAATGCCGCGCTGATTGCCCGCCTGCGGGTATCGCCCGAAGGTCAGGAAGGCATCGGCGCCTTTCTGGAAAAACGCCCTGCTGCCTGGACGCAACACTGACTGGAATGCCCATGTTCGACAAAATCCTGATTGCCAACCGTGGCGAAATCGCTTGCCGCATCATCCGCACTGCCCGCCGCCTTGGCATCCGCACCGTGGCGGTATATTCCGAGGCCGATGCCAATGCCCAGCATGTGCGCCAGGCAGATGAAGCCTGGCCCATTGGCGGCTCACGCCCGCAGGAGAGCTATCTGCGTGGCGATGTCATTTTGGATGTCGCCCGCAAGGCAGGCGCACAGGCCATCCACCCCGGCTATGGTTTCTTGTCGGAAAACGCCGACTTTGCCGATGCGGTGGAAGCGGCCGGGCTGGTATTCATCGGTCCCAAGGCCGCCAGCATGCGCAAGATGGGCAACAAGGCTGGCGCCAAGGAATTGATGATGGCTGCCGGTGTGCCGGTGGTGCCGGGCTATACCGGCGAAGACCAGACCCCCGCCCGCTTGCAGCAGGAAGCCGACCGCATCGGTTATCCGCTGATGATCAAGGCCGCGCACGGCGGCGGCGGCAAGGGCATGCGCATCGTGCGCAGCCAGGCCGAGTTTTTGGCAAACCTTGAAAGCTGCCAGCGCGAGGCCGCCAATGCTTTTGGCCGCGACCGCGTGCTCCTGGAGCGCTATATCGAAAAGCCGCGGCATATCGAAATCCAGATTTTCGGCGATGCCCACGGCCAGGTCATCCACCTCAACGAGCGCGAATGCTCCGCTCAGCGCCGCTACCAGAAAGTGCTGGAAGAGTCGCCCTCGCCGTTCCTCACCCCGGAATTGCGTCAGGCGATGGGCGCGGCCGCAGTCGCTGCCGGTCGGGCGATTGATTACCAGAATGCCGGCACGGTGGAATTCATCGTCGGCCAGGACGGGCAGTTCTACTTCATGGAAATCAATACCCGCCTGCAAGTCGAACACCCGGTGACCGAACTGGTTACCGGGCTGGACTTGGTGGAATGGCAGTTGCGCGTGGCCGCCGGCGAAAAGCTGCCGCGCAGCCAGCAAAACATCTACAGCCACGGCCATGCCATCGAAGTGCGGCTGTATGCCGAAGACCCGGAAGCGGGCTTCCTGCCCGGCTCGGGCAAGCTGACCCAGCTGACGCTGCCGGAGTTCATGCCGGATGTGCGCATTGATTCGGGCGTGGTCGAAGGCGATACCGTCACCATCTTCTACGACCCGATGATTGCCAAGCTGATTGTCTACGGCCAGGATCGCAGGCAGGCGCTGGTGCGTCTGGGCGCGGCGCTGGCGGCCTGCGACATCGAAGGCCCCAAATCCAATATCGGCTTTCTTGAGCGCCTGATTCGCCACCCGGCCGTGGTCAATGGCGAAATCGACACCGGCTATCTGGACCGTCATCTGGACGAATTCATTGGCAACGCGCACAGCCACGCCGACGATACCCGGCTGCGCGCCATCGCCGCGGTCGCCCTGCGCCTGCAAGAAGCCAGCACGCCGGTGCGGCAAGCGGCTTCACCGTGGGAGGTGGCCGATGGCTGGCGGCTGGATGGACAGGGCGCATCGCCCCTGCGCCTGCAACACGGCAAGGCCGATATCCGTCTTGCCATCGCAGGCCATGGCGGCGACTACCGGGTGATTGAGGGTGAAACCACCACCACTTTCGAAGGCATGCGCCTTGAAGGCGACGTGCTGAGCGGTCGCATCGACGGGCGAGCACAGCGCTTTGAAGTGCGCATCCAGGACGCACGCATCCGCCTGCACGATGGCGAGCGTCGCCACCTTTTTACCCGGCTGCCCCTGCACCGGCTGGAAGACGAAGCCGACAGCCATGCCGATGACCGCATCCGCGCGCCCATGCCCGGCCGCGTGGTGCTGGTGCCCAGCCGCCCCGGCCAGAAAGTGCAGGCTGGCGACACCGTGCTGGTGATGGAAGCGATGAAGATGGAACTGGTACTCAAAGCCCCGCGCGATGGCGTGATTGCCGAGCTGCGCGTGAAAGAAGGCGATTTTGTCGAAGCCGATGCCGTACTTGCCACCCTGGAAGCCTGAGATGAGCCAGCCCAACCACGTCCGTATTGTTGAAGTCGGCCCGCGCGATGGCCTGCAAAACGAAAAGACCTTCATCGCCACCGCCGACAAAATCGAGCTGATCAACCGCCTGTCACAAACCGGCCTGAAAACCATCGAAGCCACCAGCTTTGTCAGCCCGAAATGGGTGCCGCAGATGGCCGATGCCGCCGAAGTGTTTGCCGGCATCGAACAACACCCCGGCATCCACTACCCGGTGCTCACCCCCAATCTGCAAGGCTATGAACGCGCCAAGGCGGTCGGCGCCAAAGAAGTGGCCGTGTTCACCGCTGCCTCGGAAACCTTCAACCGCAAGAACACCAATGCCGGGATTGACGAATCCTTGCAACGCTTCGCCCCGATACTGGAAGCGGCACGCACCGACGGCATCAAAGTGCGCGGCTATGTCTCCACCGTGCTCGGCTGCCCGTATCAGGGCGAAGTGCCGCTGGAAGATGTGGTACGTGTTGCCCGCGCCCTGCACCAGATGGGCTGCTACGAGATTTCACTCGGCGACACCATCGGCGTTGGCACACCCGGCAAAGCACGCGCCATGCTGCGCGACGTGGCCGAGGCCGTACCGATGAGCGCTCTTGCCATCCACTTCCACGACACCTACGGCCAGGCACTGGCCAATATCCTCGCCTGTCTGGAAGAAGGCGTGGCCGTGGTCGATGCTGCGGTATCCGGCACCGGCGGCTGCCCCTATGCCAAGGGCGCCAGCGGCAATGTCGCCAGCGAAGACGTGGTGTACATGCTGCATGGCTTGGGCGTGGAAACCGGCATCGACCTCGACCGCCTGGTTGAAACCGGACAGTGGCTTGCCGGGAAACTCGGCCGCACCACCAGCAGCAAGGTAACGCGGGCACGCAGTGCGGCATAAACCTTTCCATGCAATTCAATCGCTACGTTTTTGATTGCTATCTCGCCACCGAAGCAGGCCAGAAAGCCCTGGCCTTCTTCACGCAACTACCGAAGCTGGTTGAGCAGCGTCAAGCGCAAACGCTGCGCGACTTTCTTGCAGTGCGGCTGCCTTCCACTCAGCCCCTGGAATACTGGCAAGAGCAAATCGAGCTAGCCGCAGATTGGACGCTGGCAGAAACGGAGGAAAACTCCCGCGCCCGCGATGCGCCGGTTGAAGCATCGGCCAATATTGATGAAGCCATCGACGGCTATCTCGACTTCATCGACGAATTGATTGATGAAGGCGAATGGCCACCACGCGACCTGCTGACCTTCATCCCCGGGCTTTCCTTGTTTGTGCAGCACTTGGACAGGGATTTTTTCCTGCCCTACTTTCTGGTTGACCATTTCTTTCAGCTGGAAACCATTTGCAGCGAATTTTCCATTCCACTGCCACCACCGCCCGGAAAACGGCAATACCGAGAGCGACTGTATTACTACGCGGAAATTTGCCGCAGCCTGCATGAATTCCGCATCAGCCACGGCCTTTCTCCTGAGGAAATGGCTGCATTTCTGTATGATTTTGCGCCCAGGGTGGCTCCCGGATTTTTTTCCGAGGGCGAGCTTCCCGACCCAATCAATGTCCAACTGGTCATCACTTTCAAAGAGCAGGCCGAAAAAATCCAAAACAAACAAGCACCTATTCTTATCCAAGGGAACGAGCGCACCCAGCCCGGCGACATCATACTGACCTACAGCATCAGCCCAAAGAAATCCATCATCAGCATCGCCAGAGCCGTCTCAAAAGGCTTTTTCGACCCGTTTTCCTATTACCCTCAGCAAATATGGATTGGCTCTCCCCGCCCCATCCCGCCTCTGCACCTGAAACAAATGAGGGAAAACGAGATATTGGGGGAAAAATCCATCATCAAG
This sequence comes from Lysobacteraceae bacterium NML07-0707, assembly GCA_002798295.1. GTDB lineage: Bacteria > Pseudomonadota > Gammaproteobacteria > Xanthomonadales > Xanthomonadaceae > Solilutibacter. The sequence continues at coordinate 12,741 of NWQT01000013.1, read as the reverse complement.
AAAAATATGCAGGCAATTGCGGGAGTCTCGTTCACTCCGACTGAGTACAACGCCATTCTCTCCATGCTGGAAGCGCGTGATTTCGACACCGCCTCGCTTCCACGGCTTATCAGCCTAGACTTGCCGCAAGCTGCACAACTGGACAACGAGCGCGATGTCGAAACCGAGCTTCTTGAGCCTCTGCTGCAACGCCTTGGCTTTACTGAAGAAGACTGGCTCAGGCAAATGTCGCTGCGAATGGGACGAGGCGAGCGTGTTTACCCCGATTACGCTTTGCTTGCCCAAACCAAGCGCGGTGAGGAAAGCGCCCGCTTCATCTGGGAAGCCAAGTACCGCATTGCCAATGAAGCCAGTCTGCGCGAGGCATTTTTTCAGGCCAAATCCTATGCACTGCGGCTTGCCTCAGCCGGTTTTGCGCTGGTGGCTGTAGAGGGCGTATGGGTATCACTGGCACGCGAGCAATTCACCTTCGACAAATTACTGCATTTTTCCTGGGCTACCCTCGCTCAAACCGAAGGCTTCTCCAGCCTCGCCAAGCTCTGTGCCAAGTCTCGGCTTGAGACAGCAAAATAAGCCTACCTCCCAATGATTTTAAGATTAAGTACCCTTGGTGCCTCACAAACTTCGAGCACGCAAATTCCGTCCACTCAATATACGATGCCTCATGAAATCCGCCCTAGCTTTACTGGCACTACTTGCCTCGCAGCCGTTCAACCAAAATGAACTCATCCGCAGAGGGCTGCTCCTGGATGGGCCGGACGGTCACCGCCCTTCCCTCTGGGTTGATACGGATTACGTCTTCAACTGCGGCTTACGGAATATCCGGGTACAGTTCAGCGACTATCATTTATCCGGGCTGGATTTCGGTAAGAAACATGGGGTCAGCGCCATAAGCATTGATGGCAACCCTATAGACGGGCAATTGTTGGAAAACATCAACAGTCATGTCGTTGGCACAGGTTTCAGCCGTATCCAAAAAGCTTGGGGCATGTGCAGTACGGCAGGTGCGCGTATCGGCATCCAGTACACCATGAGTGGAGACATTCAAGCCATTGAATTCAGCCTTGAAACCGATGGCAGCGGCCAGTTGCTCGCCCGTTATCAACAAGGCCAATGGCAGCCGCTTGCCGATGCCTATCTGCGCCAGCGTTTTGATACTGGCATGGAAGTTTCCCGGCAGCAGCGCATCCATGTCACTTCCCACTGTTTTTCCAGAATCGGCTCGAACGCCAAGGATTTAACCCCGATGGAAGTTTTGACCGAGCTGGAAACGCGCTTTCAGTCAATCAAAACCCATACACTGGTCAGCAACTGGCAGGATGAAGCCACAGGCCGCATACGCGGGCAGATATTGCAAGCCGATATTGACGGGCAGCCTGTGCGTGCAACTACAATCCGGCGTATCAACCGTGGAGTCCCTTCCGGTGCTGTGCTTTGGCCACTTACTGCCATTTGTCTTGGTTCTGAGGATAAAGTCCGGCTGACATATGCGGCCATAGAAGAGCCAGCTGCTTTTCCTTGGCATTTCGATGCCCCATCCTCCAAACGGGCTTACATTCATGTGCTAAACAAACAGGGGGCTGCCAAGGCGGAGTGGGAGCGCACTCACCACCCAGTTTCCACTGATACGGCGGATGAAGAATAAGCGCCCGCCCAAAGCGGATGCGTAGCGACTGGCAAGACTTGGATAAAATCTTCCTTCTCTCCATTCCACGAGGTTCCCATGCAGATTTCCGCGACCCGCGCCATCATCACCGGCGGCGCTTCCGGGCTTGGTTTTGCCACCGCCAAACATTTGATCGCCCAGGGCGGCAAGGTGGCGCTGTTCGATGTCAACGAAGAAAAGGGCCAGGCCGCTGTCACCGAGCTCGGTGCCGACAAGGCGGCGTTCTTCAAGACCGATGTCAGCAACGAGGCGGAAGTCATTGCCAATGTTGCCAAGGCGCGAGAGTTTCTTGGCGGGCTGAATGCCTGCATCAACTGCGCCGGCATCCTCGGCGCTGGCCGGGTGCTGGGCAAGGCAGGACCGATGCCGCTATCGCAGTTCCAGACCACGGTAATGGTGAACCTCATCGGCAGTTTCAATGTCGCCAAGGCCTGTGCCGACCTGATGCAGCACAACGAAGCAGGCACTGACGGCGAGCGCGGGGTGATCATCAATACCGCATCGGTCGCCGCTTACGAAGGCCAGATTGGCCAGGCGGCATATTCGGCCTCCAAGGGCGGCGTGGTCGGCATGACCTTGCCAATGGCGCGTGAGCTGGCGCGTTTTGGCATCCGCGTGATGACCATCGCCCCGGGGATTTTCTGGACGCCGATGGTCGATGGCATGCCCGAGGACGTGCAGAAATCGCTGTCGGCTTCCATCCCCTTCCCTTCGCGGCTTGGCAAGCCCGAGGAGTTTGCCGACCTTGCAGCCTATATCATCGGCACCTCGTATCTCAATGGCGAAACCATCCGCCTCGACGGTGCGGTGCGCCTGGCAGCCAAGTAACACGGAGTTTTCATGAAGGCTTACGACATCAAGAAAGGCAACGTCGTCGAATACAACGGCGGCGTGTATCAAGTGCGCGACATCGAGCGCTCCAGCCCGCAGGGCCGTGGCGGCAATGTGCGCTTCCGTTTCACGCTGTATTCGGTGCCCGGCGGCAACAAGCTCGATGCCAGCTTCGATGCCGACGACAATCTCACCGAAGTGGAGCTGCTGCGCCGTCAGGCCACCTTCTCCTACAAGGACGGCGATGCCTATGTGTTCATGGATGACGAGGACTACAGCCAGTACGCGCTGGATGCCAGCGCCATCGGCGATGCCGCCGGTTACATCACCGACGGCCTGACCGGCTGCTATGTGCAGATCATCGACGACACCCCGGTGGCCTTGCAGCTGCCCACGTCGGTCGTGCTGGAAGTCATCGACACCCCGCCGGAACTCAAGGGCGGCACTGCCACCAAGCGCCCCAAGCCGGCGCGCTTGTCCACCGGCATTGAAATCCAGGTGCCCGAATACATCGCCAATGGCGAAAAGGTCTGGGTCAATACCGTGACGGGTGAGTTCGGTGGCCGTGCGGAATAAACCCGCGCAGGTCTTGCTCTTGGCACTGTGGCTGGGCGCTTGCAGCGCCGAGCCACAAGCCAGTGCGCCAGCTGCGTCCACCGAACCGGTTGCAGCCGCCCAGCCACAGCCGGGCAGCGAAACCGGCGTGGATGCGCAATCCCTGCCGCAGGATGTGCAGGATTTCATCCTCAACCAGCGCATGTGCCGGCACTTCAACCGCCCGGTGGCCGAGGGCGGCAACAGCACCATGGCCGGCATTACCTGCCCCAAGGCCGACGATGCCGCCTGGAAGGCGCTGCTGCGCAAATATCAGGGCGATGACACCATCGGCAGCGTGCTGTTGGCCGAACGCCCCCCGGAAAGCAAGGTTGAAAACCCATGAGCATCCGCAATGCCACCGTTGCCGATATCGAGTGCCTGCTGAACGCGATGCAGGATTTCTATGTGCTGGAAAAACTGCCCTGGGATCGCGCGCGGCAACGGCAACTATTGCAGGCGCTGCTTGGACAGCCTGAATCTGGCTATCTGCTGCTTGCCGAACAGCAAGGAGAGCTGGCCGCTTACGCCGTGGTCGGACTGTGCTACGGACTGGAATTCCACGGCCGCTTCGCCCTGCTTGATGAGCTATATGTGCTGCCCCAATTCCAGGGTATCGGTCTGGCAAGCCGGATGCTGGAAGCCTGCGAAACCGCCGCCCGCACCCAGGGCTGCAACGCCCTGCGGCTGGAAGTGAGCGATGACAACCCGCGCGCCCGCGCCATCTATGAAAAACGCGGCTATCGCGTGCAGCCGCGCCGGCTGATGAGCTATTGGCTACAGGACGCGCCGTGAAGCCGTATCGCCGTGGCACCATTGGCGTGGTCATTGCCATCGCCCTGCTATGGCTGATTGCGCGTGTCGGTCTGGATGCCAACCAGGTTGCCGAGGAGGCCAGGTGGCATGTCCCGGCTCATACTCAAGAGGTCGCGGTATCGCAGGACACCTCTTTTCCGGTGACAGCAAATGCTGCACACGATAGGCAAAATCTGCCGGACGAAGCCTGGCAGACCATCGCGCTGATTCAACGCGGCGGCCCGTATCCGCACCGTCAGGACGGCACGGTATTTGGCAACCGCGAGCGGCGTCTGCCCAGCAAACCGCGCGGTTATTACCGGGAGTACACCGTAGCCACACCGGGGCTGGGACATCGCGGCCAGCGCCGCATCGTCACCGGCGGCCAGCCACCTGATGTCTGGTATTACAGCGACGACCATTACCAGAGCTTCCGCAAATTCACGCCATGACCGATCACACCGGCCTCATTTTTCTGCGTCCGGCACAGATGCCGGCGTATCTGCGCCAATTGCAGGACACCCGAACCGATAGCCGTGAGATTTCGTTGCGCGGCGTGCGCGACAAGACCGCGCTGCTGGCGCGCTTTGCCCGGGCGCTGGATTTTCCCGAAGGCATCGGCCATAACTGGGATAGCCTCGCCGATGCGCTGCGCGATGTATTCCCGCCGCAAACCGCCCCACAGGCATTGATACTGCGCCACTGCCGCGTCTTGCGTGAGGCAAGTCCCGAGGACTTGCAGATACTTGCCGATATCCTGTCTGAAACGCAGGCGTTTTATGCCGAGCAAGGCCAGCGGGTTGACATCGTGATGGATACCCGCCTGCCACCGGCCTGAATCAAACCCGCTGCAACCAGCGCCGGGCCATGCGTGCCAGTGAGGCATCGCAGCCATCGTCTTCGGCCAGGGCGGCGATATCCCGCCAGGCCAGCGCCAGCGATTCTTCGCTGATGACGAAATCTTCACTCGCCTCTGCCCGCACCACATAGCGCACGTCGTAATGCCAGTACCCGGGCACCTTGCCCTGCGCAGGTATCTGGTGCTTGTCGATATCGAAAATCCGCGCCTCCACCACAAGCCCGCTCAGCCCGGATTCTTCTTCCGCCTCACGCAATGCCGCAGCGGCAAGGTCGTGCTCGCCATCGGCATGGCCGCCCAATTGCAGCCAGCGTTGCAGCTTGCGGTGATGGGTCAGCAAAACCCGCCTGCCATCGGCGCTCACCAGCCAGCAAGAAGCGGTGAAATGCCCGGCCAGGCGGCTACGGTAAAACGGGTTCTCCCCGCCCGCTTGCAGCAGCGCCAGATATTCGCCCGCCCATGCCGCCTGCTGTGGATATTGCCCGGCAAATACGCGCAGGGCATGTTCGAGACTGGTCATCGGCTCAACCTGCCTGGGCATCCAGCGCCTCCCAGCGCGCATAGGCCGCATCCAGCTCGGCCTGCGCAGCTTCAAGTGCGGCATTGTCGGCCTGCACGGCGGCGGCATCGCGCTGGAAGTACGCCGGCTCGTTCATGCGCGTGCTGTGCTCGGCAATCTGCGCTTCCAGCGCCTCGATGCGTGCCGGCAGGGCTTCCAGCTCGCAGGCGTCCTTGTAGCTCAGTTTCTTTTTTGCGCTCGCCGGTTTTTCTGCGGGCTTTTCCGGCGCTCTGGCGGCAACGGGCTTTTCAGCCGGCGGCGCAGCTTGCGGGCGTTGCCGCAGCCAGTCGCTATAGCCGCCGACATACTCGCCTATCTGGCCATCGCCTTCCATCACCAGCGTGGAAGTCACCACATTGTCGAGAAAATCACGGTCATGGCTGACCAGAATCAGGGTGCCGGGATATTCCAGGAGCAGCTCTTCCAAAAGCTCCAGCGTTTCCACATCCAGGTCATTGGTCGGCTCGTCCATCACCAATAGATTGGATGGCTGGGCAAACAGTTTGGCCAGCAACAGGCGATTGCGTTCGCCGCCGGAAAGCCGGGTAATCGGTGCGCGGGCGCGCTCGGGAGTGAACAGGAAATCCTGCAAATAGCCCAGCACATGCTTGCGACGCCCGCCTACCTCCACGGTATCGCTGCCTTCGGCGACGTTTTCCATCGCATTCCAGTCCTCGCGCAATGTGGCGCGGTACTGGTCGAAATATGCCACCTGCAACTGCGTGCCCAACTGCACTTCGCCGCTGTCCGGGGCAAGCTCGCCCAGGAGCAGCTTCAGCAAAGTGCTCTTGCCACTGCCATTGGGGCCGATCAGGCCGATGCGGTCGCCGCGCAGCAAGGTGGTGGAAAAGTCCCGCACCAAGGTCTTGTCGCCATGGGCAAAGCCCAGGTGCTTGACCTGGATGACCTTCTTGCCCGAAGCCCCTGCACTGGCCAGCTCCATCTGCACCTTGCCCTGCACTTCACGGCGGGCGGCGCGCTCACGGCGCATTTCCTTCAACCGCCGCACCCGGCCTTCATCACGGGTACGGCGCGCCTTGATGCCCTGGCGAATCCAGATTTCTTCTTCAGCCAGCAGTTTGTCGAAACGGGCATTCTCCTGGCGCTCGGCATGCAGCCGCTCCTCACGGCGGCGCAGATAGTTGTCCCAGTCTCCCGGCCAGCTGGTCAGCTCACCACGGTCGATTTCGACAATGCGCGTGGCCAATTGCTTCAGAAAACGCCGATCGTGGGTGATGAACAGCAAAGCCCCCGGCCATTGCTGCAAAAAGCCCTCCAGCCAGTCGATGGCCTCGATATCCAGATGGTTGGTCGGCTCATCCAGCAACAGCAAGTCCGGCGAGGACACCAATGCCCGCGCCAGCAGCACGCGGCGTTTCAAGCCGCCAGAAAGCCGCGCGAAATCGGCTTCGCCATCGAGTTCCAGCCGTTGCAGGGTGTCATTGACGCGATTTTCCAGTGACCAGCCGCCCTGGGCTTCGATGGCCGCCTGGACTTTGGCCAGCGCCACTTCATCCAGCACTTCGGCATGGGTCAGATGATGATGCTCGGCAAGCAGCTGACCCAGCGCGCCCAGGCCTTGGGCCACCACATCGAACACCTTGCCCTGCGCCGCCTGCGGCACTTCCTGCTCAAGCCGCGCAATGCGCACCCCGCTTTGCAGGCGAATCTCGCCATCATCGGGCTTGATTTCGCCTGCAATCAGCTTCAGCAAGGTGGACTTGCCGGCACCATTGCGACCAATCAGGGCGATACGTTCGCCCGGCTCGATGGAAAAATTTACCTGCTCCAGCAACAATGGGCCGCCGATACTGAAATCAACGGCGTTCAATGTAATCAGTGGCATGAGCGCCCCAAACAAAACAAAGCGCAATTTTCACATGCTTTTGGAGCCTGTCATGAACAACCTCATCATCTACAAGACCATGCCGGAATGGACGCCGGACACCCTGCCCAAAGGTTTTCTGCACAATCACCATACCCAGGAAGGCACCTGGGCCAAGCTGGAAATCCTGCAAGGCTCGCTGGATTTCGCCCTTACCGATGCCGATGGCAATCCCCTTGAGACGTTCACTTTCAGCCCGGAAAGGCAGCCGCCGCTGATTGAGCCAAAGCAATGGCATCGCATCGTTTCGGCCAGCGCCGATTTGCGTTGCCAACTGCGTTTTTTGACCACGCCCGACCTCTACATCGCCAAGAAGTACAAGCTGCGCCAGCCGCATTCGGAGCTGGTTGAAGCCCTGCCGCGCCTTGACCTGCCCGCCAATGCCCGTGCACTGGATGTGGGCTGTGGCCGTGGCCGCAACAGCCTGTATCTGGGGTTTAATGGCATTGATGTGGATGCCATTGATCGCAACAGGGAAGCGCTGCAAGAGCTGGCCGAAATCATCGCGGCCGAGTCTATCAAGGGGCAAATCACACTGACTGAAACCGACTTCAATCAAGCTCCCCAGCAAACACTGATACAAGGGCATTACCACCTTGTCGTCTGCACCGTGGTACTGATGTTTTTGAACGCCGATGCTGCCCCGGAGGTGGTGCGGCAAATGCAGGCCGCCACCGCGCCGGGCGGCTACAACCTCATCGTCTGCGCGATGGATACCGACGACTATCCCTGCACCCAGCCCTTTCCCTTCACCTTCGGCGAGGGTGAGCTTTCAGCCATGTACCAGGGCTGGGAGTTGCTCAAATACAACGAAAACCCCGGCCATCTGCACAAGAGCGATGCGGAGGGCAAGCCGATCGCGCTGCGCTTTGCCACCTTGCTGGCAAGAAAACCCTAAAAAATCCGGGCAAGCTCGCCACGCCCCAAAACCAAGCCCTCGCCTGTCGATGCAGACGAGGGCTTGCTCATGCTGCAAACGTGTCAGTGACCATGCCCGTCATGGCCGTGCTGATGATGCCCATGCCCGGATTTGGGGCAGTGGCAGACGCCGGTGGGGCCGTATTGCTCGCCAAAACGCAGGCCTTCGCGGTGGCGCTGCCAGTAGAAGGTCGGCGCAGGCGCCTGACGGTGGCCGATTTCGGCCATGTCCGCCTCCACATCGAACAGGCGGCCATTGACCATCACATAGCGGGTATCGGCGGTGGCGCGGATGTCATCGAGCGGATTGCGGTTCAGCACCACCAAGTCCGCTTTCTTGCCCACTTCCAGTGAACCCAGCTGCTTGCCAAAGCCAATCGAATCCACGCCGTCGATGGTGAAGGCGCGCAGCGCCTCCCAGTTGCTGAAGCCGCCCTGCACCAGGCTCCAGGTTTCCCAATGTGGCGAGAGCCCTTGCAACTGGCCGTGGCCGCCGACCTGGATTTTTACCCCGGCATCGCGCAGCCGCTTCAGCGATTTGGCCACTTCAATATGGTAGTAGTCCCAATCCGGCGCGGTTTCGCGGCGGATACTGCGCGCATCCAGGGTTTCGCGCGGGAAGAAGCGCGAGAGTTTGCCGTCCTCCCAGACATTGTCGCGGGCATACCAGTAGTATTCGCCGGAGAGGCCACCATAGCTGACCACCAGGGTCGGCGTGTTGCGCACGTCGGTGCGCCGCCACAGTTCCAGCACATCACGGTACAGCGGCGCCACCGGCAGATTGTGCTCGATGGTGGTGACGCCATCGAGAATCATCGGCAGATTGTGGTTGAGCGTGGAGCCGCCCTCCTCCACCACCAGCATGCCCAGCTCGCGCGCGGCCTGATTGATTTGCTGGTGCTGCTCACGGCGCGGCTGGTTATAGCTCTTGACGCTGAACGCGCCATGCGCCTTCATGCGGCGCAGATGCGAGCGGGCATCATCCAGCGAATTGACCTCGGCCTTGAAGTCGCCATCGGCGCCGTACAGGATGGTGCCGGTGGAGAAAATCCGTGGCCCTACCAGCGTCCCGGCCTTGACCAGCTCTGCCTGTGAGAACACCAGCTCGGTGGTGGCCGAAGGGTCATGGGTGGTGGTGATGCCAAACGCCAGATTGGCGTAATACGCCCAGTTCTGCTGCGGCACCACGCCGCCGCCAAAATGCGCCACATGGGCATGCACATCGGCATAGCCCGGCACGATGGTTTTGCCGCTGGCATCAATCACCCGCGCGCCAGCCGGAATGCGGACATCGGCGCCGACAGCGCGGATGGTATCGCCCTCCACCAGCACAGTACCGTTCTCAATCACTTCCTGCTGACGCTGGGCATCGCGCATGGTGATGATGCGGGCATGGGTGAAAGCCACCACTTCGCGCGGGGTATCCACCGGCGCTTGCAGGCCGAGCCGGATGCCGCGCGCCGTTTCCGGCTTGGCCGCCTGTGCTGGCGCGCCGGGCAGGAAGCTGAACACATCCTTCAAATCGCGGCTGAAGTATTCATCGCCCACCATCCAGTGCAGCGAGCCAGAATCTGCCGACCAATGCAGATAAGAGCCGACATCGCGGCTGACCTGCGCCACCGGGATGGCCTTGCTCTGGCGCGAAAGCGCAATACTGCCGCCGGTCTGCGGCAGCGGCGCGACATAGGCATTGAACAGCTCGGTAAAGGCCACCCACTTGCCATCCGGACTGATGCTGACCAGATCCGGATACTTCAAATCCAGCACTTCACGCGGATCTTCGCCGTTTATGCCCACCGACATCAGCTTTTTGGACATTCCCCCGCCGGTGAAATAAAACACCCGGCCGCCATCGGCAGAGAACTGCGGGTTTTCACCCGATTTGGCAATGCGTCGCGGCGTGCCGGCATCACCATCGAGCACATAAATGCCGACTTCATTGGCCCAGCGCGAGCCGGTCGTGCCGCTGCCGCCGGTGCGGCTGAACACGATGCGGCGACCATCGGGCGAATAACGCGGCCCGTAATAAAAGCCCGGCTCGGGATTCAATACCCGCTCCTTGCCCGAGGCCAGGTCGCGTTCAATCAGCATCGACAGGTCGGCATCGTTCCAGGTGGTGTACAGCAGCTTGCGGCCATCAGGACTGAAGCTGGGCTGGTACTCGAACACATTTTGGTTGTGGGTAAGCCGCGTCGGCGTGCCGCTCGGCAGGCTGCGGGTGTACAGATGCCCCAGCGCATGAAACACCACTTGCTGCCCGCCCGGTGCGGTGGCGACATCACGAATCATCTTTGGCGCGAACTGCCCGGCATCGAGTGTTTGCTCAAACCGCAAAGGCTCGGCCAGACGCTGCTCGACCTCGGCAGTGAAGGGAATCTGCCGCGCCACGCCGCTGGCCGCATCCACCCGCCACAGCTTGCCCTGCGCCCACACCACCAGCGCCGAGCCATCAGGCAACCAGTTGAAATTGGCATACGGGCCAAAAATCGCCCAAGCCTCCTGCATATCGTGGGAGAGCCCATCCCATAGCGGCCGCGCATCGCCAGAAGCCAGGTCGAGCAGGTGCAGCACCGACTTCTCGCGCACCCGCTTCACAAACGCCAGCTGCTTGCCATCGGGCGAAGGCTGCGGCCTGACCGCGCCGCCGGCGCTGTTGATGAGCGTGCTGATTTCGCCGCTCTGCCGGTCAAGGCGCTTGATGGCATAAATGGTGGCATGCGGGTTCTTGTTGTACTGAAAGTACGGCCCGGGCGTGATGTCCTCGGAGAAATACACATAACGGCCATCGGGCGATACCGCAGGCTCGCCCAGATCCTGCTGGTCGTTTTTCTTCTTGGTCAGCTGCAAGCCCTCATGCCCGCCGCTGACGTGATACATCCACAGCTCGCCCGCGCCCAGCGAGCGCTCGGCGGTGAAATGCTTGCGGCCAATCAGATACTGCCCGTCCGGCGTCCACGCCGGGTTGTTCAGGAGTCGGAACTTCTCCTGGGTAACCTGCACAGGATTACGCCCATCCACGCCGATGCGCCACAGATTGTTGCCGCCATCGCGATCGGAAGTGAACGCCAATTGCCGCCCATCGGGCGAAAACCGCGGCTGCACGTCCCAGGCTGCGCCGGAAGTCAGCCGCCGCGCCCGCCCGCCTTCAATCGGCAGCAGATAAATATCGCCCAGCATCGAAAACGCAATCTGCCGCCCGTCCGGACTGACATCCACATCCAGCCAGGTGCCTTCGTCAGTCTCGAACTTCGCCAGCGTGCTGCGCCCCTGCGGCGCGTTGACATCCCAATGAGCGGCTTTCTTTTCCGCCCAGGCAGGCATGGCGCACAAGGCCAGAGACAAGGCAGAGAACAGGGTGAGGCGACGCATCGGCAGACTCCAGGGTGAAAGGCGGCAAGGATAACGTGGTTTTTCTCCATTCCTAACAGCGTCGCAATAAATCAGGGTCTTAGGAAGTTAAGCCGCTTCAATGGTGAGCTAATCTTCTGTAATGACAAGGAAAAACAGGTGCTACCATCTTTCCCGAATCGCAGAGAAGACTTTTCGGAAAATTTTGCGGTACTTCGCCTTGGACTTGTCGGCCTCGGATACTGCAAGACTGACAGGGGTCAGCTTGCGCTCGATAAATGCCATCTATATCAAGCTGCGTGAGCGCATTGCTGTTGAGCGTGGAAAACACAGCCCGTGGTCGGGGCAGGTGGAAGTGGACGAATCCTACTTTGGGCCTCGCCGCGTTCGCGGCAAGCGCGGACGGGGTGCAGGGAGCAAGACCATCGTGTTTGGCCTGTTCAAGCGCAACGGATGGGTGTCCACAGAAATTGTCCCTGACGTGAAGAAAGCCACGCTGCAAAAGGCTATCCGGGGTAAAGTGGCACTGGATAGCGTCATCCATAGTGACGGCTGGCGCGGCTATCACGGGCTGGTGGACGTGGGCTACGCCAGGCACTTGCGGGTCAATCACCAGAGCAACGCGTTCGCCAACGACCAGACGCATATCAACGGTATTGAGTCGTTCTGGGCATATGCCAAGCTACACCTGGCCAAGATGAAGGGCATTCGCAAAGACATGTTTTACCTGCACCTCAAGGAAACCGAGTTCCGATTCAATCATCGACGCGATAACCTCTACAAACTCATGATGAAAATGCTGCGTGAGCAGCCTATCTAAATCCTTAACTTCCTAAGACCCTAAATCAATGCAGCTTCTAACGTAACCTTCCTCGTCAAGTGGACGCTTTTAAAAACTTGTTCAAAGTCTCGTTGACCTATCTGATGCTATGGTGATGAGACCACGTTATCCAATTGACATCAGCCGCGCACAGTTCGAACAAATTCGTGCACTACTGGAAAGCGTGCGCAAGAAGACCACGCTACGCAAAGTGGATCTGTACGAGATGTTCTGCGCCGTGCTGTACCGGCTACCAGTGGCGGGCACCGCTGTAGGCCGACGTGATGTCGTCATGACCGAAGTTTCAACACACGTGCCCTCGTAAGCTTCCCCGTCAAGCATACATTTCAAAAGTAGAACTTCCGGCGAGGTGATTGCGGTATTCGGTGGGGGTGAGATGGCCGAGTGCGTCGTGAGGACGCGCCTGGTTGTATTCGAGCATCCATCCATAGGCGGCTTCGCGCAC
>NWQT01000012.1 GCA_002798295.1 Lysobacteraceae bacterium NML07-0707 | reverse complement strand
ACTTTCAAAGATCGAAAGCCAACCCTCAACGATTGACTTATCATCAAGCCCCGAAGGCGTGTTGCCGAAGGGGTCGCTCACTATATCCTGTTTTTTGTTTTTGTCAACACTTGACTCAAACTTTTTTCAGGACCGGCAACCGAAGCTGCCGAAGTGAGCTGGAAACTTTAACACGTCTTTTTGACTTGTCAACACCCCGAAGGGAAGTTTCCGTTCCCGACTGCGACCGCGTCGCTGCCGGGACGCGAATTATGCACATATCTTTTCCGTTTGCAAAGCTTTTTTTCGTCCGTGGCAGAATGCCGGCAATATTCACGCTTTTGGAGCCTGCCTGATGTCTCTCAAACGTATTGTCCCTTTGCTATTGATAACGCTGCCTGTGCTTGGCTGTGCCAGTGATGGCGGCCGCTGGGTAGAGCTTGCAGGCAAGCGTTATACGGTGGAAATTGCCGATGATGATGAGAGCCGGGCACGCGGGCTGATGTTCCGCGATTCGATGCCCGCAGACCACGGCATGTTGTTCATCCATGAAACGCAAGCGCCACAGGCATACTGGATGAAGAACACCCGAATTGCGCTGGACATCCTGTATTTCGACAACCAACGCAAACTGGTTTCACAACAGCGCGATGTGCCGCCCTGCACGCTGGGCGACCGCTGCCCGGCCTACCCCAGCCAGGCGCCGGCTCGCTATGTCTTGGAATTGAATGCTGGCAAGGCCGCAGAAATCGGCTTGCAAGACGGCGCGGAGCTGAAGTTCGGCCCTGGCGTGCCGCAGCAGCCTTGATTGCCTCTGTCAGACTTCCTGCATGTCGAAATCGTCCTTGCCCACGCCGCAGTCCGGACAAGTCCAGTCATCGGGGATGTCCTGCCAGCGCGTGCCAGGGGCAATGCCTTCTTCTGGCAGCCCTTGTGCCTCGTCATAAATGAAGCCACAAACCACGCACATCCAGGTGCGGAACGGGACGGGGCTGGCAGGGCTTTCGGACATGACGCAGACATTCATTTGAAGGAAGATGATGCATTCTCACATGCTCGCGCCCCATCGACATGACTGATTTCCCGCGCAGCGGGCTTTACCTGATTACGCCCGATGCTGACGACAGCAACCAGCTACTGCGGCAGGTCGCCCAAGTGCTGCCATTTGCAGCCTGCTTGCAATATCGCAACAAACGTGCCGAGGCCGTGCAGCGTCTGGCTGAAGCCGCCGCCCTGCGCGAGCTGTGCACGGCGCATGGCGTGTGCTTCATCGTCAATGACGATGTCTGGCTGGCGCATGAGGTCGCTGCCGATGGCGTACATCTGGGTGAAGCCGACAGTTCTCTGCAAGCGGCACGCGAATGGCTGGGCAAGAACGCCATCATCGGTATCAGTTGCTATGACGATGCCGAACGTGCGCGCGAAGCGGCTGCCAAAGGGGCGGACTATGTGGCCTTTGGCGCGGTGTTTGCCTCTGCCACCAAGCCCGGCGCGCGTGCCGCTTCGCTGAAGCTGTTTGCCGACACCACAGACATTGCCGTGCCAAAGGTGGCGATTGGCGGCATTACGCCGGACAATGCGCACCAGGTTGTCGCTGCCGGCGCCGACATGATTGCCGTGATTGGCGGCGTATTTGCCGCCGACAACCCCGTTGCTGCTGCACGTCGTTGCGCGGCTGTTTTTGACTGACAAGAGAAGCCCGACATGAACCACGCCCGCTCCCATGACCTTTTCAACCGCGCCAAGACGCTGATGCCCGGCGGGGTCAATTCACCGGTACGGGCATTCAAGTCCGTTGGCGGCGAGCCGTTCTTCACCGCACGCGCCGAAGGGCCGTATCTGTTTGATGCCGATGGCAACCGCTATATCGACTATGTCGGCTCCTGGGGGCCGATGATCGTGGGTCACAATCACCCGAAGGTGCTGGAGGCCGTCATCGAAACGGCCAAGAACGGCCTTTCTTTTGGCACTCCCAACCCGCTGGAAGTGACCATGGCCGAACGCATCGCGGAACTGGTGCCGAGCTGCGAAATGGTGCGCATGGTGAACTCCGGCACCGAGGCCACGCTTTCGGCCATCCGTCTGGCACGCGGCGCGACCGGGCGCTCGCGCATCGTCAAGTTTGAAGGCTGCTATCACGGCCATGGCGACAGCTTTCTGGTCAAGGCCGGCAGTGGCGCACTGACCTTTGGCGTACCCACCTCGCCCGGTGTGCCCAAAGCCCTGGCCGACCTGACGCTTACCCTGCCTTATAACGATTTTGAGGCTGCCACTGCACTGTTTGACGAGCATGGCGACGATATTGCCGGGCTCATCATTGAGCCGGTAGTCGGCAATGCCAATTGTTTGCCGCCGCGCGAGGGGTATCTGCAACACCTGCGCACACTGTGCAGCCAGCATGGCGCGCTGCTGATTTTTGACGAAGTGATGACCGGCTTCCGCGTGGCGCTGGGCGGCGCGCAGGCGCGCTACGGGGTAACGCCTGACTTGACGACTTTTGGCAAAATCATCGGTGGCGGCATGCCGGTCGGCGCCTATGGCGGCCGGCGCGAGCTGATGGAACAGATTGCGCCAGCCGGACCGATTTATCAGGCCGGTACGCTCTCGGGCAACCCGGTGGCGATGGCCGCAGGCCTGGCGATGCTTGAGCTGATTGGCGAACCTGGCTTTTACCCGGCGCTGGAAGCCAAAACCCATGCGCTATGCGATGGTCTGGAGGCGGCCGCACGCGAAGCCGGGGTACCATTTTCCACGCAGCGCGTGGGCGGCATGTTCGGGCTGTTCTTCAATGCCGAAAAAGTCGATACCTATGCGGGCGCGGTGGCCAGTGACAGCGGCGCTTTCAACCGCTTCTTCCATGCGATGCTTGCACGCGGCGTATATCTGGCGCCTTCGGCATTTGAAGCCGGGTTTGTATCATCAGCACATGATGATGCGGTGATTGCCGCTACCATCGCCGCTGCACGGGAAGCCTTCGCCCAAGTTTGAGCGCCATGCAAAGCAACGAGCACGACAACCGCAGCCCCCAGGTGCGGGAGAATATTTTCGAGCGCACCCACTATCCGGCCAGCCGCGAGGGATGGCGCTATCGGTTGTTCCGGCTGTTCTTTCACCATGACAATCGCGAAGAGCGGAATTTCGACCTGGCGCTGATTTTGACCATCCTCGCCAGCGTCATCGTGGTGATGCTCGACAGCGTGCCCGGCATCAAGGCACGCTGGCATGAGCCGCTATACGTGGCGGAGTGGGTATTCACCCTGCTGTTCACCGCTGAATACGCGGCTCGGCTGTGGGTGGTACGCAAACCGCTGCGCTACGCCACCAGCTTTTTTGGGGTGATTGACCTGCTGGCCATCCTGCCGACCTTTCTCTCGCTGCTATTCCCGGCCAGCGCCTCGCTGGCTGTGGTGCGCATCTTCCGACTGCTGCGTATCTTCCGCATCCTCAAACTGGTGAAATATTCCAGCGAGGCCGGGGTGCTAATCGAGTCACTGCTGCGCAGCCGCCGCAAGATTTTCCTCTTTATCACCACCATCCTCACCATCACCGTGATCTTCGGCGCGCTGATGTATGTGGTCGAAGGCCCCGAGCATGGCTTTACCAGCATCCCCACCGGCATGTACTGGGCGGTGGTGACCATGGCCACGGTCGGCTATGGCGACATTTCCCCGGCCACGCCGACAGGACGTTTTCTGACCTCGGCGCTCATCATCATCGGTTATAGCATCATTGCCGTGCCCACCGGCCTGTATGGCGCGGAGCTGATGAAAACCCTCAGTGGCAAAAACCGCCGCATCGTGCGTTGCACCGAATGCGGCCTGACCGACCATGAAAACGATGCCTGGCATTGCCGCCGTTGCGGCATGAGCCTGCCTCAGCCGGAAGATTCGCTCGACCAGGGACACTAAGAGCCGGCAACAAGCGCAAACAAGAGTGATGACGAGATTGAGTTGCGTTAAAAATTGGTAATTACTATCATTTGCGCACTTTAAATCCAGGCCTCACCCGGCACTCCCTGCTGCCGGGACAGCCATGTCCGCCCTCTTGAGAACGCAATCATGAAAAAAACACATGCCCTGCGCCTTGCGCCGCTTTCGGCTGCCCTGCTCGCAGCCATCGCCATGCCTGCATTGGCCGATACCTCCGCCGCCGTTGCGATGGATGCAGGCGATGCCCGCCTGCTGGACTCGGTGCGCATCATCGCCAACCCGGAAGACCCGCAAACCACCATGGGCTCGGCCTATGAGCTGAACCAGAAGCAGCTGCAAAAATTCAATTCCGCCAATGCCAACGATGTGCTGCGCACCGTGCCGGGCGTCTACACCCGTGAAGAAAGCGGCATGGGCCAGTTCCCGCGCATCAGCATCCGCGCTTCCAGCACCGGCCGCAGTGACCGCATCTCGGTACTGGTCGATGGCCTGCCGGCGGCGATGGCGCCGTATGCCAACACCTCGGCCTATTTCTTCCCAAACATCGGCCGCATGAATACCGTGGAAGTATTGAAGGGGCCGGAAATCCTGCTGCACGGCCCGCATACCACCTCGGGCGTGGTGAACATGGTCAGCACCCAAATTCCCGAAGGCAGCGCCGGCATGGTCAATGCCGAAGTCGGCTCGTTTGGCACCCGCAAAATCCACGCCCATTATGGTCAGAGCAGCGGTCAGTGGGGCTGGCTGCTGGAAACCTATCAGGCGCAGAGCGATGGTTTCCACCAGATTGACCGTCACAAGGGCGATGCCGGTTATGACATCAACGAATTCAACGGCAAGCTGCGCTGGAGCAGCGCCGAAGGCGCGACCTATCCGCAGCAGCTGGAGCTGGCGCTGAACTACGACCGCGAAGTGCTGAATGTCAGCTATCTGGGGCTGACCGATGCCGACTTCCGCGCCAATCCGAACCGCCGCTATGGCCTTAGCGCGCTTGAGCGCATGGATCGCGGCCGCAAGTCGGCCAGCCTGCGCCACCAGATCGACTTCGGCGCCAACACCCGCCTGTCCAGCGCCATTTACTGGAACGATACCTACCGCTATTACAACCGCCTGAACCAAATCAATGGCGTGGGTCTGGGCAACGTGACCAGCATCATCAATGAGGGCAAGGCCAATGCTGCACTGTTCCAGGGCATTCTCGACGGCAGCGCCAATACCACCCATGCCAATGGCGTGCGCTATGGTCATAACCATCCCTCGTTCAAGACCCTGGGCGTACAGAGCGAACTCAGCCACCGCTTTGGCGACGCGGTGGAGCATGAGCTGATCGTCGGCGCGCGCTGGGAGAAAGATCGCAGCTTCAATGCCGACAAGGGCATCAGCAACAGTTTCTACCAGCAGGTCAATGGCAGCCTGGTTTATCAGCGCACTGCCAGTGCCGCCCAGCAGGAAGGCGATGCCAAGGCCTGGTCGTTGTGGGCGGCTGACCGCATCAAGTTCGGCAGCTGGTATCTGATGCCGATCCTGCGGCATGAAAACATCCGCACCCGCGACAATCTGGCCAAGAATGCCACCCCGGCACAAATCGCCGCACGCAACCAGAACAGCCTGAAGAAAACCACCTTCGGTATTGGCGCCAATTACGCCATCAACGAAGAATGGACCGTACTCGGCGGCATCCACCAGGGCTTTGCGCCTCCGGGCAACCGTGCGGTGAACGGCACCCGCGGCGAGGAAAGCGTCAACTACGAAGGCGGCCTGCGCTGGCGTAGCCATGGTTGGGGCGTGGATGCGATCGGCTTCCTGACCAATTACCGCAACTCGATGCGCACCTGCCTGGTGGCCAACCCCTGCCCGGGCGGCATCGTCACCGGCACCCAGCAGACCGGCCGCAAGAAAGTCTATGGCCTTGAGCTGGGCGTCTTTGGCACGCTGGTGGAAAACGATCATCTGCGCATGCCGCTGCGGGTGGCCTATACCCTGACCGATGGCAAGTACACCAGCGATTCGGACACCCACTCGGTGCTGAAGAACGACGTCATCGAATACACCCCGAAGAACGTCGCCACCGTGCAGCTCGGCTTTGAAACCAGCAACGGCTGGAACAGCTATCTGGCGCTGAACTACCAGAGCCGCGCCTGGACCGCCAGCAATGCCCGCCGCCCCGGTGTGAACAACCGTTTCCTGCAAACCGATAGCCTGTTCACGGTGAACTTCACCACCGGCTACGCGCTGACGGAAAACACCGAAGTCTATGCCCGTATCAACAATGTGTTTGACCAGCAGCGCATCACCCACCGCGGTGCCGATGGCGCCCGCGGCAATGCGCCGCGTGAATACACCCTGGGCGTTCGCGTCAAGTTCTGATAGCAGGCACAGCCGCTATCAAGCCAGGAGCCGGTCCATGTGACCGGCTCTTGGTTTTTGTGGCGGACACAACGGGGAAACACCTCCGCAAAGCATTGGAAGGTAATTACATATCAAATAAAATGGAAAGTTATTACATATTTAATTGATTCCCCCATGTTGTTACGAACCCCACTCGCCATCGCCACCGCCCTTGCACTCTTGCCGGCTTTTGCCCACGCCCAATCCAAGGCGCATCCCAGCAGCCGCCAGCTCGATCGCATCATCGTCACCGCCACGCGCAGCACGCAAACGGTCGCAGGCGTGCCGGCCTCGGCCTCGGTCATCGAACACGAAGAATTGCAGCAGCATCCGGTACTGGATATGGCCGATGCCCTGCGCGGGCTGCCGGGCGTCAATCTGCAAGGCATCGGCCAGGCACGACGCGGCATCAGCGTGCGTGGCCTTGACCCCGGCTATACCCTCACCCTGGTGGATGGCTTGCGCGTCAACAGCTCCGGCAATGTCATGGCCCATAGCGATTTTGATTTTGGCTGGGTGCCGGTGGAGGCCATCGAACGCATCGAGTTCGTCCGTGGCCCGATGTCCTCGCTATACGGCTCCGATGCACTCGGTGGCGTGGTCAACCTGATTACCCGCAGCGCCACCGACGCCTGGCATGGCAGCAGCAGCCTCAATGCCGGCTGGCGCAAACCCGAGGCCGGAGGCGACTGGTGGCAGGCCAGCGCGTATGCCGCAGGCCCGTTGCTGCAAGACACGCTGGGTTTGAGCGTATTTGCCGAAAGCCGCAATCAGGACAAAGGCTTTGATGCTTTCAATCCGGCCATTACCCGTTTTGAAGGGCGCAAAGCGCGCACTGGCAGCGCGATGCTGAGCTGGACGCCGGATGCGCAGCAACGCATCGACCTGCGCGTGCTGGCAGGCAAAGAGGCGCGCAACCGCCATGTGGCGCTGGGCGGGCCGCGCCCCAGCACTTACGAAACCCTGGACACCCTGCACCGCCGTTTGCACGCGCTCTCGCATCGTGGCCAATGGGATTGGGGGCAAAGCCGGGTATATGCCATGCGCGCCACGCTGGACAAGGACAACTGGCGCTCGAAAGGCGCGCGGCAAGGCCGCCAGAAAATGCGCGATGACAATATCGGTGGACATGCCAGCTTCACCATCGGCGATCACCATCAACTGAGCCTGGGCGGCGAATGGCGGCGCGAAACGATTGAAGATGCACTGGTCAACCTTCAAGGGCGCGACCAAAGTGTGCAGCGCGCGCTGTTCTGGCAGGATGAAATCCGCTTCACACCGCACTGGTCGCTGGTCATCGGCAGCCGCCATGACCACCATGACCGCTTCGGCAGCCATCACAGCCCGCGCGTTTATCTGACTCACGACTTGGGTCATGGCTGGACACTCAAGGGCGGCGCTGGCCGTGGCTTCCGCGCGCCCAGTCTCAAGCAAATGTCCCCGGAATACACCGCCACCATTGCAGGCAGCTTCGTGCTGCATGGCAACCCGCAATTGCAGCCGGAAACCAGCACCAGCTACGAAATCGCTGCCAACTGGCAGGGCACGCACGCCCATCTGGACATGGCGGTATTCGACAACCGCCTGGATAACCTGATCCAGAGCGTGTGCATCGCCAACTGCAATATCCGCCGCCAGC
Source organism: Lysobacteraceae bacterium NML07-0707 (assembly GCA_002798295.1). Classification (GTDB taxonomy): domain Bacteria; phylum Pseudomonadota; class Gammaproteobacteria; order Xanthomonadales; family Xanthomonadaceae; genus Solilutibacter. The sequence goes on along the minus strand of NWQT01000012.1, from coordinate 37,946 downwards.
TGGCCACCCGCACCTACCAGAACATCGCGCACGCACGCACCCGCGGCTTTGAAGTCAGCGCCCAGCAACAAATCGGCAAGGCCTGGCGGATTGCGGGCAGCTACACCTATGTAGATGCCCGCGACCTGAGCCAGATGCGCAAACTGCGCCTGCGCCCGCATCACAATGCCAGCGCCAGCCTGCGCTGGCAGCCGTTGGCGACATTGGCCATGACCCTGCGCGGCGAATATATCGGCAAGCAGGTGGATTACCCCACGCGCGGCCCGTTGCAGCACATCCCCGGCGGCACGCGCTGGCATCTGGACGGCCGCTGGCAGGCCAGCCCGGCACTGGCCGTGCGCGCCGGCATCGAGAACATTGGCAATGCCCGGCAGAACCTGAGCGAGCTGGCCTATCCCTATCCGGAGTTTGGCCGCAGTGTCCATATTGGCCTCAACCTGAGCTTCTGATGTTGCGCGCGCTGCTGTTTGTGCTGCTCGCCTGCCTGTGCCTGCCGGTGCAGGCAGGCGAATCATTGCGGCTTGTCATCATCAGCACCGATTTCAACCTCAATGGCAAAACCCGGAAAATGCGCCAATGGGGCGCTCCCGAAGGCGTGCAGGTGCAGCATGTTTCCGTGGACAGCCCACCACCCGGCGGCCCGGCCCGCTGGCTGGCCGCTGCCGATATCGCGGTACTGGATACCCCGGCAGGCGGCCATGCCGCCCGGGTGCGCGGCATGATGACTGCGGCGCTGGCTGCGCGCGGCATCCCCTGGCTTGCCATCGGCGGATTGCCCGATGCCAGTCACGGCCTGGGCAAAGAGGAAGCCGAGCTGCTGATGCAGTATTACCGCGAAGGCGGCGAGGACAACCTGCGCCATTTTCTGCGCTGGCTGGGGCGTTGGCAGCGCGGCGAGGCTACCGATGACATCCCGCCGCCCAGACTGCTGCCTGCTACCGGCTTTTACCACCCCAAAGCGACCGAGCCCTTTGCCACGCTGGAAACTTATCTGGACTGGCGCAAACAGCAGCAACTGGCTGAAGGCAGCCGTATCGGCATCGTGATTTCCGCGCAGGCCATCGGCAATATGCAGCTGCGCGATATCGATGCCATGATTGCCGCGCTGGAAGCGCGCGGGCTGGTGCCAGTGACTTTCTGGTTTGAGCGCGAGGCCGCAAACGGCCTGCAAAACGCGATTGCCGCCGCCCGGCCTGCCGCACTCCTTAACATGACCCATCTTGGCAATGGCCGCGCGCGCGCTGCCGATATTGCCGCGCTGGGCGTGCCGGTGACGATTGCCATGACCGCACGCGGCCACACCCTTGCACAATGGCGACAAGCCGCCAGCGGCGTCCCGGCCAGCACCGTCGCCACCCTGATGGCAACCCCCGAAAGCTGGGGCATGAGTGATCCGATGGTGCTGGCAGCCGTGGAAAACGGCGAGCCGGTGCCGATTCCCGAACAAATCGAGGCCGTGGCCGAACGGCTGGCCGCACAGGCACGGCTGCGCGATACCGATAGCGCCGACAAGCGCATCGGACTGATGTTCTGGAACTCGCCCGATGGCGAAAAAAATCTGGGCGCCTCACAGCTCAACCTGCCACGCTCACTGGCAGGACTGACACGGACGCTGGCCACGCATGGCTATCAGGTGCCGGTACATGATGCCGAACGCATCACCGCCGATGCGCAGGCCATGCTCTCTGGCTGGTATCGCCCGCAAACCCTGCGCACACTGCTGCAAAACGACCTGGCCGCCGCCTTTCCGGTGCGCGAATACCGCCGCGTGCTGGAAAGTTGGCCCAAGGCGCAGCAACAAGCGCTGCAACAGCGCTGGGGCGCGCCGGAGCAGGCTGCCAATGTGCTGGATATAAATGGCGAGCCGCATTTCATCATTCCCCGCCAGCAACTGGGGCATTTGGTGCTGATGCCACAGCCGCCGCGCGCACAGGCGTTTGGCATCGCCACCCATGATTCGGCAGTACCGCCTACGCACGCCTACCTTGCCAGCTACCTCTGGCTGCGGCAGCACTTCGTGCCACACGCGCTGCTGCATTTTGGTACCCACGGCACCCAGGAATGGCTGCCGGGCAAAGACCGTGGCCTAAGCGCCCACGATTGGCCGAACCTCGCCATCGGCGCGCTGCCGGTGTTCTATCCCTATATCCAGGACAATATCGGCGAAGGCACACAGGTCAAACGTCGCGGGCGTGCTGTCATCATCAGCCACCAGACGCCGCCGTTTGCCCCCTCGGGGCTGTACGACCAATTGCGGCAGTTGCACGATGTGCTGCATGAATACCAGCAGGCCGAAGAAGGCCCGGTACGCAATACCGCCCGCCAGCGCCTGCTGCTGGCCGCACGTCAGGCACATCTTGACCGCGATATGGGCTGGGACGCCGCCGCCATTGCCGCCGACCGCGAAGGCTTCATCCTGGCATTGCACGACCATCTGCACGCACTGGCCAACCGCGCCCTGCCACTGGGACTGCATGTATTTGGACAAAGCGCCGCAGAAGATCACCGCCTGCTTACCGTGATGCAGCAGCTGGGGGCAGATTTCATCCGCGCCACCGGCAATGACCCGGACGAGGTTTTTGCAGGCGATTTCTCCCTCATCAAGCACAGCGCCCCGTATCAATTGCTGCATGCCCATCTGCGCGAAGGCCGCGACATCCAGGACGTGCAAGACCCGCAACTGCGGCAAATGCTGGAAACCGCGCGGCAGCGCGATGCTGCGCTTGCCCAGCCAGAAGAAAACGAAATGCTGCTGCAAGCCCTGGCCGGAGGTTGGGTGCCGCCGGGCGAGGCGGGCGATCCGATCCGCAATCCGGCCGCACGCGGCGGGCGCAACCTGTATGCCTTTGATGCGGCCAAAATCCCCACCCGCGCCGCCTACCAGACCGGTGGCGAAGCCTTTTCACAGCTATTGGCGCAGCACCAGGCCAGTCACGGCAGCCCGCCCCGCAAACTGGCGTTTGTGATGTGGTCGGTGGAAACCGTGCGCCATCTGGGCATCCAGGAAGCGCAAATCCTGCATGCTGCGGGCTTGCGCCCGGTCTGGGATAGCGCCGGACGCCTGCAAAAACTGGAGATCATCCCGCGCGCGCAATTGGGGCGGCCGCGCATCGACGTATTGGTGCAGGTAGCAGGCAGTTACCGCGACCAGTTTGATGGCTTCATGCAGAAGCTCGACGATGCTCTGCAAAAAATTGCCGCACTGGACGAGCCGGACAACCATATCGCCGCCCATAGCCGTGCGCTACAGGCCAAATTGCAGCAAAACGGGCTGGACAAGCAAGCGGCAGAAGCCGCCTCGCGCCTGCGCCTGTTTGGCAATGCGCCGGGCGATTACGGCACCGGCTTTACCGACCGCGTGCTCGACTCTAGCCAATGGCAGGACGAGGCGCCACTGGCCGAGCAATTCATCAGTCGCATGCAGCACGCCTATGGCGGCCGCGAATGGGGCACGGCGCAGCAGGCCGTATATAACGAGCAGCTGCGCGCCAGCGAAGGCGTGGTATTGCCGCGCTCATCCAATGTCTATGGCGCGCTCAATACCGACCATGTATTCGAGTACATGGGCGGCCTGTCCACCGCCATCCGCAGCGCAGGCGGACAGGCGCCGGCGCTGTATCTCAATGACCTGACCGCCAGCACGCCGCGCACCGTGACCGCCGCGCGCTATATCGCCAGCGAGCTGCGCAGCCGCTATCTCAACCCGCAGTGGATCGGCGCAATGCAGGCCGAAGGCTATGCCGGGACGCTGGAAGTGCTGGAAGTGACCCAGAACCTGTTTGGCTGGCAGGCCAGCGCCCCCGGCACCGTGCGCGATGACCAGTGGCAGGCGCTGCACGAGACCTATATCACCGACCGCCGCGGCCTTGGCACCGGCGAATGGTTCAATGCCAGCAATCCCGATGCCAAGGCGCAAATCATCGCGCGCATGGCCGAAGCCATCCGCAAGGGCATGTGGCAAGCCGATAGCGCTATCCGGCAAGAACTGGCCGAGCACTGGCGAGAGTTGAAATCGCAAGGAGTGAGCGCGGGCGATGCCATCACCCGCGCCTTCCTGGATGCCGGGCTTGCCAGTCAGGGCAATGCGCCTGCGGCTGTTGCCGCCCCGGGCTTCGGGCTTGGCAAACCACGCCCTGATGCCGCAGCACCAGCGCCCACTGCAGCCGCAGCAACGCCTGCAAGCCCCGAACCCCCGGCCAAGGCCAATGCGCCGGAACGCTTCCAGGGTCAGGTGCTGCGACAAGTGCCACCGCCCACCGCGCTTGCCGTACCGGCATTTTCACGCTTTGCCATCTGGCTGCTTGCTGCCTTGCTGTTTGCAGGCGCGCTGTGGCAATGGCGCAGCCCCCACTTTTCCCAATCTGGAGTCAACCGATGAACGCTTTGGAAGCCAGCCTCTACCAGCTGGCCAGCCTGTTTCTGGCGCCCGTACTTGTGCTGATTTTGGCGGCACTGGGCTATGCCTTTTTCGCCCTTGGCGCGTTTTTGCTTGAAGCCTTGCAACGCACCCGCGCCGGCTATCAATCGCCCTTGCAGCATTACCACGCACGCACCGGCGCCAGCAGCGATGAGCTGGAGCTTTGGGTGATGAAGCGGCTGGAATGGCTGCGCATCACCTCGCGCAGCGCGCCGATGCTGGGACTGGTGGCGACCATGATTCCGATGGGGCCTGCACTCCTGGCGCTGACCCGCAACGATGCCGCCCGTGTCGGCGAGAATCTGGTGGTGGCGTTTTCCTCGGTGATTCTGGCGCTGATTGCCGCCAGCATCACCTTCTTCGTGATGACCATCCGCCGCCGCTGGCTGCTGCAAACCCTGGTCGCCATTGAAGCGGCCAACAAAAAGCAGGTGGCCTGATGCGTTTTTTGGATAACGATGAGGCTGACGACCCGATTCTGTCGGTCGTGAACCTGGTGGATTTGTTTTTGGTGATTGTCGGCATCCTGATGGTGCTGATTGTCAAAAATCCGCTCAACCCGTTCAGCAGCGAATCGGTGATCGTCATCGAGAACCCCGGCAAGGCCGATATGCGCATGCGCATCAAGGACGGCGATGAGCTGACCGAATACCAGGCCAGCGGCGAAATCGGCGAAGGCGAAGGCAGCAAGGCCGGCGTCGCCTACCGGCTCAAGGACGGCCGCATGATTTATGTGCCGGAAACCGCCAGCGAAGCCTCCCGGTAAATCACCACTCCCCGCTATTGGGCATGGAAGCCCACGGCTCGGCTGGCGGCAGGGCTTCGCCCTTTTGCAGCAGCTCAATCGAGATACGGTCGGGGGTGCGCACAAACGCCATGCGGCCATCGCGTGGCGGGCGGTTGACGGTGATGCCCATCTTTTGCAAATGCGCACACAGCGCATAGATATCGTCCACCTCGAACGCCAGATGGCCAAAATTGCGGGCGCTGCCGTAATCCTCGTCGCTGCCCCAGTTGAGGGTCAGCTCGATTTCCGCTTCCGGGTTGGCGGGTGCAGCGAAATACACCAGGGTGAACTGGCCTTGCGCGTTCTCAATCCGGCGGGTTTCCACAAGCCCCAAACCTTCGGTGAAAAACCGCGCTGTGGCGGCAAGGTCATGGACGCGCAGCATGGCATGCAGGTATTTCATCGGGCGCTCGGCTTATGGCTCAAGGAACAAGTCCGGCAATAGCGGCTGGCTCGGGTCAACGGCATAGTCTTTGAAATTGTGTACCCCGGCCTGATACAGCACTTCTTCATCAATAAAGAACTGCCCGTTGGTTTCGCTGGCCGGACGGGTGAGGATGGCATGCGCGGCATCGGCGACGATTTCCGGCTTGCGGCAGCGCTCAATGGCAACCCCCGGAATCATGTTCAGCGCATCAGTGGCGATGATGGTGCGCGGCCACAGCGCATTGACGCCAATCCCCTGCCCGGCCAACTCCGCCGCCAACCCCAGGGTGACAAAGCTCATGCCCATCTTCGCCAGCGTGTAGGCGGTATGCGGCGCCCACCACTTGGGGTCGAGCGAGGGTGGCGGCGCCAGCGTCAGGATATGCGGATTGCTCGATGAGCGCAGATACGGCAGGCAGGCCTGCGCACAGAGGAAACTGCCACGGGCATTGACCTGGTTCATCAGGTCGTAGCGCTTCATCGGCGTATCCATCACCCCCGCCAGCCAGATGGCACTGGCGTTATTGACCAGGGCATCAATCCAGCCAAAGGCATCCACGGTGGCGGCCACCGCTGCCTTGACCTGGTCTTCGTCACGGATATCGCATTTGATGGCAATCGCCTTGCCGCCTGCGGCGCGGACTTCTTCGGCCACGCTGTGAATGGTGCCGGGCAGGCGCGGATTGGGCACGCCGGATTTGGCGACGATGGCGATATTGGCGCCATCACGCGCCGCGCGCAGGGCGATGGCGCGGCCAATACCACGCGAAGCGCCGGTGATGAACAAGGTCTTGCCCGAGAGTGTGCTCACGATGATTTCCCAAGATGTCAGTCGCCCGATTATAGGTTTGCCGGGGCAAACACCTGCCATGAAATGAACAAAGCGCCGCATACGGCTGCTGAACATGAATACACGCCACCTATAATTCCGGCATGTCTGAATGGCTTGAGCAAATCGTTTCATGGATTGGCGAGAACCCCGCTGCTGCGGCGTTCATCGCTTTTTTTATCGCTTTTTGTGATGCCCTGGCGCTGGTCGGCATCCTGGTTCCGGCCTTTCCGCTGCTGTTTGCCGTCGGCACCCTGATTGGCCTGGGTCATGCCAATGGCCCGCTGCTGGTCACCTGCGCCGCAGCCGGGGCGTTTCTGGGCGATGCGCTCAGCTACTGGATTGGTCACCGCTGGGGGCCGCAAATGCGCAGCTTGTGGCTGTTCCGGCGCTATCCGCAATTTCTTGACCGCAGCGAACGCATGTTTCACCGCCACGGCGCGATGAGCATCCTGATTGCGCGCTATGTCGGTGCCGTACGCCCGTTTGTACCGGCCATCGCCGGCATGTTGCGCATGCCGTTTTCCCGCTACGCCCCGGCCAGCCTTGTGGCCTGCATCAGCTGGGCGGCGCTGTTTCTGGCGCCGGGCTGGATTTTTGGCAAATCCTATGATGCCGTGGCGGCCGTGGCCGACAAGCTGGCACTGGTGCTGATTGCCATCGCGGCCATCATTGCACTGGCCTGGGCCGGCGTCATCTACACCTCACGCTGGTTTGCAGGGCATGCCGATGGCGTTCTGAAGCGCGCGCTGGACTGGTCACGCGCCCACCCGCGGCTTGGCCAGTTCACCGGCTATCTGGTTGACCCCAACCGCCCGCAATCGACCTCGCTGCTGATGCTGTTTGCCGCCCTGGTCGGGCTGCTCTGGATTGCCGTGGTCGGCGCCGTGGCGCTGCTGGCCAACGGCGGCCCGCTCGGCATCGACCATCGCGTGTATGAGGCGATGTTCGCCCTGCGCACCCCGCTGGCCGACAACCTGATGGCCGCCCTGGCACGGCTTGGCGATGTCCAGGTGCTGGCGCCGGCGGTACTGGCCGGGCTTGGCTGGCTGCTGTGGCGCAAGCGCTGGCAGGCGGCACTGCACTGGAGCGCCGCGCTGCTGTTTGGCTGGCTGGCAAGCGAGACACTGAAGTTCATCGTCGATATCCCGCGCCCGCCCACCGCACCGGGGGGCTTTGGCTTTCCCTCGGTCAGCATCGTCATGCTGACCATCAGCTTTGGCTTTTTCGCCGTACTCATCGCCCGCGAATGGCCGGGACGGCGGCGCATCTGGCCCTATCTGCTGGGCACCGTACTGACCGCACTGGTGGCCTTCGCCCGCCTTTACCTGGGCGCACACTGGCTGAGCGATGTCCTCAGCGGCATGGTGTTTGGCCTGTTGTGGGTGCTGATACTGGGCATCGCCTACCGCAGCCATGTGGCGCGCTCGTTCTGGATGCGCCCTCTGGCTCTCATCTTCTATAGCGTATTCGTGCTGGCCGCCCTCTGGCACACCCCGCGCCACACCCAGAGTTGGCTGGAAGATTTCTCCCCGCCGCCGCCTGCCCAAAGCATGAGCCTCGCCGCCTGGTGGGAAGATGGCTGGCAGCAACTGCCCGCAACCCGCAATGCCCGTGGCGATGCCATCCGTTGGCCGCTGGACGTGCAAATCGCAGGCTCGCTGGTGCCGGTGCAAACCGCACTGGAAGTCGCTGGCTGGCGGGTCAAACCGCAGGCCGACTGGATGGATGTGCTGGGGTTGCTGGACAGCGATACCCCTTCCAGCGAACAACCGATACTGCCAGCCGCCCTGGAAGCCCACCCCGAAGCCCTGCTGCTGGTGCGTGAAATCGACGATGGCCGCCGCCGCCAAGTGCTGCGCCTGTGGCCTGCCCCGGTTCGCCTGCAGGACGATACCCCCCTGTGGATTGGCACCACCCAGACCATGACCGCCCACCGGGTCATGGGGGTGGCCACCCTGTGGCTACCGGTGGATGACCACGGCGAAGCCTATCGCGCCACCCGCGAGGCACTGGCCGAAATCAGCCCGCAACGCGAAGGCAAAAACCGCACCCATGTCCCGGTACTGCGGCTGCAGACTATGCGCCAACAATAACAATCCTTGCCTACCTTCAGCGTACAGGCTCCAGGCTCTTGTTTTAGTGGCGTGGAATTCCGTAATACCACCATGCTGCGCGTAACATGGCAGCCACAGAAGGATCCAAATGAAAACGCCCGCAGTATATGCTGCGGGCGTCGGTGTATCAAAGGATATAACGCGACAAGTCCGGGTCTTGGATCAGGCCGCCAAGGCGCTCGTCCACATAGGCGCGATCGATGCTGATGGCGCCGCCCTTGTCCGGCGCATCAAAACTCAGGCTCTCCAGCAGGCGCTCCAGCACCGTGTGCAGGCGGCGGGCACCGATGTTTTCCTGACGCTCGTTGACAACAGCGGAAATCTCCGCGAGCCGTTCGATGGCCTCATCGGCAAAGCTGAGTTTCACCCCTTCGGTGCCCATCAGCTCTACATACTGGCGGGTCAATGCGGCCTTCGGCTCGGTCAGGATGCGCACGAAGTCATCCTTGGTGAGCGCATTCAATTCCACCCGGATCGGGAAACGCCCCTGCATTTCCGGAATCAGGTCCGAGGGTTTGGCCAGATGGAAGGCGCCGGAGGCAATGAACAGGATATGGTCGGTCTTGACCGGGCCGTACTTGGTGCTGACGGTGGAGCCTTCCACCAGCGGCAGCAGGTCGCGCTGCACGCCCTCGCGGCTGACATCGGCGCCCATGCCTTCACTGCGCTTGGCGACCTTGTCGATTTCATCAATGAACACGATGCCGTGCTGCTCGCAGGCCTCGATCGCCGCTTCACGCACTTCGTCCTCGTTGACCAGCTTGGCGGCTTCTTCTTCAATCAGCAGCGTACGCGCCGCCTTGATGCTGAGCTTCTTGCTCTGGCTCTTGCTGCCGGCGAGGTTGGAGAACATCTGCCGCAGTTGCTGGCCCATTTCCTCCATGCCGGGCGGCGCCATGATGTCCACGCCGACATTCACTGCCAGGTCGATTTCAATCTCGCGCTCGTCCAGCTCCCCGGCGCGCAGGCGCTGGCGGAATTTGCGGCGGGTTTCGTTTTCTTCTGCCGAGGGCTCGTTTTTTACCGCCTCGCCAATGTCGATACTGAAAGGCGTCTGGCTCTGACGGCGCGGCAGCAGCGCATCAAGGATGCGGTCTTCGGCGTTTTCCTCGGCCTGGGTGCGCACCCGCTGCTTGGCCTGCTCGCGATACAGCTTGACTGCGGTATCGGCCAGATCGCGGATGATTTGTTCCACATCCTTGCCGACATAGCCCACTTCGGTAAAGCGGGTGGCTTCCACCTTCACAAACGGCGCATTGGCAAGCGTGGCCAGACGCCGGGCGATTTCGGTCTTGCCAACGCCGGTGGGGCCAATCATCAGGATGTTTTTCGGCATCACTTCGCGGCGCATGTCGGCATCGAGCTGCATACGCCGCCAGCGGTTGCGCAGGGCGATGGCGACCGCACGCTTGGCATCGTGCTGGCCGATGATATGGCGGTCGAGTTCGGCGACGATTTCGCGCGGCGTCATCGACGCGGAGCTGTTGTCAATCTTGTGCATGGTCATTGCTTCAAAGTTCCTCAACCACGATGTTGTGGTTGGTGTAGATGCAGACATCCCCGGCAATTCCCAGGGCTTCGGTAGCGATTTCGCGCGCCGAAAGCTGTGTGTGCTTGAGCAGCCCGCGCGCGGCGGACAGGGCAAACATGCCGCCTGAGCCAATCGCAATCAGGCCATCTTCCGGCTCAATCACATCACCCGTGCCGCTGATGATCAGCGAGGTATCGCGGTCGGCCACCGCCAACAGCGCTTCGAGCTTGCCGAAGCGGCGCTCGGTACGCCAGTCCTTGGCCATTTCCACCGCCGCACGGGTCAGCTGGCCGTGCTTTTGCAGCTTGGCCTCGAACAGCTCGAACAGGGTGAAGGCATCGGCCGCGGCCCCGGCAAAGCCAGCCAGCACTCGCCCGCCTTCGCCCAGACGGCGTATCTTGCGGGCATTGGCCTTCATCACGGTATGGCCGAGCGTGACCTGGCCGTCTCCGGCAATGACCACCTGATCGCCACGGCGCACCGAGACAATGGTGGTGGCATGAAACACATTGGGATTGTCTGCTGGGTTCATGATGACTCCTTGTGAACCCAGGAGATGGGGCAGCAGCAAGCAAAATCAAGGCACCCCACACCCCTTACCACTCCACTCAATCAAAGCGGGCATATACCATACCCTCCAAGAACTATAGTGAACAAATACTTGACAAGTAACATTCCAAGCAAAATTCTTTGTAGATGTTTGTTTTACCTTCGACTAGAAGGAAGATTTGCCTTGAAGCTCAAGAAACTTTTTACTGGCACCTGCTTGCTTGGTTTAGCTGCCATCGCCTATCCATCCAGCGCCCCCGTAGAATTTCCGCCAGTTCAGGTTATCGGCTCCAGAATTGGGGGCGGAGAAGTCATTTGTCGGGGCTTGGACTGCGCTGCTGTATTGCAGCAGCTTCAACAGCAAGAGCTTTATGCTCATGAGTTTTCATCAATCGAGGCATCTATTGGTGAATCTCTCCCAGTCGACCATCAAAAACTTTGTCGCGACCTAAAAGCAAGGCGCCCCAGCGACTGTAACCTGTCCAACCCACCTGCATCCCCGGGCATCTCGCCCAATTGGCAGCCAAATGGTTGTGGAACCGGGAGACTATCCAACCTCTTCCTTGATGCGGCATTAGAAATGGCCGCTAGCAGGATGTATTCCGGAAACTTAGACTCCCCGTATTCAGGCGCAAGCTTTTTACCCGCCTGTAATCAACATGACACCTGCTATGCCGTTGCTGAAAATAAAGCCATATGTGATGACGCATTCGGCACTCAAATGAATCAAATTTGTCAACAGCAAGCTGCTGATTTATCACACTGCAGAGCTTGGGCAAATGGCTACCACGCCGCAGTCTATCTCTCAGACCGCTCATTCTCCGCACATCAAACCGCAAGCAAGCAACGTGCTTGTGCCATTTGGGCTCTGGATATGAGAGGCAACCAATGCAATTGAAAAGCACTCTACTTTTTTCTGCACTGCTGCTTGCCACCAACGGCTGCAGTCAAAAGACATCAGAAGTTGCAGCCACGTCCGCAGAAACCACGCAATCGCAATCATCTGGCACAGCCGCCAGCATAGGCGCAAACCCTGCAACTGCCAGTGGCCACCGTTCTGCTGCTATCTCAACATCTGCTGCCTCTTCTGCCCCATTTCCAAATGGCAACTCCTGGCAAGAAACCTTGGAAGCCAGCACTGACAGTGAACGGAAAAGCCTGGAAACGCTGAATAACCGTTACTTTGGCGCTCTGGCTTACAGCTCAAAAGAAGAACTGGAGCAGCTGCGCAAGCTGGGCTTTCCAAGCCCGGCAGACTGGATCAAGGCGCAACTTCTTTCCGATAATGATCTGCAAGAGAGATATCAGCGCGGCAACATGGTGGCCGGCATGATCTACGCTGATCGATTGATCAGCCGGGCAGAAAACGATCTTCGCCGCTTGCGCAGTACCAATACCACCACTCACAACAGTGGAGATCTGGCAGTAGCCATAGAAGCTGCCGTACTGATCGGCGAATTGAAAAGCCAGAGCAATAGTCCTTTTCTCGCCTATCAATACGCGGCCATGCGGCGGGCACTTGATATGGAACCGCAACCTGAAAGAACGGCAGGTGCCCTTTTGGCTGCCTCGGCACGAGGCGACAGCCGGGCGCAAGGGTTCTACGATCAGTTTTCACGTATACATAAAGACATGAATGCGGATTTAATTGCCATTAACTTTGAGCTAAACAAGCCCAATACCCCCGCGCAACAGCCACGGCGACGATAACTGAAAGGGTTGATAAAACCTGTCAATACAAGAACAACTGTATGTATTGCAGCGTTCCATTTGAGCCAGGTAAAAACAAGCTCTTGGCATTGAGTTTTTCGGGGTGGCATGGGAAAAACCACACAGGTGCATCGCCATGAAAAAACTTGCTGCCGCTCTGGGTTTGTCCGCACTGCTTGCTGCGCCATTTGCTTCTGCCGCTGAGCCGGTTGGCCGGGTGCGGGTGGCGTTTGACCGCGATGGCATAACCGCCAGCCAGTCCGAAGGTTTTGCCGACCTTGGCGCGCGCCGTGCGCTGACCCCGGATGACCCGGCGCGGGTGGCCTCGGTCAGCAAGCTGCTGGCGGCAATCGCGGTGCTGCGCCTGGTGGAACAAGGCAAGCTGGATCTGGATGCCGATGTTTCCATCGTGCTTGGCAGGCCATTGCGCAACCCGGCCTTTGCCGGTGCGCCGATTACACTGAAAATGCTGCTCTCGCATACTTCCAGCCTGACCGACAACGCCGGTTACTGGAATGTGCCGCTGGGTGCATCCAGCCGCATCATCATCGACACACCTGAAGCCTGGGATCGCCAGCATCCACCTGGCACGTTCTTCCGCTACAGCAATCTCAATTTCGTGATGATTGCCGAAGTGATGGAGCGCGCTACTGGCGAGCGTTTCGACCGGCTGATGCAGCAGCTGGTGTTTGTCCCGCTGAAAATCGACGCCTGCCATAACTGGTCCGGTTGTAGCGCGATGGCGATCGAGCGTGCCGTGGTGCTGTATGACAGCTCTCGCATGCCGCAACGCGATAACTTGCAAGGCAAAGCGCCGGATTGCACGGTGATTCCCGGCAAGGATGGCGGCTGCGGCGTGGATGCACACTGGCAGGCCGGCCAGAACGGCGCAATGTTCTCGCCGCAGGGCGGGGTGCGGATTTCCGCCAACGGCCTGGCGCGGGTGGGGCAAATGCTGCTGCGCGGCGGCGAGCTCGATGGCGTGCGGATCTTGTCTGCCGAGGCGATTGCCCTGCTCACTACGCCACTATGGATATTCGATGGTCGCAATGGCGTGATCGGCGAAGAAGATGAGCCAAACCGTGGCGGCTTCTTCTGTGCCTATGGCCTTGCCAGCCAGCATATCGGCCGCGGCATTGGCGTCTGCCGCGACGACCTATTTGCCGATGGTCGCCGGCGCATCGGCCATTCCGGCAATGCCTATGGCTTGCTTTCCGGGCTGTGGCTGGATATGGACAGCGGAAAAGGCGTGGCCTATTTCGCCACCGGCGTCGGCAATGATTCCGACGGCCAGCACTCGGCATTCAGCCAGATCGAAGAGCAGGGCGCACAGGGCTGGTGATCAACCTTGCCCAAGACGGGCGGGCAAATCCGTCACTGCCTCGAACTCGAAGCGTTTGCCTTCTTGATGGCGCAGCAGCAGCCCAAGCGCCTCCAGTCCCAGCAGGTCGGCGCGTGCAGTGGCATAAGTCACGCCTTGCCGTTTCTGATGTGCAGCAATGCTGATGCGGCTATCGGGCTTGGCCAGTAGTTGCATCAAAATTTCACGCTGGCGGTGGTTCAAAGTCGCACCCAAGCCGTTTGTCGGGCCAAGCTGTGCTTGGGCTTGGCGCAATTCGGCAGTCTTTCTGCCAATGTATGCTTCCAACTGCGAGATGGCCGTCATGATGACCCGTAATTGATGCGCCACAAAATAGCTGGCATCGCCCTCGTCGCTCTCGCTGTACAGATAGGCCTGTAGATAGGCACCTGGCGAGCGCTTGAGCACCGTGGAAATGGAAAAATATTCGCTCAACCAATAGCCGGATTTAAGCATCGACCAATAGAACAGCGCACGCGCGGTACGGCCATTGCCATCGCAAAACGGGTGGTCATAGCCGACCATGAAGTGCAGCATGATCGCGCGCACCACCGGATGCAGAAACGGCTCATTGGCACCACTGCCATTGGCAAAATCGCAAAGCGTCTGGATACGCTCGGGCAGCTCGCTGGCAGGTGGCGGAGTGTGCAGAATACGGCTGGGATCGCTGCGGTCGTACACCACGATGTCATCGCCTGCTTGCCGGAAACGCCCACTTTCTTGCGGGTCATCCATCGCCGCCTCGGTGATCCTGCGATGAATATCCAGCAACATTTCTGGGCTGAGCGGCTGGTCTTTCCATTCGGCCAACGCCTGCATGGTGGCAAAATTGTTGAAAATCATCTGCTCGCTGCGATCTCGCGGCGCACGGCCACTATCCAGCATTTCCTTGGCCACCCGACGGGTGGTGGAGGCGCCTTCCAGCTGCGATGAAGTCATCGCCTCTTCCACCAGTGAACGGTGCAGATACTTGGCTTTAAGGCTATCGGCATCCAACGCTCCAGCTCCCAGAATGCGCCCGGCCGCCTGCCGGTCAAGCAAATGCAGCTTACGCAGCATGCTGTCGGTAATGGAGACTTTGAACCGCACACCGGACTTTTCCCGGAACGGCAGTGTGATGGCTCGCGCCTGCCGTGCCAGTTTGATGCCCAGCCACCATGCTTCATGGCTCAAGCCTGATGGCGGAGTACGGTGCCGCAGCCTATCCCAGTGGATATAGTCGCCATCCAGTTCCGGCCCGATGACCTGCCGCTGCCGAAGCACGCCCTCAATATTTGCCTTGTCGGCCATCAACTTCAGCATTGCAGGCGCTTTGACCGGTAATTTCATGCCCGATACTCTCAACTATCAACAACTATCAATTTATATCAAAATTGATAGTTTCCTCCAAAATATTGACCATCAAACCTATAAAAATCAATTTGTTACAAAAACAAAACCAGAAAAACCTATCAATTTTGATAGGTTTTGATAGTTGATTGATACATACCAAACCTCACCAACAACAAGGGCAGCCATCGGGCTGCCCTTGTGTCATTGAGCCAATGATGGCTGCAATCAGGCGTACAGCGGATAAGGCTTGTCGCTGTTGATATTCCACACCTTGTTGGCACGCGCCACGTCCGCGGGCTTGAGCTTGCCTTCTTCGGCCAGGGCGTACACGGCGGCCTGGGCGATGTGGAAGCGGTCAACCTCAAAGTGGCGGCGCAGGTTGGCGCGGGTATCGGAGCGGCCAAAGCCGTCGGTGCCCAGCACCACATAGCGCATCGGCACGAATTCGCGGATCTGGTTGGCGAAGGTGCGGATATAGTCGGTGGCGGCAATCGCCGGGCCCTGGCGGCCTTGCAGCAGCCGGGTGACATACGGCAGCTGCTTGTGCTTGGCTTCGGGGTTGAGGCGGTTGAAGCGAGTCGCCGCCTCACCATCGCGCGCCAGCTCGTTGAAGCTCGGGCAGCTCCAGATATCGGCCTTGATGCCGAACTCCGCTTCCAGCAAATCAGCAGCAGCAATCGCCTCGCGCAGGATGGTGCCGCTGCCCATCAGTTGCACGCGCAGTTCGTCTTTCTTGGCTGTGCCTGCGTCCCGCAGCAGATACATGCCCTTGATGATGCCCTCGGCGCTGCCTTCGGGCATGTCCGGGTGCGGGTAGTTCTCGTTCATCAGGGTCAGATACCAGTATTCGTCCTGCTGCTCGGTCAGCATGCGCTGCATGCCGTGTTGCAGCAGGGTGACCACTTCGTAGTGGAAGGTCGGGTCGTAGCTGCGGCAATTGGGGATGAAGCTGGTCTGGATATGGCTCTGGCCGTCCTCGTGTTGCAGGCCTTCGCCATTCAGGGTGGTGCGGCCTGCGGTGCCGCCCAACAAGAAACCGCGCGCACGCATGTCGGCCGCCTGCCAGGCCGAGTCGCCAATGCGCTGGAAGCCGAACATCGAGTAATAGATGTAGAACGGCAGCATTTGCAGATTGTTGGTGCTGTAGCTGGTCGCCTGCGCCATCCAGCTGGCAAAGGCGCCGGCCTCGCTGATGCCTTCTTCCAGCACCTGCCCGGCGGCATCTTCGCGGTAGAACATCAGCTGGTCGGCGTCCACCGGCTTGTATTTCTGGCCTTGCGGGGCATAGATGCCGAGCTGGCGGAACAGCCCTTCCATGCCGAAGGTGCGCGCCTCGTCAGCCACGATCGGCACGCAGCGCGGGCCGACCTGCTTGTCGCGCAGGATGATGGAAAGCGCCTGCACGAAAGCCATGGTGGTGCTGATTTCGCGCTCGCCAGTGCTCTTGGTCAGGCGCTCGAAGGCTTCCAGCTTGGGCACTGGCAGCGATTCGTCGGATTTTTGCCGGCGCTGCGGCAGGAAGCCGCCCAGCGCCTTGCGGCGCGCCAGCATGTATTCGACTTCCGGCGAATCCTTGCCCGGATGCAGGAACGGAATCTGGCCGCTTTCCAGTTGCTCGTCGCTGATGTTGATATTGAAGCGGTCGCGGAAGGCGCGCACTTCGTCGCCATCGAGCTTCTTGGTCTGATGGGTGGGGTTGAGCGCCTCACCGGCATCACCCATGCCATAGCCCTTGACGGTCTTGGCGAGAATCACCGTCGGCATGCCCTGGGTTTTGACGGCCGCATCATAAGCGGCATAGACCTTGTGCGGGTCGTGGCCGCCGCGGTTGAGGCGCCAGATGTCGGCATCGGAGAGGCTGGACACCAGTGCTGCGGTTTCCGGGTATTTGCCGAAGAAATGCTC
Source organism: Lysobacteraceae bacterium NML07-0707 (assembly GCA_002798295.1). Lineage (GTDB taxonomy): Bacteria > Pseudomonadota > Gammaproteobacteria > Xanthomonadales > Xanthomonadaceae > Solilutibacter. The sequence continues at coordinate 20,983 of NWQT01000012.1, read as the reverse complement.
GCGGGTATAGGCGCCACCGAAAGCCTTGCAGTTCTGGTATTCGCCATCGACCGTTTCCATCATCAGGCGGCGCAGCACGCCGTCCTTGTCGCGCGCCAGCAGCGGATCCCAATGGCTGCCCCAGACCAGCTTGATGACGTTCCAGCCCGCACCGCGGAATTGGCCTTCGAGCTCCTGAATAATCTTGCCGTTGCCGCGCACCGGGCCGTCCAGCCGCTGCAGATTGCAGTTGATGACAAACACCAGATTGTCCAAGCCCTCGCGCCCGGCCACAGAAATCGCGCCCAGGCTTTCCGGCTCGTCGGTTTCGCCATCGCCCAGGAAGCACCACACCTTGCGGTCGGATTTGGGCATCAGCCCGCGCGCTTCCAGGTACTTCCAGGCGCGCGCCTGATAAATCGCGGCAATCGGCCCCAACCCCATCGATACTGTCGGCAACTGCCAGAAATCCGGCATCAGCCAGGGGTGCGGATAGCTGGAAATGCCCTTGCCATCGACCTCCATGCGGAAGTGGTCGAGCTGCTCTTCGCTGAGCCGCCCTTCGAGGAAGGCGCGGGCATAGATGCCCGGCGAGCTGTGCCCCTGCACGCCAATCAAATCGCCCGGATGATCGGCCGACGGCGCCCGCCAGAAGTGGTTGAAGCCCACGTCATACAGGGTCGCCGAGCTGGCAAAGCTGGCGATATGGCCGCCCAGGTCGCCCGGCTTGCGGTTGGCACGCACTACCATCGCCATCGCATTCCAGCGAATCATCGAGCGGATGCGCCATTCCATGTCGGCATCGCCGGGCATCTGCGGCTGCAAATGTGCCGGGATGGTATTGATGTATTCGGTAGTCGGCGAGAACGGCAGCTGCGCCCCGGCACGGCGGCTGACTTCCACCATGCTTTGCAATAATTGATGCGCACGCTCGGGGCCATGCACATTCAGCACCGCCTGAATGGACTCAATCCACTCACGGGTTTCGGTCGGGTCAGGGTCGTTTTGCAGCAATTCGTTCAGCCAGTGCATGGCGGCTCCAGTTATCAATTCAAACAGACACGCAAGTCTAGAACTTGCTTAAGTTTTTCGCATTACCGCCAATACCCGGCAGCCGCGTTATTTGCGCCAGAGCTTGCTGGCGTATTCCAGCGCCCGGCGGCGGTTGCCGGGTTGAGCCAATGCCGAGCGCATGGCGGCCCAGCGTTCGGCAAAGTCCCCGGTGACCAATGCTTGCCGCATCCGTGCGGCACCAGCATACATGTGCTGAAGCCGGCGGGCATCTGCCATCATCGCGGCCTCCATATTGGGCAACTGTGTCAGGCAATGCGCCAGATCATCGGCCGTGCCCTGCAAGAATGCGGCAGTACGCAGATAGCGACGACGCTTGAGCTCGCGGGCATCGGCGCCACTGCGCGCGAATACGCCATGACTGACGCTACCGCTGTGCTGCCGATAGCGCACCAGTTTTTCCGGCAGGTTGCGGCAATCGCCGAGCAGACAGGCGCGCAGGGTCAGCGCATTGTCTTCCACCGTACCGCGCAATGCCCCAAAGCGGGTGAATACCTCGCGGCGGAACGACAGCGCCGCCCCCAGCAGGGTATGGAAGGCACGTGAGCGCGCCAGCCGGTGCAGATCGAAATGCAGCATTTCGGTCTTGAAATCGATATCAACCGGACGGTCTTCACCATCGACGGCTGCAAAATCCGTGCCGATCGCCATGGTTTCAGGATACGCCGCATAAGCGGCCAGAAGTTTTTCCACCCGATCCGGGGCGGAGACATCATCGCCGGCCATCATTACCACGATATCGCCGCTGGCCTGTGGCAAGACCGCATTGCAGGATCCCACTACGCCCAGGTTCTGCGGCTGCTTGAGCAGCAAATCAATCCGGTGAGGTCCCTGATAACCCTGCAAGCGCTCGGCGATGCGCTCGAAGGTGCCATCATCGGCAGCATCGTTGGAAATCAGCAACTGGCAGGGTACGGTCTGTGCCAGCACGCCATCCAGCGCCGCATCCACCCATTGGCGGTCGCGGTAACTCAAAAAAGCAATCGTGGCCGTCAACATGCTTGTGATATTCCTTGGGGTAGGCTTCGAGCAAATTTCTCATAATCGGCGCCATAGCTTGCCAGCGTATTCCAGGGCGCGGCGGCGATTGCCGGGTCTGGACAGGGCAAAGCGCAGCGCCGCCCAACGCTCGGAAAAGCCGCCATCGGCCAGCGCCTTGCGCATCCGTGCCGTACTGGCGTAGCGGTGTTGCAGGTGCTGTGCATCGCGTCTTTTTTGTCCGCAAAGCTCAGGCATTTGCTGGATACAGTGCCCAAAATCCTCGGCCGCGCCCTGAAATAGCGATGCAGTACGGCGCAGCCAGATGCGCTTGAGCTCTCTGGCATCTTCCACGTCACGGGCGAACAGGCGGTGACTGATACTGCCGCTGTGCTGGCGGTAACGCACCAGTTTTTCCGGCAGATTGCGGCAGTCGCCCAGCAGGCAGGCACGCAGGGTCAGGGCACTGTCTTCGACGGTGCCGTGCAATGCCCCAAAACGGGTGAACACCTCGCGGCGGAATGACAGCGCCGCGCCCAGCAAGGTATGAAAGGCGCGTGATTGCTGCAATCGGTGCAGGTCAAAATGCGGCAGCTCGTTTTTGAAGTCGATGCCGACCGGCTGGTCGTTGTCATCCACCGCCTGGAAGTCACTGCCGATCGCCATGGTTTCAGGATACGCCGCATAAGCGGCCAGCAGCTTTTCCACCCGATCCGGGGCGGAGACATCATCGCCGCCCATCAGCACCACGATATCGCCGCTGGCCTGTGAAAACAGCGCATTGCATGAGCCGATCAGTCCGAGGTTGCGGGGCTGCTTGACCAGCAAATCAATCCGGTGCGGCCCCTGATAACCCTGCAAGCGCTCGGCGATGCGCTCGAAGGTGCCATCATCACCAGCATCATTGGAGATCAGCAGCTGGCAGGGCACGGTCTGTGCCAGCACGCCATCCAGCGCCGCATCCACCCATTGGCGGTCGCGGTAACTGAGAAAGACGATGCTGGCGCCTGGCACCTCAGCCGCCCTTGCGCTCGCGGCTGGCGCGAATCTGCGCATCCACCGCGGCAATCGCGGTCATATTGACCACCCGGCGCGGGGTGGCGGCGGCGGTGAGGATATGCGCCGGCTTGTCCAGCCCCATCAGGATCGGGCCAATCGCCACGCCGCCGGTCGCCACACGGATCAGGTTGTAGCCGATATTGGCCGCATCGAGATTGGGCATGATCAAGAGATTGGCACGGCCCTTGAGCGTGGTGCCGGGGAAAATGCGCTGGCGCAGCAGCTCGTCCCAGGCGGTATCGGCCATCATTTCGCCGTCGATTTCCAGCTTCGGGACGCGCTCGGCGATCAATTGCCGGGCACGGCGCATCTTGTTGGCCGAAGGGTTGTCATGGCTGCCGTAATTGCTGTGCGAAAGCAGTGCCGCCTTCGGTTCGATGCCAAACAGCTTCAGCCGCCAGCTGGCCTGCAAGGTGCACTCGGCAATCTGCTCGGCGCTGGGATCGGGCTGCACATGGGTATCGGTGAAGAACCAGGCGCCGTGATCGTTGATCACCCCGGTCATCGCCGAGGTGCCGGATACGCCCGGCTCCAGGTCGAATACGCTGCGCAGATAGCCGAGCTTCTTGTGGTAACGCCCCACCAGACCGCAGATCAGCGCATCAGCTTCGCCACGCTCCACCATCAGCGCCGCCACCAGGGTCGGGCGCGAGCGGATCAGGCTCTTGGCGGCATCGACGGTCACCCCCTTGCGGGCATTGCGCTGATGATAGGCCTGCCAATATTCATCAAAGCGCGGGTCGTCATTGATATTGACCAGCTCGAAATCGCTGCCGGCGCGCATCCTGAGGCCGAGCTTGGCGATACGCCGCTCGATCACTTCCGGGCGGCCGATCAGTACCGGGAAAGCGAGTTTTTCGTCGATCACCGTCTGCACGGCACGCAGCACCGTGTATTCCTCGCCTTCGGCATACACCACGCGCTTGATGTCGGCGCGGGCACGCTCGTACACCGGCTTCATCATCAGCCCGCTCTTGTGGATGAACTGGCCGAGTTTTTCCTTGTAGGCCGCCATGTCGCCCAGCGGTCGCGCAGCCACTCCCGAGTCCATCGCCGCCTGCGCCACTGCCGGTGCGATCACGGTGATCAGGCGCGGGTCGAACGGGCGCGGAATCAGGTAGTCGGCACCGAAAGTCGGAATCTCGCCCCCATAAGCGCTGCCAAGGTCACTGGCCTCCATCCGCGCCAGCTCGGCGATCGCGCGCACGCAGGCGAGCTTCATCGCTTCGTTGATTTCGGTCGCGCCCACATCCAGCGCGCCACGGAAGATATAGGGGAAGCACAGCGCGTTATTGACCTGATTGGGATAATCGCTGCGGCCAGTGGCGATGATCGCGTCCGGGCGCACAGCCTTGGCATCTTCGGGCAGGATTTCCGGGTGCGGATTGGCGAGCGCCAGAATGATGGGGCGTGCCGCCATCTTCGCCACCATTTCCGGCTTGAGGATGCCGCCTGCCGACAGCCCCAGGAAAATATCCGCGCCTTCGACGATTTCCTCCAGCGAGCGCGCCGCGGTGTCATTGGCATAGCGCGCCTTGTCCGGGTCGAGGTTGGGGCGGCCCTTGTAAATCACCCCCTCGCGGTCGAAAGCCGTGATGTTTTCGCGCTTGACCCCCAGAGCCACCAGCATGTCGAGGCAGGCAATCCCGGCAGCACCGGCGCCGGTGGTGGCGATTTTCACCTCTTCGATGTTCTTGCCGGCCACTTCCAGCGCGTTCAGTACTGCCGAGCCGACGATAATCGCGGTGCCGTGCTGGTCATCGTGGAATACCGGGATTTTCATGCGCTCGCGCAGCTTGCGCTCGACGATGAAGCATTCCGGCGCCTTGATATCCTCCAGGTTGATACCGCCAAAGGTCGGCTCCAGACTGGCGATGATCTCCACCAGCTTGTCCGGGTCGCGCTCGTCAATTTCGATATCAAACACATCGACATCGGCAAACTTCTTGAACAAAACGCCCTTGCCTTCCATCACCGGCTTGCCGGCCAGAGGACCGATATCGCCAAGACCGAGCACCGCCGTGCCATTGCTGATCACCGCCACCAGATTGCCGCGCGCAGTCATCTCGCTGGCCGCACCAGGATCGGCCACGATCGCTTCGCAGGCATAAGCCACACCTGGTGAATAAGCCAGCGACAGGTCGCGCTGGGTCACCATCGGCTTGGTGGCACTGATCTTGATCTTGCCCGGCGGAAACTGGCGGTGATATTCAAGGGCGGCGGTTTTCAGGTCTTCCTGCGACATCGAGCGTTCCAAACTTCAGGTGGAATGGCCGATGATTGTAGCCGGGCTTTCCCCCGAATCCAGTGACAATTTCCATACCCGCCAGTCCGGCGGCCCACCCCAATCCAACCCGCTACAGATCGCCATGACCCCTTCCCCCAAAACTGCCTTCGTGACCGGCGCCTCTTCCGGCTTTGGTCGCGCCATCGCCCAGCGCCTTCTGCAAGCAGGCTGGCGCCTCATCATCAGTGCACGCCGCCGTGAGCGGCTGGATGCATTGGCGGCGGAATTTCCCGAACGCTGTCATATAGCCTGTTTCGATATCCGCGACAGCGCCGCCATCGACGCGGCCCTTGCCGGGCTACCGGAGAACTTTGCGAACATCGACCTGCTGGTCAACAACGCCGGGCTGGCGCTGGGCACCGCCCCGGCGCCACAGGCCGACCTTGCCCAGTGGCGGCAGATGATTGACACCAATATCACCGGCCTCATCACCCTGACCCACGCACTGCTGCCGCGCCTGATCGAACGCAAGGGACTGATCGTCAATATCAGCTCGATTGCCGCGCACTACCCCTACCCCGGCGGCAATGTCTATGGCGGCAGCAAGGCCTTTGTCAGCCAGTTTTCACTGGGGCTGCGCAGCGACCTGCACGGCACGGGCGTGCGCGTGACCAGCATCGAGCCGGGCATGGCAGAAACCGAATTCACCTTGGTACGCACCGGCGGCAACCAGGCCGCCAGCGATGCCCTGTATGCCGGCGTTACCCCTATCCGTGCCGAGGACATTGCCGAGCAGGTCGCATGGATTGCCAGCCTGCCCGCGCACCTCAATATCAACCGCATCGAAACCATGCCGGTCAACCAGAGCTTTGCCGGGTTTCAGGTGCATCGGGAGGGTTGATACCCAAGCCCCGCCTCAAAGCGGGGCATCATCCAGATAGGTATAGGCGCTCAGACCCGATTCCAGTGCCGCATTGAAGCGCTCGGCTTCGGCCGCAGTGAGGTCGGCCGCCGCTACGCGGGCGCGATAGGTGCGGCGCAGGTCTTCGAGCTTGTAGCCGACGTAGTCGAGCATCACTTCGGTGGTGTCCCCCCGGCGTTGCTGGCTGATGCGGAATTCATCGCCGGTGAACTTCACTTCCACCGCATCGGTATCACCAAAAAGGTTGTGGATATCGCCCAGAATCTCCTGATAGGCGCCGACCAGGAAGAATCCCAGCCGGTAGCGCTCACCGGCTTTCAATTCGTGCAGCGGTAGCGAGCTGTCGAGGTCTTCATTTTCTACATAGACATCAATCTTGCCGTCGGAATCACAGGTCAGGTCGGCGATGATGCCGCGCCGGGTCGGGACTTCATCCAAGCGTTCAATCGGCACGATCGGGAACACCTGGTCAATCGCCCAGACATCGGGCATCGACTCGAACACGCTGAAATTGACGAAATATTTGTCCACCAGCCGCTCGTTGAGCTCATCCAGCAAATCACGGTGGCTCTTTTCGTCATAGGTCAGGCGCGCGCGCACCTTGTGGGCGATGGCATAGAACAGGTCATCAATACGCGCACGCTGCACCAGGTCAATCTGTCCCAGCGAATACAGCGCCAGACCTTCGGCATGTGCCTGGCTGGCCTCATGGAACACTTCCACCGCCGGGCGCGCGTGCATTTCGTCATGCAGCTCGCGCAGATGCCGCACCGGCTGCGACTCGTCATCGTTCTGCGGCGGCACCCGGCCTTCCGGTGCTTTTTCGACCTCGGAGACATTCGCCACCAGCACCGCATGGTGCGCGGTCATGGCGCGGCCACATTCGGTAATGATGCGCGGTGCCGGCAAATCGTTCTGCATGCAGGCTTCGGCCAGCGGCTGCACGATGCTGTTGGCATAGTGGCTGATGTTGTAGTTGACCGAGTTGTAGCTGCGGCTGCGCGTGCCTTCATAGTCGATGCCAAGCCCGCCGCCGACATCCACATGGCTGATGTTCGCACCCAGTTTGGAGAGTTCGACAAAATAGCGGGTGGCCTCGCGCATGCCATTGGCAATATCGCGCACATTGGAGATCTGGCTGCCCATGTGGAAGTGCAAAAGTTGCAGGCAGTCGCCCATATCGCTATCGCGCAGCGCTTTCCACAAGTCGAGCACCTGACGCGGGTTGAGGCCGAATTTGGCCTTGTCGCCACCGGAGTTCTGCCATTTGCCAGCCCCCAGGCTGGCCAGCCGCATGCGCACGCCAAGACCCGGCTTCACGCCCAACACAGCGGCTTCCTCCAGCACGATGCGCAGCTCCGAAGGCTTTTCCACCACGATGAAGGTCTGCAAGCCCAGCTTGCGGCCAATCAGTGCAAGGCGGATATATTCGCGGTCCTTATAGCCATTGCAGACGATCACGCCGCCGGGGCGCGAGAGCGCCAGCACCGCCATCAACTCCGGCTTGCTGCCGGCTTCAAGGCCAAAGCCCTCGCCATGATGCGAGGCCAGCGTCCCCGCCACGCTCGCATTCTGGTTGACCTTGATGGGATAGACCGCGGTATAGCCGCCGCCGTACTCCCAATCCCGCATGGCCGCGGCAAACGCCGCCTGCAACTTGCCCAGACGGTTGCCCAGAATATCGGGGAACCGCACCAGCATCGGCAGCTTGCCACCGGCTGCCACTGCACGGTTGACGACATCGGCCAAGGCCACCTGCGGGCCCTCCTTGCCTTGCGGGCGCACCACAATCTGCCCGTTCTGGCCCACATCGAAATAGCCATCGGCCCAATGCTGGATGGAATAGGTTTTACGGGCAAGTTCAGGCGACCAGTTCACGGCGCACACTCCAAAAATCAATAGCCGCGCATTTTAGCCTGCCATTGACAGCAAATCCCGTGAAGCCGCCCCTATCGACATTGCCCCCATACCCGCCAAAATCCATCCACTTCACCCCATGGAGGCAACACATGGAAAGTGGATTTCACAAAATTTTTCTGCCTCACAGTTTTTCCAACCTCAAGTAACAAGGGTCTTAGAAAGCAAACATGTGCCCACCACATGCTAACCTCTTGAAACGCCAAGCAAAAATAGGTACTACCGCCGTTCAAAAATTAGTGAGGCCAAATTTCGACACCTTTTGCGCCTGTTTGCCATGGACTTGACCGCTACGGATGCAGCGCAGTTGTGTGGCCTTTCCGTGCGTTCGGTCAATACCGTGTGCCAACGTATCCGTGTCCGCCTGGCTCAGCAATGCGCTGCGCAGTCTCCGTTCTCGGGCGAGCTTGAGGCCGATGAATCCTATTTCGGCCCCAAGCGTATCCGGGGCAAACGCGGGCGTGGCGCAGGTGGCCAAACCATCGTCTTTGGCTTACTCAAGCGCGGTGACTGTGTTTACACCGAGATCGTCTCCGATGCCTCCAAAGCCACGCTGCAAGCCATCATCCGCGGCAAAGTGGACCCCAACAGCATCATCCACACCGACGGCTGGCGAGGTTACGATGGGCTGGTTGATTTGGGCTTGGACAAGCACTTTCGGGTCAATCACGGCAACAACGAGTTCGTCAAAGGCTCAAGGCACGTCAATGGCATCGAGTCTTTCTGGAGCTATGCCAAACATCGACTGGCGCAGTTTCATGGCGTATGGCGCGACAAGTTCGAGAGGCATCTCAAGGAGGCTGAACTCAGCTTCAACCATCGACACCTTGATCTCTACAAGACCCTGCTTAAACTGCTCAGAGGCGACCTTCTTTGAGATGTTTGCTTCCTAAGCCCCCAACTAAATATTCACCCTTGGAGCGATGACATGAGCAGACCCGCCAACAGCATCCATGCCCCGGCCAATTTCGCCGCCAATGCCAATATGCGTCACCGCGACTATGTGCGCGACTACACCGAGTCGGTGGAGAATCCGGATACGTTCTGGGCACGGATCGGTGAGCGGGTGGAGTGGATGCAGAAACCCTCCATCATCCGCAATGTCAACTATGACCTGGCCGACTTCCGCATCAAGTGGTACGAGGATGGCGAACTCAATGTCAGTGTCAACTGCCTAGACAGGCATTTGCGCGAACATGGCGAAAAAACTGCCATCTTGTTCGAGCCGGACGATCCGGCAATGCCCGCGCGCAAGCTCAGCTATCGCGAGCTGTACCTGGAAGTATGCAAGCTCGCCAATGCCATGCGCGGCATGGGGATAGGCAAGGGCGACCGGGTCACCATCTATCTGCCGATGATTCCCGAGGCGGCCATCGCCATGCTCGCCTGCGCGCGCATCGGTGCGGTGCATACGGTGGTATTCGGCGGTTTTGCGCCGCACTCGATTGCCGACCGCATCAGTGACAGCCAGAGCAAACTGGTGATTACCGCCGACGAGGGGCGCCGCGGTGGTCGCACCGTGCCGCTGAAGATGAATGTCGACGCTGCGCTCAAGATTGACGGCACTCAAAGTGTGGAAAAAGTGCTGGTATTCCGCCATACCGATGGCAGCATCGACTTCGATACCCGTCGCGATGTGTGGTGGCATCACGCACTGAAAGACCAGCCCATCAAGTGCGAGCCGGAGCGCATGAATGCCGAGGATCCGCTGTTCATCCTCTATACCTCCGGCTCCACCGGAAAACCCAAGGGCGTGCTGCATACCAGCGGCGGCTATCTGGTGTATGCCAGCTATACCCATGAAATCGTGTTTGACCTCAAGCCTGATGACATTTATTGGTGTACTGCGGACGTAGGCTGGATCACCGGCCATAGCTATATCGTCTATGGACCACTGGCCAATGGCGCCACCTCGCTGATGTTCGAAGGTGTGCCCAGCTGGCCGAATGCCTCACGTTTCTGGGAAGTGGTGGACAAGCATCAGGTCACCATTTTCTATACCGCGCCGACCGCGATCCGCGCGCTGATGCGTGAAGGCGATCATGCGGTAAAGCGTACCTCGCGTGCATCGCTGCGGCTGCTGGGCAGTGTCGGCGAGCCAATCAATCCGGAAGCTTGGCGCTGGTATCACAGTGTGGTTGGCGAAGAGCGGTGCCCGATCGTCGATACTTGGTGGCAGACCGAAACCGGTGGCATCCTGATTTCACCGCTGCCTGGCGCCACTGATCTCAAGCCCGGCTCGGCCACCCTGCCGTTGCCCGGCGTGCAGCCGCTGCTGGTCGATGCCAATGGCAACGAGCTGCAGGGTGCGGTGGATGGCAATCTGGTCATCAAGGATTCCTGGCCGGGACAGATGCGTACCGTGTACGGCGATCACCAGCGCTTCATCGACACTTATTTCAAGACTTATCCGGGTCTCTACTTCACTTCCGACGGCTGCCGCCGCGACGAGGATGGTTATTACTGGATTACTGGCCGGGTCGATGATGTCATCAATGTCAGCGGCCACCGCATCGGCACCGCCGAGCTCGAAAGCGCACTGGTGGCGCACCCCAAGGTGGCCGAGGCGGCCGTGGTCGGCTTTCCGCACGACATCAAGGGGCAGGGCATCTATGCCTATGTCACCCTGAAGGAAGGCGAGCAAGGGAGTGACGAGCTGCGCAAGGACATCAACCAGCATGTGCGCAAAGCGATTGGCCCAATTGCCAGCCTCGATCATCTGCAATGGGCACCGGCGCTGCCCAAGACCCGCAGCGGCAAGATCATGCGCCGCATCTTGCGCAAGATCGCCGAGAACGCTCCCGAGCAGCTAGGTGATACCAGCACCTTGGCCGATCCGAGCGTGGTCGACGCTCTGGTCAAGGAGCGCTTCCAGCCCGATCGTGGCTGAGCCTGCATGCATGACATGCCGGGAGCCTTGGCTCCCGGCTTTGCTGATGGAGACATGCCGATGATTCTGATTGCCGACGACCATCCGCTGTTCCGTGAAGCCTTGCGTGGTGCGATAAGCCGGGTATTGCCCGATACCGAGATCCGCGAAGCTGCCGATGCCGATGGCCTGTATGCCTTGGTCGAGGCGCTGCCCGATGCCGACTTGCTGCTGCTCGATCTGAATATGCCCGGCGTGCAGGGCATGTCCGCACTGGTACATTTACGCGCGCAATATCCACAACTCCCCATCGTGATGGTGTCCGCACGCGAAGAACCCGCCTTGATGCGGCGCGTACTCGACCATGGCGCATTGGGCTTCATTCCCAAGTCAACCGATTCCGCCCGTATTGGTGAGGCACTGCTGCAGGTGCTCGATGGTGAATGCTGGGCACCTGCCAATGTATTGCAGGCGCCGCGCGCAGCCGACGATGAGGAGCGTGAAACTGCCCGCCGCATCAGCGATGCTTACCCCGCAGCAATTTCGCGTCTTGCAAATGGTGTCCACCGGGCTTTTGAACAAGCAAATCGCCTGGGAGCTGGGCGTATCCGAAGCCACCATCAAGGCGCATATGACCGCCATCATGCGCAAACTGGGGGCAGGCAACCGCACCCAGGCGGTGCTTCTGGCCGGCAAACTGGCGGTTGACCCCGATAGCGTGGAAGCCCCGCCGGAAGAGGGCGAATAGTACGGACTCGAGGTTGTCAGCGCTAAACTGCTGCCATGTTCCACCATTGGGGAGATTTCATGTCCCATTTGCGCAAAACCAGTGTACTGGCCGCCACGTTGTGGCTGGCTGCCTGTCAGCATGTGGCGGAAAAGCCCGCCGCGCCACAGCCGCAAGGCGTTGCCGCCGATGACAATCTCAATGCCTTGGTGTGGATGCAGCATTCGGACGAATATGCCGCTGCCACCCGCAGCCTGTATCGGGCCGCTGCCAGCCAGCTGGATGCGGCTTTGGCCTCCGGTGAAGAAGCGCTTGCAGGCAATGAGCGCAGACCCGGCGATCGCCGCGTATTGCCACCTGCCATCATCATGGACATTGATGAAACCGTGTTGGACAACTCGCCCTATCAGGCGCGTCTGGTGGCAGATGGCGGCGAGTTCGACAACAACGGCTGGAATGCCTGGGTGGCGGAGAAAAAAGCCCAGGTGATTCCCGGCGCACTGGAGTTCACCCAGGCCGCAGCCGCGCGCGGCATCACCATTTTTTATATTTCCAACCGCGAAGCTGCGCTCAGTGCCGAAACGCTGGAGAACCTGCGCGCTGCGGGGCTGCCGGTGAAGCCGGACGAAAACGTGTTTCTGGGGTTGGGCACGCAAGTGCCCGGTTGCGAGCAGGTGGGCAGTGAAAAACGCTGCCGCCGCCAGCTGGTATCGCAGAAATACCGGGTGGTGATGCAGTTTGGCGACCAGCTGGGTGATTTCGTGGAAATTCGCAGCAATACCCCCGAAGCGCGAGCAGCGCTATCCGGGCAATACAGCACTTGGTGGGGTGAGCGCTGGTGGATGCTGCCCAATCCCAGTTATGGCGGTTGGGAGTCGGCACTGCTTGGCGAAAATCGCCGCGCCGCGCCCGAGGCACGCAGGCGCATCAAGCGAGAATCGCTGAAGCAAAACAAATAAATCAATAAGTTATCAAATTAAACCTCAGGTATTGCATAAACTTTTTGGCGCGGTTAATCTTCCCCCGCCACAACCTGTCCTCCGGCGTTGCCGGACTTTCAAGGAGACCTGCGCGTCTCCTTTCTTTTTGCGCGGCGCTTGCCGACAAGCACTGGCTTTGGTCAAGATGCACACATCGTGCTGACGGATACCCAAGCATGCAGAGATTTCATCGTCACTACTGGCAAAGTCTGGCGCTGCTTCTGGCCTGTGGCTTGCTGCAGGCGTGTTCCTCGTGTTCACCATGCGCCGTTTTTTCCGGTGCAGATGACAAGACCGAACATGCCGCAGTGCATGGCGCCGACACGCCCAGCGCTGCGGTGACCGATTTGATAGCGCATTTGCGCGATGACGATTTGCCAGCCCTGGCCCGCAGCGCGCTGCCTGCCGAACTGCATGCAGAAGTGGCCGCCGCCTGGCAAGACGGGCGCAGCCGCTGGCCGCTGACCGAACTGCCGCTCGATGACAGTATTCCGAAGGTTCTGACGGCATTGACCCAGGCCGATGCCAAGTCCAGATTGCAGCAGAGCTTTCGCCAGCAGCTATCCGGCCAAACCCGCGCCATGCAGGATGCCGCGCGCGGACTCGGCGTGTTTGGCAAGGAGTATCTGGGGCGCGAGGGGCATTACAACCTGTCCCAGCGCCAGCATTACACGCAGCTGATTGACGTGTTTTCAAGCTGGGCTGCCAGTGCGCCGCTGGGTGATGCCGAACGCGGTCAACAAAGCATTGCGCTTTTGGTGAAGGCTGCCGAGCAGGGCGGCATCAACAGCGATGCAGATTTTTCCCGGCTGGGTCTTGATGCCAGCCTTGAGGGACTGACCCCGCTGTATGTCGCCATCGGGCAAATACTGGGTCTGTACGGGCTGGATATGGAAGCAACGCTCGCCAGTGTCAAAGTGGAGACGGTCAGCCAGACAGGCGATGAGGCCGAGCTGCGGGTCAGTTACACGCTTGCCGGGCGCCCAATCAAAACCGTGATGCAGGCCGTGCGTGTAGATGGCCGCTGGTATCTGGCCGATTATCTTCAGGCCGCGCGTGCCAGTCTTGCAGGCAGCACTGTGGAAGCCATCCCGCCATCTGCGCCTGCCGACACGCAGGATGCCCCGGCTGGGTGATAATGCCGCCGATGTTGAACCAAAATTCCTTGCCGCCTTCCGAGCCGCTGCCGCCCGGAAAAAACACCTCACCCCAGCGTCCGGCAAAGCCGGGCGTAGCAGCTGCGCGTCCACTTTGGGCGCGGCTGCTGGGCAAGTTGCTGGAGCCCTGGATTGCGCTCAAGATTGAGCCGGACAGCCCTGCCCAGCATGTCGACGAGCGTCCTATCTGCTATGTACTGGAAGACTATGGCATCAGCAATGCGCTGATTCTGGAGCGCGCCTGCCGCGAAGCCGGCCTGCCTTCACCGCTCAAACCCTTGCAGGGCGACCTGCTGGGGCGCAAGCGTGCCTATGTGGCGCTGTCGCGCCGTCATGTCAGCGCCCTGGGGATAACCCCGGGCGCAGAGCACAAAACCCATTCCGGTTCGCTGGCGCGTCTGTTGCAGGCGCACCGCGACAACCCGGAACTGGATGTGCAGCTGGTGCCGGTGTCGATTTTCGTTGGCCGCGCACCGGACAAGAACAGCGGCTGGTTCTCGGTGCTGTTCTCGGAAAACTGGACGCTGGTTGGCCGCTTCCGCAAGCTGCTGGCGATTTTGCTGAACGGGCGCGGCACCTTCGTGCGCTTCTCGCCACCGGTGGCGCTGCGCGAAATCGTCGATGAGGCGCTGCCACCGGAGCGCACCGTGCGCAAGCTCTCGCGGGTATTGCGCACCCACTTCCGCCGTATCCGCACCGCCGTTATCGGCCCTGACCTTTCCACCCGGCGCATGTTGATTGACCGGGTGCTGGCTGCCGATTCGGTCAAACAGGCGATTGCCGACCAGGCGCGCCGCGAGAGCGGCAAACACAAAGGCCAATACAAGGCGGCCTGGAAAAAAGCCCATGGTTACGCCTGGGAAATCGCTGCCGATTATTCACATCCGGTGGTGCGCTCGGCCAGTTTTTTGCTGAAAACCGTATGGAACCGCATTTATCGCGGCGTGCGCGTCAACCACCTGGAAGCGTTCAAGGCCGCCGCACCGGGGCATGAAATCATCTATGTGCCCAGCCACCGCAGCCATATGGACTATCTGCTGCTGTCCTACATGCTGTACACGCAGGGTATCGTGCCGCCGCATATCTTTGCCGGCATCAATCTCAACCTGCCGGTCGTTGGCACCCTGCTGCGCAAGGGCGGCGCGTTCTTTGCACGGCGCAGCTTCCGCGGCAATGCCCTGTATACGGCGGTATTCCGTGAATACATGGCGCTGCTGGTCTCCGGCGGCTATTCCATCGAATATTTCATCGAAGGCGGACGCTCGCGTACCGGGCGGCTGCTGCAACCCAAAGGCGGCACGCTGGCGATGACCGTGCGCGCCTACCTGCGCCAGCCGACCCGTCCGGTGCTGTTCCAGCCCATTTACATTGGCTACGAAAAACTCATGGAGGGCAGCAGCTATCTGGACGAACTCTCCGGCAAGCCCAAGGAAAAAGAATCCATCTGGCAGCTGCTGACCAGCCTGCCGCGCGTTCTGCGCAGCAATTACGGGCAAGTGGTGGTGAACTTTGGCGAGCCGATCCGGCTCACCCAGGTGCTGGCCGAGCACGCCTCAGGCTGGGACGGCAAGCCTGTTGGCGAAGACGAAAAGCCGCAGTGGTTTTCCAACACCATTGACAGTCTGGCACAGCAAATTCAGGTCAATATCAATCGTGCCGCCGACGTCAATCCCATCAACCTGCTGGCACTGGCGCTGCTGTCCACCCCCAAGAACGCCATGGGCGAGGCCGACCTGCTGGCACAGATTGCCCTGTCCAAAAAACTGCTGGTAGAAGTGCCGTATTCGGACTGGGTGAGCGTCACCCCGCACAGCCCGCAGGAAGTCGTGGCGCAGGGCGAAGAAATCAAGGTACTGCAACGCATTCATCACCCTCTGGGCGATGTGCTGGAAGTCAGCGATGAAAATGCCGTGCTGCTCAGCTACTTCCGCAATAATGTGCTGCACCTGTTTACCTCCTCGGCATGGATTGCGGTGTGCTTCCAGCACAACCGGCGCCTCTCGCGGCAGTCGCTGATGCAATTGGCACAAAACGTTTATCCCTTCCTGCAAGCCGAACTGTTCCTGCCGTGGACGGCAGCGCAGTTTGCCGAGCGCATTTCGCTCACCATCGACGTCTTTATCCGTGAAGGCTTGCTGGAGCAAAACGGCAACGGTGATGACGAGCAACTGATTCGCAGCGCCGGCGAGAGCGATGAACTGTTCCGCCTGCGCGGCCTTGGCAATCCGCTGCAACAGGCATTCGAGCGCTATTACATCGCCCTGTCGGTGCTGGCCAAGAACGGCTCCGGCACCTTGAGCGCAGGCGAGCTGGAAAGCCTGTGCCAACTGGCCGCGCAACGCCTGTCACTGTTGTATGCCCAGACCGCACCGGAGTTTTTCGACAAGTCACTGTTCCGCGGCTTTATCCAGAAACTGCGTGAGCTGGAGCTGGTCTGGACCGATGACAACGCCAAGCTGATGTTCGATGAGCGCCTTACCCAATGGGCACGCGGCGCACGCACCATCTTGAGCCGCGAGCTGCGTCACACCATTGAAAAAATCAGCCCGGAAGCGGCCAAGACCGTTAACGAAAGCAAGCCCGTAAAGGCTTGATACAACTGGCTCAATATCAGGGAAAACCCGCCATGACTGACGGGTTTTCCCATGGTGGACAACGACTCATATCAACCCGCCCAGGGGACAGGCTTTATCCCCTCAGGCATTCATGTCCAGCACGATGCGGCCTTCGATCTCGCCGCGATGCATGCGCGCAAAAACATCGTTGATGTTTTCCAGCTTTTCGGTGGCCACGGTGGCCTTGACCTTGCCTTCGGCTGCAAATTGCAGCGATTCCTGCAAGTCTAGCCGGGTGCCGACAATCGAACCGCGAATGGTGATGCCGTTCAGCACCATGCCAAAGATGTCCAACGGAAAGTCGCCCGGTGGCAGCCCCACCAGCGACATGGTGCCACCCCGGCGCAGCATGCCCACGGCCTGGGCAAATGCCTGGCGGGAGACGGCCGTGACCAATATCCCATGCGCACCGCCGATTTCCTTCTTCAAAAAAGTGGCCGGGTCGGTCTGACGGGCATTGACCGTGACCGTGGCGCCCAAGCGCTCGGCAAGTCGCAGCTTGTCATCGGCCACGTCCACTGCAGCAACATTCAAGCCCATCGCCTTGGCGTACTGCACCGCCATATGCCCCAAACCACCGATGCCGGAAATCACCACCCAGTCACCGGGGCGGGTATCGGTGACCTTGAGGCCCTTGTAGACCGTGACTCCGGCGCACAGCACCGGCGCGACTTCCACAAAACCGATATTGCCGGGCAGATGCCCCACATAGGCCGCATCGGCCAGCACATATTCGGCAAAGCTGCCATTGACCGAATAGCCGGTATTTTGCTGTTGCTCGCACAGCGTTTCCCAGCCACCCAAGCAATGCACACAATGGCCGCAGGCCGAATACAGCCAGGGCATTCCCACCCGGTCCCCTTCGCGCAGATGCTTGACGCCTTCGCCCAGCGCCACTACATGGCCCACACCCTCGTGCCCGGGTATGAAGGGGGGATTGGGCTTGACCGGCCAGTCCCCCTCGGCGGCGTGCAGGTCGGTATGGCACACCCCGCAGGCTTCCACCTTGACCAGAATCTGACCGGGACCGGGGCGCGGCACAGCCACTTCCTCAATCGTCAATGGCTGGTCAAAGGCACGAACTACGGCGGCTTTCATGGTCTTGTCCATCGCTGTCTCCGGTAGTGATGTACTTTTCACCATGCCAGCTTTCAGTACCAAGGGTTTGAGCAAAATCAATCCGGTTGCTGCCCTGCGGCAAGCTACAATGCCCGGCTGATGAACGCCATACCTCTAACCCTGCTCGATACCCAAAACCCGCCTGCGGCTTCGCCGGCGGCCAGCCGCCATGCCAAGCGCGAGGCTGACAAGCTCGGCAAACGCCTGCGCCACCAGGTGGGCAAGGCCATTGCCGATTTCGGCATGATTGAAGAAGGCGACAAGGTGATGGTTTGCCTTTCCGGCGGCAAGGACAGCTACACCCTGCTGGATGTGCTGCTGCAATTGCAGAAGAAGGCGCCGGTGCGTTTTTCCATCACGGCGGTGAATCTCGACCAGAAGCAGCCGGGCTTTCCCGAGCACATCCTGCCCGAATATCTGGCCTCGATCGGCGTGGACTACCACATCATCGAGCAGGACACCTATTCGGTGGTCAGCAGGGTGATTCCCGAGGGCAAGACCATGTGTTCGCTGTGCTCGCGCCTGCGGCGTGGCGCGCTCTACACCTATGCCGAAATGCATGGTTTTACCAAGATCGCGCTGGGTCATCACCGTGACGACCTGGTGAATACCTTTTTCCTCAACCTGTTTTTCCACGCCAAGATTTCCGGCATGCCGCCCAAGCTGCTGTCCGATGACGGCAAGCATGTGGTGATTCGTCCGCTGGCCTATGTGGCCGAAGCCGATATCGAAGCCTACGCCGCGCACAAGGGCTTCCCCATCATTCCCTGCAATCTGTGCGGTAGCCAGGAAAACCTGCAACGGGCGCAGGTGAAAAAGATGCTGCGGCAATGGGAGCGTGAAACCCCCGGCCGCATCGAAACCATCTCACGCGCCCTGGCCGATATCCGCCCCTCGCAGCTTTCCGACGGCAAGCTGTTTGACTTTCTTGCGCTTGGCAGCCGCAGTGATGTCCTGCCCGATGCCCATGCCTGGCTCGCTGGCGGCGACAAGCCACAGGCCTGACTTTTGGGAATACCGATGTTCTTTCGCAATCTCACCCTGTTCCGCTTTCCCACCCAGCTGGATTTTTCCCAGCTCGAAACCCAGCTGGCCGATGCGGCATTGAAGCCGGTGGGCGGCATGGAGCTGTCCTCGCGCGGCTTTATCTCGCCATTTGGACGTGACCAAGCCGATGCCCCGCTGATGCACCGCATCGAGGACTGCATCTGGCTCACCCTGGGCGGCGAGGACAAAATCCTGCCCGGCGCCGTGGTCAACGACCTGTTGCAGAAAAAGATTGCCGAGTTCGAGCAGAAAAACGAACGCCGCCCCGGCAGCAAGATGCGCAAGCAGATGAAGGAAGACCTCATTACCGAGCTTCTGCCGCGCGCCTTTGTGCGCCCCAGCCGCACCGATGCAATGCTGGATTTGGGGCTGGGCGTACTGGTGGTGGACACTTCTTCGCGCAAAACCGCAGAAACGCTGGTCTCGCAAATCCGCGAAGCGATGGGCAGCTTCCCGGCATTGCCCATCAATGCCGAAATCGCACCGCGTGCGGTCATGACTGGCTGGATTGCCGGCGATGCACTGCCCGATGGACTGATGCTCGGCGATGAGTGCGAGCTGCGCGACCCGGCCGATACCGGCGCGGTGGTCAAGGTACAGCGCATGGAGCTGGCCGGCGAAGAAATCGACACCCATCTGCAAGCCGGCAAACAGGTCAGCCGCCTGGCGCTGGATTTGAATGGGCATCTGAGTTTTGTGCTGGGCGAAGATATTGTCGTGCGCAAGTTCAAATTGCTTGATGGCGCCATTGACCAACTCGAAGGCAGCGAAAACGACGATATGCGTGCCGAGCTGGACGCGCGCTTTGCGCTGATGGCCGGGGAGTTCAAGCAGCTTTTTGCAGTACTGGAGAGCGCACTGAAATTGAGCCGCGCCGACTGAGTCGGCCTCACACATGCGCGACTGGCCTTCAGCAAAGCCGCAAGCCGCGGAAGAAAGCGTTGAGCTGTTGCTACCTGACGGCCAGCGAGTGGCCGTTGCCATCCAACGCCACCGGCAGGCGCGACGCTTCAAGCTAAGCCTTGATGAGCGCGGCGCGCGCCTGACCCTGCCTGCACGCGGCAGCCTGGCGCAGGCACTGGATTTTCTGCACGCGCATCGCAGCTGGCTGGCACAGCAGCTGCGTGATATGCAAGCCGTCCACCTCCCCGAGCTTCGCATTGGCCACAGCACGGATTTGCCATTACGCGGGCAGCAATTGCCGTTGTGCTGGAAACCGGGACGCATCACCCGCCTGCTACAGCAGGACAATGCCTTGCACTTTGAAGTGCGCGCATTCGAAGCCTTGCAGGGACAGGCAGCCAATAGCGCCATCCGCCGCGCCCTGCGTGATTTTTATGAAGCGCATGCCCGCGCCGATGTCGCCCACTGGCTGCCGCGCTACCGTGATGGCCTGCCTAAAGCGCCCAGCCGCATCCAGTTCAAACGTACCCGCTCGCGTTGGGGCTCACTGTCATGGCATGGCACACTGGCACTGGACTTGGCTCTGATTCTTGCCCGCCCCAGCGCTTTTGAATATGTGCTGGTACACGAGCTATGCCACCTGATTCACCACAACCACTCGCCCGCGTTCTGGCATGAAGTCGAGCAACGCTTTCCCGCCTGGCGCGACGAACGCGACTACCTGCGCCAGCATGGCCTGCAACTGAAAACCCGGCTGTGGCAGTTGACAGGATGAATTTGGGGCTGATTGCCGAAATTCACGGGCATTACAGTTGTGTCTTAGGAAATTAAGCTACTTCAATAGTGAGCTAATCTTCTGTAATGACAAGGAAAAACAGGTACTACTATCGTTCCCGAATCACAGAGATGTAATGACCCACCACTTTCTGCACAGGTCAGGCTGCTAAAGCATACGCTTGAGCGGTTGTTTTCATGCCGAGCGCCTGATGCGGGCGTCGGTGATTGTAGAACTGGATCCAGTCGCCCAGCACACGCATGGCATGCTGCTGGCTCTCAAAGCGATGACGGTGTACGCATTGCTCCTTGAGGGTACGGATGAGGCGTTCCACCATGCCGTTTTGCTGCGGGCAATGCGGGGTGATGAACTCTTGCTGCAAGCCATAGCTGCGAACCAGCCGCGTGTAACCGCGGCTGGTAAACACCAGGCCGTTGTCCGAACGCAGCAGGAACGGCTCAGGCACACGCCCGAGCGTGCCATAGCGGGCAATCAGTGCCTGCTCCAATGCCGCCACCGCGGTACTGGCCTTGCCGCTGCGTGAGAGATGCCAGCCCAGCCATTGCCGGGTATGGCAATCGATAACAAGTGCCAACGTCAGCCAGCCATCACGTCCTCCCCATACCCGGCACAGGTCG
>NWQT01000027.1 GCA_002798295.1 Lysobacteraceae bacterium NML07-0707 | reverse complement strand
ACTGGCCGCTCAGGCCGCCCTGGGCGGTGAGGAAGTTGTAGCGTTGTCCCAGGCCATATACGCCCGGCATGCGCACTGCCACCACGGTGCCGCCGTTCAGGGTGGCAGTACCGGTGACTTCCAGCTTGTCGGTGCTGTCCGGCGGCGCCATGTCCACGAAGAACCGCGTGCCAGCCTCCTGCACATAGTTGCCGTTGATGGTCAGGGTGCCAATCGAGTTGCCCGGGGCGATGCTGCCGCCCTTGGCCAGATGGAAGTCGCCATGCAGTGCGCCTGCACCGGCATACAGGCCGCCATTGAGGATGACCTTGTTGCGCAGCGTGCCGTTATTACGCAGAACACCGCCATTGACCACCACGTCGCTGCCCAGGGTGTTGTCACCGGTCAGCTCCAGCGTGCCGCTGTTGACGGTCAGGCTGGCAAAGCTGTTGTTGCCTGCAAGACGCAGCCAGCCACCAGCATCACTGTTGAAGCTGAAGGCGGCGCCGGAGATGTCATTGATCCACACATCCCAGACGCGGGCATCGTTCCACCAGTGGGTACCGCCCGCCTTGGCGACCATGTTGACGTCGGTATCGACGCGGAACTGGCCATAGCCTTCGATGGCTTTCTTCAGGTTGACCATGCCCCAGCCATAGACATCATCCACGCCCGGCGCCCCCAAGTCGGTTGCGGTGGTCAGCAGCACATCGCGCACCTGGGCGTTGGTCAGGTACGGATAGCGCTCGAACAGCAACGCCAAAGCGCCAGTGATATGCGGCGCGGCCATTGAGGTGCCGGTGTAGTCCTCGTATTCGTAGGTGGTGGCATTTTGCAGAGATTCGATGCCTTGCAGATGGAAATTGCCATCTGGGCCTTGAACAACAGCCCCCTCCAGAGATTGTCCGCCCAACACCGTGGAGTTGATATCCGTTCCGGGTGCGGCAATGCACCAATCCTTGCTGAGGCCGCAGCGCATGGAATATTCGCTCAGCACATAAGCGCTTTCATTTTCTTCGCCTTTGCGAACATTCACCACGCTGAGCCAATAAGGCTCGAGATCGTTGAAAAAGCGAGGCAAACTGGCATAAATACCTGCGATTGGCGATTCTTCAGGGGTCAGGTTATATCGAGAATTGCCAGCAGCCCAGACCTGAATCATCCCTTTGGACTTGCTTCCGGCATGAATAATCGGCCAAAGAGGCGCCAAGTTGGGATTATCAAAAACCTCTTGCATTTCTTCTGTATTTTCCGGCTCTCGACCAAGCCCCCAACTATGATTCATAGCGCGAATATCAGCCGCATTCATTTGCTGATACATGTCCTCAAATGCACTAGCTGTGGGCTCTATTGTCAGCACCTCACAGAAGCGAAAGAACACGCACACCGGATGCGCCCACATAGCAGTGTCGGCGAACAAACGAGCGGAGCTGAAATTTGCGCCAAAAGCCACACCGTGCATGCCGCTGCCATCACGGTTGGCAGCTACCGTCCCCGCCACATGGGTGCCATGTGAAACCCAAAGCAATTCCGTTTTATCAACTAAGTGCATGCTTTCAGGTGGTAGCAGACGTGCCCAATCAGGATCCCAATACGTAATGTCAAGCTGGGCTCGTCCACCATCAGTACCAAAGCATGGGTTGTACGCACCACCAAGGTAATAATCAGGTGCACAACGGCTGCCATCGGCGAGCAGCTCGCCAATCTTCAAGCCTTGATGATCCCGACCTGCAAACTCTGGGTGATCCAGGCCAACACCAGAGTCAAAGATACCAACCCGAATCCCATTTCCAGTCAAACCACGCGCATAGGCATGATGGGCATTCATTGCCTCCAAGCCCCAGTCCTGCATAAACTCTTCAGTTTTCCAACTGTCAGCATCACCGAGCTTGGCGGCTTCGGTGTAAATGCCAGCCACGACCGTGTTGCTTGCAGAAGCATTACCCGATACCTGCTCACCATGCAGCGCAGCCAGCTTGCTGGAAAGCTGCTGATTGCGGCAGTGCTGACGCTCGGCATCCGTACCCAACGAGCAATGGCTAACATCCAGCAGTGCCAGGCTGTTTTGCGGCGCTTGTGCCAGTGCCGCCATAGGCAGCGCCGCTGTCAGCAGACTGAAGGAAATGGCTTGGAAAAGCCTGGAGCGACTTTTTTTCCGTAATTGCTGAAGGTTCATAAGAAATCCTTTGGACTTGGAAGGAAGTATCACTTGGTTCAATTTGAAACTATGAGCACCGGATTATGCAGACAACAAGAACCAAAGTCGCTGAATAGGGATACACAGAAATATGCCCTCATCTGGATCCAATTAATTTCCTCGCATCACGATTGCGATGCTGAACTGCGCAACACAATCTGACGCAGCCTTGGCCTTTGCCAAAGAGTGACACTAAGTGCCAGTACCAGCAGAAAACTGGCGATAAACCACGGCATGCCGGGTAGCTCCAACACTGCATCCGGGCCGATAAAGCGGGCAAAGGCTTCGGTATAAAGTTTGGGACCAATCACGCCGGTAAGCCCAATAAGGCTCACCATCGCACCCTGGATACGCCCCTGCACATCAGCCCCGACTTCGCGGGTAATAAGCGACTGCGCTGCAGGGCCACCAAATCCCCAAAGTGCCATCAGCGGAATCACCGCCATGAATATCCAGCCCACAGGCGCCAGGCCATAGCCCAGAAAGCCGACGGCACCACACACAAGCCCCAGAACCAGCGCATTATGCTCGCCTATCTTCGGCGTCACCTTGCGCACCAGTCCGCCTTGCACCAAGGCCGAGCAGATGCCGACGACCGCCAGCACTTGCCCCACCAGCATCGGCCCCCAGCCATAGCGGTAATCGGCGTACAACACGAAAATACTTGGATAGACATAGTGCGCGGTATGCGAAATCAGAATCACCGCCACCAGCCCCCACAGCCGCGGGTATTGTCCAAGTAGCGACAAGGAGCCCACCGGATTGGCCTGCCGCCAGGAAAAACGCGCACTGCGACGCTCGGGCGGCAGCGATTCGGGCAATACCCAAAGCCCGTAGCAGAAGTTCAGCAGCGCCAGAATCGCCGCCCCCCAGAACGGCCAGCGCAAGTCATAATGCCCCAGCCAGCCCCCCATCATCGGCCCGATGACAAAGCCAAGGCCAAAGGCCATGCCGGTGATGCCGAACGCGCCGGCGCGCTTTTCCGGCGGAGTAACGTCGGCGATATAGGCATTGGCCGTGCTGAAGCTGGCCGAGGCCACCGCCGAGATAATACGCGCCACCAGCAGCCAGGCAAGACTGGGCGCCAGAGCCATCAGGATGAAATCCAGCCCAAGCCCCAGGCAGGAAATCAGAATCACCCGGCGACGGCCGAAACGGTCGGACAGCGCGCCCAGCAAGGGGGCAGAAAAAAACTGGATGATGGCAAATATCATGCCGAAAGTGCCGACCCAACGTGCGGCAACCGAGGTGTCGCCGCCCACGAATTCGGCAACCAGCTGCGGTAGCACCGGGACAATCAGGCCGATGGCCAGTACATCCATCAGTACCGTGATGAAAATGAAAGCGACTGCAGCGCGGCGTACCGGCTTGATAGCGGTATCGGTCATGTGACAAGAGCTTCGATGGGGGCGGCTATTTTGCCTTCAATTGGCCGGCACTGTCCGTTCGGCCGCCCAGGCACGCAGACTTTCCACCTGCTCGCGCATCAATACCGAAAGCGGTCGGGTGGCGCGGATTTCCTGCAACAGGATGAAGTCGGAAACCGGGTGTTCGCCGTCATGGCTGGCATACAGTGCGGCAACGACCACTTGCTCCACTTCGGCGCCGGAAAAGCCTTCGCTGGCGCGCGCCAGCATGGCGATATCAAACTGCGCCGGATCCAGTTGGCGCTGTGCCAGATGCAGACGAAACAGCTCTTCGCGGGTCGCCGCATCCGGCAGGTCAACAAAGAAAATTTCGTCAAATCGCCCCTTGCGAAGCAGCTCCGCAGGCAAGGCGTCAATCTGGTTGGCGGTTGCCACCAGAAATACCCGCGACTTGCGTTCGGCCATCCAGGTCAGGAGATAGCCGAGCACGCGCCGGGAAAGGCCGCCATCACTATCAGCGCTGCCGGACAGGGCTTTTTCGATTTCATCAATCCACAGCACGCAAGGCGCCAGCTGTTCGGTAGAAGCCAGTGCCTGCCGCAGGTTTTTCTCGGTTTCCCCGTGGTATTTGTCGTACAGCGTGCCAAAATCCAGCCGCAGCAATGGCACGCCCAGGCCACCTGCAATGGCCTTGGCCAGCATGGATTTGCCGCAGCCCTGCACCCCCAGCAGCAATATCCCCTTGGGCGGGGAAAGCCCCGGCGGCGCATCACCTTCGACAAATACGCGGCGGCGCTGTGCCACCCAGCGTTTCAGGCGCGCCGCGCCCGCCACATCGGAAAACCTGGCCGTGTCGTATTCGTAATGCAGATGGCCGCTGTTGTTGAGCAGCTCGAATTTCAGCCGGGCAAGCTGCGGCAGGTCATCCATGCCCAGCAAGCCGTCCCGGAAAATCAGCTGCCGGGCAATACGCCGGGCATCGGTTTCAGATAGCCCCTGCAAATTGCGCACGATTTGCTGAACGGCCTCGCGGCAGGCTTCCACCCGGCGACCGCCATGCTCGCGGGCATAATCCAGGGCTTCTTCACGCACCAGTTTCAAAAGCGCGTTGGCATCGGGCAGGCGTGGCGTGAAGCGCGTCGCCAAGGCTTCCAGCTCCTCGGGCAAAACAATTTTGCTGCCAATCATCACGATGACATGCGGCTCGCACTCGCGCCGCTGGATGATGTCGCGCAGCATGCGCTGGGTGGCGGCATATTGCAGATAGGGATGAAAGTCCAGCAGCAGATATACGCCACGCTGCTCGGCATTGCGGATCGCCTGCAAGGTATTGGAAGCATCCGGAGCCACTTCGCTGGGGTCTTCCCTGTCCATGTCGATACGGCGCAGGCCTTCGGTAATCGACCAGCGCCACAATGCCCGCCAAACATACATGAGCGACTGCCGGAACATCGCCACCAAACGGGATTCGTCCGGGGTTTCAATCACGATCAACGGGGTATTGGCGCGAATCAGCGCCACCAGGTCCTGCAATTCGCTCATTGACTCAATTCTCCGCAAGCGTGCGCAAGATAGCAGGTGATAGGCTTGGCAGTGCGCTACAGGAGATGCCCGATGAAAACCATTCTGGTGGCCAGCCCCAAGGGCGGGGTGGGCAAAACCACCATCGCCACCCAGCTGGCGGCACACGCCGCCATCGAAGGCCATGCCACCGTGCTGGTGGATGCCGACCCGCAAGGCTCGGCGCGCCGTTGGGCCGAGCGCCGCAGCGATATGGCTTCTGCGGTACTGCCGGTGGATGGCACACGCAAAAACTGGCACAAACGCATTCCCGACGATGCCGAACGCATCTTCATTGATGGCCGCGCCGGTGCGATGCTGAAAGACTTGGAGAAATTTCTCGACCATGCCGATGCACTGCTGATTCCGATTGCGCCCTCGGCACTGGATATCGAAGCCACCGTGCCGTTCATCAGCGAACTGTCGGCACACTCCAGGGTGAAAAAAGGCAAACTGGCATTGACGCTGGTGGGCAACAAGCTCAAGCCCTGGACGCGCACCTCGCAGGAAGCGATCAGCCTGTTGCAGGATTGGGGGCTGCCATTGGCAGCAGAGCTGCGTGATAGCCAGTCCTATGTGCTACTGACCGGGCTCGGTCGCAGCCTGTTTGACTATCAGTCCAGCGCCGTGCGCCAGCATCAGCAAGACTGGCTGCCGCTGTTGCGCTGGCTGTATGCAGACCATTGAGTCGCCAACATCACTTCAGGGAACCCCGATGCACTTTTCCTTGCAGCACCTGATCCTGATTCGCCATGCCCACGCCCTGACGGCCACTGTGGGGCAGGCGGACTTCGACCGCGAACTGTCCACACCGGGCATCAGCGAAGCCCGATCGACCGGCCAATGGTTGCAACAACAGGCATGGCAGGCGGATATTGTGCTGACCTCCCCGGCGCGGCGTACCCGGCAAACCCTGGATGGCCTGCAAGCAGGCGGCTGGTCGCTGCCTGCGGCGCATTTCGAGCCGCGCCTTTATGAGGCCACCCTGGGCATGTTGCTGGCCGCCATTGAAGATGCCGTGCAGGCCCAGCCCACTGCCCGCAGCCTGGCAGTGATTGCCCATAACCCCGGACTTGAGTATCTGCTGGTGCATCTGAGCGATACCGGCACGCTGCGCTGGCAGGGCATGCCCACCGCCGCAGCGGCGGTACTGCGACTGAATGAAAACATGCCACTGCTTGCCCCCGGCAGCGCCACCATCACCGGCTTTCATGTCCCCTGAGCCCAGGCAGCATCTCATCATGGCGGCCGCTCTGGCGCTGTTGCTGCCGCTGGCCTGTCCGGCACAGCAACTGCATATTGACCCATCAAGCTCAAGCGCCGTGTTCGATATCGACCTGCACAGCGGCAGCCGTGTCACCGGCAGGTTTGCCACAATGCAGGGCGAAGTGGTGATGCGCCCGGACGGCTATTGGCAAGTGAAGATGACATTTGCCGCTGACCAGACCGAAGTGCCCCGCCACAGCCGCTATACCCGGCTGCTGCGCGGCGCGCATTTTTTCGACAGCCAGCGTCATCCAAAAATCCATTTTGTTTCCGAGCCTTTTTGGCCTGCCCGCCTGCAACAGGGCGGCGCCTTTCATGGCGAGCTGAACTTGCGCGGCATTTCCCGGCGTGAGCGGATGTATCTGAAAGCCAGCCATTGCAGCAGCCCCTTCCTGCAATGTCCGGTCGAAGTCAGTGGCCAGCTTTCGCGCAGCGCTTACGGCATGCGCTCGCTACGCTGGGCGGTCGGTGATGAAGTACGCTTTCGCCTGCTTTTACTGGCTCACCCCACCCCATGAACTTGTTGCGCCACTTACTGCTGACTGGCCTGTTGCTGGCCGCCACCGCCTGCACCAGCGTATCGCCTGTGCTCAAGGCTGAAGCTGCACGGGTGATTGCCGCCGAGCAGCCCACCGAGGTTGAGTGCGTGCGTGAGGACAAGTGCGCGCATCCCTCGCCGCTGCTGGCGCAAGTGCAAAGCGATACCCCGCAGCAACATCGCGCACTGATGCTGGATGAGGGTCAGGACGCGCTGCTGGTGCGCATCCACATGATTCGCGCCGCCCGGCAGCAAATCGACCTGCAAACCTTCATCTTTGACGAGGACGATTCTGCCCGGCTGATCCTGCGCGAGCTGGTTGGCGCGGCCAGGCGCGGGGTGCGGGTGCGGATTCTCATCGACCAACTGATGGCGATGAAATCCACCCGAACCTTGGCCGCGCTGGCAGGCGTGCATGGCCATCTGCAACTCAAACTCTACAACCCGGTATTTGGCCGCGGCTATATGAGCTGGAGTGACTACGCCAGCGGCACGCTATGTTGCTTTCGTCGCCTGAACCAGCGCATGCACAACAAACTGCTGCTGATAGACGGCAAACTCGGGCTTACCGGCGGGCGCAATTATCAGGACGATTATTTCGACTGGGATTCGGGCTACAACTATCGTGACCGCGACCTGCTGCTGAGTGGCCCTGCGGTTGCACAGATGCAGGAAAACTTTGAAGCCTTCTGGGCTGCCGAACGCAGCGTGCCGGTGGCCGAGCTACGCGATGTCGCCAAGCTGCTGCGCCGCGAAGGCGTGCCGGAGCTGCCGCGCCACGCCTATCAACATCCCGAGCGCGCGCGACTGATGCAGGCTGCAGCCAATGACCTGGATGTGTTGCAGCAACGCCTGATTGCGCCAAGCCAAATCGTCGAAGAAGCACAATTCGTGGCCGACTTGCCGGAAAAGCACCAGCGCGATGCGCACAGCCGCTTTGCAGACGTCGCCCCCGCCACCGGCGCCCTGCATCAGCTGATGGCATCCACACAGCAAGAATTGCTGATGCAAACCCCGTATCTGGTGTTTTCAGCCCCGGCACAAAAACTGTTCACCCGGCTGCGCCAGCGTGAAGCGCGCCCGCGCGTCATTGTTTCCACCAACAGCCTGGCCGCCACCGATGCGTTCATGGTGTATGCGCTTTCGCACAAATACAAACGCCGCTATCTGCGCCGCTTCGGCTTCGAGATTTACGAGTACAAGCCTTTCCCCGAAGACGCCCCGATTGACCTGGATGCCACCGGCGTGTTTCCCGAATCGCCCTGGTTGCCGCCATTTGGCCTGCAAACGCACTTCTCCCCGGCAACAGCAGAACAAGTGCCGGTCGATGCCCGCCCCCCCAGCGCGCACGAAATCCGCCAAGCGCGCCAGCATTTCTGGCGCGGCTCCAGCGGTGCCATGGCCACCCTCAAGCACGCCGGGCTACGGGTCGGCCTGCATGCCAAGTCATTGGTCGTGGACGGTCAAACTGCGGTAATCGGCACCCACAACTTCGACCCGCGCGGCGACCATTACAACACCGAAAGCGCCGTCATCATCCGCGATGCGGCCTTTGCCCAGCGGCTTGCCCAAAGCATTCACCGCGATGTGTCGCCCGCCAATTCCTGGACGATTGCCCCGCACGAAAAATTCCCGATTCTGCCGGGCGTGGGCTATTCGCTACTGAAAGTTTCCGAACACCTGCCGGTGTTCGACCTGATGCCACGCCGCTATGCGGTGAGCTGGGAATTTCAGCCCAGCGCCGAGTGCCCGACCACCCTGCACCCGTATCACCCGGACTTCCGCCGCTGCTATCGCTCAGTCGGCAGCTTCCCGGAAGTGCGCATCGGCCCCAAATGGCTTGCCACCCGCCTCCTTACCGCCTTTGGCGCAGGCCTGGCGCCCATTTTGTGATTAGCGCTGCGGTACGGGTATCGCCTCAAAACTCAGGATATTGCCGGCCTCATCGCCAAGTTGCAGCCTGCTGCCATTTTTTGAAAGCTCGATGCTGCTGATCTTTTCCAACACCGCATACAGGGCATCTTCGGCAGCCATTTCGGCTTTGTCGGGGCAAATTCTTTCGGTTCGTTGAAGCTTGTCAATGGCAAACGCGCCCCCCGCTCCCACAAGATAGTCGCCCCCCATATGGTTACAGGTATTGCGTACCTGCACCCGGCCATTGGCAAATACCAGCGACAGCGGAATGCCCGGCTTGGCGCGCAAGGCGGTGATGCGCACGCCCTTGCCATCATGCGCATCCAGCAAACGCCAAATGGTTTGGCCAAGCCCATCATCCACCCCGGGCGCAGGTGGCTGCGCAACAGCGTGAACAGGCATGGGGGGCTCGCTGATAGCCGCCGTTGCCTCATCCATGGGCGCCGCTTCAGGCGTCCGCCCTGTGCACGCACTCAACAAACCCAAAACAACGACCAGCAGCCCGGATTGGTAACTCATGCTTCTCCCCCAGCGATGACCAAGGCATAGCGGTACTGTAACCGGCCGCAAGCCTTATTGCAGGCTTTGGACCCAGGCGCGCTGCACTTCCAGCAATGTGGCGTGTTCTTCCGCCCGCCACTGCGGCAGCAGGGCAGACAAATCGGTCGGCGAAGTCCACTGATCCGGCTCGGTGCGCACCGCAGCGGCATACCACTGGATGGCTTCTGGCTTGCGGTCAAGCTTCCACAGCACCAGCGCCAGGGTGGGTGGCATCCATTGGCCGCGAATACTGCCCGCAGAAGCCAGCTCCGCCCATTGTTGCAGGGCGGCCTCCGCATCGCCTGCACGATACAAGGCCCAGCCGTAATGCCAGCGCAAGCTGCGGCTGAGGCCGTGACGGTCACCGGCGCCGGCAATGGCGCGCGCATAAAGATCACGGCCGACTTCCTGCCGGCCACTGGACAGGGCGATATCGCCCAGACGCGCCATCGCGCCCCAGGCACGCGGATCACGCTCGATGCTGCGCAGCAGACGGCTGACCAGGGCGTCACCCTCGCCGCGCTGGTTGTCCAGCTCACGCTGCGCGGCGCGGTCTTCGTCAAAGTAGAACTCTGCCGGCGTGGGTAGGGTCTGTGCCTGCAATACCAAGGGAGACAGCAGCAGGCTGCCAGCCAAAACCAGGGCATGGAACTTGAAAAGTTTCATCGCGCAAAGGTAACAAACCTGCGGCGCTGCAACAATGTGAATACTCGCTGACTATATACTTGCCGGTTCCCGTTAACCGGGACTTCCATCCGCCAGCCCGTCACAGCCATCGCCATGACCAGCACCGCCGAACTTTCCTCGCCCGCCTCTGCCGGGCTTGCCCTGACCCAGGGACTGAACGACCCCGATTACACCCTGGAGGACAAATACGCCCGTACCGAGGGGCGCATCTATCTTTCCGGGGTACAGGCGCTGGTGCGCCTGCCGATGATGCAACGCCTGCGCGATGCCGCCGCTGGCCTCAACACCGCCGGCTTCATTTCCGGCTATCGCGGCTCGCCGCTGGGCGGCTTTGACCTGGAGCTATGGCGCGCCAGGAAGTTTCTGGAAAAAAACCGGGTGAGCTTCAAGCCGGGGTTGAATGAAGACCTGGGCGCCACCATGGTCTGGGGCAGCCAGCAAACCAATCTGTTCAGCGGCGCCAAGGTCGATGGCGTGTTCGGCATGTGGTACGGCAAGGGGCCAGGCGTGGATCGTTGCGGCGATGTATTCAAGCATGCCAATGCCGCCGGCACTTCGCGCCATGGCGGCGTGCTGGCACTGGCCGCCGACGATCATGCCTGTCGCAGCTCCACCCTGCCGCATGGCTCCGAGCATGAATTCGTCAGCGCGATGATGCCGGTGCTGAACCCGGCCGGGGTGCAGGACATTCTGGAAATGGGTCTGCTGGGCTTTGCCATGAGCCGTTTTACCGGGCGCTGGGTGGGCTTCAAGACCATTGCCGAAACGGTGGAATCCTCCGCTTCGGTCAACGTCAATCCGCTGGCGCAGACCATCATCCTGCCCGGCGATGACGATTTTGAAATGCCCGAAGGCGGGCTCAATATCCGCTGGCCGGACCCGCCGCTGGAGCAGGAAATGCGCCTGCACCGCTATGCGGTCAAGGCTGCGCAGGCGTTTGCCCGGGTCAACCGCATTGACCGGGTGGTGATGGATTCGCCCGCTGCGCGGCTGGGCATCGTCACCACCGGCAAGAGCTATCTGGACGTTTTGCAGGCACTGGAATATCTGGGGCTGGACGAGGCTGCCTGCCGCGATATCGGCATCCGCATCTACAAGGTCGGCATGACCTGGCCGCTGGAGCCGGTCGGCCTGCGCGCCTTTGCGCGCGGGCTTGAGGACATCCTGGTGGTGGAAGAAAAGCACAGCTTCATCGAAAGCCAGATGAAGGAGCTGTTCTACAACTTCGAAGGCCAGCGCCCGTCCATCGTCGGCAAATACGACGAGTCCGGCGAGTGGATTCTGCCCTCCACCAGCGAGCTGACCCCGGCGCGCATCGCCCATGTCATTGCCCGGCGCATCCAGCGCTTCCACCAGTCCGAGCACATCAGCCAGGTGCTGGCGTGGATGGATGCCAAGGAGGGCGAGCTGGCGCTGCCGCGCGCCAACTTCCCGCGTGTGCCGCACTACTGCTCCGGCTGCCCGCACAACACCTCCACCCAGGTGCCCGAAGGCAGCCGCGCATTGGCCGGTATCGGCTGTCACTACATGGTGACCTGGATGAACCGCGATACCGATACCTTCACCCATATGGGCGGCGAGGGCGTGACCTGGGCCGGGCAAGCGGAGTTCACCGAAACCCCGCATGTATTCCAGAACCTGGGTGATGGCACCTATTTCCATTCCGGCTCGCTGGCCATCCGCCAGTCGGTCGCGGCGGGCGTGAACATCACCTACAAGATTCTCTACAACGATGCGGTGGCGATGACCGGCGGCCAGCCGGTGGATGGCGTGCTCA
This sequence comes from Lysobacteraceae bacterium NML07-0707, assembly GCA_002798295.1. GTDB lineage: Bacteria > Pseudomonadota > Gammaproteobacteria > Xanthomonadales > Xanthomonadaceae > Solilutibacter. The sequence goes on along the minus strand of NWQT01000027.1, from coordinate 176,417 downwards.
CGGTGCCGCAAATTGCCCATCAGGTATTGAGCGAAGGCGTCAGTACCATCGTGCTGCTTTCCGACGATATCCAGAAATGGAGCTTGCAGCGCTATCTGTTCCCGAAAGAAGTGGAGTTCTGCGACCGCCGCGAGCTGGAGCAGGTGCAAAAGCGGTTGCGAAAGGTCAAGGGCGTTTCGGTGCTGATTTACGAGCAAACCTGCGCCACCGAAAAGCGCCGCCGCCGCAAGCGCGGCAAGATGCCGGACCCGCAAAAACGGGTGCTGATCAATTCGCTGGTCTGCGAAGGCTGCGGTGACTGCGGCAAAAAATCGTTCTGCGTCAGCGTGCTGCCCAAGGACACCGAATTTGGCCGCAAGCGCGACATCGACCAGAGCAACTGCAATAAAGACTATTCCTGCGTGGAAGGCTTCTGCCCCAGTTTTGTCACCGTGCATGGCGGCCAAATACGCAAGGGCAAGAAGGTCAATGCCGCCGCGCGCTTGGACAATCTGCCCATGCCGGTGCAGGCCAGCGACCTCTCGCGCCCCTGGAATATCCTGATTACCGGCGTGGGCGGCACCGGCGTGGTCACCATCGGCGCGCTGCTGGGCATGGCCGGACATCTGGAAGGCAAGGGCGCGACCGTGCTCGACCAGACCGGTCTTGCGCAAAAGGGCGGCGCCGTCACCACCCATATCCGCATCGCCCAGACCCCGGCCGATATCCACGCGGTACGCATCGCCGCCGGTGAGGCTGACCTGGTGCTGGGCTGCGACATGGTGGTGGTCAACGATTACTGGGCGCTGTCCAAGGTGCGCGCCGGACGCAGCCAGGTGGTGCTGAACACCTACGAGGCCATGCCCGGCAGCTTTACCACCCGCCCGGACATGCAGTTCCCGGCGGCGGACATTACCGCTGCGGTGCGCACGGCGCTGGGCGGCCGCGAGCCGCTGGCCGTGGATGCTACCCAGCTTGCCACCGCCCTGATGGGCGATGCCATCGCCGCCAACCTGTTCATGCTCGGCTTTGCCTGGCAACAGGGACTGGTACCACTATCATTCGAGGCACTGATGCGCGCCATTGAACTCAACGGCGCAGCGGTAGCGATGAACAAGACCGCCTTCGCCTGGGGGCGGCTGGCCGCCATCGACATGCCGGCAGTGATTGAGGCGGCCGGTATCGTCCGCAATGCGCCGACCGAGGCGGAAAAAACCCCGCATGCGCTGCCGCTACTGGCCGCCACCGCCAATGAAGGCCATGAGTCCGGCCTGTCGCCGCAAGAGGCGCCCTATCAGGAAAGCGAGCTGCGCCATGTGCCCGAACATGACAACGGCGCCGTCACCTTCCTGCCGCTGGACGATGCCCGGCTGTCGCGCTCGCTGGATGAAATCATCAAACGCCGCAAGGCATTCCTGACCGATTATCAGGATGCAGCCTATGCCGAGCGCTATCTGCGCCTGGTAAACAAGGCGCGCCAGGTCGAGGAACAACATGCGCCGGGCAGCACCGACCTTTCCGAAGCGGTCGCCCGCTACTTCTTCAAGCTGATGGCCTACAAGGACGAATATGAAGTCGCCCGGCTATATACCTCACCGGAATTCCGCCGCCAGCTTGAACAAAAGTTTGAAGGCGATTACCGCCTGCACTTCCATCTGGCGCCGCCCTTGTTTGCCAAAAAGAACGCCAAGGGCGAGCTGGTCAAGCAGGAATACGGCTCGTGGATGATGCGCGTGTTTGGCCTGCTAGCCAAGATGAAGCGCCTGCGCGGCGGGCCGCTCGACCTCTTTGGCCGTACTGCCGAGCGGCGCATGGAGCGCCAGCTGATTGCCGATTACGAGTCCACCCTCAACACGCTGCTGGAAACACTCGACGGCGGCAATATTGACCTTGCCACCGAGATTGCCTCCATCCCCGAGCACATCCGCGGCTTTGGCCATGTCAAGGAAGCGCATGTGGAAAAGGCCAGGGCTCGTCAGGCCGAGCTGCTCAAGGCTTGGCACAACCCGCTGCGCATCGTGCAGCAAGCGGCATAAGTGCCACCGCAAGTGCCACGAAAAACGCCCCGAAACGGGGCGTTTTTCATCGGTGCGGGTGCATGCCGTGTCAGCGTGCAGCCACCACATCGGCAGGCAGGCCACCCTCTATCATGCGCCGGGCATCGGCCATGATGCGCTGTGCATTCACGCCCGTGCGGCAGCTGAAGTAGCGTGACTTGCCCAGCCATTCGTCGTGTTCGGCATAGGCAAACAGCAGCTGGGCTTGTTTCAGGTCGTCAATCACCTGCCGGGCAATGCCATGACGCAGCGCCGGGCAGCCCTGGCTGCGCCCCAGCCTACCCTGCTTGGCAATCAATTCCGGCTCGGCATACCAGGCGCCGTGCATCACGATGGCGCGCTGCCGGGCGGCATCATTGAAGCCCGTATCCAGCCCGTCCAGGCGCAACGAATAACCATTGGCGCCGACATAGGTTTCGGCCGTGCGGTACAGCCCCAGGCTGCTTTGGTAACTGCCCTCGATATTGGAGAAACGACGGGCAAAATTCTCGCCGCTGCCCTGCCCGTGACTGACATGCTCGTGATACAGCAATGCCTCGCCGGCAAGGTCGAATACCCATAGCCGTTTGGCGGTGGAGGGCAGCGAATAATCAATCACCGCCAGGCGCGCGCCGATGCCGTGCTCGCCACTGCCGATGGCACAGGCACGCGCTTCCAGCGCCAGCGCCAGCACCCCGGCATCAAGCGTGGGTGCCAGCTGTTGCAGGCGGCGCAACTGCGCCCAGCGCGGGTCGGGCTGCGGCTCGGTTTGCAGCTCGGGCATCGGCAGGGCTTTTTGAACAATTGCTGCGGGCTTGCCAAGACGTTGCGGCGCGCTGCTGCAGCTGCCCAACATCACCGCCGCCAGCAGCGTGAAAGCTATGTGAAATTTCATGCACGCACCATACACTCCAAGTTTCACGGCTGCATGAATAGCAGGATTGACCCATATCAATGCCTGCCGCCTTGCAAGGCGGCATCCTGCCCGGCATGCATACGCCGCTACCCCCCTCGCCCGAGCTGCTGCGCCGTTACGACAAACCCGGCCCGCGCTATACCTCTTATCCCACCGCACCGCAGTTCTGCGCCAGTTTTGATGAGGACGCGCTGCGCCAGGTGATTGCCCACAGCAATGGCGACCCGGTGCCGCGCAAGCTGTCGCTGTATGTGCATGTGCCATATTGCCAAAGCCCATGCTTTTACTGCGGCTGCAACCGCATCATTACCCGCGACCACAGCAAGAGCGCACCGTATATCGCCCGGCTTAAGCGCGAAATCGGCATGATGGCGGCCTTGTTCGACCACGACCGCGAAGTCATCCAGCTGCATTTTGGCGGCGGCACGCCCAATTTCTTCAGTCCGGCCGAGCTGCGCGGCATCGTGGATGAAATGCGCAGCCATTTGCGTTTTTCCGACGCAGCCGAGCGCGATATTTCCATTGAGCTTGACCCGCGTTTTGTCAGCCCTGCCGAGGTCGCCGAGCTGGCCGATATCGGCTTCAACCGCGCCAGCCTGGGCGTGCAGGACTTCAATCCCGAGGTGCAGGCCGCGATCAACCGCATCCAGAGCATCGAAGAAACCCAAGCCATCATCGAAGCCTGCCGCGCGCATGGCTTTGCCTCGGTCAATATCGACCTGATCTACGGCCTGCCCAAACAGACCACAGAAGGGTTTGCCAACACGCTCGATACCGTCATCGCGCTGCGCCCCGACCGGCTGGCGGTCTACAGCTATGCGCATCTGCCGGAGCTATTCCGCCCGCAGCGCCAGCTGAACGCCTTCGACCTGCCCACGGCGGAGGAAAAAATCGCCCTGCTGCGGCTTGCCATCGAAAAGCTCACCCAGGCCGGCTATGTGTATATCGGCATGGATCACTTCGCCCTGCCTGATGACGAGCTGGCGCTGGCACAGGCGCGCGGCAGCCTGCACCGCAATTTCATGGGCTATACCACCCATGCCGACAGCGATTTGATTGGCTTTGGCGTGTCGTCCATCAGCCATATCGGCGAGAGTTTCAGCCAGAACCCGCGCACCCTGCCGGAATGGGAAGCAGCGATTGATGCCGGTCGCCTGCCGGTCTGGCGCGGCCTTGCCATGAGCGAGGATGACAGCCTGCGTGCCGATCTCATCCAGCAATGGATGTGCCACGGCCGTATCGACAAGACGCAAATTGAGCGTCATTACGACATCGACTTCGATGCCTATTTCGCCGATGCCATCGAACGCCTTGCGCCTTTGCAGGCCGATGGCCTGGTGCAGCTTGACCCCACGCAAATCACGGCCACTGCCCAAGGGCGCTGGCTGTTGCGCAATGTCGCCATGTGCTTCGACGCCTATCTGGGGCAGAGCACAGCCGCGCGCCCGGCCTTTTCCAAGGCGATTTGAGCCGCTGCAAGCGTAGCGGCCAACACCGGCCGCCCGCTCAGCGCCGGTTTTCAATAAAGCGCAAAAACTCGTTGCGGGTGCGGGCATCCTCGCGGAACACGCCGAGCATGGTCGAAGTCATCATGCTCACCCCGCGCTTGTGCACACCGCGGGTGGTCATGCACTCGTGTGCGCCTTCCACCACTACCGCCACCCCAGCCGGGCTCAGCGCACGCTGGATGCAATTGGCAATCTGCGCAGTCATTTTTTCCTGCACCTGGAAGCGCCGCGCATAAGCATCCACCACCCGCGCCAGTTTGCTGATGCCAACCACCCGGCCCTTGGGCAGATAGCCCACATGCACCTTGCCGATGATCGGCGCCATGTGGTGCTCGCAATGGCTTTCGTATTCGATATCGCGCAGCACGATCATCTCGTCATAGCCCTCGACTTCCTCGAAGGTGCGCAACAGGTATTCGTCCGGGTCGATGGCATAACCGCTGAACCAGTCGCCATAGGCCTTCACCACCCGCTTGGGCGTATCCAGCAAACCTTCGCGCTGCGGGTCTTCGCCCGCCCAGCGCAACAGCGTGCGCACGGCGGCTTCGGCCTCATCACGGCGGACGCCATTGCGGGTATCGTTATCGGCAGAATCGGATGCGCTCACGGACAGACTCGGGCAACAAAGGGGCGGCCATCTTATACGGTTGCAGATGAAGGCACAGCGTTTTGCCCATTGCAGCCGCCATTCAGCTTTTGCTGCGCATCATTTACCACTATTTGGCCAGTCTTTGCGCGCTTTGAATCGCTCTCCCGCCCCTGCTGTTTTGCTGGACAACGTGCGTCTGGTACGCGGCGGGCGCACGATTGTCGATGACATCAGCCTGCGCGTCCCTGCCGGCAGCATCACTGCGGTGCTGGGGCCTTCGGGCTGCGGCAAGTCCACCTTGCTTTCAGCGCTGACCGGTGAACTGCAGCCTGCGCGCGGCCGGGTAGAGGTTTTTGGCCAACCCGTACCCCAGGCGTCCAGGGCGCTGCTGGAAATGCGCAAGCGGCTGGGGGTGCTGTTGCAGGGCAATGGCCTGTTGACCGACCTCACCGCCGGCGAAAACATCGCCCTGCCGCTGCGCACGCATACCGATTTGCCACCGCCGGTGCTGGACAAGCTGGTAGACATGAAGCTGCACGCAGTGGGGCTTCTGGCCGCACGTGATTTGTACCCGCGCGAATTGTCCGGGGGCATGGCGCGACGTGTGGCGCTGGCGCGGGCGCTGGCGCTGGATCCGCCCCTGATGATTTACGACGAGCCGCTGACCGGGCTGGATCCGATTGCCTCGGGCGTCATCATGAGCCTGATTGCCCGGCTCAACCGGGCACTGGGTCTGACCAGCATCGTGGTCAGCCACCATGTGCATGAAACCCTGCCGATTTGCGACCATGTGGTGGTGCTTGCCAATGGCCGGGTGATGTTCAATGGCAGCCCGGAGGCGCTGCAACACAGCGACGAGCCGCTGGTCCGGCAGTTTTTGAATGGCGCGCCGGATGGCCCCATCGCTTTCGACAGCCCGGTGAGGAAACAGGCATGAAGGCAATGACCGAAAGCATCCGCAGCATTGGCCGCGCCGGTCTGTTCACGTTGGCGGTATTGCGCGCCTCCCGACCCAGCCGCGCATTGTTTGCAGAGCTGGTGCGCGAAATCTACAAAATCGGCGCGCGCTCGCTGCCCATCATCGCCGTTGGCGGCGCGTTTGTCGGCCTTTCGGTGATTCTGCTGGGCTATCGCGCCCTGGATACTTATGGCGCCAGCAACCAGGTCAGCGCCATGCTGGGGCTGGGGCTGTACCGCGAACTGGCGCCGGTGCTGACCGCGCTGCTGTTTGTCGGCCGCGCCGGTTCTTCCATCGCCGCCGAGCTTGGCCTGATGCGCGCCACCGACCAGCTCACCGCGCTGGGACTGATGGCGATTGACCCGGTTGCCAAGGTGGTGGTGCCGCGCTTCTGGGCCGCAGTGATTGCCGTACCGCTCCTGACCGGCTTCTTCGTCAGCTTTGCGATGCTTGCCGGCTGGTTCGAGGCAGTGCATATCCTCGGGCTGGACGCCGGCACGTTCTGGCAGGTGATGAAGGATATTGTCGATTTCCGTTCCGATTTCCTCGGTGCGTTTTTAAAAGCCGGGGTATTTGGCGCGATTACCGCGCTGGTGGCCGCGCATGCCGGTTTCCATTCCGAGCCCACCATCGAAGGCACTTCGGTTGCCACTACCCGCGCGGTGGTGAATGCTTCGCTGCTGGTGCTGATGTTCAATTTCGTGCTGTCGGCACTGATGTTCCGATGAGCGCCCGTTTTTGCAAGGAGTCCCCATGAGTATCCGTGGCCCGCGTCTTGAGTTCGCCGTCGGTGCCTTTTTGCTGTTGGCGCTGGCCACCTTGCTGGTGCTGGCGATGGCCTCCACCAATGGCAACTTCGGCTTTTCTTCCAAGACTTATCCGCTGACCGCACGCTTTACCAGCATCGGCCAGCTGCGCGTCAATGGCCCGGTGAAAATCGGCGGCGTGAATATCGGCCGGGTAGCGGCCATCGAGGTGGATCCGGTGAAATACGATTCGGTCGTCACCCTCGCCATCGACAATACCTTCAAAGACCTGCCTGCCGACACCAGTGCCGGCGTATTCACCAGTGGCCTGCTGGGGGAGGCCTATATCGGCCTGCAACCGGGCGGTGACCCGGAAGTCCTGCAAGCGGGCGAGGAAATCGCCTTTACCCAGCCTGCCGTGGATTTGCTGCAACTGGCAGGCAAATACATGTTCAGCGGCGGTGACACCGGCAGCGGCGATGCTGCTGCAACGCCGGCAGACCCAACCCCCTGACTTCATCATTCAAACCGCTACGGAGAACCCGCATGACCCGTACTCTTGTTTCCCTTGCCATCACCGCCGTACTGGCCGTGGCGACGCTTCCGGCTCATGCCCAGCAAGCGGCGCGCACTCAGGCGACATCACAGGCGGCAGCCAATAGCGCCAGCCAATTGGTGCTGGACAACAGCACGCGCGTGCTCGCCACGCTGGAATCGCGTCGCGCCGAGTTCAGCCGCGACCGCGCTGCGCTCAACCGCTTCATCAACAGCGAATTCAGCCAGATGTTCGACCGCGACTACGCGGCGCGGCTGGTGCTCGGTCGCCATGCCCGTGGCGCTTCGGACACCGATATCAAACTGTTTGCCGATGCGCTGACAGAAAACCTGATGTCGCGCTACGGTGCTTCGTTATTGAACTTCAATACCCAGTTGCGGGTGCGCATCAAGTCCGAAGCCGCCCTGCCCGGCAACCGCGGCGTGCGCGTGGCCAGCGAAATGCTGCGCCAAGGCGGCGAGCCGATTCCGGTGGACTATCTGCTGCGCCGGGTCGGCGGCCAGTGGCAGGTGTTTGATGTGATGGTGGAAGGCGTATCGTTTGTGCAGACCTTCCGCAACCAGTTCGACAACCCGCTGAGCCAGCGCGGCATCCGCGCCGTGGCGGCCGAACTCAAAAGTGGCAAGATTCAGGCCAATGCCAACTGATGCGCTCAATATCGAGCGTCGTGAAAAGACGCTGGTTTTCCGTGGGGCACTGACCCGCCCCACGGCAGCGGCTGCCTGGCAACAGGCCAGCGCGCTGCTGGCAGGCATCGAACAACTGGATATTGCCGCTGCCAGCGCCGTTGACAGTAGCGGCATGGCCTTGCTGGCAGCGCTGAGCGCGCGCCTGCCCAATGCCCAAATCATCGGCCAGCCTGCAGGCTTTATCGAACTGCGCGATGCCTACCGGCTGGATGCCCAACTGCAAATGTCGGTGAGTTGAACCCATGCGCCTGCGCCTTCCCCTGTTATTGACCGCGGCCCTGCTGCTGAGTGCCTGCGCCGGAAAAACCACTTCACCGGCGCTGGCGCCCCAGGCTCCGCAGGTGCTCGCCGCCCAGAGCGCGCCTGCCCCTGTCGCCCTGCCTGTCCCCGCCGACACTGCAGAGACCGCCACTGGCGATGCGCCGGTCATGGCGCTTGTCGCCGTACCCGTGACCGTGACGAGCGAGGCAGCGCCTGCTGCCCAGCCCGCCCGCACTGCGGCCGATGCCCCGGCTCTTGCGCAAGACAATACCCCGCCTACCCAGGCCGAAGACGATTTTGTACTGCTCTACGGCAATGGCGAATACGACCCGGTGGCCGATGCCAGCCTGCCCCCCGGCGTGGCGCTCTCCCCGACCTACGACCCGTGGGAGCCTCTCAACCGCCGCATACATGCCTTCAACAATTTTGTTGACCGCTATCTGGCCTCGCCACTGGCACGCGCCTATGTCGCCGTGGTACCGCGCCCGCTACGGCTTGGCATCAGCAATTTCTTCAACAACCTGCGCCAGCCGCTTTCGGCCTTCAATGCACTGCTGCAAGGCCGCCCCGGCGATGCCGGTTTTTCCATGATCCGCTTCACGCTGAACATGACTCTGGGGCTTGGCGGCCTGTTTGACCCGGCCACGCGCTTGAATGTGCCGCATATCAACGAAGACTTCGGGCAGACACTGGCGGTCTGGGGCTGGCGGCAGTCACGCTATCTGGAGCTGCCCATCTTTGGCCCGCGCACCCTGCGCGATGTGTTTGGCATGGTCGCCGACCGACCATTCTCGGCTCTGCCACATATCCAGAACGACAAGACCCGCGTTGGCCTGCAAGCCCTGCAACTGGCCGATATCCGCAGCCGGTTGTTTTCAGTGGACAGCATGCGCGAAGGCGTGGCCGACGAATACCTGCTGTACCGCGATGCCTGGTTGCAACGGCGCAATTACCAGATCCTGCGCGACCTGGAGCAGCCTGCCATGCAACAAGATGGCCTGCCCGACTACCTGAACGAACCCGAGGACAATCCCGGCATCCCGGCCGACGGTATCCCGGTAGAAATTCTCCCCTAACGCCTGTTCAACGCGCCCATCCCGCAGCTGCGGGATGGGCATGACACGCCATCAATCCAGCACGCGGCAGAACACCGCTTTCAAATAACGCGATTCCGGCACCTGTGCCAGCCACGGATGGTCAGGCCCGGCGCCGGCCACCTTCAGCACCTGCACCGTGCGCCCGGCATAGAACGCCGCGCGCCGCAGCATGTCAAGGAACTGCTCCTCGCTCACCAGGCCGGTGCAAGAGAAGGTGGCAAACAGCCCGCCGGGCTTGACCACACCCAGCGCCAACTTGTTCATGTCGAGGTACTTCTTCAGCGCGGCAATCACCTGCTCGCGGTCGCGGGTCATCTTCGCCGGGTCGAGAATCACCACATCGAACTGCTCGCCGTTATTGGCCGCATCGCGCAGCCAGGGAAAGATATCGGCCTGCACGAACCGCGGCCGTACCTGGTTGAGCCGCGCATTGCCCTTGGCGATTTCGATCACCGCCGGGTCGATATCCACGCCCACCACTTCCGCCGCCCCACGCGCTGCCGCATACACGGCAAAACCACCGGTATTGCAGCACAAATCCAGCACCCGCTTGCCGGTGCATTGGTGCGAGAGCCATTCGCGGTTTTCGCGCTGGTCGGCAAAAAAGCCGGTCTTGTGCGCGCCCGCCGGGTCAGCGCGGAACTGGATGCCGTATTCGCTGATTACCGCCGGTTGCGTGCCCTGGGTATCGCGGTAATCAAAGCTCTCCTGCTTTTGCACATGCTCATCGGCAAAACTGTGGAAGCGGCAACCGGGGAACTGGCCGCGCAGTGCATTGAAGATGATTTCCCGATGCCGCCATGCCCCGGCGCTGAAAAAACCGACCACGATCAGGTCATCGTAACGATCCACCACCAGCCCGCTGATGCCATCGCCCTCGCTGTGGAACACCCGCCAGGCATTGCTGACTTCATCCAACCGCAGAATCTCCCGGCGCAGCCGCACCGCCTCGGCAATCTTGTGCGCAAACCAGTCCGCATCCACACGCACCGCCGGGTCGGCTTCCAGCACCCGCAGCGCAATGCGCGAATGGCCGTTGTAGAAGGCATAACCGACAAACGCACCATCCACCCCGCGCACCTCGACAATGCTGCCGGGCTTGGGGCGCTCGGCAGGCTTTTCCACCAGACGCTGAAAAATCCACGGATGCGTGGACTTCCACGCGTTCTTGAGCCGGATGACAGGGAGCTGAGTATTCATCCGCGCATTTTACGCGGGCTGGAAGGGCAACAAAGCACGCCTGAAAAACACCATTGCATGAATGCAAACTTGTCCTTGGCTTGCATTCAGTGCTTCTGGCTCCACCTTTTGCGCATGATGGATCTTCCCCAACACGATATTCCCGACACTCCCGAGCAGCGCGCCCGGGATCGTGGCCGCGTACTGCGGGCATTCAATCTTGCTCTGGCATCGGTACTGCTGCTGGCGGTGGTGTTTTTTTCGCAAGAAAGTTTTGATGCACGCGCTTTCAGCGTGCGTCCGCATTTGCCGGCCGGCTTGTGGGGCATCCTGACTGCGCCGTTTTTGCATGGCAGCATCAAACATCTGGCCACCAATGCGGTGGCGATATTGATGCTGGGTACCCTGGCAGGCAGCGTGTTTCCACGCGCCACGCTGCGCAGCCTGCCGCTGATTTGGCTGGGCGCGGGACTGGGCGCATGGCTCTTGGGACAGGCTGGGCAATATCATCTGGGTGCCAGCGGCATCACCCACGGCCTGGGTTTTCTGGTGTTTGCGCTGGGGCTGATTCGCCGCGACCGCGCCGCCATTGCCGCCGGGATGCTGGCCTTCTTGTTCTACGGCGGCATGGTGCTCAGTATCCTGCCGCAAGAGCCGGGGGTGAGCTGGCAATCGCATCTGGGCGGCGCCGTGGGCGGGCTGGTGGCCGCCATCTTGTTCCGCCGCGCTGACCCCATCCCGCCCCGCAAGCGCTATAGCTGGGAGCTGGAGGAAGAAGCCGAGACCGAAGCCGAACGCCTGCAACAACAAGGGCTGGAGCCTGAACGCCCAGCGCATGTCCAGGTAATTTGGCAGCGCATCGAGCCCGGCGAGCCGCCCGCCGATGCGAACAAAGTGGTTCCCTTCCGCCGTCCCGGCCACTGAACGGCCTGCGCCTCAAGCCGACTTGATTCTCCGCCCGTAACGGCGTTCCAGCCACACCGCCGCGGCAAGTGCCACCGCGACCGGTGCAAACCAAGGGAAAAGCTGCACCCAAGCAGCCGGCAAATCCGCCATTTGCTGCACCCATGACAACAACTTCCTGAGGCCAAGGCCGAGAAAAGCAGTATGCGTTGCGATACCGACCCCCAGCATGGATTGGTAGTGCAAACGCAGATGCCAGCCCGGTGCCTGCACGCGGCGGCGGGCAAATCGCCATATGCGAACGCCCAACAGCAGGCCAATGGCGGAATAGCCGATGAAAAGTGCCTGCCCCCAGCCTATCCCGACGCACAGCACCAGCACGGCCATCACCACGGTCAGCCAAAGATTGAGTGACCAGCCGATGCGGCGCGTCATGCCTTGCCAGTCATGCTTGTCGGTTACGGCACGCCAGGCCAGCCACAGCGGGAGAGCCGTCAGGGGCAACAAATAAGCCAGAAACAATGCTGCCAGCCATTGCTGCTGCAACAGCCGCTCAATCACCAACGGCAGGCCACTGGCAATCACCACGCACATCGCTTGCATGAACAGCCTGCCAACACGGCGATGCCCCGGTGAGCCCTTGCGCAGCCATGCTGCAGTCCAGAAAGACAGCAGCGCGACACTGCCAGCCGCGATATGCAGCAGCAGGAAAATCTTGAATACCCACATCATTCAACTTCCTCGGAAAACCGGCAGACAGTCTCACCATCGACAGGCAGCCAAGGCAGTCCCGAACGTCACTCATCGACCCTGCCGGAAGTCACTTTTTGCGGAATTCAGCTTGCGGGGATTGCAACAGCAAATCACCATAACGGCATGAAATCACGCACAAAACTCCGGGTAAGTCCACTTGATGGCGTTGCCTTTGCCACCTTGCTCGTCATCGGCCTGAGCTTGCCGCAACTGCCTGTGGATGCGCGCTACCGCATTTATGCCGGGCTACTGGCTTTTGCTGCTCTGCTGTTGCTGGAAGACCATCTGTCACGCCGCTGGCAGGGACTGGTGTTGGCAGGGATGGGCGTGCTGTCGCTATGGCTGCTGCTTGCCTACACGATTGGCATGCTCGCCATCCTCAGCATCATCTGGGCGGCGGTGCTGGCTGCGGCCTGGCCGCTGCACCGGGTTTTGCTGGCAGTCGGGCTGTTTGACCTGCTGGCATTGTTCGGCCCCGGGGGGCTGGCTTACAACGGGTATCTGCCCGACCTGCTGTCACTGGCCTGCTTTCAGGGCTTCGCTGCACTGACCCTCAGCTATGCCCGCCGTGCCGAGGAAACCCGCGACCATCTGGCACGGGTGAATGCCGACCTGCTGGCCACCCGCAGTCTGCTGGCCGAAACCGCCCGCAATACCGAGCGCCTGCGCCTTGCCCGCGAACTGCACGATGTGGTCGGCCACAAGCTCACCGCCCTGCGACTCAATCTGCGCGCCCTGGCTGCCGGGCAGCCGTCCGAATCGCTGCATCTGGCCGAACAACTGGCCGCCGAGCTGCTAGCCGACATCCGTCATGTGGTGCAGGAAATCCGCGCCTATGACGGACTTGATCTGCACACGGCCCTGCACGCACTGGCCGCCCCATTCCCGCGACCACAACTGCGGATAAGCATCGCCGCCGATGTCAAACTGCACGACCCACTGCTCGCCGAAACCCTGCTGCGGGTTGTGCAAGAGGCACTGACCAACAGTGCCCGACACAGCAACGCCCGCAACCTGCATGTCAGGCTTGGCCATGAAGAAGGCCAACTGCACCTGCATATCGAAGATGATGGGCAACTCCAGGCGCCGTTGCGCGAAGGCAATGGCCTTGCCGGAATGCGCGAGCGCATCCATGAGCGCCACGGCAGGCTGGTGTTCTCATGCAGTGAAAAGGGGGCACTGCGCATTGACGCGGTGCTGCCGGCATGAAAACCGCACTGCGCCTTGCCCTGGCCGATGACCAAGCATTGATCCGCAGTGGCCTGCGGGTATTGCTGGAGCAACAGGGCTTTGTCATCGCCTGCGAAGCCGACAGCGGCAGCACCCTGCTGGCGCAATTGGCCAGCTGCCCGGTTGACCTGATTCTCAGCGACATCCGCATGCCGGAGATGGATGGCATCAGCGCCTTGCGCCAATTGCGCAAATCCGGCAATACCACCCCCTGCGTACTGCTCACCACCTTCGATGACAGCGAGCTGTTGCTGGCCGCCTGCGAAGCGGGAGCACAAGGTTTCCTGCTCAAGGATGCGGCCCCCGAGGATTTGTGCGAAGCAATTTGCCGGGCGCTGGCGGGTGAATCCCTATTGCAACCGCTCAGCCCCGGGCCTGTACGCGCACGCTATCGTTATCACGATCAGAATGCGCCCAAGGCTCTGTTTTCCGCGCGCGAAATCGCCATCCTTCGGCTCATGGCCGGTGGCTACAGCAACAAGGAAATCGCCCGCAGCCTGTTTCTGGCCGAAGGCACGGTGAAAAACTACGTCTCCACCATACTCGACAAGCTCGGCAGCCGCGACCGTACCCGTGCGGTACTGAAGGCCATCACCCTGCAAATCATCTGAACGCGGGCAGGCGCGGCGACGTATGCTTCCGGCTTCTTTCCCCATCAATCAAGGTGCCGCGCATGTCGCAGTGGTATTTCATCCAGCCCGGCCAAATCGAGCGTCACGGGCCGTTCGATACCGACCAAGCGTTCAGCCATGTCCAGCAGCACCCGGATGCACTGTGCTGGCGGCTGGGATTGTCCGGCTGGCAACCGGCGCGGGCGATGCCGGAGTTTGCCGAAGCGTATGCAACCGGCCTGCCCGAGGATATGCCGCCGGTTCCACCGCCGAACCAGTCCGCACGCATGGCCAGTGACGACATCGACTACCGCATCGTCGGCAACGACATGCCGTTCGTGGAAGTGGAGCTTGACCCCGGCGAAAGCGCGGTGGCCGAGGCCGGGGCGCTGATGTACAAGGATGCTGCCGTGCAAATGGATACCGTATTTGGTGATGGCTCCAAATCCGGCGGTGGCGGGATGATGGACAAGCTGTTTGCCGCCGGTCGTCGCGTGGTTACCGGCGAGAGCCTGTTCACCACCGTGTTCACCCATGCCGGGCAGGGCAAGGCCAAGGTGGCATTTGCCGCGCCGTATCCGGGCACGGTGTTGCCGCTGCGGCTGGCCGAACATGGCGGGCGCATCATCTGCCAGAAGGACAGCTTTCTGGCCGGTGCGCGCGGCGTGAAACTCGGCATTTTCTTCCAGAAACGCATTCTCACCGGGCTATTCGGCGGCGAGGGCTTCATCATGCAGCAGCTCGATGGTGATGGCTGGGTGTTTGTGCATGCCGGCGGCACGCTGGTGGAGCGCGACCTGGCTGCTGGCGAGCGGCTGGATGTGGATACTGGCTGCGTGGTGGCCTTCCATCCCACGGTACAGATGGATATCCGCACCGTGGGCGGCATCAAGAGCATGTTGTTCGGTGGCGAAGGCATGTTTCTTGCCACCCTGACGGGTCCTGGCAAGGTCTGGCTGCAATCGCTGCCGTTCTCGCGCATGGCCGGGCGGATGCTGGCCGCCGCCCCGCAGGCCGGTGGCAAAAGCATGGGCGAAGGCTCGGTACTTGGTGGCCTTGGCCGTCTGCTCGATGGCGATAACGGCTTTTGATAGTCGACACAATGACCCTATGAACATCTTCAAGCTGCGTATCCATCTGCCCCTGATCCTGGGCGCTTTGGTTGCCGGTTGCGGCGGCGCAGCCGTCAAACCCGCACCGCCACCGCCGGTTGTGCAAAGCCCGCCACCGAAAATCACCGTCGGGCTGGCGCTGGGCGGTGGCGCCGCCAAGGGTTTTGCCCATATTGGCGTCATCAAGATGCTCGAAGCCAATGGCATCGAGATTGATGTGGTGGCTGGCACCAGTGCTGGCAGTGTGGTCGGCGCGTTGTATGCCAGCGGCATGACTCCCTACCAGATGCAGCAGCAGGCGTTTGCGCTGGATGAGGCCAATATCCGCGATGTCAGCCTGTTTTCCGGCGGCCTTCTCAAAGGCCAGAAATTGCAGGACTACATCAACACCCTGGTCGGCCAAAAACCGATGGAGCGCTTTGCCAAACCTTTTGCCGCTGTGGCCACCCGGCTCGATAGCGGCGAGCGCACCGTATTCGTGCGCGGCAATGCCGGGCAGGCAGTACGCGCCTCCAGCGCCATTCCCGGTGTGTTCGAGCCCGCCCCGATTGGCCGGCACCGCTATGTCGATGGCGGCATCACCAGCCCGGTGCCGGTGGATGCTGCCCGGCAACTGGGTGCCGACATGGTGATTGCCGTCGATATCTCCAACAAAGCTGCGGGCAACCGGCCCGGCCATATGCTTGGCATCGTCAACCAGGCCATCACCATCATGGGGCAGCGCCTTGGTGAGGAAGAAATGAAACGTGCCGATGTCATTATCCGCCCGCGCGTAGGCAAAATTGGCCCCGCCGATTTCGAGCACAGAAATGTCGCCATTCTGGAAGGCGAGCAGGCTGCACAGGCGCTGATCCCGCAAATCAAGGCGCGCATCCGTGAGCTCCAGGCTGCTCGCACCGAAGCGGCGCGTCCCAAACCCGAACCCACTCCGGCATGTGAAAGCAGCCGGTTTGAGCGGCTGCTGGGACGAGATGATTGCAAGCGTGATTGAGGCCGTTTTTGCATGGGCTCACACCCAACCAAGGCTTAATTTCAGCTGGCTTTCAGGCTCGCATTCAGCATCCGGCCACCTTGTTTAACCTCTTGTTTACGGCAAACGGCAAAGCCTTTCCATTCGCCAGCGTCTGCAACATCATCCCCTGCACCAGCCCCATACCGGGGTTCATGGAGAGCAGTAAAGATGTTCAAGAACAACAAAACCCTCCCCCTGTTGAGCACTGCCCTGGTGGCCGCCCTGGCCTGCGGCAGCGCATTTGCACAATCGGCCAGCAATGGTCAGGCCTTTGTCCGCGGCGAAGTCGGTCGCACCCATCTGGACAACCGCGATAACACCGGCCGTCTGAAGGACAATTCCTTTGTGGTTCGCGGTGGCTACATGTTCAACCCGAACATCGGCGTGGAAGGCTTCTATGGCCGTTACTACGGCAAGAGCCACAAGTTTGCCGGCTTCGATTATGACAATGACGTGGATGGCTACGGCATTGGCGCGGTGGGCAAGGTGCGTTTTGGCGACCAATCTGCCGATACCGGCTTCTTTGGCATGGGACGCTTGGGCTATATGCGTTCGAGCTACCAGGCTTCCAGCCACGGCACCATTGATGGCGTGGATATCCGCCGCTCGCGCAGCACCCACAGCCACCAGCCGTATTTTGGCATCGGTGCCGGTTATGACTTCACCCCGAATATGGGTGTAAGCCTGAACTACGACTACTTCCGTGGTAACGACACCCGCCTGCCGACCACCGGCGAAAAGCTGCGCTACAGCAATCGCACCCTGGCTGCGGGCTTTGAATACCGCTTCTGATCCGTTGCTGTCAGTCCGAAAGCGGCCATCCACGGATGGCCGTTTTCATGTCCCGCCCCCACGCTTGGTCACTCCCCCCATGAAAACACTCCCCATGCTGCTGTGCAGCCTGTTCCTTGCGCCGTTGGCCGCTGGCGCAGCCGATGCCGAAACCGAACACCGTCTGGCCCGGCTGGAAGCCGAAGTCCGCCATTTGCAGGCACGCATCCAATTGCTGGAGGATGAGCGCCGCCATTACAGCCGCTTCAATACCGATACGCTGCATGTATGCCGCATCAACGCCTTCACGCGCACCTATGAGGGCGAATCAAGTCATCCGGGGCTTGCCCGGCGACAGGCACAAAAAGCCTGCGAACGTGAAAACGACGCGATGTTCTGCCGTACCGAAAACATCCGCTGCAACCGCTACTAAAAGACATATCCAGCCGCCGCGCGGACAGTACCGGCGCGGCTCAATCCTTGTCTGCCACGCCATCGGCAGCGGCTGCGGGGCGGCTTTCCCCGTGCAGTAACTGTTGCATCAGCGCCACGGTTTCGGCTTCGATCTGGCGCATCTTTTCTGTCAGTTTTTCATTGGCGTACTTGGGCAGATCCGGCTCGTGCACATCGGCCAGCGCCTGCATGCGGTACTCGCTGCGCTGGGTGTACAGATCGGCCAGCGCATGCGCCTTGTCCGGGTCAATACCGAGCGTCTCCAGCGCCAGCCGCGCGCTGCGCATCGCCGCATCAAAAGTTTCCCGGATCACGTGATCGGCTCCGGCGCGGTGCAGCTCATGGCCGTGATGCAGATCGTAGGCGCGGGCAATGATCGGCAGTTTGGGGTAGTGGCGGCGCACGAAACGGATGATTTCCACCGCGCGGCTGCGATCATCAATCGCCACGATCAACAACTTGGCCTCATGCAGCCCGGCCGAGGCCAGCAGCTCGGGACGGTTGGCATCACCGTAATAGGTTTTCAGGCCGAACCGGGTCAGGCCATCGACAGTTTCAGCGTGATAATCAATCACCGTGGCATGGAAGCCGCAGGCCGCCAACATGCTGTTGATCTGCACGCCGAAACGGCCATGGCCGAGCAGGATAATCGGCTTGTCTTCACCGATTTCATCCTGCGGCCGCTCCGCTGCCTGCTGTTGCCGGGCACTGCGCGCGGCCAGCCAGTCATGCAGCAGGAACATCAGCGGCGTCGCCACCATCGATAGCGCAATCACCAACAGCAGACGATCGGCAATCAGTTGTGGCAGCAAATGACTTTGCTTGCTGATCGACAGCAACACAAAACCGAATTCGCCCGCCTGCGCCAGACTGAACACGAACAATTTATTGGCCGGCCGCGAAAGCCGGAATACCCGTCCCAGCCCGTACAGCACCAGCATCTTCAGCAGCAGAAGACCCAGGGTCAGGCCGAGAATCAGCCCCAACTCCGCCCCCAGCAGCTTGAAATTGATGCCGGCGCCGACGGTGATGAAGAACAGCCCGAGAAACAGTCCCTTGAAAGGTTCCAGATGGCTTTCCAGCTCATGCCGGTAGGCACTCTCGGCCAGCGCCACTCCGGCGATGAAGCTGCCAAGCGCGGGCGAGAGGCCGATCACCGCCATCAGCTCGGCAATGCCGACCACCAGCATCAAGGTGAATAGGGTGAACATCTCGCGCAACCCGGTACGGCCGATATGCCGGAATGCCGGCGGCACGATGCGACGCACGCCGAACACGATCAAGCCCAGCACCAGCGCGGTGACCAGCGCCTGCAACCACACCGGCTGCCCGGCCAAAAGATTGATCGAATGATCCACCCCCTCGGCCTGGGCTGCGGCACCGGCGGCGCCCAGAAGCGGCAGCAGCGCCAACATCGGAATTGCCGCCACGTCCTGAAACAGCAGCACCATGAAGCTGGACTGCCCGCCCTGACTGGATAGCTGCCCCTTCTCGCCCAGGGTTTGCAGCACGATTGCGGTGGAGGACAGCGCCAGAATGCAACCAGCCGCCACCCCGATCTGCCAACTCTGCCCCAGCAGCACTGCGACCAGGGCGATCAACGCCACGGTCAACCCGACCTGCAAGCCGCCAAGGCCAAGCAGCTTGTGGCGCAACGCCCACAGTTTGTGTGGCGCCAACTCCAGCCCAACCAGAAACAGCATCATCACCACGCCGAACTCGGCCACCTGCTGGATGCTTTCCACCTCCTTGCCGACCAGCCCCAGCACCGGGCCAATGGCAATCCCGGCCATCAGATAGCCCAATACCGAGCCCAACCCAAAGCGCTTGGAAACCAGCACCCCGGCCACGGCAGCAAACAGATAGATAAAAACGTAGAGCAGGATTTGGGTCATGGAACACTCTTGGGTGCAGGCTATCGAACCGGTCTCGTCAGACCGGGCATCAACACCGATCAGGCAGCGGATCATCATGCAAGCGGCAACCCGGGGCAAGCAAGGCCACAGGCGGCTCTTCCCCTGCCACGCTCGTCACTGTGCGGACAGCTTCGCCCGAGTACAATTCGCGCCCGTTCACCCCCTTGTGAGTTTGCCTCATGTCCCAGCAGGATTGGCTGTACGAAAACTTTGAACCCACCGGCTCGTCGATCGGTTTCCGCATCACCCGCAAGCTCGACGAAGTGCAATCGCCATTCCAGAAAGTCGAGGTTTACGAATCCAGCGACTGGGGCAATGTAATGCTGATCGACGGCGCGATGATGCTGACCTCGCGCGACAATTTCTTCTATCACGAAATGATCGCCCATCCGGTGCTGTTCACTCATCCGGCACCCAAGCGTGTAGTGATCATCGGCGGCGGCGACTGCGGCACGCTGCGCGAAGTGCTGAAGCACCCGGGCGTGGAAAAGGTCACCCAGTGCGACATCGACGAGCAGGTCACGCGCATGGCGGAAAAACATTTCCCCGAACTGTGCGAATCCAATGACGATCCGCGTGCGGAAATCCTGTTCGATGATGGCCTTGCCTACATGAAAAACTGCCCGCAAGGCAGCGTGGACATCATCATCGTCGATGCCACCGACCCGGTTGGCCCAGCCGAAGGGCTGTTCAATGCCGCCTTCTTTGCCGACTGCGCGCGCGCTCTCAAACCCGGCGGCTTCTTGGTACAACAATCGGAGTCGCCCCTGATGTTGCAAGAGCTGATCAACCAGATGCGCGACGAAATGCGCAAATCCGGCTTCCGCGCATTCCAAACTCTGCCGTTCCCGCAGCCCTGCTATCCGACCGGCTGGTGGAGCGTGACCATGGCAGCGAAAGAGGCTGAGGCCGATTTTGCCTTCCGCAAGGCCGATGCTATCGGCAAGGACTTCGCCACGCTGTATTACAGCGCCGAGATCCATGCTGGTGCGCAGCACTTACCGCCGTTCGTCGCCACGGTGCTGAGGTAAGCGCAAAACAGTCTTTGCTCGTGCCCCCAATGTGTCCGCATCGGGTCACTGGCTTGCTATCGGCAAGCCGCCGTAGCCCTGTCAGCAAAACAGTCATTGTGCAGCGGCCAGGGTCATAGCCGGATACCTCGCTCTGGCACTAGAATCAGGTCATGAACAGCACACCCCGCCGCGTAGAAAACATCATTACCGACAAGGGCAAGGTGCCGGTGTATGCCACCGGCATCGTCGAACAGCCTTGGGACGATTACAGCGCCGAAGAACATGCGACCTGGCGCACCCTGTACCTGCGTCAGCGCGAGCTTCTGCTCGGCCGCGCTGCCGATGAATTTCTCGCCGCGCAGGACGCAATGGGCATGGGCGAGGCCGCCATCCCCAAGTTCAGCGACATCAATCAGGCGCTGCAAAAAGCCACCGGCTGGCAGATCATCGGCGTGGAAGGTTTGCTGCCGGAGCTGGACTTCTTTGACCACCTGGCCAATCGCCGTTTTCCGGTGACCTGGTGGATCCGCCGCCCGGATCAAATCGACTATATCGAAGAGCCCGACCTGTTCCACGACCTGTTCGGCCATGTGCCGCTGCTGATGCTGCCGGTGTTTGCCGACTATATGGAAGCCTATGGCCGCGGCGGTGTGAAGGCGCATGGCATCGGCCCGGAAGCCTTGATGCACCTGACCCGGCTGTACTGGTACACGGTGGAGTTTGGCCTGATTCAACAGCCCGATGGACTGCGCATTTACGGTGCCGGCATTGTTTCTTCCAAAGGGGAAAGCCTGTATTCGCTGGAATCGGATGCGCCCAACCGAATCGGCTTCGACCTTGAGCGCATCATGCGCACCCGCTATCGCATCGACACCTACCAGAAGACCTATTTCGTCATCGACAGCTTTGAGCAGTTGATGAACGCCACACGCCCGGACTTCACCCCAATCTATGAGCGCGTCGCCAGCCTGCCCGCCATCCCTGCGGGTGATGTGCTGGAAGGTGACAAAGTCATCCAGCGTGGCAGCGGCGAAGGCTGGCCAACCGATGCGGATGTTTAGAATGCCAAACCACCGACCGGATCCTCAACGAAGCCACCATCAAGCGCTTCCATGACGACCATCACGCACAGTTATGGCAGCACCTGACCCGCTTCATGGACGCCTACAACTTTGCTCGCAGGCTCAAGAGCCTAAAGGGAGCCATGCCCTACGAATTCATCTGCAAACAGTGGGACGCACAGCCTGAACGCTTTAGAATTGCGCCGAGCCATCTAATGATGAGACTGAACACCTAGGGCACGTCATCAAATCATCCAAATGATGGCCGAGACGAGGTGGATGGCGCCCAGGAAGTTACATTCCGTCTTGTCATAAAGCGTGGCAATGGCACGCCACTGTTTTAGGCGGGCAAAGAAGTTCTCAATAGCGTGACGTTTCTTGTAAAGTGCCGCGTCGCACTCGCGCTGCGCTTTGTTGCGGCTACGTGATGGAATCACCGCCTGCTTGCCCGCAGCCCACAAGGGCTCAATCACTCTGCTATGCGCAGCATAGGCCTTGTCGGCAATCACCGTTTTGCCTGGATTGCCCGGCAACAATGCGTCTGCGTCCTCCAAGTCGTGCGCCTGCCCAGGGAAGTGGGATTACCGAGCGTATCGGTGGGGGCGTGAATTTTGGTGCTCACCCCCCCTCGGCTGCGACTGATCGCTTGACCACCTTGGTTTTTTAGCCTCGGCGCTGTGCTGGTGTGCTCGCACAAGGGTGGCGTCAATCATTACCCACTCGTTGCCGGCATCCTGTGCCAATGCCGCAAAGACACGTTGCCAAATGCCTGAACGACTCCAGCGTGAATGCCAAAGATGAACCACGCGAAAGTCGCCAAAGCGTTCGGGCAAATCATGAATGGTCACCTGAGTACCGCGATCAGCCATGGGCGAGTCTGGCACTACCAATATCATTGCGACAACTTGGTGGCAGTGGTTCAACCAGATGACAGCCGATGGCAATATGCATATACCGGCACACTGAGGCCAACCATCAGCTTGGATGGCCTATCTGATTTGCCATGGTGCATGGGTATCCCTCCTCTGGAAACCCATGATTTTTCATTGCAAGCCACTCATCCTTCTGGAATCACTGGGGTCTTTGCCTTCCAAAACCAGCGACATTACCGTAGCGGTGTCCATGCAACGGAATGTATGCAAACTGGAGACCCGGCGGATCCAGATTATGAATTGCTAGTACCACATTATTTCGATGTAATGAGTATCAACAGCAAGTCACTCAATGACCCGGGGCTACATGAAATGACCTGGCATTACAACTATGAATACAGCTTGGAGACACTTTGGGGTCATCATGCCGAGCCTCCTGCCTACCCATGCAGTACTTGTACGGAAAGCAAAACAGTCACGATAACTCAACCGAATGGGACGAAGCACCGCCACACTTTTGGCATGCGCTATCACGATAACGATGGCAGATAACTGAAAGTAGAGGTTCTGCGCGCAGATAATACCCAAGGGTCTTAGGAAGTTAAGCCGCTTCAATGGTGAGCTAAGCTTCTGTAATGACAAGGAAAAACAGATACTACTATCGTTCCCGAATCGCAGAGAAGACTTTTCGGAAAGTTTTGCGTTACTTCGCCTTGGACTTGTCGGCCTCGGATACTGCAAGACTGACAGGGGTCAGCTTGCGCTCGATAAATGCCATCTATATCAAGCTGCGTGAGCGCATTGCTGTTGAGCGTGGAAAACACAGCCCGTGGTCGGGGCAGGTGGAAGTGGACGAATCCTACTTTGGGCCTCGCCGCGTTCGCGGCAAGCGCGGACGGGGTGCAGGGAGCAAGACCATCGTGTTTGGCCTGTTCAAGCGCAACGGATGGGTGTCCACAGAAATTGTCCCTGACGTGAAGAAAGCCACGCTGCAAAAGGCTATCCGGGGTAAAGTGGCACTGGATAGCGTCATCCATAGTGACGGCTGGCGCGGCTATCATGGCTTGGTGGATGTGGGCTACGCCAGGCACTTGCGGGTCAATCACCAGAGCAACGCGTTCGCCAACGACCAGACGCATATCAACGGTATTGAGTCGTTCTGGGCATATGCCAAGCTACGCCTGGCCAAGATGAAGGGCATTCGCAAAGACATGTTTTACCTGCACCTCAAGGAAACCGAGTTCCGATTCAATCATCGACGCGATAACCTCTACAAACTCATGATGAAAATGCTGCGTGAGCAGCCTATCTAAATCCTTAACTTCCTAAGACCCTACCCAAATAAAATCGCAAACCAATACTTACATGACTGAAGCAGAGGCGGCCTCACAGCCATTTCATAGCGAATATGGCGGAATACTTGGCTTTATTTCAGATCCAACCAGCGCAAGGATTCGGCCAGTCACCCAACGCACAACACATCAAGATGGTACGACATTCGTTTGGCAGGCTCACAACTTCGATCATCTTGGCCGACCACGAACAGTGACCCAATCCAGTACTGCAATTGGCAATCCAATACGTACTGAAGAAACCCTATACCATGACAATTTATCCAAGGGGCTTAGGAAGCAAACACCTCAAAGAGGGTTATTTCTGAGCAGTTTAAGCAGTGTCTTGTAGAGATCAAGGTTCCGATGGTTGAAGCGGAACTCGGTCTCCTTGAGGTGCAGCTCGAACTTGTCCTTACGTACCCCATGAAACTGCGCCAGCCGATGTTTGGCATAGCTCCAGAAAGACTCAATGCCGTTGACGTGCCTGGAGCCTTTGACGAACTCGTTGTTGCCGTGATTGACCCGAAAGTGCTTTTCCAACCCCAAGTCAACCAGCCCATCGTAGCCTCGCCATCCGTCGGTGTGGATGATGCTGTTGGGATCCACTTTGCCACGGATGATAGCTTGCAACGTGGCTTTGGAAGCATCGGGGACGATTTCGGTGTAAACGCAGTCACCGCGTTTGAGTAAGCCAAAGACGATGGTTTTGCCACCCGCACCGCGTCCGCGTTTGCCCCGGATGCGCTTGGGGCCGAAATAGGATTCATCGGCTTCAAGTTCGCCCGAGAACGGAGACTGCGCAGCACATTCCTGAGCCAGACGGGCACGGATGCGTTGGTACACCGCATTGACCGAACGCACGGAAAGGCCACACAACTGCGCGGCATCCGTGGCGGTCAAATCCATGGCGAACAGGCGCAAAAGCTGTCGAAACTTGGACTCACTGATTTTTGAATGGCGGTAGTACCTATTTTTGATTGGCATATCAGGAAGTTAGCATGTTGTTGACACATACCTGCTTCCTAAGCCCCTTGCCAAATGGGTACTGGGTCAAATTTCCCAGGTCAAATGCACGGCGCCCATTGCAGAGCTTCCGAAAGGTTGCGGCACCAATGGTGTGCTGATATCGGAAACACCTATGACAACACCTATGCGCTGCCATTGGTCAGCAAGCAATACGGGTGCACCGTACAAACCCTGGGCTGGGACACCACCTCCAGCATTGCTGGCGGTCAGCGTGGCACGATTAAAACCGTAACTGACGGCAACGGCAATACCACCACATTGAGTAACTGGAAGCGCGGCATTCCACAAACAATTCAATATCCCGCTACGCTTGAGTTTCCCTCTGGCGCCACACAGTCGGCACAGGTCAATGATGCGGGCTGGATTACCCGGGCAACGGACGAAAACGGTTACAGCACAGGCTACGGTTACGATGCCATGGGGCGGCTGGCGAGTATTACCTATCCCGGTGGAGACAGCACGGCATGGCATGGCACCAGCCAGGTGTTTGAGCAGGTCAATGCAGCCGAATACGGCATCCCGGCTGGGCATTGGCGTCAAACAGTCGCTACCGGCAATGGGCGCAAGGTGACTTATTTCGATGCCCTGTGGCGGCCTTTGCTGGTGCGCGAATACGACACCGCCCATCAGGCGGCGACCCAACGCTTTCAGCGCTTTGCCTACGACCATGAAGGTCGTGTGACCTTTGCTGCGTATCCGGCCAGCGTACACGACAGCAATACCGGTACGCATACCCGTTATGACGCATTGGGCAGGGTGGTGCAAGTTCAGCAAGACAGCGAACTCAGTCCTGCCTTGCTGACAACACGTACCGAGTATTTGAGTGGCTTCAAAACCCGGGTCACCGACCCCAAGGGCAACCAAACCACCAGCAGTTACATGGTATGGGACACGCCTGTAACAGACTTTCCCGTTCATATCGCTCATCCGGGAGGCGCACATACCCATATCCAGCGCGACATATTCGGCAAACCCACACGGATTCGTCGCAGCAACAGCGCCAACCCCGATGCCGGTACAGGCATCAACCGCAGTTACAGCTACAACGCACAACAACTGCTGTGCCGTAGCGTGGAGCCGGAAACGGGCACCACATTGATGGGTTATGACGGTGCCGGCAATCTTAAATGGAGTGCATCCGGCCTGACTGGCACCCCTGCCTGTGAACTGCACGGAAATAGCCCGGCGGTAGCGGCACGCCGTGTGAGCCGCAGCTACGATGCCCGCAACCGGCTCAGCCAGCTGAGCTTTCCCGACGGGCGCGGCAACCAGAGCCGGCGCTATACCCCGGATGGCTTGCCTGCCACCATCACCACCCATAACAGTCATGGCGGCAATACCGTCACCAATAGCTACAGCCACAACAAACGCCGTTTGCTGGTACAAGAAACCACTACTGCCGATGCTAGCAGCCCGTGGACATTGGGCTATGGCTACAACGCCAATGGCCACCTCAACAGCCACAGCCACCCGGCAGGGCTGACTGCCCATTACACGCTGAACGCCCTGGGGCAAGTCACGCAAATCATCGCCCAGGATGGCAGCAGCGTGAATGTTGCCAGCAACATCAGCTACTTCCCCAATGGCGCAGTCAAAGGCTTTACCTACGGCAACCGCCTGCGCAGCCATGGTGGCAATACGCAATACCTGTACGACCACAGCGGCCAACTGCGCTGGCAGCGTGACGAACAAGCCGGACAGCGCATCCGGCATATCTATCTGGGCAACCGGCTGATTGCCGAACATCGTAAACCCATTGGCAGCAATACCATCAGCATCGAATACCTGCACAGCGATGCCCAGGGCAGCCCAATCGCAAAGACCAACAGCAGCAAAACCGTAGCCTTCCCCGTCAAGCATACATTTCAAAAGTAGAACTTCCGGCGAGGTGATTGTGGTATTCGGTGAGGGTGAGATTGCCGAGTGCGTCGTGGGGACGGATCTTGTTGTATTCGAGCATCCATGCATAGGCGGTTTCGCGCGAATGGGCTTATGCATATCGGTATCCCAGTTCAGCACATCGTGCAGATTAACTCGCGCCCTGGATGCATCATTACAATTTCCATCGACCACACTCGTCCATAGGACGCCTGTCACCTGAGACCCGGCTGGGCTTTGCAGGGAACAACGTCTTGAGGAGCTACAGTTAGCCGCGCAATAACGCCACAAAGCGGCGTGGTGCGGCATCAAAACCGCCATTGGACATGAACACCACATGGTCGCCGGGGCGGGTGCGGGCTTGCAATGTCGCCAGCAAGGCATCGACATCGGCCACGGCGGTGGCCTCACCGCGCACTTGGGCAATCACGCGGGCGGCATCCCAGGGCAGTTCCGGGCGCGCCAGAAATACCACTTCATCGGCGATGGCAAGCGAAGGCGCCAGCGCCTCGGCGTGCGCGCCCAGGCGCATGGAATTGCTGCGTGGCTCCATGGCCACCACGATGCGCGCATCACCCACCTTGGCGCGCAAACCGGCAAGCGTGGTGGCAATCGCAGTGGGATGATGGGCAAAGTCGTCATATACGCTGATGCCACCGACCTCGCCCACCACTTCCATGCGCCGTTTGACGCTCTGGAAGTGCGCCAGCGCCGGGGCGACCTCGGCAGGCGCAACACCTACTGCCGCGCAGGCGGCCAGCGCCGCCAGGGCATTGAGCACATTGTGGCGACCGAGCAGCGGCCACTGCACAAGGGCGACTTCCACGCCATCGCGCAGCACGCCGAAGGCGCTGCCATCGGCTGCCTCCAGCCGCGCCGACCAGTTGTAGCCTTCGCCAATGCCAAAGGTTTCCACCGGCGTCCAGCAACCCATCTCCAGCACGCGGCGCAGGGCTTCATCCTCGCCATTGACAATCAGCCGCCCACGCTGCGGCACAGTGCGCACCAGATGGTGGAATTGCCGCTCAATGGCGGCCAGGTCGGGAAAGATGTCGGCGTGGTCGTATTCCAGATTGTTGAGGATGCAAACCGCCGGGCGGTAATGCACGAACTTGCTGCGCTTGTCGAAAAACGCAGTGTCGTATTCGTCGGCCTCGACCACGAACTCACGCCCGGCGCCGATGCGCGCGGAAACGCCAAAATCCCCGGCCACGCCGCCAATCAGAAAGCCCGGCGCGCGAGCTGCCGCCTCCAGCAAAAACGCGGTGATGGTGGTGGTGGTGGTTTTGCCGTGCGTGCCGGCCACCGCGATGGTTTCGCGCCCCGGCAGCACATGCTCGGCCAGCCACTGTGCGCCACTGGTATAGGCGCGGCCACTGTCCAGCACGGCCTCTACCGCCGGATTGCCGCGCGAGAGCGCATTGCCGATGACGATGGCATCGCAGTCTTCGGCAATGTTTTCAGCGCGATACCCCTGGCTCAATTCAATGCCCAGTTTTTCCAGCTGGGTGGACATGGGCGGATACACCGCCTGGTCGCTGCCCTCGACCTGATGTCCAAGTTCACGCGCCAGGGCGGCCACGCCACCCATGAAAGTACCGGCAATGCCGAGGATATGGATTTTCAAGGCTGCTCCACCTTCATTGAACGCAACGACGCCGGGCAAGCCCGGCGTCAGGGGAAAACACGCCGCTTAGCCAATGGCCTTGAGGATGCGCGCGAACACTTCGTCCAGCTCGCCCACGCCATCGACCACGGTGAGCTGACCTTTGCCGCGATAGAAATCAATCACCGGCGCGGTCTGGTCGTTATACACCTTCAGGCGCACGCGCACCGATTCGGGCGTGTCATCGGCACGGCCTTCGGCCTTGGCACGGCCTGCAATGCGCTCGACCAGCAGCTCCGTCGGCACATCCAGCTGCACGGCGGCATCAAACGGCTGGCCGATTTTTTCCAGCAATTTGCCCAGTGCCTCGGCCTGCGCCGGATTGCGCGGGTAGCCATCCAGAATGAAGCCCTTGGCCACATCCGGGCGCGAGAGGCGCTCTTCCAGCATCCCCAGCAGGATTTCATCGCTGACCAGCTCGCCACGGGCAATCACGTCCTTGGCTTCCAGCCCCAGCTTGCTGCCTGCGGCGATTTCCGCCCGCAGCATGTCGCCAGTAGAAATATGCGGCACCTGCAAATGCGCTTTCAGGCGCGCAGCCTGCGTGCCTTTGCCGGAACCGGGGGGGCCAAGAAGAACCAATCGCATTGCATCAACTCCATCAAACCAAACATTTTCAGGGGCGCTACACTCGCAGGCAGCGCGGACTCGCGCAGCTTAACGCATCCAGCCTGCTTAGGAGCCCTGTCATGACAAAATCCCGCCGCAGCACGCAAGGCACCCTGGTCTATGCCCAATCCGGCGGCGTCACCGCCGTCATCAATGCCACCGCCGCAGCGGTGATAGAAGAAGCCCGCAGCCACGGCATCCGCGTGCTGGCCGGACGCAATGGCATCCTCGGCGTCCTGAATGACGATTTGATTGATACGCAAGGATTGAGTCGCGCCGATTTGCGCGCGCTCGCACACACCCCGGGCGGCGCCTTCGGCAGTTGCCGGGTCAAGCTCAAATCCTTGCAGGAAGACCGGGAAAAATACCTGCAACTGCTGGAAACCTTCCGCAAGCACGAAGTGCGCTGGTTCCTCTACAACGGCGGCAATGACTCGGCCGATACCGCGCTGAAAGTCTCGCAACTGGCGGCGGAGTTCGACTACCCGCTGACCTGCATCGGCGTGCCCAAGACGGTGGACAACGATCTTGCCGTCACCGACTGCTGCCCCGGCTTTGGCTCGGCGGCCAAATACACGGCGGTGAGCGTGCGCGAATGTGCGCTGGACGTGGCGGCGATGGCCTCCACCTCCACCAAGGTTTTTGTGTATGAAGCCATGGGGCGCCACGCCGGCTGGCTGGCCGCAGCGGCGGGTCTGGCCGGCAAGGGCGAAGATGAAGCCCCGCATCTGATTCTGTTCCCCGAGCGGGTGTTTGACGAGGCCGATTTTCTGGCCCGCGTCGATGCCGTGGTCAAGCGCGTGGGCTATTGCGTGGTGGTCGCCAGCGAAGGCATCCGCGCCCCACAAGGCCGCTTCGTG
Organism: Lysobacteraceae bacterium NML07-0707; assembly: GCA_002798295.1. Classification (GTDB taxonomy): domain Bacteria; phylum Pseudomonadota; class Gammaproteobacteria; order Xanthomonadales; family Xanthomonadaceae; genus Solilutibacter. The sequence goes on along the minus strand of NWQT01000027.1, from coordinate 146,823 downwards.
GCCGATGCCGGCGCCGGCAAAGACGCCTTCGGCCATACCCAGCTCGGCGGCGTGGCCAGTCATCTGGCTGGCCGGGTGCAGGAAAAACTCGGCTACAAAGTCCACTGGGCAATGCCCGACTATCTGCAACGCTCCGCCCGGCATATCGCCTCGGAAACCGATTTTGCCCACGCCCGCGCGGTCGGCAAAAAAGCCGTGCAATACGCCCTCAAGGGCATGAACGCGGTGATGCCGGTCATCGTGCGCAGCAGCGATACGCCCTATCGCTGGAAAATTGAACCGGCTGCGCTGGAGGATATCGCCAACAAGGAAAAAACCTTTCCCGAGCATTTCATCCGCGAAGACGGCCATGGCATCACCGAGGCCGCAAGGCGCTATCTGCAGCCGCTGATTCGCGGCGAAGCCTACCCGCCTTTTGCCCGAGACGGGATGCCGAAATATCTGAAACTGAAACTTTGATGCGCGTTTTGCAACTGAAAGTCAAACCCAATGCCCGTACCCAATCGTTGACCGAGGGCGAGGACGGCATCTGGCTTGCGCAACTCAAATCCCCGCCGGTGGATGGCAAAGCCAATGCCGAACTGATTGCACTCCTTGCCAAGCACTTTGGCTGCCGCAAAAGCGATGTGCAAATCAAAACCGGCGCAGGCTCACGCCTCAAGCGCGTGCTGTTGCCGGAATAAACTCGGGACTCGGGACTCGGGACTCGGGACTCGGGACTCGGGACTCGGGAAAAGCAAAAATCCTTTGACTTATCTGTCAACTTTTCCTTCAGATTATTGACAAACCCCGTCCCACTACCGAAGCCGCAGGGTTTGTTGGTGAACCCAAGAAAATTCTGCAACCGCGCTTCGCTTGCGCAGAATGACGGTTGATTTTGTTCGCTTTTGCCGTTGCTCTTGATTTTCCGCCCTGTTCGGACGCGCCGAGCACCACAGCGACCAATGGGAGAAGGCAGGGCTTTGTTTGAGCAGCGCGCAGCGATGCGAGTTTGCCCTGCCGCCATTGGGCGCGAGGAACGCAGGGAACCCCGCGTAGCGGGCGCGGTAGCCAGGGCTGGTTTCTTTGCCTCCTTTCTTTGCCAGCAAAGAAAGGAGGTGCGCTGCCAGGCGCAGTCCCGGCGTTGAACAAACATCAGAAATCCAGAAGATTCTGCGACGGCGCTTGGCTTGTGCAGAATGACAAAAACAAGCCATCGAAGATGGCGCGCCTGGAGGGGCGAGAGGCGATGCTTTTGTGCCGCAGGCACATATCGCCTTGAGCGCCATCGGGCATGCAGACCCGATGGCCGGAAATCCCGACAGCAAGCCGCTGAAAGTGGCGCGCCTGGAGGGGTGAGAAGCTGCGCTTATGCACCGCAGGTGCATGCAGCTTGGAACGCCCGGAGCGCTGTGCGCGAAGGGCCGGAAATCCCGACAGCAAGCCGCTGAAAGTGGCGCGCCTGGAGGGGTGAGAAGCTGCGCTTATGCACCGCAGGTGCATGCAGCTTGGAACGCCCGGAGCGCTGTGCGCGAAGAGCCGGAAATCCCGACAGCAAGCCGCTGAAAGTGGCGCGCCTGGAGGGATTCGAACCCCCGACCAACGGCTTCGGAAGCCGCTACTCTATCCGGCTGAGCTACAGGCGCGTATCGGATGCGCGCCGGAGTCTTGGCTCCGGCGGGCGGCTAGTGTAACCGTTTTGGCCGAATCCGGGGACTGGCTGCTACGCTTAACGATATGAATTCGATGCCCGATTCCCCCTCGCTGCCGCGCTGGCGGCAAAAACTGCACGCCTATCTCAAGTTGATGCGCGCCGACCGCCCTATTGGCTGGCTGCTACTGCTGTGGCCGACCTGGTGGGGCTTGTGGCTGGCCGCCGAAGGCCTTCCTCACTGGCATCCGCTGATCGTGTTTTCGCTAGGGGTATGGCTGACCCGCGCCGCTGGCTGTGTCATCAACGACTATGCCGACCGCTGGCTGGATGGCTCGGTGGAGCGCACCAAGAACCGTCCCCTGGTCAGCGGTGAAGTCTCCGCGCGCGAGGCACTGCTGCTGTTTGCAGGACTGATGCTGATCGCCTTTGCACTGGTGCTGACGCTCAACAAGCTGGCGATTTGGATGAGCGTGATTGGCGTGTTTCTGGCCGCCAGTTATCCATATCTAAAACGCCATACCTATCTGCCACAGGTGTATCTGGGCATGGCCTTTGGCTGGGGCATCCCGATGGCCTTTGCCGCCATTCAGGGCAGCGTGCCGCCACTGGCCTGGCTGCTGTATATCGCCAATATCCTCTGGGCCACTGCCTACGACACCTGGTATGCGATGGTGGATCGCGAGGACGATATCCGCATGGGCTCCAAATCCACCGCCATCCTGTTTGGCGATATGGATTTGGCCGCGCAGGGTGTGCTGTATGGCGTGATGTTTCTGGCGCTGATTTTCGTCGGCCAACGCGCCGAGCTGGGGCTGTACTACGGGCTGGGGCTGGCCGTGGCCGCCGTGCTGGTGGCGTATCAATTCATCATCGCCAAAAGTCGCGCACGCGAGGCTTGCTTCCGCGCCTTCCTGCACAACAACTGGGTGGGCATGGCGATTTTTGCCGGGATTGCGCTGGATTACGGCCTGCGTTGATTCACAACGCCCGTGCCACGACCCAGGCATCGACGCGCGCAACGCCTGCACGATGCAGGGTGCGGGCGGCTGCTTCCAGGGTGGCGCCCGTGGTCATGACATCGTCTATCAGCGCCACATGCCGGGGCAGCGGGCAGGCGCTGGCAAGGCTGAAGGCATCACGTAGATTGCGTTGACGCGCGTGCTTGTCCAGCTGCGATTGCGGGGCAGTGGCCTTGTGCCTGCACAGTGCGCTGCGCAGTAACGGAATACCCAGCGCCCGTGAAAGCGGCTTGGCCAGCTCCAGTGCCTGATCGTAGCCGCGCTGACGCAGCCGGGCGCGATGCAGCGGGATGGGCAGCAACGCCTCGGGACGGGTTTCGATGTCTTGCAGGGCATCGGCCATCAAACCGGCTACCAGCCTACCGGCTGGCAATGACTGATGAAACTTGAACCGTGGCAACAATCTGTCCAGCGGTGCGGCGTAGATAAATGCCGCATGCACGGCCTCCAGCGGGCGGGTTTTGCGCTGCAAGCAGGCGCCGCACAGCGCACCACCATCAGCCGCCTGCAACGGCAGGCCACAGCCACGGCAGGCGTGCCGGTTCCACGGCAGGGCGGCATGGCAGGCCAGGCATAGCTCACGGTCGGCAGCGCAATCCCCGACCATACCGCACACCAGACAGCGCGGCGGCCAGAGCTGGCGAGCCAGCTGGTCAATTACGCTGCGCATGGAAAAGTTGACAGGCATCGACATGCTTACCAGACTGGCGCTTTACTCCATGCCCGTCTGTCAGATTATGTCCGTAGCGCCCCTCGGCCAAAGCCCCGTCCGTCACGACTGGACGCGCGAAGAAATCAGTGCACTGTTTGCGTTGCCGTTTACCGAGCTGCTGTTCCGTGCCGCCAGCGTGCATCGTCAGAATTTCAATGCCGATGAGGTGCAAGTCTCCACCCTGCTGTCGGTCAAGACCGGCGGCTGCCCGGAAGACTGCGGTTACTGTCCGCAGGCGCAGCGCTATCACACGGGCGTCAATGCCACCAAACTGATGGCCTGCGAAGATGTGCTGGAAAAGGCGCGGCAGGCCAAGGCCGCCGGTGCCAGCCGGTTCTGCATGGGCGCGGCCTGGCGCAGCCCGAAGGACCGTGACATCCCGAAAGTGGCGGAAATGATTGCCGGGGTGAAGGCGCTAGGGCTGGAAACCTGCGCCACACTCGGCATGCTGAGCGATACCCAGGCCAAGGCGCTGAAGGATGCGGGGCTGGATTACTACAACCACAATCTGGATACCGCGCCGGATTTCTATGGCGACATCATCACCACCCGCGAATATCAGGATCGCCTGGACACGCTGAGCCATGTGCGCGATGCCGGGCTGAAAACCTGCTGCGGCGGCATCGTCGGCATGGGCGAGTCGCGCCAGCAGCGCGCCGGGCTGTTGCACACCCTCGCCACCCTGCCCGCACACCCGGATTCGGTGCCGATCAACCGTCTGGTGCGGGTCGCCGGTACGCCGCTGGCTGAAGAAAAAGAGCTCGACCCGTTCGAGTTTGTCCGCACCATCGCCGTGGCGCGCATCGTCATGCCGCGCTCGATGGTGCGGCTCTCGGCCGGGCGCGAAACCATGAGCGATGAGCTGCAGGCGCTGTGCTTTCTGGCGGGCGCCAATTCCATCTTCCACGGCGAAAAACTGCTGACCACCGCCAACCCGGAAACGAGCCGCGATGAACAACTATTCGCGCGGCTTGGCCTGAAACCGATGCCGTTTGCCGGCGCTGATGTGGACAGTTGCAGCGATACCGTCCACGCCGATATCGTGCTGCCGCAGCAGGATGCGGAGGCTGCATGAGCCGCCCTTCGCTATTGGCGCGTGTCAACCATGCCCGCACAGAGCGCGAAAACCGCCATCTGCGCCGCAAGCGGCTGACCGTAACGCGCCGCGATGGCATCCGCATGGAAGTGGCTGGCCGCTGGCTGATGTCGTTTTGCAGCAATGACTATCTGGGGCTTGCCCAGCATTTTTCCGTCACCACCGCCTTGCAGGATGAATCCGCCCGCAGCGGCGCCAGCGGCAGCGCCTCGCATCTGGTTTGCGGCCACCACGCACTGCATGCGCGCGTGGAGCAGGAAATGGCCGACTGGCTGCAAGTCCCGGCAGCGCTGCTGTTTTGCAATGGCTGGATGGCAAACCTGGCGGTGATTCAATCCTTGCTGGATGAAGACGACCTGTGCGTGCAGGATCGCCTGAACCATGCCAGCTTGATTGATGGCGCAAGGCTTGCCGGCTGCAAATTGCGCCGTTATCCGCATGCCGATGCCGAAGGCGCGCTGCGGCAATTGCGCAGCCTGCCCGAAGTGGCGGCCATTCTCGCCACCGATGGCGTGTTCAGCATGGATGGCGACATCGCCCCGCTGCGCGAGCTGGCCATCGTCGCGCATATGCAGCAGGCACTGCTGTATGTCGATGATGCGCATGGCATCGGCGTAGTCGGCCATGATGGTCACGGCAGTGTGGCCGCTGCGCAACTGGGCGTGAAAGAAGTGCCGTTGCAGATGGTCACCCTGGGCAAGGCGCTCGGCAGTGCCGGTGCCGTGGTCGCCGGAGATGCCGAGCTGATTGCGCACCTGGCCGAAACCGCCCGCCCGTATCTTTACACCACCGCCCTGCCTCCGGCACAGGCCGCCGCCAGCCTTGCGGCCATCAAGATGGCTCGCCGTGACCATTGGCGACGAGAAAAACTGCAGGGGCTGACCTTGCGCTTCCGAAATGCCGCATTGCGCGAGGGTTTCGAGCTTCTGGATTCGTCCACCCCCATCCAGCCGCTGATGTGCGGCAGTGCCGAGCAAGCGCTGGCCATGGCCGAAAGCCTGAACCAGCAAGGCTTTCTGGTCACTGCCATCCGCCCGCCCACGGTGCAGGAAAACCGCGCCCGGCTGCGTATCACCTTCTCGGCACTGCATACCCCCGAAGACGTCGACCATCTGCTCGAAGCCTTGCTGCGCGCCCGCGACTTGACCACGCAACCTGCCACCGCCCCCGCATGAGCGCACGCCAGACACTGGCGGCCGTCGCCCTGTCTCTGGCGGCGTCGCTGTTTTTCACCCTGACCTATGTCCTGAACCGCGCCAGCGCCATCGACGGCGGGCATTGGGCCTGGACGGCCAGCCTGCGCTATTTTCTTACCCTGCCCTTGCTGGTGATGATGCTGCGCGGGCGCATGCGTCCAGTGCTGATGGCCATCAGGCAGCGGCCACTGGCATGGCTGGGCTATAGCGCGATTGGCTTTGTGCTGTTCTATTGCCTGCTGTCGTTTGCGGCCAGCAGTGGCCCTTCATGGCTGGTAGCTGGCAGCTTCCAGTTCACCGTGATTGCCGGAATGCTTTGCGCCCCCTTCCTGTATCGCGATGAGCGCCGCAAAGTCCCGCCTGCCGCCTGGCTGATTGCGCTCGCCATCCTCGCCGGAGTGATGCTGATGCAGTTCTCGCTTGCCGAAGGCACGCTGGATATCCGGGCGCTGTGGGCACTACTCTGTGTGCTGGTGGGGGCAACCGCCTATCCGCTGGGCAACCGGCTATTGCTGCTGCATCTGGAAAAAACCGGGCAAGACCTGGATGCCAGCCAGCGGGTGTTCGGCATGACCCTGGCCAGCCAGCCCCTGTGGCTGTTGCTGGCAGCCTTTGCCTGGCAACAGGCAGGCCCGCCCTCGGGCGGGCAAATCTTGCTGGCAGCCGGGGTAGCGCTGTCTGCCGGCGTGTTTGCCACCATCCTGTTCTTCAAGGCCACCGGCATGGTGCGCGACAACCCCACCGCACTGGCCGCCACCGAAGCGATGCAGGCAGCCGAGCTGATATTTGCCGCGCTGCTTGGTGTGCTGTTTCTGGGCGAAGCCTGGCCGCGTGGCGGCGCCTTGTATGGCAGTGCGCTCATCATCGCCGGCATCGTGCTGTTTGCCTGGCTCGCTGCCCGCCCACGCTTGCAAGACCCGCGCGAGAACCGCGCAATCCGGACTGACCACGGCGCATGAAACTGCATATCCAGACGCACGGCTACGGCCCCAATGATTTGGTCCTCATCCACGGCTGGGCGATGCACGGCGGCGTGTTCGCGCCACTGCTGGCGCATCTGCAACACGATTTCCACCTGCACCTGGTGGATTTGCCCGGCCACGGCCATTCGCGCCATAGCACGGTGCCGCTAACCCTGGATGCCTGCGTCGAAGCCATTGCCCCGCATGTGCCGGAAACCGCGATCTGGTGCGGCTGGTCGCTGGGCGGCCTGGTAGCGCTGCATGCCGCATCCCGCCGCATCCCGATGCAGGCACTGGCGATGCTCTGCGCCACACCCTGCTTCGTACACCAGGATGACTGGCCACAAGGCATGCCATCACAGGTGTTTGCCGACTTCGCCCACGGCTTGCAACAGGACTGGCAAGGCACGCTGGACCGCTTTCTGGCACTGGAGGCATTCGGCTCCGACCACGCCAAAGAAGAACTGCGCAGCCTGCGCGATGCCCTGTTTGCACGCGGCCAACCCGCGCTCTCGGTGCTGGCCGATGGTCTTGCCATCCTGCAAAACACCGACCTGCGTCCGTCCCTTGCACGACTTGAAGTCCCCAGCCTCTGGATGGCCGGCCGCCGCGACCGGCTGGTCAATCCGCGCGCCATGCAGGCGGCATCAGAAATGAAGCGCAACGCGCGCTTTGTGAATATCGAACACGCCGGGCACGCCCCCTTCCTGACCCATGCCGATGAGGTCGCCCGCAGCCTCAAACAACTGCTGGAGGCGCGCCCATGAGCCAGCCCATATTCGACACTCGCCAGGTACGCCGCGCCTTTGGCCGTGCGGCATCGGGCTATGCACAAGCCTCGGCGGTACAGCAGGAAATCGAATCGCGGCTGCTGGAATCACTGGAGCATTATCTGGTTCGCCATAACGAGGCCAAACCGCAACTGCTAGTTGACCTTGCCTGCGGCCCGGCACGCGCCGCCCGTGCCATGCGCGAGCGCTGGCCGGAGGCCCAAATTCTGGCGCTGGATGCGTCTCTGCCGATGCTGCATGCCGCCCATGCCAATACCCGCAGGCAATGGCTGCGCCGCCGCAAAATCCCGCGCATCGCCGCCGACCTGCGCGCCCTGCCGCTGGTCGATGGCGGCGTGGACTTGCTGTTCTGCAATCTGGCCCTGCAATGGGTGGAAGACCTGCCCGCCGCGTTTGCCGAGTTTCGCCGGGTGATGCGCCCCGGCGGCTTGCTGCTGCTCTCCACCTTCGGCAATGAAACCTTGGCCGAGCTGCGCGAAGCCTTTGCCAGCGTCGATGACAGCCCGCATGTCAGCCCGTTCACCACCATCGCCGCATTCGGTGATGCGCTGGTCAATGCCGGCTTCCGCGAACCGGTACTCGACCGCGATGTGTTCATCGAGCACAAACCCGACTTCAGCGCCGTGTTGCACAGCCTGAAAGCCATGGGCGCGACCAACGCGCTTCAGCAGCGCCGCAGCACGCTAAGCGGTCGCCAACGCTTCACGCGCGCCGCAGCCGCTCACCCACGCACCCCGGAAGGCCATTTCCCGATGCGCTGGGAAGCCATCTACGCCCAGGCCTGGGCACCACAAGCGGGCACCCCGATCCGCGATAGCGAAGGCGAAATCGCCCATATCCCGATATCGCGTATTCCCATCCGTCGCAGGCCAACCTGAGTCTGCCGCCTGTGCGGGTCAGATTTCCTGTAACAACATTTCACAAACTATTTACATTTCCTCTGGATTCGCCTATCGGCCGGCATAGGGAACCTGTCATGGCTCAAAAGGTTACGGTTGTCGCTGCCCTACTCTGGAACCGGGCAGAGTAAACATGGGGCAATACGCCTAGCCGCTATTCAAGCCACAAGACCATGGTAGAGACAGGCTGCACCACGCCATCGCTATCACTCGCAGCTGCGCTGCCGGGTCTGCTGGCGAATCGCGCCTCAGGGGGCGAGGCTGGCGCGCCAGTACAGCGGTGGAAAATATCAACGGACAATCGGCAGTGATAAACCGTGATAAGCCACAGAGCGCGCGCTTTGATGCGCGGCAAGCTGCTGTAGTGCCGCTTGCTTAAATCTGGCAAACAAATCCATGCGCCTGATGCCATACACTGCATCCACAACAACCGTGCCATGCTTTCGGGGCGCAACCTGGGCGTACCTGCCCTGGAAATGTGGTGTCCGCCGCATATAGAGATGAACCATGATGCCAATTGCACGCTTGCAGCGCCTGTGGAAGGGTCTGTCTGAACAACTGTGGTTCAAACCCGCCTGGTGGGGGGTGCTGGCAACGGCAGTAGCCCTGATGGGTTCGATTGCCAACCGCTTCATCGCAGAAGACCTGGTGCCGGATATCGGCAGGGACACGTTACAGGGGCTGTTGACGATTATTGCCTCAAGCATGCTGGCAGTCAGCACATTTTCGTTGTCGATTCTGGTGCAGGCGTTTTCCTCTGCGGCCAGCAGCGCATCGCCGCGCGCCTTAAGAGTCATCATGGCTGACGACAATGCACAAACTGCGATTGCGGCGTTCATCTCCGCCTTCATCTATTCGGTGATTGCATTGATGGCATTGGGCGTAGGCTATTACGGTGCAGCCGGGCGCTTTGTACTGCTGTTATTTACGGTGGTGGTGATGATCAACGTCATCATCATGCTGATTCGCTGGATTAATACACTCTCGCGGCTGGGACGGATGGGCTACACCATTGACCGAGTCGAACATGTTGCCGTCAAGGCGATGCTGGCCTATCAGGCGCAACCACTGCTGGGTGGGCGGGCGCTGCCAGAAGGCGGGCAAACGGCCGGTATGCAGGTACATGCTGCCTGCAGCGGCCATATCCAGCACATCGATATGGAAGGCTTGCAGCAGCTGGCCGAGGCGGAACATGCCGATATCCATGTCCTGGTAAGACCCGGCAATTTTGTCTGTGTCGGCCAGCCAATCGCCAGATGGGCTATGCGTCAGGCTGAAGTGGAGCATGACAGGCACACGCCAGAAACAGATGCAGACCGGCAGGAAAAAGTGCGCGGATTCATCGAAGTCGCAGCCGACCGGGACTTCAATCAAGACCCGCGTTTTGGCATTGTCGTGCTGGGTGAGATTGGTCAGCGGGCATTGTCCGCGGCCGTCAACGATGGCGGCACGGCTATTGCCGTAGCGGGTGCATTGGCGCGCGTGCTGGCGGACTGCGGCAGCAGCGCTTCTGCGCCGGCAGCGGAGCCGGCTGAAATCCCTTATCCGCGGGTGTTCGTGCCGGTTCTGGATCAGGCAGATTTCATTCGTGACAGCTTCATTCCGCTGCAACGGGATGCCGGCGGCATGTTTGAAGTGCAGATGTTCTTTATCAAAGTATTGAATGGCATTGCCCATGCCCACCCGGACAGCGCCATGGCCGATGAGGCGCGGCGCGTAGCCTGGGCCGGTTGGCTGCAAGCCAGGGACAAACTCTCGTTGAGCACTGAACAAGCCCAGCTTGAGCAGGCGGCGCGCGAAGTGGCAGGCCGATGGAGTGAGTATACGGACACAAGCACTTGCTGAGTGCCGGCTCCGGATTTCAAACTCCGGAGCCTGGCAAATAAGACGCGTCTGTAGTGAAACGCATCGCCTTGGCTCATGCCCTGATGACTTGCATCAAGCCGTTATCGCTCACCCGGCATCAGCGCAAATATATGAGGCCGCCCAGCGGGTGATGCGCCCTTGCAACGCTGTACATGAAAGCGAACACGACAAGCGCGGCGATATAGCAAATCACCCGGCCTGTTCGGCCAAGCTTGGGGCGCATGGCAAAAATGCCCAGCAGTACATACAACACCAGCAGCAACATTTTTACCGCGAGCCAGCCATTGGCAAAGATACCCCCAGCTACTGCACCTGCACTGTATAAAGCCGTCAGCAGCATGGCGGCGGATGTCAAAAGACAGGTATCAATGCTGTAGCTGGCGTAGCGCAGCAGTGCATGACGCGGCCAAGTGGCGCCCAGCATAGAGGCCGCCCCACCACGAATGAAAAACAGCAGACCCGAAAGCATCACCAGATGCACATGCACGGATTTGATTTGCGGATAAAACTCCATCATGACGATATCCCCTTGATGCACGGGAAAAACGCAACGCCTGCCGGATGACGCTGGCAGGCGTTGGATTGCCGGTTTGCGTGCATCAATCAAGCATGGACGATTTTGGGCTTGATCCACTGGCGGAAAGCGAACCAGGCCAGCAGCACCGCGCCGGCACTGAAGATGATATCGCCAGGCATGCGCATCCACACCAGGATTTCAATAATCGGCTTGCTCATGAATTCGGCTGAACGTGCGTACCAGTAGCCGTTTTCCAGTGCAGCCTGCAATTGCAGCACGCCCATGGGCAACAGGGTGAGCAATGCCATCAACATCAGGCCGATATTGAAGCTCCAGAATGCCCCTTTGAGAATACCGGTAGCCCATTGGGTATCAGACTTCAGCCCACGCAGGCAGAACAGCATCAAACCGATGCCCAGCATGCCGTACACACCAAACAATGCCGTGTGCCCATGTAGCGGGGTCAGGTTCAAGCCCTGCATGTAATACAGCGCCAGCGGCGTATTGATGAGGAAGCCAAACAGACCCGCACCCACCAGATTCCAGAAGCTGACGGCCAAGAAGAACATGATCGGCCAGCGATAACGCTCCATCCATGGCGTGGCACGGCCATGACTCCAGGTTTCGTAGGCTTCCAGCCCGATCAGCGCCAGCGGTACTACTTCCAGTGCGGAGAAGCTGGCACCAAACGCCACAGCAGCTGTGGTTGCGCCGGCAAAATACAGGTGGTGGAACATGCCAAGCACGCCACCGGTCAGGTAAACGATGGTGGCGAACAACACATTGATGGTAGCCGACTTGCCACGGATGAGGCCGAGTTTCACGAACAAAAAGCTGATGACGGCCACCGCAAACACTTCAAAGAAGCCTTCCACCCACAGATGCACCACCCACCAGCGCCAGTATTCCACCAACGAGATATGTGTGTGCTCGCCCCACATCAAACCCGCGCCATAGAACAGGCCAATGGCGATGGTGGAGAGGAATAGCAAACCGACGATGGAGGACATTTCATCCTTGCGACGCAATGCCGGCCACAAAGCACGACCAACCAATACCAACCACAGTACCAGCCCCACCATCAAAAATGCTTGCCAAAAGCGGCCGATATCGGTGTATTCCCAGCCCTGATGGCCAAACCAGAAGTTGTACTTCAAATCCATTTTCTGCATCACCGCGAACCATTGCCCGGCAAAAGCGCCCACTACGATGATCAAAAGACAGACAAACAGGAAATTCACACCCGCTCGCTGAAATTTTGGCTCATGCCCGGAAATGGCGGGCGCAATGTACAGGCCGGTAGCCAGCCACGCCGTGGCAATCCACAGCACGGCAAGCTGGGTATGCCAACTGCGCGTCAGCGAATACGGCAGCACCTCGGCAATTTTGAAGCCATAGGCCTCCTGGCCTTCTACCTGGTAGTGCGCAGTGGTGGCACCCAACAGGATCTGTACCAGAAACAACGCAATCACTACCCAAAAATACTTGGCCGTGGCCCGCATTGACGGAGTGATTCTTAAGTTTTTCAGCGGATCTTCGGCAGGCGGCACTACCGCAGGTTCACGCCCATGCCACACCGCATAGTGCCAGGCAAGCAGCCCCACCCCCCCAATCAGGAACAGCAGTGAAAACATCGACCACATGAACGCTCCGGAGGTTGGCGCATTACCTACCAGCGGCTCATACGGCCAATTATTGGTATAGGTCTGGTTGCTTTTACCCGGACGATCTGTCGTGGCCGCCCATGCCGTCCACCAGAAGAAAGCCCCCATCAGGCGACGATGCTCGGCATCAGGCACGGTGTTGTTTTTCATTGCGTAGGTTTCACGCAAATCGGCCGTGGCCGGGTCGGCAGAAAACACACTTTCATAGTGCGCCGAGACCGTTTTAATGGCCGCCGCACGCATGTCGCTGACGGTGATCGTGCCGGTGACCGGATCATAAGTATTGCTGCGCATCTGCGGCTTTATCAACGCCTGCAAGCGTGCTTGCTGCCCAACATCAAGCCCGGCATAACTGCCCAATCCTTCTGCCTGCGCCGTCATTTCCAGCAATGCTTCAGCTTCCCGGTGCAGCCAGTCGGCTGACCAGTCCGGAGCAATCAGCGCACCATGTCCCCAGATCGAACCAAGCTGCATGCCGCCCATGCGCTGCCAAACCTGACGGCCTTTCTTGATGTCATCCTCGGTATAAACGACTTGCCCGCTCTGGGTCACCACCTGCCTGGGCACCGGCGGCGCCGTCTGGTGCAGATCCGCACCCAGCCACAACATGATGCCGAAACTTGCAATCAAGAGCGTTGCAAGACCTATCCACAGTCGCCTGGTTGTCGACATGACCCACCTCATTCAGATCAGGTGCAGCCATCATCTGCCTGTCGTGAATCCCTTAACTTGATTCAGCTCAAGTTTCATTGCGCATTCTGAGCAGCGCCTGGGTGCGTTGGGCTGAGTTCTGGTAGATCCAGCCGTATGCCCACTCGCGCGGGGTCGACTGGATGAAGCGCTCGGCCTTGCCGTTGGCCTGGAGCCGGTAGGTTCTGGTGAACTTCTGTACGATGCCATGCCGGGTGCAAGCAGCGCGGAAGAGCTTGAAGCGAAACGCCGAACCGTTGTCGGTCAGCACGTGCTTGATGCGCATGTCCAGGCTTGCGTAGTAGGCCACTACGTCATGCAGGAACTGCACTGCGCTTTCCTGGCGTTCGTTGGGGGGCATGCCGGTGAAGGCAATGCGCGCAGGATCGTCCACAGCCACGAACAGGAACTCCCAGCCGATGCCTTTGATCGAGTCGCGCCGGTGTGACCCGTTACTCGGTGACTGGGCTGCTGTTCAGTCTCATCATTAGATGGCTCGGCGCAATCCTAAAGCGTTCAGGCTGTGCGTCCCACTGTTTGCAGATGAATTCGTAGGGCGTCAGCCCTTTCAAGGTCTTGAGTCTGCGGGCGAAGTTGTAGGCGTCCATGAAACCGGCCAGGTGTTGTTGCAGCTGTGCGTGATCGTCGTAATGGAAGCGTTTGACGGTGGCCTCCTTGATGGTTCGGTTCATCCGTTCGACCTGTCCATTCGTCCAGGGATGCTTGAGCTGGGTCAGACGGTGCTCGATGCCATGCTCTTTACACACCCGGGTGAAGATGTGCTCCAGGCAATACCGGTCACGACGGCGGTTGGTGAATTGGATGCCGTTGTCGGTCAGCACCGTGTGGATGTGGTAGGGCGCGGTATCCATCAAATTGCGCAGAAACTGCGCTGCTACCATCTTGGTGGCGCGGCGATGCAGCTCGGCGTAAGCGAACTTCGACGTTCTGTCGATGGCAACAAACAGGTAGAGCCTGCCTTCAGCGGTATGCACCTCGGCAATATCGACATGGAAGTAGCCGATGGGATAACGCTTGAAGGTTTTTTTGACGGGCTTATCGCCTTCAGGTTCAGGCAGCCGAGAGATGCCATGGCGCTGCAAACAGCGATGCAGCGAGGAGCGCGTCAGATGCGGGATGGTTGCTTGCAAGGCATACAGACAGTCATCCAGCGGCAGCAGGGTGTGCTTGCGGAAAGCAACGATGGCGGCCTCTTCCTCAATGGACAACACGGTAGAGCGCGGCTGCCCGGGGCCGGTAGGCAGGTCGGCCACCGAGGTGCGTTTCTTCCACTTGGCCACCGTTTTGGGGTTGATGCCATAACGCTTGGCCAGCGTTCTCAGGCTCTCTTGACTATGTTGTATTGCTCGGCGGGTTGCCTCTGTCGTCGTGGCGCTTGCATGAAGAATCTGGCCCATAGTCCTTCCTTCCATTCGGGGGAGAAGATTGAACCATCAAAGTCTGGGATCAAACATCTAGGTATTACCATAAAGAAACCGACCCGCATCTGGCGGGTCGGTTTCTTTCAGCACCTACAAAAGCGTTCGCTCAATACCCATCACCTTGACGGATACGTTCGATCTGCTGCTTCGCCGAGTCGGTGCCTTGCTGCAGCGGATTGCCCTGTGGAGCCGGCTTGCTTTCAAACTTCAGAGCCGGTTGTCCCACTTCACTTTCCACTGACCGCACTTCACCGTTGGCACGGCGCGCTTTGACCTGCTCAAGTACCTCATTGCTGGCGGAGCCTTCAATGAAGTCGGCACGATGCAGCTCACCAGCCTTGAGATCGATAAACAGGCTATTCGCATCGCCAGCATTACGGCTGCTACTGGTCACCAGTCGGCTACCACGCGGCAACGTACGGCCGTCAACCTTCAACACATGCGTCACCGGACGTAGGCCGCAGTAGCTGTACTTGCCTTCAACATCACTAATCATGTAGGTACCGTCCTGGAAGTACATGCGAACACCTGGGATACCCAGCTCTTCGCGATCCTTCAAACTATTACCATTAGCATCTACATAGATCTGGCCAACCACACAGCCTTCGCTGGAGAACACACCGCCACGTGGCTTAACCTGCCACTGATCTTCATTTGAGCAGATAGTCAGACCTGCCTGAGCCATCGGGCACTCCATATGGGCACGGTTAATACCATCACCCTGCTGCGCACCCACACTCAAGCGTACACGGTACTGAACAATCGCTTCTGCACCCGGAGCAATGGCATCAAGCTGCATTCGCAACACTGAGCCCGGCGCCCCGGTCACAGACAACAGCTTGGCACCACTGACGGCGGCGCTTTCACCCAGCAACAGGAAGCCCGCTGGCAAACGGTCAACCAGCACTGGTTGAAGAGCCGCAGCAGTTTGGTTGGCATTGCGAATACGGATGGTGTAAAGCACTACATCACCCACTTCCGCTTCACTCACCGATCCACGCTTCTCGACCACGAGTTGCGGAATGATAGCCGCAGGCGGCGTCACCGTCGCGCTGTCCTCGTTGTTGCCCGGGGTCGGATCCGGCGTCGTCGCCGTCACCGTCGCGGTATTGGTGTAGTCGCCCGTGGCGTTCACCGTGGCCTTCAGCGTCAACGTCGCCGTTGCACCATTGGCCAGGTCACCGATCGTCCACGTCGGAGCGCTGTAGCTGCCCACCGTGGCCGAGGCGCTCACCAGCGTGTAACCGCTCGGCAGCTGCTCGTTCACCGACACACCCGTCGCCGTCGACGGACCATTGTTGGTCACCGTCACCGTGAAGATCACGTCCTCACCCACCGCAGCCGTGGCGTTGTCCACTGCCTTGGTCAGGGCCAGGTCGGCCGAAGCCGGCGGGGCAGGCGGCGTCACCGTCGCGCTGTCCTCGTTGTTGCCCGGGGTCGGATCCGGCGTCGTCGCCGTCACCGTCGCGGTATTGGTGTAGTCGCCCGTGGCGTTCACCGTGGCCTTCAGCGTCAACGTCGCCGTTGCACCATTGGCCAGGTCACCGATCGTCCACGTCGGAGCGCTGTAGCTGCCCACCGTGGCCGAGGCGCTCACCAGCGTGTAACCGCTCGGCAGCTGCTCGTTCACCGACACACCCGTCGCCGTCGACGGACCATTGTTGGTCACCGTCACCGTGAAGATCACGTCCTCACCCACCGCAGCCGTGGCGTTGTCCACTGCCTTGGTCAGGGCCAGGTCGGCCGAAGCCGGCGGGGCAGGCGGCGTCACCACCACCGTCGCGGTCGCGGTATCACAGATGTCCGGTACGTTCGCCAGACAGATCGTGTAGGTGTACTTATAAGTACCCGGCGTGGTACCCGACGCCACCGTGATGGTGCCATCCGGATTCATCGTCAGTCCGCCATCAGCAGGCGGGGTCACTACCGAACCCGGCGTCAGCGTCACGTTCGTGCCGATCACTGCAGGCTGGCCATCTGCTAGGTCGTTCGTGATCACCGAACTCGTGCTGCCACCCGACACCGATTCAATCGGCGTACCCGTGTAGTCGTCATCCACCGCGTCAATCGTCCCAGGATCACGGATCACGATCGTCGCAACTGCTTCGTCGCACACGTTCGCTTCGTTCACCAGACAGATCTGGTACGGATAGGTATAGGTGCCCGCCGGCGTATTCGGCGCCACCGTGATCACACCCGTACCCGCATCCATCGTCAGCGCAGGATTGCTCGGCGTACCCGGCTTGATCGTCACCGTGTTCGGATCTGCATCCGCACCATTGGCCTTGTCTGTACCCGCGCCATTGTCGGCCAGCACGCTCGGCGTCACGATCGGGTTCGTACTCACCGCGTGCGTGCCCATATCGTCGTTCTCTGCCTTGATCGTCCCAGGATCACGGATCACGATCGTCGCAACTGCTTCGTCGCACACGTTCGCTTCGTTCACCAGACAGATCTGGTACGGATAGGTATAGGTGCCCGCCGGCGTATTCGGCGCCACCGTGATCACACCCGTACCCGCATCCATCGTCAGCGCAGGATTGCTCGGCGTACCCGGCTTGATCGTCACCGTGTTCGGATCTGCATCCGCACCATTGGCCTTGTCTGTACCCGCGCCATTGTCGGCCAGCACGCTCGGCGTCACGATCGGGTTCGCACTCACCGCGTGCGTGCCCATATCGTCGTTCTCTGCCTTGATCGTCCCAGGATCACGGATCACGATCGTCGCAACTGCTTCGTCGCACACGTTCGCTTCGTTCACCAGACAGATCTGGTACGGATAGGTATAGGTGCCCGCCGGCGTATTCGGCGCCACCGTGATCACACCCGTACCCGCATCCATCGTCAGCGCAGGATTGCTCGGCGTACCCGGCTTGATCGTCACCGTGTTCGGATCTGCATCCGCACCATTGGCCTTGTCTGTACCCGCGCCATTGTCGGCCAGCACGCTCGGCGTCACGATCGGGTTCGCACTCACCGCGTGCGTGCCCATATCGTCGTTCTCTGCCTTGATCGACACCACGTGCACCGTCTCCGTCGCATTCGCGCAGATCGTCGGGTGACTGACCAGACAGATCTGGTATTCCACTGTGTGTGTACCCACAGCCGTACCCGTGGCCACTTCAATCAGACCCGTCGTGGTATTCAAGGTCACGCCCGCATTGGACGAAGACACCTGCGTCAGCGTCACGTTCGTCAGCGTCGCATCGACACCATTGGCCTTGTCCGTGCCGCTGCCGTTGTCGCCAAGCACAGACGCCGTCGTCCCGCCCGTCGCCGCGTTGTAGCGACCCAGATCATCGCCATGTGCTTCAATTTTCGGCGAAATTTCGCCAAAATTATAGCCAGTCGCATGCGTCGGGTTATTGCCGGAGACCAAGCCAAAATCGGCGATCATGCTTGGCGTTGTTCCCTTTGGCGTTACAGTCCCGCCCTGCGAGCCAGCCGTAGCCGTGCCATCTTGATAGCCAGTCGGCTGATTCTGCTGGACAAGCGTATAGATCCCCGTCAACAGGCCGGTAAAGTTGTATTCGCCATTTACCCCCGTATCCATGGTACGGGTGATGTATTGGTCATCCCCCTGGCAGCTTGGAGGCGTAGTACCCATATTGATCTGGGTGGTATCCACCGCGCCATTGCTGCCGGCCACACAGGCATGAAGGACGATTGTATTGTCGGCAATACCCGTTTCACCCGCATCATTGCCATCGTCATTGCTGTCGATGTAAACACGACCGGCAATGCTGGCTCCGCCATCAGTGATCTGCACCGGCTGGGTTGAAGGCGCATTGACATACAGCAAGCTGCTGGCAGGGTTGACCGGACGAGCGCCCACGGCATTACTGAACTGATCGCCAGGTTTGGCAATGCCAGCATTCGTATCGAAAGTCAGTTCGATCGCATAGGACTGATTCGCAGGCATCACACTGACACCCGGCTTGAAGCGGATCGCAGTCACTTCGCCGATATTGGCCGGGCAATTACCCCCACTGAAACTGGAACACCATTTAGTGGATCCAGTGACCAAGTCATTACTTGCATCACGCGGATCATTGTTGATCGTATTGTGAACCGCCTTGGTGTAGTACACCTGCATGCCCGGATCATTGCTCGGAAGCACCACCGCACTCAGCTTGTAGGCTCCTGCATCAAACCCCGAAGGCGGATTGCGAGCGATGAAGTTTCGACCAGGATCTGCCACACCATCCCCCACATAGGGCAGAATATCAATCAGCTCGGGGATGTCCGGATCATTGATATCCATACCGAGGGCAGCGTAGCCCAGACGATACTTGAATTGCTGACCAGGCTCGATTGCCGCAGTAAGGGTCGCCTTGTTGATACGGAAGCCAGCATTGGTCTGCACCTTCAGCTCGGCACGGGCTGCTTTATTGCAAGCGCCATAACCCGAGCCACTAGTCTGGAATGTGCAGTCTTCTTCATAATCGAGCTCTCCGCCACTTACCGCGACCTGATTGACCAGACTGCTGCCACTGGCAACCGTCAAGCCTATTCGAGCCTTGAATTTGATTGTTGCCGTATTCGCGGCATCATTGTCATCACCCAGCTTGGGCTCGATGTTGGCCAACGTCCACCTGAGCCGGGTGTATCCGGCAGCCGGCTGGTTTTGCTCAATTACCGGCTCTACCTGACTTGCGCCAACAAATCCCGAGCCCGCCACGTATTCCAAGCCTGGCGGCAAAACGTCGGTAACCGTGAAGTTGGCTGAGTGCGGCGGGAAAGTCGTGGAATAACGCGGTTGCACTTGGTATTCAACCACGCTACCCGTGGGCAGTGGTGAATTGACCGGATCGGCATGGCTGATGATCTTTTTATTGACACGCGAGGTGGTTCGTGCCGGAACCACCAAAAGGTAATCCCCACGGAATTGCGTAACCCCATTAAAGCTGTTTGCCGAATGATTGCGCAAGACGGTACCTGCCGGAATCGGCTGATCCTTGACTCGTGCTGGCCCGCTGCCATTAACCAAAGCAATGCTGGCGGCCCAAGTTTTACGCAGCTTCATCCCATAGACGAACAGGAATACGTCCGTACCCGGGTTCATTTCCGCCAGCTTTACCCGTACATAGACCGTCCTGCCTCCAGGAGCCGGCGTAGTGCTCCACCGAATGTTGGGGTTTTTGCAGTCAGCCGTGGCATAAGCAGACGAACTGCTGATATTGCCATTCTCATAAGGGTTAGCCGCAGTATCTGTGCTAGCAAAGTATTCAACACCCGCTACATTTTCATTGTAGCCATACTCAACCGTTACGGATTCACCCGTACTGCTCCAAGCATTTGTTCTAAATTTGCCATCAATAAGATCAAATGCGGTGCGGTCGATAATCTCACAAAACTCAGCGTTTCGCAGCATGCTCGTCCCGCGATTACTGGAAACAATCCGAGCTGCTACCACCTGATCATGCGTCATGTGGTTGACGTGCGCATCACCGGGAACCGCTGGATCCTTGACCGTTGCATATGGGGCGGGCAGGGAGCCATCCGGCGAATAAACCTTGCTGCTTCTGCCATCAGTTAACGTCTGCAGATTATAGGAATACTGGTTGTTACGTTGTTGATCGCCGCCATTGGTGGAGCCAGGCGCGCCGCCGGGCGGCACAAAGGCCACTGCCTGATCGCTGATGGAAGTCGCTTGAATACTGGCAAGAGACAGGGTGTGATTTACCACCCCGGAAGCCGGATATTGTGCGATATCCGTCCAGAGTACCAAAGCCTTGTTACTTACCCACCATTCCGAAGGGTGAATCGGGTTTGCAGCAGAGCCCCAGCCTATCTCCGGGCGACGTTCAAAGCTGGTATCCACCCCGGTCAGGGTCAACTTGACCCGGTTACCAGTCTGGCTAACCGAGCAAACACCGCCATTGGGTACGGTATCCGTACCGGCGTGCGGCGCCCCGTCGTCGTTAACCAAGCTATGCATATTGATATAGCCACCCATCTCCGCACTGGGACTGCCATTGCGCGGGCTGCCGCAACCAGCGCCAGTAAGGAAACTGCCCGTTGCCTTGGGGTCGCTGTCAGAGCCATTACCGCTGTGCCAAGTATCCAGTTTCCAATCAATCGGGGTGGAGTGATTGGTCTTGAAGTCGATTTCGATATGAACAGGGTGACCCAGCTTGAGCTGCTCGACACCGATCCGCCCATGACCATTGGGGTGACGCCCCACCAAGCCAACCAAATGACGATGGAAAAAACCATCCTTGTTGTCCGGACCATTGCCAAACTTGAAACCATCACTGCGCGGATTGCCGTCAAAGCTGTTGCGGACTACCACATCATAAAACGGCGCAGCCGTGACCTTCAGCTTGGCCGCATCAACATCGCCAGCAGAAGGATTTAGCGCCCCTGACGCCCCCTGAAAAGTCACCGAAACTGGAGCTGCAGAAATATCTGCACCATTCCTTGCCGTAGCTTTGACGATACCAGTCAGCGTAATATTTTCAGTCGCATTGGGAGAAAGATTTGCGATTTTGCAAACCAACTTACGCCCGGCGTTTTCCACGGCAGAGCCAGTGCCACATGCAGCCGGCACACCAGACCAAAGTGCATTTGAATTGACAGGCCATTCGCTGACGACTTCGACATCTTGGGCACCTGCACCATCGGTTCTCAAAGTGAGTTGATAGTCAAACAAGTCGCTGGTTCGGACAATCTTGTTGGTGTAGCTATTGTCATAGCCCGAGCCAGTTTGCGGATCAAGCGGAGCATTGCCATCCTTGAGCACGGAAAACTGAAGCCCGGTAACCGCCGCTTGCGCCCATGGTGCAGCAAAAGCCGAACACATAACAAAGGCTGCTACGGCAGATTTCGCCTGCAGCTTGTGGAGGCTGAGTTTTTCAAGCTTCCTTTTCCCTGCTTCAGCAGCGTTTGCCAGTTTGCGGAAGGTTTTGACCAATGCGTACATGATCGAGTCTCTGATGTTTGTTGCTTGCCGGGTGATATCACCCTGTATTGGCCTACCGAAACAGGCCAGATTCTGCTGTGGATTGCTACTTAGCGCTTGCTGCCAGTCACTTCGACACTGACACGACGATCAGGCTGCAAGCAGGTAGTCAGCGCTGCGGTTGCTCGTTCGCCTCTACAGTGACCGGTCTTTCCGCTTGGCTGGCTTTCGCCAACACCGATTGCCTCGGTCGGCGCGCTGACCCCCTGGCCTTGCAGATATTGCTTGACCGTTTGCACGCGCTGCTCAGACAGGCGTTGATTGTATTCCACCTCGCCTAGCCGATCGGTATGGCCTACCAATCGAATCGAGTCGATCTTGACATAGGTCCCGGCCAGATTGGCAGCCAACTCATCAAGCCGCGTCTTGCCTGCTGGCAGCAAACCCGCCAAATCGCCACGATCGAAGCGAAACAAGGCATCGGCAGAAATGTCGAAACGCTCGACGGTGGGTGCCGGTGCCACGGGCGCCGGTGGCGCAGGCGGTGGTAGACAGGCAGCTGCACGCTCTTCGGCTTTTTTCAGGTGATCTTCGGCGATCTGAATATAGGGCTTGGCATGACGCCAGCCACCGTCGTGGATTTCATTGCCAGCATGCACCAGCTCCACCTCGCCACAGGCCACAGCCTGGGCAGCACAGGAAAAGCCGGCATGGGTCTTCAGGCTGGTGAATTTGACCCACAGATCTTCGCGCAGGCGCTGAGCATCATTGACCAGCGAGGTTTCATTGCCCGGATCCTGCTTGCCCTCCAGGGCACGGATGATGCGTGCGGACTCGTCCAGAGCTGCCTGAGGGTAGCCACCACGGTCATTGCGGGTATATTCGTGGAAACTAGTATCCAGCCAGCACTGAGCCTTGGACAAATGATAGTCATCCACACGGATGCCACCATCATTAAGCGCCTTGATGCGACCCTGCAAATTTTCATAAGTCGCATGGTCAGCACGAATGGCATTGCCACTGATGCGCTCTTTGGCAGCATTTAGCTCTTGCGCCATGACAGGGCTGCAAATAGAGGCCAGCACCAAGACGGCCGCACCCAGAATACCTGCCATGTTGCGGTTATGCGATTGTGCGGGATTATTGTGGTTCATGGGTTTTTCCTCAACGCGGCAAAGCGGAATTGACCGAAGTCTTGCCACGGCCAAACAGGTTTTCATCGAACTTGAAGCGCAAACGCAGGTAGGCACCCTGATTGGTGTATTCACCTGCGGCCAAGTCATCATCACGGAAGCCTCGCAGGTTATAGCCTGCGGACAGCCAGAGGTTGGAAGTAAGCAGATAGCCCAATTCGACACCGGCAGCAAACTGCTTGCTACTGCCCGGACTCCACATCTGGTAGCCCATCAGGCTGATATCCCAGCGCTCGGTGATATCATGAGTCAGGCGAGCACCCGCCATGTAGGCGGTATGACGACTCTGGCTATCACTGAAGTAGTTGGTCTGGCGCTTGCCAGCCACACGGCTATTGAGCCACCAAGTTCGCGAAGGATGCCAGTCGGCATGCAGGCTGACGATGTGCTTGTCGTAACTGTTGGAAAGATCCAGAACATCGCTCGGAAGCTGGCGCCACTGGTCGTTCAACACGGTATCACGACGCGTCCAGTATTCGTATTTGCCCAGTACGTTGACGCGATTGGTATCGGTATCGCGATAGGCAAAACCGGCCTGGAAGCGGTTTTCGTAGCTGTCCTTGCGATCGACACGATACTTGTTGAGCAAATAGTAATTGCGTACCAGAACAGTCCAGTCACGGCTGAGCTTTCGTGCCAAGGTAACCGTGGAAAGCCAGCTGTCATAGCCATCATTGAGCCAGTCGAGGCTCGGCATGCCCACCCCCGGGGTGCTGCCCGGGTTGTAGCCATAACCGGCAAAACCGGAGTTCTCGGTACGACGCCATTCCAATCGGCCATTGAGCAGCCACAGGTCGTCCGGACGCCATTCGGCAGCCACCGTGGCCGCCGTGGCGCTCTGCCCCTGACCATCGAGGATTTGCAGGCGCTCGAAGCCGGTTTGCAGACTCAGGTTTTCGCTGATGTGCCAGAGATTGCGTAGACCGCTGGCCCATTGCGCTTGACGCGCACTGAAGGCGTCATACATGCGGTATTCGCTGAATACCGTGCCACCTTCCATATACTCGGTATCCAGACCCAGCACCAAGGCATTGGTTTCATAGGGACTGGGACGGCGAGCACCCGTGATGGGATCAGTGATGCCTTCGCTGGTGGCAACGCTACTGAGCCCGGTATTCCACTCGTAACGACCATACAGGCGGGTTTTCTGATGTACCTGATAACCTGCCCCGATGGCCGCGCGACGATGCTCCTTGTGATCCAGGTCTTGCTCGACTTCACCACTGATATCCAGGCGATCCGTCGGACGATAGGTCAAGCCCAAGCGCAGCGCAGTGTATTCGACCGGCACACCCGCCAAACCATTGCCTACCCAGCTTCCGTAGCCCGCACTCCAGCTGCTGCCGGTGTTGTACAGAGTCTGACCCGTATAGGGACTGAGCGCGGTGCTGGAGCCTCCGTAGAAGCCACCACCAAAACCCGGCGTGACTACACCTACGCCGAACGGCGCAGAAATGCTGCCAGGAATGGAAAGAGCACTACCAACCGTACCATTGCCATGCTCGCTGACACGATTGGCTCCGATTTCCAGCGCAAACTTCTCGCTTGGCTGGAAACCAAGCCCTGCCTGCAATTGGGTACGCTCAGCACCTTGGTGCTGGTCTTCAACCCAAGTGCCACGGGCAAAAATACGCCAAACAGGACTACTTTCCGCAGTCGGCTTACCCAGCAACCAACCGGTATCCAACCCGGCCTGACGACGACCGCCCAAATAGGAGGATGCGGGATTGTTGAAATTTGCATCGCTTTCTCCGTACCAAGCGAGCATGCTGAAACTGCGACCTACATGACCGAATTCGGCACGCCAAGCATCACCCGTCACCTTTTCAGCATTCGGATCGGGAACCAAGGTATAGATGCTGCCACCAATGGAATTGGCTGAACTACGGGTACGAGCGTATTCGCCGCGCAGCCAAGTACGTTCGCCAAAATTGACCGTAGCATTGGCGCTAGCCATTTCAAACGGCGCCAGCGGGTTTTCATCCTTGACATAGCCGCCACCGACTTCGAATGCATTGCCGAGACGGTATTGCCCATTGACCCCATAAACCCAGAAGTTCTTGCCGCCTTGCTCGACTTCATAGGTGATACGCACCGAAACCGGATTGAGGGACTCATCCACCGAAGGCACGGGCAGGTTGAACAGGATGCGTCCACTGAACGGCTCGAAGCTGTAATCAGTGAAGCGTGTTAGCTGCTTGACCGAAACGATGCGCGAGGGCGCATGGCGGTCGCGGGTGATCAGCTCGACCCGCTCGCTGCCGAGAATGGCACGACTACTGTTACTGACGGTATAAGGGCCGGAAAGGCCGCGACCAGGAAACTCCTCGACCACCTGGCGCAGGTTGTCGTCAGAGGCAAAGACATCCAGATAGCCACTATCGTTTTCCAAATGGGCACGCACACCGGTCAGGCCACGGTTGTATTGCCCCAAGTCACGCACCCGGGTGCTGGCGACGCTACCCTGCCCCTCACGCTGACTGAAGCCATCACCGGTAGTGATGTCTCCATACATCAGGTAGTGGCGATCTTTGTCCAGGCGCAAATAAAGACGGGAGTTACTGCGCGCCTCAAAACCGGTAATCGAAGCATCACCATACACCGGATACCAGCGCTCCGGATCCAGGTCACGGAACAGACGATCGCGATCCGGCTTGTCGCTGTCGTAGGCCATGGTGAGCAGCGCATCACCCTTGACCTTGCCTTTCAGGAAGAAAGCGGTGCGTAGAGCTGCATGACGCTTTCCATCGCCGCTGGTGCGCGACCAGCTGTTGATGCGATCCTCGAAGCCATCTTCCGGACGGGCTGGATGAATGATCTTGCGATCGAAACCGATGATGCCCTCGACGATACCAACGGCCAACATGTCGCGAAGCTCGGGCACAAAGGTAATCACACCACGGGCAACCGAACCACCGGCAATCACCTGCACATTTACCTGCTGTGCCTCTACCGGTGCACGCAGCCAGACATCGGCACGACCGTCTTTGGCGGTAATCTGGAAGCCCGGGGTAACGCTGTCGATGTCTCCGGTGATCAGGCCGAACTCGTCACTGCTGGCACCCGGCAACTGGAAGCGACCGTTGGATGCCTGTAGCGTGACGACAGTTTCGCCCGAGATCAACTGACCCGCAGCATTGAACAACTCGATCTGCAGCTTGGCTGGGGTCTGCCCGTCTGCGGGAAGGCTGTCACGCTCAACACTAACCTGAATGCGATCAACCTGCTGTATACCCTGCTGACCAATGGTGCTACCAAGCGGCACATCCGCTGCCGTATCACGGAACTGCGCAGCCGCAGGGGGCACTGTAATAAGCCCGATCGAAAGCGCCAGATACAAGCGTGAGAAGCGCGCGTTATCGGAAGAGGTAATTTTCTGGAACATGACAGAGTCACCCAAAACCCAAGAGAAATCCCTTGGCCGCAAAAGCCGACGAAAAACCCCGTCTGCCACCTCTAAAGCTTTGGCAAAACGAAATATCCGACAGCGCTCAACAACTCCCCAACCATCCAACCAGGGCGATTGAAGACTGCCCCCGACCCCTGCGTCAACAAATTGGCGCACAGGTAAAGTGTGACTGATTCTACAGATCCTTAACAGCCATTGCAAGTTTTATGCAACTTATCCAGATAATTGTCTTACTCATTGATTTCATTATGGATTTCATGATACCTGTGCAATCCGACCCTGCAGGTTATAGTGGTTGCTGATCCTGAAAATGCATGGTTTTTGACCCTCTTCAGCGATTTCGAAAAACGTACCACCAAGCAATACGTAGCGCTGCCCCCTTGCCTCAAGCAGGCCATCATCGGTGCTGAGATACTCGCCATGCACGACATACTCGACAGCAGCACGACGACCATCCTCACTTGCCATCACCACCACGTCGCTCAGTTGTTCGCGGTAGTGGGCGTCCATGAGCCGCATGACCGCGGCAAAAGCGGTCTTGCCGGTTTTGCGTACGCCCTGGCTCAGGTCGTGAGCGATGTTTTGGCAAGCAAGGCCAACATGGCCAAGCGGTCGCCTGCATTGAAGACTCGGTAATAGGCATGAATCAGAGCTTGGGCGGCTTGCGGGTTCATGGCTTGTGTCTTGTGGCAGATGAAAAATCGAGCCCGGCATTACCGGGCTCGGAATACCGCTTATTGCTCGGGGCGAAAGCTGAAAGTACGGCGCGTAGTGACCGGCTCGTCAATCGGCTGAAAGCGCCAGCGACGCACGGTATTGAGCACTTCGTTGTTGAACACACGCGGCGGATTGGCATTGACTACACGGGCAGAAGTGACTGCACCACTGACACCTACGGTAAATTCCACCTGTACCGATCCTGACAGGCCGCCGCGCAAGGCCTCGGCCGGGTAGCGCGGTTGCGGGGCGCTGATGGCGCGTAGTTCGGTATTGCGCTTGACCGGCGCCGGAGCCGGCGGCGGCGTTGTCTGCTGCTGTTGCTGGGCCGCTGCTGCGGCGGCAGCCTGGCGCTGGGCAGCTGCGCGCTGCTCGGCCTGGCGGCGCTCTTCTGCTTCACGCGCATTGGCTTGTTGACGCTGCTGCTCCTCGGCAGCACGAAGATTTTCCAGGCGACGCTCCTCAGCGCGCTGCGCCGCCAGCTGCTGGGCGGCCAATTGTTGGGCGGCCTGCTGCTCTTCCTGACGCTTTTTTTCCGACGCTTGACGGCGCGCCTCATCTGCCTGGGCATCTTGCTCGCGTTGTGCCAGGGTATTTTCTGCATCGGCAATGCTGGCTTTGAGCCGTGGCAGCGCTGGCGTATTGGGATCGGTTTTCTCAAGCAGGGCGTACAGGCGCCTGGCTTCGGCAAAGTCATCACGGGTGATGGCCTGCTCGGTAGCGATCAGGGTATAGGGCTGCAGATCAGCCAAGGCACTGGATACGGCCGCACCGCCATCGCCCTTGTCACGCAACGCCAGGTAATACTCCATGGCGTTATTGCCTGCTGGCGCATACAGCCGCTGCTCGGAAACCGCTTTGCTGGCCGCCTCGCGCAGTTCGTCGGCGCTCATTGCCGAAACCGCCGATGACACCGCCGGCTGTTGCTCTGCTACGGGAGCAACGGTTTGTGTCTGCGTTGTTTGCTCATCACCCTGGCCGCTACAAGCGGCCATAAGCCCCAAGATTGCCGTCAGTAATGCCGCTCGCATCAGGTCGCGTGTCATATTGGATTCCCCAAGATCAAAGTGATTTGGCTTTTCAAGGCTCGCATGCCAATCCTTTTGCTTATCGACTTCTCACACGAGCGTCCGGCATTGTGTGCCAGTGCCTTACAAGCGACAAGCCGATACAGGCACTGGACTTGAAAACCGAGAAATCGCTCACGCTTCTCGGCGCTTTTTGGACTGTACTTCGCTTTCCAGACCGTGTGCAAGGCGGCCAAGCGCCTCTGCGGCAATCAATTCAATCTGACGGCCGCGCACATGAATCAGGCCATCTTCTTCCAGGCGGGTAAAGCCACGGCTGACCGTTTCCAGTGCCAGTCCAAGATAGTTGGCGATATCGATGCGGCTCATCGGCAGCCGCATGCGCAGCGGATCACGGCCAATGGCCCTCAGGCGTTCGGAAAGGCCATGCAGGAATAGCGCAATACGCTCATTAGCCTGCCTGCGCACCAGGATCTCTTTATGATCCTGGTCACGATCCAGGCTCATGCCGATCACCCGCATCAGCTGCGATTGCAGGCCGGGAATCTGTGCAGCAATACCGGAGAGCCGGTCAAACGGCACTTCGCAGAGGCTGGTCGAAGCCAACGCCACCGCATCGCAGCGATGCTGGCCGCTGGCCAGCGCATCCAGGCCAATCAGTTCGCCGGGCAGATGAAAACCCAGCACTTGCTCATCCCCGTTTTCACTATAGGTCACGGTCTTGACCGCACCATCGCGGATAACAAATACCGAGCCCATGAGATCTCCCATGCGGAACAGGTAACCGCCGCCGGGAACTGGTTTGCGACTGCGGATGATGTCATCGAGCCGGTTCATTTCTTCGCCGCTTATACCGCCGCCCGCCAGACACAGCTGCTGTAACGAGCACTGCTTGCAGCTGCGGCGCAAACCGGGAAGATCGACGGGGATAACATTTTCCATGCCGCGCATTATGCCAGCATGCGCTCACATGCTGCGGCAGCCCATGGCACTCAAAAAACCGTGCAGGGCAGGCACTTGCATCAACCATGGCGCGGCCAGCGTCAGGACACCGGCCAGCAATACCAGCATGCCCATCCATACGCGCCAATGGCGCTGTTGCAGCCAGCGCATCATGCGTGCACCCGACCAGGTCAGTGGCACCATCAGCGGCAAAGTGCCAAAACCGAAGGCCAACATGGTGATGCCGCCATGCCAGGCCGATGCCTGTAACCAGGCCGCCGCCAGCATGGTGGTGCTAAGGCCACAGGGCAGCCAGCCCCAGAGCATGCCCAGCATGAAGCGTTTGCCGGGCGTATCGGCGGGCGAGAAGCGCCGCTGCAAAGGTTGCAAAAATTGCCAGAGACGCTGGCCGGGGCGGGCAATAAAGGCAACTTTGGCCGCCGGCAGCAATAGCCGCAAAGCGGCCAGAATCAGTACGCCGCCGACCAGCATGCGCGAGCCGGTGGCCAGCCAGGGCAGGCGCGCTGCGGCGAGTATCCCGCCGCCCACGCCACCGGCTATCGCGCCCGCCAGTGCATAGCCCAAAACGCGCCCCAGATTCACCAGGGCGGCATCGGATAGCCCTTTGCGTTTGGCGCTGACACCAAAGCCGGTGGCGATACCGCCGCACATTGCCGCGCAATGCACGCCGCCCAACAGCCCGGTCAGCCAGGCCGAGCCCAGCACCAGCCAGTCAATCGGCATCGCGCTGCTTCTCCAGCGCCTGCGCCGCTTCGCGCTCGCGGGCGATACGCTCGTTCGGGTCTTCGCGCAGGATATCCAGCGCCGGAGTATCCAGGTCTTCGTACTGGCCGCGCTTGACGGCCCAGACAAATGCCGCCACGGCCACGGCTATCAGCATCAGGCTGATGGGGATAAGCGCAAGCAGGATGTTCATTGCGGGGCTCTCACAAGTCGCAGGGCATTGCCGGTGACCAGCAGTGATGACAGCGCCATGCCAAGAGCCGCCATCCACGGGGTGACATGGCCAGTGGCGGCCAACGGCAGGGCGATGACATTGTAGAGACTGGCCCAGGCAAGGTTCTGCCGGATGATGACGCGGCTGCGACGGGCAATGGCAATCGCCTGCGGGATGCGTGCAAGACTGCGGGCGGTGATGACCAGGTCTGCGGCGCGCTGTGCCAATGCGGCGCCCTCGCCCATTGCCAGTGAAACATCCGCGCCTGCCAGCACCGGCGCATCGTTGATGCCATCCCCCACCATCGCCACCTGTTTGCCCTGCGCTTGCAGGCTGCGCACGCGGGCAAGCTTGTTTTCCGGGGTTTGCCGTGAGGCATGGCGGTTGATGCCGACTTCTGCGGCCAGCCTGGCGACCGCCGCTTCGCCATCGCCGCTGGCAAGTTCCACCTCAATGCCCTGGTTTTTTAGCATCTCTACCGCTGCCGCAGCATCATGTCTTGGGGTTTCGGCAAGCACAAAACGCACAAAGCCCTGCTCGCCATCGCCCAGCCACAGCGCATGCCCCTGATCAGATGCTGAGCGGGCAGCAAAGCCGGGCTGCCCCAGCCGCCAGTATCGACCTTCGACCATGCCCTCGATGCCCAGCCCTGGCGATTGCCGCACATCGCGCGCCTTGGGCACGTCCTGCGGCGCCCTGGCGGCAAAAGCGCGCGCCAGCGGATGGCGGCTGTCCTGCTCCAGTGCGGCGGCAATCCGCCAGGCTTGTTTTTCGTC
The DNA here is from genome assembly GCA_002798295.1 of Lysobacteraceae bacterium NML07-0707. Taxonomy (GTDB): domain Bacteria; phylum Pseudomonadota; class Gammaproteobacteria; order Xanthomonadales; family Xanthomonadaceae; genus Solilutibacter. The sequence continues at coordinate 116,409 of NWQT01000027.1, read as the reverse complement.
GATGCCGTGCATCACCTCCACGCGGGCGATGCGCGGCTCGCCATCGGTGAGCGTGCCGGTTTTGTCAAACACCAGCGCATCGACAGCCGCGAGGCGGTCAAGGGCTTCATCTCGCACCCCCAGGACGCCGATTTTCGACAAGGCGCCATGTGCAGCCGCCAGCGCCGAAGGAATCGCCAGCGACAGTGCGCAGGGGCAACTCACCACCAGCACCGCCAGGGTGACTTCAAATGCCCGGCTTGGGTCATGCCAGCGCCAGAACAGATATACCACGATGGCAGCAACCAGCAGGCTTGCCACAAAACGATGGGCGATGGCGTCGGCCACTTCGGCCAGGCGCGGACGGGCTGCTTGCGCCTGCTCCACCAAGCGCGCCAGCTCTGACAGCCGCGTTTGTGCGCCAACCTGCTGCACCTGAACCCGCGCCGGGGTGTCCACGCACAAGCTGCCGGCATAGATGACATCACCCGGTTGCTTGCGTACCGGGGTGGATTCGCCCGAAAGCAGCGCCTCATCAAACCCGGCAGGCTCATCCAGCAGCACGCCATCGGCAGGTGCCGCCTCCCCCGGCGCGATGCGCACGATATCGCCCACGGCGATTTGCGCCAGCGGCACCTGTTCGCGTCCGCTGGCATCGTCCGGGCGTTCACGCGTTGCCAGCATTGGCCTTGCGCGCGCCAGGGCATCCACCTGCGCGCTGGCGGCTTTGCGCGCGCCTTGCTCAATCATGCGTGCGGCCAGCAGCAGGAACACGAACATCACCGCCGCATCGAACCAGACGTGATAGCCATGCACCGCGGTTTGATAGACGCTGGCGCCCCAGGCAAGCAAGGTGGAGGAGGCAATCAGCGTATCCATGCCCAGACGGCGCATGCGCAATTCGCGCAGCATGCCTTCGAGAAACGGCCAACCGGCATAGAACATCACCGGCGCCGATACCAGTGCAGTAATCCAGCGGAAGAAGTCGCGGGTGGCTTCGGGCATTTCCCGCGCGCTATCCAGATATAGCGCCTCGGCAAACATCATCGCCTGCATGGCGCCAAGACCTGCGATGCCGATGCGCAGCATCCAGCGGTTGCGCTCGCGCCTGCGGGCTTCTTCGCGCGCCAGCCCGGTAGCAAGATAAGGGCGGTAACCCAGCGCGCTCATGCGCTGCAAAAGTTTGGAAAGCAGCACCTCGCCGGGCTGCCAGCGGATACGCACCCGCCCGGTCACGGCATTGGCAGTGATTTCGGCCACGCCCGGCTCGCGCCGCAATGCCTTGTCAATCAGCCAGGCACAGGCCGCGCAGCGCATGCCATCGGTAAGCACGGTGATTTCATGGCTGCCATCCTCGCCCTGGCGCACATGCCCGGCCACCACGTCCGCCCGATCCCAGATCCGGCAATCCACTTGCGCATTACCGATGCGCTCGGGCGCGTCGCTGCGCAGGCGGTAATAGTCCTCAAGCTGTGCCGCGCCAATCCATTCGGCAGCCGCGCGACACCCCTCGCAACAAAAACGACGCCGCTCGCCATCCACCTCCGCGCTGGGCGCATCGCCCGGCAAAGGCTCACTGCAATGAAAGCAAAGCGCCGGGGCAGAGGCTGCCAGCTCAGCAGGGCTTTGGCTCTGGCTCATACCGCTTGCTTCATCTGTGGCGGAATGTCCCAGGCCACTTGCGGCGATTCTTCGGGCATAGTCACTATGCCCTCAGCCAGCGGGTCATAGGCAATCGCCGCTCCAGCCCAGTCGCCGGCCTGCCAGCGACGGATGAAGTCGGCCCGGAACAGCGTGTCCGGCGACAGGGGATAACGCTGCTGCAAGCGCCAGAACAGCATTTGTGCAATGCCACGATCGCATTCGGGATGGGCAAGCAGAACTTCAAAATGGCCAAGCAACGCCTCAACCGGCAGCAATGCGCCGATGTTGTAAAGATCCATGCCTGTGGCGCGGTGCAAGGCACTTGTCAGAGCCTCGCCAAACAAGTTCGCCACTTCGTCCGCCTCCCAGTACAGATACGGCGTTCCGCCGCTGCTGGGCTGATACAGGCTGGCGGGAATGGAAACGGCCTGACGCAGATGCGGGCTCGGGTCGAAATGCAGTGCGGTGCGCGCGTAGAAGCCCTGACAATAGCGCGCCATCAAGGTCTGGATGAGCTGGAAAATCTGTGCATCGCAGGCAGCCTTGGGCTTTTTGCCCAGTGCATACTGCTGGTAATCCTGCGGCTGCGCCAGCCAGAACATTTCCAGCGCAGTCGCCTCACTGCACCGCGGACTTTCCGCCAACCACTGCAACAGGCGGTTGTCGCCATCCCAGTTATGGTTATGCAACAGGTAATGCAGTTCAGCCGGGCTGGTAAGCTGCTCGAAGTCGGCACGGCTGTAATCATCGCGCTCGAAAAATACCGCGTCGATGAAACGGCATCGCGCCGCGCTCACGCTATCCATTTACCGCTGTCCGAGTTCTATAACCCGCCTCAAGGCGCTGCCACCGCGGGCGTCAATACGGCAGAAAGCTGGTCTTTGGGCATCCGTCCGCGCAGACGCCAGCTACCATCGGTATCGCTCAAGGAAAACTTCCAGTCGTTTTGACGCTCACTTTCAAACGCCGACGACGATAGCCAAGTGCCGCCCGGCTGTGGACTCATCTCCAACGTCCGGTCTTTATTGCTGTCAATGGGATGTTCGGCCAGCAGCTTCAGAGGATTCTGGCGCTGCCAGCGACCTGCCATCGGCACCACTTCCACCTTGCCATCGCGCTCGCGCACCAGCGCCGTCAATCCCAGCGACTTGGCTTGTTCGTCCGGCCCAAGATTGGTTTCCTGCAATACCCGGCCGAGTTTCTGCACTTCATCGCGCGATTCGGCGACATCACCGGAAGTAATCGCCAGGTACAAGGTGATAAAGCTGGCAATCACCACCACCAGCGGCAAGCCAATCACCAGCAACAACATCGGTTCCCGGCGCTTTTTTTGTTGCTCTTTGCTCATTGCATCTGCCCAAAGAAATTGCTTTCAACGCTTTGGCTAATAGTACCGTCTTCGCTCTTGACCTCGAAGCTCACCGGCTTTTTGCCACGCACATCTGCTGGCGAACGCAGCACTATGGTCAGGGTCAGTACTTCTTCAGCCTCGGCCTTGACCCGCATCGGCGCGCCCGGCAGATAAATGCCATCGGTTGCCTTGGCTTCGATGAGATATTCATGCGGCCTGTCTTCTTTATTGACCACTCGCAGCGTATAGGCGTTTTCTACTTCACCGCCTTCCACCACCCGATACAGGGCATTGCGGTCACGGATGGCCTCAACAATCAGCGGTGTGCGGTTCAATACGCCAAATACCCAGGCTGCAAACACCCCTGCCAACAACAGGCCGTAGAGAATCACGCGCGGCCGCAGGATATGAGTCGGCTTGTTGTCGATGGCATTTTGCGTGGAATAACGGATCAGGCCACGCGGATAGCCCAGCTTGTCCATCACCTCATCACAGGCATCAATACAGGCGCCGCAGGCGATGCACTCATATTGGAGGCCATTGCGGATATCAATGCCGGTGGGACAAACCTGCACGCAAATGGTGCAATCAATACAGTCGCCCAGCTCCTCTGGCGGGAACTTGGGCAGCGGTTCCGGAACACGGTCTTCACTCATGCCCTCATGACCACGTGCCTGGTCTGCCGCATCCCTGGCGACTGCATGACCAGAGGCACGGAATACAAACTCGTATGCCGAAACCTTGTCGATAAGACCGCGACCACGCTCCAGCACACTGCCCAGCCCGCGCTTGCGCGGCCCGCGCGGCTCACCGCGCATCGGGTCATAGGCGATGATCAGGGTGTTGCGGTCGAACATCGCACTCTGGAAACGCGCATACGGGCACATGTATTTGCACACCTGCTCGCGCATGAAGCCGGCAAAGCCCCAGGTCGCCAGCGCATAAAAGAACACCCAGAAGGTTTCCCATGCACCCCATTGCCAGCCGCTGGCAATCAGCGGCGCACGCGCCAGCAAGTCACGGATGGGGGTGAAAAAGCCGACAAAAGTAAAGCCGGTCCACAGCGCAAACAACACCCAGACTGCATGCTTGCTGCCTTTTTTCAGGATTTTTTCCCGGTTCCACGGCATTTTGTCCAGCTTGATACGCTTGCCGCGGTCGCCCTCAATGGCATTCTCCATCCACATGAAAATTTCCGTCCACACTGTTTGCGGACAGGCATAGCCACACCACAAGCGCCCAGCCAATGCAGTGAAGAAGAACAATGCAAAGCCGGCCATTACCAGCAGCAGCGCCAGGAAAATAAAATCCTGCGGCCAGAACGCCAGCCCAAACACATAGAACTTGCGCGCTGGCAAGTCAAACAGCACCGATTGCCGGCCATCCCAGTTGATCCACGGGAATACGTAGTACATGCCAAGCAATACCCATACGGCCAAACGGCGTAGCCGGTCGAGTCTGCCATTTACTTCGCGGGCATAAATCTTGCGTTCACTGACGTAATAGGAGTTGCTGGCGTCGTCAATGACGTCCAGCGGGATTTTCTTGCTCATGGTGTTTCGGCCTTACTCTGGCGGAAGCGCGCGATTGAAGCGGCTGGCTGGTCTTAGCAGAATCCAGGTAAACAAGCTGGAGGAGGCAGTGGCCAGCCAGAACATGAAAAAACCGACGCTATATCCGGTCACCCGACTGATGGGCAGATCCGGGAAGGTCATGTCACGCAATGCGATGGGATCAACGAAGGCAAAGAACACCATCGTCGCCACACAGGCTGCGAAAAAGCTGGGCCAAAGAATCGCCCCGATCCGCTGAACCAGCGGTCGGGGCGGATGATCGAATTTGGGTTCGGTAAAGTCGGTCATTGCTGGCTGGTAGTCGCTGGCGTTGCGGCCATATTGCCACTTCCATGCGAGAGCGACCAGACATAGGCGCCCACCAGACGGGTACGGGTATCGCCCAGCAGCTCCAGGTGCGCCGGCATCACACCGTGGCGACCTTCGCTGATAGTCTTGCGCAAAGCCTCGGTGCTATTGCCATACAGCCAGGAGTCGTCGGTCAGATTCGGCGCGCCCAGGTTTTGGTCACCCTTGCCTTCAGCGCCATGACAAGCCACGCACACGCCGTCATAGAGCTTCTTGCCCTGACTGGCCATGAAGTCGTTCTGGATACTGACCCCCGGCTGCGACAGCGAGCGCACATAGGCGACCACGTATTCCACGGCCTGTTCGCCACCGGTGCCCTTCAGCACATCACCCCATGGCGCCATCACGCCCTGACGGCCTTGCTGGATGGTGGTCAGGATATCCTCGGGCTTGCCGCCCCAGTTCCAGACCTGATCGGTCAGGTCAGGGTAGCCCACGGCGCCCTTGGCCGTGGTGCCGTGGCAGACTGCACAGGTATTGTTGAAAATGCCACGACCAATCTTGACCGCTGCGGCATCTTGCGCAAGCACATCGACCGGCTTGCCCGCATACGGCGCAAAAGCGGCTTCGAGTTTTTCATTCTCGCGCTTTTGGTCTGCGCGCATCTCCGAGGCTGAAGTCCACTTGCTGACACCGGCAAACGCGCCAAAGCCGGGGTAGTAGATCAGATAACCGGCAGCAAACACGATAGTCAACCAGAACAGGTTGATCCACCACTTGGGCATCGGTTTGTTGTACTCGGTCAGGTCACCGTCCCAAACATGGCTGGTTTCTTCCGGCGCCGGATCACCAGGACGACGCTTGGAATTATCCAGCAACAGCCAGATACAGCCGACGACATTGATAAGCACCAGGGCAATGATCCAGATCGACCAGCCGCTGGTAAGAGAAGAAGTCCAGTCGCTCACGACGATTGCTCCTGATTGCGGTCGCCAGACTTGTCGGCGACAGGTTCTTGATCATCCAATGGAAGCCGGGCTGCGGCTGCAAACGCCTGTTGACGCTTGGGGCTCCAGGCCCAAATCCAGCCAGCGATGAAAAGCACCAGCAAAATGGCGGTAACGATACCTGAAACCATTCTCAGCCTCCCTTCGGCGCTGCTCTGCCCAGTCCTTGCAGATAGGCCACCACGGCGTCCATTTCCGTCTTGCCGTTCACAGCTTCAGGCGCGGCATTGATGTCTTCGTCGGTATACGGCACACCCAGTTTCTTCAAGCCACGCATATTGGCCTGCAATTGGGTCGCATTGATGGTGCCGGTTTTCAGCCACGGGAAGGCCGGCATATTGGACTCTGGCACCACCGCACGCGGGTCTTCCAGATGCACACGATGCCAGTCATCGGAATAGCGGCCACCGACGCGCGCCAGATCCGGCCCGGTACGCTTCGAACCCCACTGGAACGGATGGTCATAGACCGATTCACCCGCCAGCGAGTAGTGACCATAACGCTCGGTTTCAAAGCGCAGCGTGCGCACCATCTGTGAATGGCAGTTGTAACAGCCTTCGCGCAGATAGACATCGCGCCCGGCCAGCTCCAGCGCCGGATAGGGCTTGAGACCGGCAATCGGCTGAACCGTCTCGGCCTGGAACATCAACGGCACGATCTGCGCCAAACCACCGAAAGATACGGCAATGGTGACGAGAATCGCCATCAAGGTGACGTTTTTCTCGATTTTCTCGTGGGAAAAACCCGTATTGTTATTGTCATTGCTCATGATTCAGATCCTCAGGCACGGGCTTCGGAAGCATCCGGCGGCAGCACCGGCACCGGCGCCAGATTCTTGGCGCGCTGCATGGTCTTGACGACGTTCCACACCATCACCCCCATGCCGCTGACCACCAGCACACCGCCCAACAGGCGAATCAGGTAGTACGGATAGGTGGCATTGAGTGCTTCCACAAAGCTGTAAGTCAGGGTGCCATCGGCATTGGTGGCACGCCACATCAGCCCCTGCATCACACCGGCAATCCACATCGAGGCGATATACAGCACCACACCGATGGTGTGCAGCCAGAAGTGCAGGTCAATGGCCTTGACCGAGAACATGCTCTTTTGCTGTGTGGCCCAGGGGATCACAGCATAGATGGAGCCCAGCGAAATCATCGCCACCCAGCCCAGCGCACCGGCATGCACGTGACCAATCGTCCAGTCGGTGTAGTGCGAGAGCGAGTTCACCGTCTTGATGGACATCATCGGCCCTTCAAAGGTGGACATCATGTAGAAGCTGAGCGAAACGATCAGGAACTTCAGGATCGGATCCGTACGCAGCTTGTGCCAGGCGCCGGAGAGCGTCATCACGCCGTTGATTGCACCACCCCAGCTTGGAGCCAGCAGAATCAGCGAGAACACCATGCCCAGCGACTGCGCCCAGTCCGGCAGCGCGGTGTATTGCAGATGGTGCGGACCTGCCCACATATAAATGGAGATCAGCGCCCAGAAGTGCACGATCGACAGGCGATAGGAGAACACCGGACGCCCTGCCACCTTGGGCACGAAGTAGTACATCATGCCGAGGAAGCCTGCCGTGAGGAAGAAGCCCACCGCGTTATGGCCGTACCACCACTGCACCATGGCATCCACCGCACCGGAATACACCGGGTACGACTGCGTAGCCCCCGTGGGGATGGCAAGACTATTGACGATATGCAGCAATGCCACGGCAATGATGAACCCGCCGTAGAACCAGTTGGCCACATAGATATGCTTGACCTTGCGAATGGCAATGGTGCCAAAGAACAGCACGGCATAGGCCACCCAAACCACAGCGATGGCAACGTCAATCGGCCAGATCAGCTCGGCATATTCCTTGCCCTGGGTCAGCCCCATAGGCAGGGTAATGGCCGCTGCCACGATAATCAGCTGCCAGCCCCAGAATACAAAGGCTGCCAATTTATCGGAAAGCAGCCGCACATGACTGGTACGCTGCACGCACCACAGGCTGGTCGCGAACAGTGCCGACCCGCCGAAGGCGAAAATCACCGCATTGGTATGCAACGGGCGCAAACGCCCATATTGCAGCCATTCGATGCCGTCTGTCAGGGTCGGCCAGTAAAGCTGAGCGGCGATGAATACGCCGACAAACATGCCGACAACACCCCAGAGCACCGTTGCCAGCGCGAACTGGAGCACCACTTTGTCGTTGTAGTAGCCCTTGGTTTCAGTAGTCATTGCAAAGTCCTCAATGCACCGCGCATTGTTATATTTGCGTCAAGCACACGTTTGATTGAAGTCAAGAAAGCGCGGTATGCGCCCTACTCCGCAAGATAGTTTACGCGCCCCGATGGTTTTTAGTTGATATTGATTCTCAATCAAATGATTTTTTGGCATTTTTCTGCTTCCTCTTTAATCGGCCTGCTACTTGCCGATACAAAAAGTGCTGAAGATCGCACCCAGCAAATCATCGGGCAGGGTTTTGCCGGTGATTTCGCCAAGTGCATTTTGCGCAAGGCGCAGGGACTCTGCGGCAAGCTCCGGTTGCGAGGCGGCGATTTCTTCCTGTGCGCCGGCCAACCACGCGGCACAATCGTGCAGTGCACGCACATGGCGGGCGCGGGCGCTGAATGCGCCCTCCCCGGCATCCAGTCCCTGCTCGGCAATACGGCGGATGGCATTTTCAAGCTCAGCCAGGCCGCTACGGTTTTTGGCCGAAACTTTCAGTACGCCCCCTGCTGCGGCTGCGCTATTCACAAGGTCAATCTTGTTGTGAATCAGGATGCGATGCGGCACATGTGCCAGCTCCCGTTGCAGTTCAGCGGCAGCGGATGGATCACGGGCATCCACCACCAGCAGGGCAAGATCGGCATGTTGCAGTTCTTCGCGGGCACGGCGGATACCTTCACGCTCGATGGCATCCTCGGTTTCGCGCAAACCCGCAGTATCCACCAGGGTCAGCTCGATACCGGCGATATGCACGGTTTCACGCAACACATCGCGGGTGGTACCGGCAATATCGGTGACGATGGCGCGGTCGCTTGCGGCCAGCGCATTCAATAGCGAGCTTTTACCGGCATTGGGCGGGCCGACAATCACCGCATGCAGGCCATCACGCAGCCGTTGTCCGGCTTCGGCACGGCGAAGCAAGTCCGCAAGTGATTGGCGGATGCCTGCAAGCGTTTGCCCAAGGCGAGTGTCAGAGAGCGTATCCAGTGGCTCATCGGCAAAATCAATTGCAGCCTCCGCCTGTACCCGCAGCGCCATCAGGCTTGCGGCCAGTTGCTCCACCTGCTGTGAAAAAACGCCATCGAGCGAACGCCGGGCTGCACGGGCGGCCTGCTCGCTGCTGGCATGAATCAGGTCGGCAATGGCTTCGGTCTGCGCAAGGTCGAGTTTGCCTTCCAGAAAGGCGCGTTCACTGAACTCACCGGGCCTTGCCTGTCGCGCGCCCAGTGCCACGGCAGTATCAAGCAAACGACGCAGCACCACCGGGCTGCCATGTGCCTGCAATTCGGCCACATCTTCGCCAGTGAAGGACGCAGGCGCGGCAAAGAAGATCGCGATGCCATCGTCCAGCACTTCGCCATTTTCATCGTGGAACCTGGCATAACAGGCACGGCGTGGCGGCAGCGGGCGGTGGCAGATGTTTTCGGCAATTTCGCGTGCACGGCTACCGGAAAGGCGCACGATGCCCACCCCGGCTGCCGCAGTTGCAGTGGCGATGGCGACGATGGTTTCGGTTTGCGTGCTCATGTGGACTCCAAAAGACCAAGCCCGCACTGGGCGGGCTTGGGCAGGCTTATTTCTTGTCTTTGGGGATAAAGGTCGCCTTGCCGGGCGCTTCACCATGTTTTTTCAGCATATACCACTGCTGCAACAGGCTAAGACCACCATTGGCGACCTGGTAGAGCACCAGGCCTGATGGCAGGAAGGCCAGAATCGCGCCAAAAATCAGCGGCATCAGCTTGAACATGCGCTGCTGCATCGGATCCATGCCCGGCGCCATCGGCGTCAGATGCTGGGTAGCCAGCATGATGGCGGCATTGAGTGCGGGCAGGATGAAATACGGATCACGCGCGGTCAGGTCGTGAATCCAGCCAACCCATGGCGCATGGCGCAGCTCCACTGCTTCGGACAGCACCCAGTACAGCGTCATGAAAATCAGCATCTGCGGGATGATGGGCAAGCAGCCGGCCATCGGGTTGATTTTTTCGGTGCGGTACAGCTCCATCATCGCCTGCTGGAACTTCTGCCGGTCATCGCCATAGCGTTCCTTGAGCTGTTGCAGGCGCGGCTGGAATTTGCGCATCTTGGCGGCCGATTTGAACTGCGCACTGGACAGCGGGAACATCAGAATGCGCAGCAAGCACACCAGGCCGATGATTGCCCAGCCCCAGTTGCCAATCCAGCCATGCAGCGTGGACAGCACCCAGAACAGCCCCTGCCCCAGCACTGCAAACACCGAGAAGCGGCTGTAATCGACGGCGCGATCCAGACCCTTGACGTTTTCGGCAGCAATCTTGTCCACCAGTTTGGGCCCCACCCAAAGGCGGGCACGGGTTTCGGCCTTTTGTCCCGGTGCCAGGCTGAACTGCGGCCCGGTCGCGGCGATGGCCGAGAGCACGCCTTGCTGATCCAGGGTGTACAGCGCGGACTGGTCTTTCTGCGGAATCCAGGCAGTAAAGAAATGATGTTGCAGCATCGCCAACCAGCCGCCTTCAACGGTCTGGTTGATTTTGCCGTCATCAAGAAAATCCTTGAACGGGCGGCGCTCGTAATCGCCATCCCACCAAGTCGCACCGTTGAAGCTATAGGACTCGGGATGGAACATGCTGGCTTCAATCTGCGGCGGCACGCGCACCAGCTGACGATAGATATAGCCGCTCCACGGTGTTTCACCGCTGTTATGCACCTCGTCACTGACCTCCACCACATAGCTGTCACGCTTAAGCGTGTAGGTGCGGGTCAGTTTCAACCCAGCCCCGTCCTCCCAGACAAAGGGGATGGAGATGCTGCTCTGGCCTTCACCCAGCACATATTGCTTGCCCGGCTCTACAGGCTGGAATTGCAGATGGTTCGGCGCTTTCGAGCCATTCTGTCCCACCCAGCCGCTTTGTGCGCTGTAGAGTTTGTTGTTATCGGCATTGAACAGCTTGACCGGCGCGCTGCCCGCATCACGGGTCTGCGGATACTTGAGCAGTTCTGCCTCCACCACGCTGCCACCGCCAAGCGTCAAATGCAGCACATCGGTACGCACTTCCACACGGTTGCCCGCGGCGGCAGTTGCCGGCATTGCCGCATTCTGTGTACCCGGCGCAGCGGGCACATTATTGCCCGCCTGCGGCACCTGTCCCGGCACCATTTGCGGCACCGGCTGCACGCTGGCAACCGGCGCGGCCGGCATGCGCGCAACTTGCTGCTCCTTGCCCCACTCCATCCATAGCAGGGTGGCGACCATGAGCCAGGCAATCAACAGAAAAACTCGGGACTGGTTCATCAACGAATGCTCTTTTCCGGCTGGTCAGCTCCAGCCTTGGGTTGTGAGGGATAAAAATCGGCGGGCATTGTGCCGCTGCTTTGGGCTTGCGGCAACGCGCCCGAGCGCAGCAACAGGCTCAAGAACGCCTGTGCAAGCACAGCATTGCCAAGCCCGGCGGCTGTGGGCTTGACCACCACCACCACATCACCCGGCAATAGCTGCGCAAGATGGCAGCGGAAGGTTTCGCGCAATACCCGCTTGATGCGATTGCGCACCACTGCGCGCTTATCCACCTTGCGCGATACCGCAAGCCCAAGCCGGGCAGTATCGGCATCAGTTTGCGCCGCACGATGCAGTGTCATGCCTGCATGGTGATAACGCTTGGCACATTCAAAAACACGCGAATACTGGACACGCGAACGCACCCGCACCGTTTTGGGGAAACGGGCGGGTGCGCTATTGCTCATCGCAGAAGACTCGGGCACAAAACCCAAGTCCGCAAGATCACCACCGGCCATCAACTGCCGGCAGCAACGGATCAGGCGGACAGGACCTTGCGACCCTTGGCGCGGCGGCGAGCCAGGATCTTGCGACCATCAGCGGTCTTCATGCGGGCACGGAAGCCGTGATCGCGCTTGCGCTTCAGGTTGCTGGGCTGGTAAGTACGCTTGGTGGCCATAATAGTTATGCCGTCAAAGGATGAAAACGGAACCGGCGATGATAGCCAACGGCCCCATCAAAGTCAATACAGCAAGTATTGTGCAAGTTTCACCCGGAACATGCCGACAACCTGCCGGAATGGTAATCTGGCAGGCCTTCCTGCACTTTTCCACAATGCCTTGTTTGGCACCGCAGGTTTGTCTTTTTGAAAAGCGTTTGCGATGAACATGACATCTTCTCCCCCAGCCCCGCCGGACACTTGGGTTGCCTGTCTTGAACGACTTTCCAGCGAACTACCCGAAGTAGTCCTGAGCAGTTGGCTGAAACCCCTGCAGGCGCACGTGCAAGGCGGTGTCCTGCACCTGTTTGCCCCTAACACTTTCGTGATGGAAGAAGTGCGGGAAAACCATCTCGGCAGGATTCGGGAGCTGGCAGCGCATTTCGGCGCCCTGGAAGATGTCGAACTGAAAATCGGCAGTCTGCCCGCCCAGACACAGGCAACGGCAACTGTGGCAGCCCCACTGCCCTCTTCCGCCATCAAGGTGGCCGAAGAGCCGCTTGAAAGCAATCTGGACAGCTACTTCACCTTCGACAATTTCGTCGAGGGCCGCAGCAACTCCATGGCACGCGCGGCTGCGCTTTTGGCAGCACAAAATCCCGGCAGCCGGCAAAACAACCCGGTTCTGCTGTTCGGCGGCACCGGCCTTGGCAAAACCCATCTGATGGTGGCTGCGGGCAATCTCATTCGCCAGAACAACCCCAAAGCGCGTGTGTTGTATCTGCGCGCCGATGACTTCTTCAATCGCTTCTTCCGCGCCTTGCAAGAGGACTACACCAACAAAAACTCGATGGCGCGTGACCGCTTCAAACGCAGTTTCACCAAGGTCGATGCCCTGCTGATTGACGATGTCCACCTGCTCGCGGAAAAGCCTTCCACCCAGGAGGAGTTTTTCCACACCTTCAATACGCTGTTTGACAACAAGCGGCAGATTATCCTGACCTCCGACCGCTATCCACGCGAAATCGACAAACTTGAGCCGCGACTACGCTCACGCATGAGTAACGGTCTTGCCGTTGCGATCGACCCGCCCGACTTTGAAACCCGTGCGCAAATCATTCTGGCCAAAGCTCGCGAGCGCAATGCCAGCATCCCGGAAGAAGTGGTGATGATGCTCGCCAAGCGCATGCAGTCAAACGTCCGCGAGCTCGAAGGCGCTTTCAACACCCTGATGGCGCATGCCAATTTGATGGGCAAACCGATCACCATCGAATTTGCCAACGACACCCTGCGTGACCTGTTCCGTTCGCAACAGGCGGTCATCAATATCCCGAACATCCAGAAAGTGGTGTCTGAGCATTACAACCTGCAATTGCGCATCATGCTTTCAAGCTCCCGCAAACGCACCATCGCCCGCGCCCGGCAGATGGCGATGGCGCTTGCCAGGGAACTGACCGACCGTAGCCTGCCTGAGATTGGCGAAGCATTTGGCCGTGATCACTCTACAGTGATGAATGCCATCAAAGTCATCAGTGAGTTGCGGGAAACCGATGCCGCCACCCATGCCGATTGGGAAAAACTGACCCGGAAATTGACTGAATGAAAATTTTGCGAACAAACCTGATAATTGTTGTGGAAAACTTCAGGAAAACTTTTTTCCCAGATTTCTCGCACAACTTATCCACAGGCTATCTAAACGTTCCCACCACCTTCATCAGCTAAAATTCTTTAACAAAAACAGTAACATATAAAGTTTCCAGCAGTTTTACAAAACACTACATCAACCTCCTGCTTTATAGTTATCCATAATTCAAAAGCTGTAGCGCTGAAGACATAAGGAATCCTCAAATGCGTTTTTCTCTGCAACGCGAAGTCTTGCTTAAATCACTCTCTCAAGTGGTCAATGTCATTGAAAGGCGGCAAACCCTGCCCGTACTTTCAAATTTGCTGGTGCAGGTGCAAGAGAGTCAGATTTCCCTTACCGGGACAGACCTGGAAGTAGAAATGGTGGCGCGCTGTGACGCGCAAGACACTGAAAATGGTGAAACCACGATTCCTGCGCGCAAATTTTTCGATATCGTGCGAGCCCTCCCTGATGGCAGTAAAGTCCGGGTTGAGCAACACGGCGACAAAGTAGAGGTTCGGGCGGGCAAAAGCCGCTTCAGCTTGATGAGTCTGCCCGCAAGGGATTTTCCTGCAATTGAAGAAATGGACGCTACCGAGCAAATCCAGCTTCCAGAAGCTTCTCTTAAAGAGGTGATTGAACGCACGGCATTTTCGATGGCGCAGCAAGATGTGCGTTACTACTTGAATGGACTGCTGTTTGATTTTCGAGAACAAGAACTGCGCTGCGTTGCAACCGATGGACACCGGTTGGCATTGTGTGAAACTCGGCTTGAAAGCCCCGGGACAAAGCGAAAAATCATCGTTCCCCGGAAAGGTGTTCAGGAACTGCAACGTTTGCTGGAAGGAGGCGATCGCAATATCAGTCTGGAAATCGGACGCAGTCATATCCGGATCAAACGAGATGACGTCACCTTCACGTCAAAACTGATCGATGGCAACTTCCCTGATTACGAAGCAGTCATCCCCATTGGCGCTGACAAGAAGATTACCGTTGATCGTGAGGCATTGCGTGCAGCACTTGACCGCACCAAGATTTTGTCCAACGAAAAATATCGCGGTGTTCGTGTTGAGATATCACCCAATCTTTTGAAAGTGCAAAGCAATAATCCGGAACAAGAAGAAGCACAGGATGAAGTGGAAGCTGAAACCTATGTAGATGGATTGGCGATTGGCTTCAATGTCAATTATTTGCTGGACGCTCTGGGGGCGTTACGAGACGAAAAAGTCGTCATCTCCATGCGAGATGCCAATTCTTCGGCATTGGTGCAGGAAGCCAGTAATGATCGCAGCCGTCATGTCGTGATGCCGCTGCGGCTTTGATGCATGTTGATGTTTCACGTGGAACAGCACCGCCCGGCATGTCCGGGCGGTTTTGCATCCAATGTTAGTGTTTGGATGAATTTCTGATGCGCATTGTCCGTCTCGATTTGCACAATATTCGCGCGATTCGTGAGTCGCAATTGCTGCCTGCGGGTAGGCTTAATTTTTTATCCGGCGAAAACGGTTCGGGCAAAAGTAGCGTGCTTGAAGCACTGCATGTATTGGGCTTTGGACGCAGCTTTCGTGGACGTGTTCGTGATGGCTTGATTCGTGAAAACATGCCTGCATTGCAAATTTTCTGCGAATGGCAAGATGTAAATAACCAAACGCAGAAAGCTGGATTGAAGCACGCCGGTGGAGATTGGCAGGCAAAATTGAATGGCGAGGAGGTCGGCCAACTCGGCGATCTATGTGCAGCATTTGCTGTCAGTATTTTTGAACCCAATAGCCATATCCTGGTGTCTGGAAGCAGTGAATACCGGAGGAGGTTTCTGGATTGGGGACTGTTCCACGTGGAACAAAGCTATTTGGCTCTGTGGCGGCGCTATGCACGCGCCTTGAAACAAAGAAATGCACTGCTCAAACAGAAAAATCCTGCCAGTTTGCTTGACACATGGGATTTTGAGCTGGCAGAAGCCGCAGCGCCTTTGTTGTGGTATCGCCGGAGCTATCTGGATGGATTGCTGCCTTACTTGCAACAAGTAAGTGAGCAGCTGTTGCCGGCATTTGGCGATCTGTCATTCGAGCTGTTTGCGGGTTGGAAAAACGAGCAAATGACATTGGCGGATGCTTTGCTATTGAATCGTGAGCGCGATTTGTCCCTGGGGCATACCAGCGTAGGCCCGCATCGCGCTGACTGGAAACTCCATTTCTCAAACAAGTCAAAAGCGGAGGCCTACTCCCGAGGGCAGGCCAAAACATTGGCTTTGACATGCCTGCTGGCGCAGGCACGACATTTTCAGGAAGCTCGTGGTGAGTCCCCGGTGATGTTGCTTGATGACTTTGCATCGGAACTTGATGGCAAACATCGTGGTCGGGTGCTGGATGAGCTGGAAACTACGGGCGCCCAGGTATTCATGACCGGCGTGGAATTACCAGCAGAGATGCGGGGCAGGGAAGTGCGCGTGTTTCACGTGGAACATGGGCGGATTCACGAGCCAGAGGTTTGATTTTCAGGCTTCAGGTGAGCTGTTTGCCTGGAATGCTACAATTGCAACCCTATTTTCCGCCTTTTGGTGCATTTTTGCGCCTTATCTGGAGCACACATCCGCATGACGGAAGCGACTGAATCCCAACAGGGTCAAGCCAATAGCAATTACGATTCCAGCAAGATCACCGTCTTGCGAGGGCTGGAAGCGGTGCGCAAGCGCCCGGGCATGTATATCGGTGATGTTCACGATGGTACCGGCCTGCACCATATGGTGTTCGAGGTGGTGGATAACTCGGTGGACGAAGCCCTGGCCGGACATGCGGACAATATCATCGTCACCATTCATCAGGATGGTTCGGTGTCGGTCAGTGACAATGGTCGCGGCATTCCAGTGGATATCCACAAGGAAGAAGGCGTCTCGGCGGCCGAAGTCATCATGACGGTGCTGCATGCTGGCGGCAAATTCGATGACAACAGCTATAAAGTCTCCGGTGGCCTGCATGGCGTAGGTGTTTCGGTGGTCAATGCGCTGTCGGACAAGCTCACCCTGGATATCTGGCGTGATGGCGGTCATCATCAGGTGGAATTCAAGCTGGGCGAAGTCGTGTCGCCGACCCGCAAGGTCGGTGAGCAAGGGGATCGTCGCGGCACCGTAGTGCGTTTCTGGCCATCGGCAGATATCTTTACCGATATCGAATTTCACTATGACATTTTGGCGCGGCGCCTGCGCGAGCTGTCATTCCTCAATTCCGGCGTGAAAATCACGCTGGTAGATGAGCGGGGAGAAGGTGAAACCACCGTTTTCGAATATGAAGGCGGTATACGCAGTTTTGTAGAGCATCTCTCGCAGCTAAAAACTCCGCTGCACCCGAATGTGATTTCCGTAACGGGCGAGGCCAATGGCATCACTGTCGATGTGGCCTTGCAATGGACCGATGCCTATCAGGAAACCATGTTCTGCTTTACCAACAATATCCCGCAGAAGGATGGTGGCACCCATTTGCAGGGCTTCCGTGCGGCATTGACACGCACGCTTACCCAGTACATCGAGCAAAACGGCATCGCCAAACAGGCCAAGGTCAGCTTCACTGGCGATGACATGCGCGAAGGGCTGATTGCGGTACTTTCGGTAAAGGTGCCGGATCCGAGTTTTTCCAGCCAGACCAAAGAAAAACTGGTCAGCTCGGAAGTGCGCCCGGTCGTGGAATCCACTTTCGGTCAGCGTCTTGAGGAATTCCTGCAGGAAAATCCCAGCGAAGCCCGGGCCATTGCCAGCAAGATCGTGGATGCCGCACGCGCTCGTGAAGCCGCACGCAAGGCACGCGATTTGACCCGCCGCAAGGGCGCACTGGATATTGCCGGTTTGCCGGGGAAACTGGCAGATTGCCAGGAAAAAGACCCGGCATTGTCGGAACTGTTCATTGTCGAGGGTGACTCGGCAGGTGGCTCGGCCAAGCAAGGCCGTAACCGCAAAACGCAAGCGATTTTGCCGCTCAAGGGCAAGATTCTCAATGTAGAACGCGCCCGCTTTGATCGCATGCTTTCTAGCGCCGAGGTCGGCACCCTGATTACCGCGCTGGGTACGGGGATTGGCAAGGACGAATACAATCCGGATAAATTGCGCTATCACCGCATCATCCTGATGACCGACGCCGACGTCGATGGCAGCCATATCCGCACGCTGTTGCTGACTTTCTTCTATCGGCAGATGCCGGAGTTGATAGAGCGCGGCCATGTGTATATCGGCCTGCCGCCGCTGTACAAAATCAAGCAGGGCAAGAACGAGTTGTATTTGAAGGATGATGCCGCGCTGGATGCTTATTTGGCCGGCAATGCCGTGGAAGGGGCAGCGCTGATTCCTGCCGAGGGCGAGCCGGCAATTGAAGGCGCTGCGCTTGAAAAGCTGCTGCTAAGTTATGCCACTGCCCGTACCGCGATTGCACGCTTGGCGCACCGCTATGACAGCGCTGTGCTCGAAGCGCTGCTGGATATTGAACCGGCAAGCATCAGCGAAAATACCGTACTGCATGGTATGGCTGAGCGCCTTAACCAGACCGGTCTTGGCAAGCCTCGCTATGAGTTGTTGCACAAGGAAGCCGCAGAAGGTCAGGCAGCGGCATTGCTTATTACCCGTCGGCATATGGGCGAGGAGCTCACGCAGATATTGCCGATATCGCTTCTGGAACAAGGCGAATTGAAGCCGCTGCGTGAAGCTGCCAGCCTTTTGCATGGCCTGATTCGCGCGGGCGCAAAAATCACCCGCGGCAACCGCGAACAGGCGATTGAATCATTTGCCCAGGCACAGGCCTGGTTGATGGATGAAGCCAAGCGTGGTCGCCAGATTCAACGCTTCAAAGGGCTGGGTGAGATGAACCCGGAACAGCTCTGGGAAACGACGGTCAATCCGGAAACCCGCCGCCTGTTGCAGGTGAAGATTGAAGATGCCGTCGCCGCTGACCAGATCTTCAGCACCCTGATGGGCGATGTGGTCGAGCCACGGCGTGAGTTCATTGAAGAAAATGCACTGAAAGTTGCCAATCTGGATGTCTGACAAAGTGCACAGAAGCCGCCAAATTCGCGGCTTCTGTGGGTTTGGGGTGTGCCAGATCCGTATGAACACGCAATAAGCGTGGGCCGCTGCAATGACGGAGATTGACGGTATTTTCGCTTGATTGCGCTAAAAAGGATGGGTGTCCCCAACATCCAGTATTCATCCCATGCGCCAGCGCTCTTATCTGTTTGCCTGTGTTTTGGCTGTCACGGTGGCGGCCTGTGCCACGACGACTTCGCCGACCGGGCGAACCCAGCGGATCGGTGCAGTTTCTCAAGCGCAACTTGAGCAAATGGGCGCCGGCGCCTTTGCCGAGCTCAAGGCCAGGAAGCCGCTTAGCAACAACCCGCGTGAGCGCACTTATGTGGACTGCGTAGTCAACAGTATCGTGCGTGAGTTGCCGCAGAATTGGCAGCGGTATGCCTGGGAGAATGCCGTATTTCGGGATGACAGTCCCAATGCTTTTGCATTGCCTGGCGGCAAAGTGGGCATTCATAGCGGCATTTTCAAAGTGGCAAAAAACCAGGATCAATTGGCAGCCGTGGTAGCGCACGAAATCGGCCATGTGGTAGCGCGTCATCATGATGAGCGCATCACCCGGCAGATGGGGACGCAGGTGGGCGTCGGGCTATTGGGAGCACTGCTGGGTGCAGCCTACGGACAGAATGTCGGCAATCTGGCAACCCAGGGGGGTGGCATGATTGCCCAGGGGGCGATTTTGCTACCCAATAACCGCACCCAGGAAAGCGAGGCCGATGTCGTGGGTCAGCAATTGATGGCGCGAGCAGGATTTGACCCACGACAAGCAGTTGATTTGTGGCAGAACATGATCGCTGCAGGAGGTGCCAGAATGCCGCAATGGCTCTCCACGCACCCGGACCCGCAGTCAAGACTGAGGGAAATGGGCGTAAGAGCAGAGGGCTTGATGCCCATATACCAGCAAGCGCGTGCATCTGGCAGAAGACCTAATTGCGGTTGATTTTCAATTACTTGCAGGGATTTTGGGTCAGCCACAGGTGAAGTCTTGGGCAACAATGCTTCCAATCTGGCCAAGTTCTGTTAGTTTTATTCGCATAACGCGCCGCCCAGCGGCTTGATGTTTTCAGGAGAATTTCCATGACCAGCGTTCGTCGTGCAATCACTGTTTCCGTTGCACTTGCCCTGTCCACCTTGTTGGTGGTTCCTGCTCACGCACAACTGGCTGGCAAGCGCAGTGAACGCCGTCAGCAGCAACAACAACAACAGCAACAAAAAGCCGAACCGGAATTCCCCAATGCCAACCGCACCGAGCCGACGGAAAAAGCCAGTCAAAAAGGCGTCAGGGAGCTGCAGGCACTAAGCAAACTGTATGAAGAAAACAAATTTGCCGAGCTTCTTGCCAAGGCCGTGCCGTTTGCCGAGAGCACCAGCAACATTTACGAAAAATCCTTCGCTTACCAAATGGCGGCTGTGGCTGCGACCGAAAGCAACGAAATGGCGCGTGCGGCACAGTACTTCCAGGCAGCCTTGGATGCCAATGGTCTGGATAACAACAGCCACTACCGGATGATGAGCAATCTGGCGGTTACCCAGGCACAGGCCGAGCAATATCCGGCCGCGATTGCCACCATTGAGCGTTTCTTGTCCGAAACCCGCAGTGAAGACCCGAAATATCTCACCATGAAGGCGGGTTTGCTGGCCAATGCAGGACGCAATGAAGAAGCGGCGGCTGTGTTCAAGACGCTTTATGCGCAAAACCCTTCAGACAAGGGTTTGTTGATGAATGCCGTGGCGACCTTGCAGCAGGCAGACAAGTTCAGTGAAGCCAATGCCTTGCTGGAAGATGCGCGTAGCAAGGGCTTGCTGAGCGAGGCGCGCGAATACCGCGCCCTGTACTCGGGGCTTTTGAACGACGAAAAATGGCGCGAGGCTGCCACGGTAATTGAGGATGGCGTTGCCAAGGGCATCCTGCCGCAGGATGCCGATCTTGCCAAAGCCTGGTCGGTCACCGCCAACCGCGCCTATTTTGACGAAGATCTGGATGCGGCTGTCAGGTTCTATACCCTGGCCGCACCACTGGCAGAAGATGGCGAAACCTGGCTGAACTTGGCCAAGGTCTATAACCAGCAGGGCAAGAAGGCCCAAACCCGTGAAGCTGCCCAGAAAGCGCTGGAGAAAGGGGTCAGGAATCGCGAGGAAGCGACCCGTCTTGCCAATCTCAAGTGATTGTTCGCAAAACACTTTGGCAAGAAAAAACAACAAAAATCAGATTCATGTATAGCGCATGAACTGAAAATTGATATAAGCTAGGTGGTTCCTGCCCTCCGGGGCAGGGAACCTTTCCCGGGCGCGAAAGCGCCCTGAT
The DNA here is from genome assembly GCA_002798295.1 of Lysobacteraceae bacterium NML07-0707. Lineage (GTDB taxonomy): Bacteria > Pseudomonadota > Gammaproteobacteria > Xanthomonadales > Xanthomonadaceae > Solilutibacter. The sequence continues at coordinate 95,450 of NWQT01000027.1, read as the reverse complement.
AGAACCAACGACGAGCAAGCGCATGACGGAAACCACTGCCCGCTACGTGTATACCCCCGAAAGGGATGAGGACGATGGCCTGAGCTGGGCCCGCATTGCCGGCATCTCGGTGGCCATCGCCGTCCATGTCGGCGCATTGCTGCTGATGCTGGCGCCGGTATCCCCGCCGGCCAAGGCTGAAGCTGAGAAAGAGCGCGTAAGCGTCAACTTTATTGAGCCGCCACCGCCGCCGCCGCCACCGCCGCCGCCGCCGAAAGAGCCGCCCAAGGAAATCAAGTTGACTCCGCAGCCGCCGCGTCCAACCCCGCCGCAGCCGCAGGTCATCCCGCCGCCCGTGATCGAGCCACCGGTGTTCACGGATCGTGTTTCCGATCCGCCGGCACCGCCGCCGGCACCGCCAGCACCGCCAGTGGCCGTGCCGCCAGCACCGCCGCAGCCGCCGTCGGGTGATTTGACCGCCAGCATGTGTACCCGTCCAAATCCGCAATATCCACGCGAGGAAATGCGTGCAGGGGTGACCGGTACGGCTCGCATCCTGGTGACGTTCAATAATTCCGGCGCCATTACCGAGGCCAGGGTTGATCGCTCCAGCGGCAACCGCAATCTGGATCGCGCTGCCCAGCAAGCCGTACGCCGGGCCAAGCTCTGCCCAGGTTCTGGTGATGGCACCGGTTATATTGAAATCGCCTTCACACTCTGATTTGTTTCAAGTGTTCCACCCAAAGTAGTAAGTTCCACGTTTCTTGACCTTCGGGTCTTTACATCCACTCAACAAAGGTAAGCGTCATGCTGCAGCAAACTCCCGCGCCCGCCGCCGGCGGCTCCAATGCCGAAGCTTTCAAGGCCATGGGTTTTCAGGACCTGATCCAGCAATTCGATCTGCTGCTCTGGGTCGTGTTCCTGACCTTGGTTCTGTTCTCGGTTCTTTCGATTTATTACTTCGTCGTCAAGTCGGTGAAGTACGCCCAGTTGCGCGGTAATGCCGACCGTGTGGTTGGTACCTTCTGGCAGACGCCCAATGCCCAGGACGCCATCCGCTTCATGGAAGAACAGCCTGCAGGTGAACCGTTCTCCAAGATTGCACTGGATGCTGCCAAGGCCGCTGCCCACCACCAGCGTCATGACGACCGCCTGACCGGCAACATGACCCGTTCGGAACTGGTTGACCGTGCCCTGCGCCAGGCCGTGGTGCGTGAAAGCTCCAAACTGCAAAACGGCATGACCCTGCTTGCCACCGTGGGTGCAACCGCACCGTTTATCGGCCTTCTGGGTACGGTGTGGGGTATTTACCACGCCCTGATCGCCATGGGGGCTTCCGGTGACGCATCGATCTCGGCCGTGGCAGGCCCGGTGGGTGAAGCCCTGATCATGACCGCCATCGGTCTGTTCGTGGCTATCCCGGCGGTGATCATCTATAACTTCTTCAACCGCCAGAACAGCGAAATCATTGCCAAGTTCGATGCCTTTGCGCATGACCTGCATGACTTCTTTGCCACTGGCTCGCGTATGGGTGATGTGGGTCGCTGATTGCGACCCCATCCTTGCCTGATCGAAAGTTCGACTTGAGGAATTGAAAAATGGGAATGAGTAGCGGAGATGCCAGTGGCGGCGCGATGGCGGATATCAACGTCACCCCGCTGGTGGACGTGATGCTGGTATTGCTCATCATCTTCATGGTGACTACGCCGCTGATGAACCACAAGACCCAGGTCGAACTGCCGCGTGCAGATCTTGAAACCAAGGAAAAACCAGGGCCTGGCCCGAGTCCGATTACCGTTTCAGTCACTGCCAATGGCGATTTGTTCTGGAATGATCAGCCCATTAGCAAAGACCTGCTGGAAAGCCAGCTTTCCAGCGCGGCGCAGCTGCAACCTCAGCCTAAGCTGAACTTGCGCGGTGACCGTACCACCAAACTCAGCGTGATCAACGAAGTCACCCGTATCGCCCAGTCACAGGGGATGCTGGATATTGGCTACGTGGCGATTGCCGAGAAGCACTAAGGAGTTCATGTATGGCATTTGCACAAGGTGGCGGCAAAGGCGCGATGGCAGATATCAACGTCACCCCGCTGGTGGACGTGATGCTGGTATTGCTCATCATCTTCATGGTGACCATGCCGATTGAGTCGTATCCGATCAAGATTGATTTGCCGCAGGCGCGTCCCCCGGATGCACCGGAAAACCCGGTGGAGCCGCCAGAGCCGATCAAGCTGCGTATCGATGCGGCCAATCAGGTGTACTGGAACGACACCCTGACCCCGGTCAGTGCCTTGCGTAACATGATGTCGGCTGAAGTCCAGAAAGACCCGACCAATCAGCCGCAGTTGCAGATTCAGACCGATGACAATGCCGAATATGAGGTATTGGCCAAGGTGCTGGCTGCCGCCAAGAATGCCGATATGCAAAAAATCGGCTTTGTGCAGGGCGAATAACCCACTTTACACGAGCTTTCCCGTGTGAAACCTCGCCATTGCTGGAACACTTGAATCAGAGTGGATTGATACGCCGTCCGGCTTCCGGGCGGCGTTTTTTCATGGTGTAAGTTATGTAATTACGTTGACTGATCGAATCAGGTTCCACCTGTAGCGCTGGCAATACAATCCAGGTAGGCGCGTACGGTGTTGGCAAGGCCGTTGTACAAGGCTTCGGAGATGAGTGCGTGGCCGATGGAGACTTCTTGTATGCTCGGGATGGCGCGCAGAAAATCGCCCAGGTTGTCTTGAGAGAGATCATGGCCGGCATTGACTGCAAGCCCGGCAGCCTGTGCAATTTGCGCCGCATGGATACAGTGTTGCAGGGCATGGCTATCGCCTTCAGCGTGAGCTGCGGCATAGGGGCCGGTATAGAGCTCGATACGGTCTGCGCCGCATTCGGCGGCACGGGCAATCGCCGGATGGTCGGCATCGGCAAACAGGCTGACCCGGCAGCCCAAGGATTTGAGCTCGCTGACCAAGGGGGTCAGGGTGGGGATATCGTGATTGAAATCAAAGCCGTGGTCAGAAGTGATTTGAGCATCGCCGTCGGGCACCAGGGTGGCTTGTGCCGGGCGGGTCATACGACATAGTTCGATAAAACCCGGATAGCCTGGCCTTGCGGGGGCGAAGGGGTTGCCCTCCAGATTGAATTCCACTTCGTACTCGCCGCAAAGTCTGGCCAAGGCATAGACATCGTCAGCACGGATATGGCGGGCATCGGGACGGGGATGCACGGTGATGCCATGGGCGCCGGCATCCAGGCAGACACGGGCGGCGCGGATTACGTCGGGTTCACTGCCGCCACGCGAATTACGCAATACGGCGATTTTGTTGACGTTGACGGAGAGTTTGGTCATTGCGGTGGTGTGTGTTTGTTGGGGGGCGGCTCGTCGTCCGGCAGGATGAATACGGCACGGCCAGTGATCGGTCTTTCCACCGGGGCGGGCATAGGTGCCGGCGCCTGTGTTGGGATAGGGCTGGGCACGGGCGTGCTTGCAGCAATATTTCCGGCGGTTTTTTTCGCCGGTGTCTCTGCCTGCTTTTGCTGGCGCATAAGCTCAAGCTGCTCTTTATCCAGCGGGGTGATTTGCAGCTCGCTCTCTTGCGCTGGAAACAGTCTGCGGTAATGCAGATAGCCCCAGACCAGCAGGCAGACCATCGTAAGGAGCAACCAGATCACCATCAGCAATACGGATGGGGTACGCAGAGCCAGCCAGAAGAAAATGGCGGCAACGGGCAGCAATGACCAGTACATGCAAGGCTCCCACAACGGAAAACCAGAGTGTAACGATTTGCGATGCAGGCCGCAGTGCCATTGGGCGGCTGGAACCGCCGTTAGCCTCTGAAGGCGCTCAAAGTAGCGGTGACATCAGCCGGGCGATCGCTTCTGGCAGACGTGCGCTCAGCAGCGGTTTTCTGCCTTCATCGAGTTTCACCAGGGGGGTACGGGCAAATTCGTTTTCGAGCTGTTTTTCCAGTTGTGCAGCAACTTCCCTATCCTGAATCAAGGCCTGGACCTCGAAGTTCAGCCGGAAGCTGCGATGGTCGAAGTTGGCCGTACCAATCAAGGCCAGGTCATCATCAATCAGCAAGGTTTTGCTATGTAAAAGCCTGGGGCCGTATTCGTAAATCTTGACGCCAGCGCGCAGCAGTTCGGCATAGTAGGAGCGGGCGGCATAGGTGACCAGACGGTTGTCACTCATTTTTGGCACCAGAAGCCGAACATCCAGTCCGCCCAATGCGGCAGAGGTGAGCGCCATTCTTCCAGCCTCACCGGGCACGAAATAAGGCGTGGTCAGCCAGACCCGCTTTCTGGCCGCATGAATGGCCGAGACATGCGCACGATGGATGGCCTCCCAGTCTGAATCCGGTCCCGAGGCGATAATCTGCAGGGCGATTTTTCCATTTGCCGCAGTGGCAGGCTGGTCGGCCATGGCATCGATCCATGCGTGCTGGCCGGGGCGGGCATAAATCCAGTCTTCGGCAAAGACTTGTTGCAATTCCAGTACCGCATTGCCTTCAATGCGCAGATGCAGGTCGCGATAGGCCAGCGGATTGAGGCGCTCATCCTGCTCGTCGGTGATATTGATGCCGCCGACATAGGCCATGTGGTTGTCAATCACCACAATCTTGCGGTGGGTGCGCAGATTGAGCCATGGACGTTTCCAGAAGCGGAAAATCCCGTCAAAGCGCATTGGATGAAAGCGCGCGACTTCGCCACCTGCATCCATCAAGGGCTGAAAGAATTTTTGCGAAGCCTTGGCCGAGCCGACGGCATCCACCAGCAGCCTGACCTTGACGCCACGTTGGGCGGCATCTATCAAGGCATCGCGCAGGGTGGTGCCGCTTTGGTCGGGCTGATAGATGTAATACTCGATATGAATCAGCTGCTGTGCAGCGGCAATATCTTCAAGCAGCCGTGGATATTTGCCGCCGCCATCGACCAGCAGCTGCACGCTTTGCGCCGAGCTTGGCGGAAGCCCGGTGCTGGAGAAAACCATATGCTGCAATTCGGCATATTCAGGATTGTCGTTTGGATTGGGCGCAGGGCTTAAATTCACCTTGCAATTGCTGCGGCGCAGACGATGACGTTTGATTTTTTGCGGTCCAAACCAGTAATAGATGACAAAGCCCAGAATGGGGAGCAGGGCAAGGCTGAGCAGCCAGCTCAAGGTGGCTGCGGGTTCGCGTTTTTGCAGCACGATCCAGCCGGCCAGCCAGACCAGATAGCCAGCCCATATCGTGCTGATCCAGACGGTGATATGCGGAATGCTCCAGAAAGCATTCCATACATCGTGCAAGGCAGAGAGGATTGCAGACATGAGCATGGCGGCTATGCGAGGGAATAAGAGTGTATGCCGGACGGACTGAATTTGCCGTTTTCACGCGCCATAACGCCAGGCTGTATTAGCTTTGGATAATGAGAAGCGATACTGATATGGCAGGCAAACAGACGCGGGCGCTACCGGAGCTGGAGCAGCGCTTGCAGGCTGCTGAATCCCAGCTGCAGGCGCTGCAAAAACAGCAGCAGGCGCTGGTGTTTGGCATTTCCCATGATTTGCGTGCGCCGCTGCGCGCCATTGATGGTTTTACCCTGCGTTTGCAACAGGGTTTGCAGGCGCAGGACAGCGCCCTGGTGGCGCGCAGTATTGAGCAAATCCGCAATGCGGCTGCCAAAAGTGGCGCATTGATAGATGCGCTTCTGGAGTATTCGCGCGTGGGACGCGCAACATTGAAATATCAGCCCGTAGCGCTGGACTTCCTTGTCGATTGGGTGGTCATGGACTTGAGCGTAATCTGGCCGCAGTTGCAGGTGGATTTGGATGTCCAGCCTGGCTTGCAGGTCTGCGGTGATGAGGCGCTGCTGAAGACTTTGCTATTCAAATTGCTGGAAAACAGCTGGAAGTTTTCTGCGGGCAAAGGCCGTGTGGATGTGCGCATCCGCGGCGAAAGCACACCCGAAGGATTGCATGTGGAAATCCATGACCAGGGTATCGGCATGGATTTGCGCGATGCCGAGCAGCCATTTGAACCCTTCCAGCGCCTGCACAGTACCAAGCAGGGCGCTGGCGATGGCCTTGGGCTTGCCATTGCGCACACCATCGTGACGCGTCATGGCGGACGGATTTGGGCGCAATCCTCAGCGGGCGAAGGTTGCAGCATTCATCTGCTGCTGCCAGAGCAAGCGCTGCAATCAACGCCTGCCGTAGATTTGTGAGGCAGGCCGGAACTCAATCCAGCTGGTGGCAATGAATTTGTCGCCGCCTTCGGGGCGGTTGCCGCGATGGGTATGGGTGAAGGCTGTTGGTGCAATCAACAGGCTGCCGGTTTTGGGGGCGATTTTGCGCGCCTGGAACAGGAACTCGGTTTCGCCTTCGGCAAAATCATCGTTCAGATACAGCGTCCACAGCAGGTGGCGGTGCAGGGTCTGTGCCGAGGTATCGCGCGGATACAGCTCGCAATGCCAGTATGGATAACCGCCGATACCGGCCTGATACCACTGCAGATTGATGCCGCCAGGCTGAAAGCAGCGGGTAATGAGCGCAGTCAGCAGCTCATCGGTAATCCCGGCAAAGTCTTCTGCGGCAAGGCGTTTGGGCTGGCCGTCCTTGTCCGGCACCTGCAACATGAGTGGTGCAATCAGTGCCTGCGGATAGCGTCGCAGATACTGGCGAAAACAGCCCAGCATGGCCAGATTGATTTGCTGCTTGATGGCCTGCCATTCCGGTTGCGTGTCGATGGCAAGGTCACGGCTGTTCTTGAGCTCGGGAAACACGCCGCCACCGGTCTGGCCGGGTGAGAGTGCTGCGGCGGCTTTCATCCTGTCGATGATCTGCCCGCAAAGTTCTGCGGGCAGGGCATCAGCATAGACTTCAATGAAGTCGGCCTGGCTCATTGCGCCTTGGCGTCGTGGTCACAGTGATAGCGGGTGGCTTCAGCCACTTCATTCTTCGAGCCCAGGAACACCGGCACACGCTGGTGCAGCTCGGAAGGCTCGATATCCATGATGCGCTGGCGGCCGTTGGTGGCCGCCCCCCCGGCCTGCTCGATAAGGAAACTCATCGGGTTGGCCTCGTACATCAGGCGCAATTTGCCGGGCTTGCCGGGGTCTTTTTTGTCCCAGGGATAGATGAAGATGCCGCCGCGGGTCAGGATGCGATGCACATCGGCCACCATCGAGGCAATCCAGCGCATATTGAAATCCTTGCCGCGCGGGCCTTCCTTGCCGATCAGCAAATCGTCCACGTATTGCTGCATCGGCGCTTCCCAATGCCGCTTGTTGGACATGTTGATGGCGAATTCCTTGGTGTCTTCCGGCACCGTCATATTGCGCTGGGTGAGCACGAAGCTGCCCTGTTCGCGATCCAGGGTGAATTGGTGCACGCCATGACCAATGGTCAAAATCAGTGTGGTTGCAGGGCCGTACACACAGTAGCCAGCGGCGACTTGCTCGCGGCCGGGCTGCAGGAAGTGTTTGTCTTCGGGCACGGTGACGCCTTCGGGGCAGCGCAGTACCGAGAAGATGGTGCCGATTGAGACGTTCACGTCGATATTGGAGCTGCCATCGAGCGGATCGAACAACAGCAGGTAATTGCCGCGCGGATGGGCATCGGGAATCGGCTGGCTGTGATCCATTTCCTCGGAGGCAATCCCGGCCAGATGACCGCCCCAGGCATTGGCTTCCAGCAGCACGTCGTTGGCGATTACGTCGAGCTTCTTCTGTGCTTCGCCTTGGATATTGCCGGTACCGGCATCACCCAGTACACCGCCCAATGCCCCCTTGCCTACCGATACCGAAATACGTTTGCAGGCGCGCGCGACCACCTCAATCAGCAGGCGCAGCTGCGCATTGATATGGCCTTGGCGTTCTTCTTCAATCAGAAACCGGGTTAACGGCACCGGGGCGTGGTCTTGAGGCATGATCGGGCTCCAAAAGGCGAGGCGGCCATTGTAACGGTTGCAGCTGCCCAGGCAGGTGCGGATCCATCAGCCAAAACGGCTAATGGTGGGACTTAACACCCTAGTGATGGATGGCAATGAGCGGTTAAACTCCGGCTTTCTTTCAAGTCCAGGGTTTACCGATGCGCCATTCCGTGTTGACGCTTTCCATCGCCACTGTTTTGCTGCTTGCCGGTTGCAAGGAAGAAACCGCAACAGCGCCGGCTGCTACCGACCCGGCACCAACAGCCAAAACCGAAGCGGTGGTGAGCAAAATCGTGGACGAGCATTCCTATGCCGAGCCGGACAAGGTGCGTACCCGCGATTTGGCGCTGGATTTGTCGATTGATTTCAACCGCAAGCAGTTGGCTGGCAGCGCGACCTATACGCTGGAATGGCTGGACAAGACGGCCACGCAACTGGTGCTCGATACCCGTGATTTGACCATTGAAAAGGCCGAGGGCGAAACCGGCGAAGGCCAGTGGCAGCCGCTGGAGTTTGCGCTCGCCCCCACGGCCGACCCGGTGCTCGGTACCAAGCTGTCCATCCAGACCCCGAATCAGCCCGGCAAGGTGCGCGTCACCTATCGCACCTCGCCCAATGCTTCCGGCCTGCAATGGTTGACCCCGGCGATGACCGAGGGCAAGAAATTGCCGTTCATGTTCAGCCAGTCGCAGCAAATCCATGCGCGTAGCTGGGTGCCGCTACAGGATGCGCCGCAAGTGCGCTTTACCTATTCGGCGCGCGTGAAGGCGCCCGAGGATGTGATGGTGCTGATGAGTGCCGACAACGACCCGAAGGCCGAGCGCGACGGCGAATACGAATTCAAGATGCCGCAGCCGATTCCTTCCTATCTGCTGGCGATTGCCGCGGGTGATTTGGTGTTCAAGCCGATTTCCGGGCGTAGCGGTGTATGGGCGGAACCGGCGATGGTGGACAAGGCGGTGCGCGAGTTCGAGGATACCGAGAAGATGATTGAGGTCACCGAAAGGCTCTACGGCGCCTATCGCTGGGACCGCTATGACATGCTGGTGCTGCCGCCCTCCTTCCCCTATGGCGGCATGGAAAACCCGCGTCTGACCTTTGCCACGCCGACGGTGATTGTCGGCGACAAATCGCTGGTATCGCTGATTGCCCACGAACTGGCGCATAGCTGGTCGGGCAATCTGGTGACTTTTGCCACCGACCGCGATGGCTGGCTCAACGAGGGCTTCACCAGCTATGTGCAGTCGCGCATCATCGAGGAAATGTACGGCAAGGAAATGGCCGATATGGAGTACGTCATCGACCGCAATGAGCTGGAGCGCGAATACCGCACGCTCGACCCCAAATTGCAGGTGATGGCGCTCAAGCCCGGCGACCTGGCCGACCCGGATGGCTCGTCCTCGGCCACCGTCTATACCAAGGGCGCATGGATGTTGCAGTGGCTGGAAGAAGCCTATGGCCGTGAAGTCTTCGACCCGTTCCTGAAGGGCTATTTCGACCATTTCGCCTTCCAGTCGGTCACCACCCGGCAGTTCCTGGACTACATCAAGGCGCATCTGATTGACAAACATCCCGGCAAGGCCACGCTGGAGCAGGTGGAAAACTGGGTATATCAGCCGGGCATCCCGGAATTCGCCCCGCAGGTGGCCTCGCGGGCATTTGGCGTAGTCGATACCGCGCGGGCGGCCTTCACCGGCGCCGGCACATTGCCCAACAAACAGCTGAGCGATGCCTGGTCCACCCAGGAATGGGCGCATTTCCTCGACGGCATGCCCGAAACCCTGAGTGAAGAGCAGGTGCGCATTCTGGATGAGGCCTACCAGTTCACCGGCACCGCCAATGGCGAAGTCGCCATGCGCTGGTACCCGATTACCGTGCGCAGCGGCTATCTGGCCGCGCGCCCGGAAATGGGCAAGTTCTTGCAGCGCGTGGGGCGCAGAAAGCTCATCATGCCGACCTATAACGCCCTGGTGGCCACGCCCGATGGCCTGAAGTTCGCCAAGCAAGTGTTTGCCCGCGCCAAACCCGGCTATCACCCGATTACCACCGCCTCGGTGGAAGAAGTCATCGGCAAGGCCGAGCAGAAATAAGGAGGCAGGCGATGGCGCAGATGAAATCCCGTGCATGGCTGCCGCTGCTGCTGTTGTCACTGGCCGCCTGCAAACCGGCAGAAGACCCGGCGGCAGTCGCCGCCCGCGAGGCGGCGCAGCGCGAAGCGGCGGCCGCGCCTGCACAAAAAGCGTTTGCAGACGCACTGGCCGAGGAAAACTGGGAGCGCGCCTGGGCACAGGCGGATTTCCTGCGCCGCAACCATGCCGGTACCGAGGCTGCGCGCGAGGCCGAAAGCCGCTATGCCGAGCTGGAAAGCCGGGTCAAGGAAATCCGCGCCACGCGCCGCCTGCAATACCTGTGGAATTATCAGGACAACCCGGCAGGCAAGGGGCGGCAACTGACGGCCGCCATCGATGCCAAACAGCGCATCGAGCTGGACGGCGGCCGCACCCCGGTACAGCTGATTTTCCGCGACCATCCCGAATGGGGGCGCTCCAGCTATCTGGTGCTCAAGCGCGGCGACTTCAATTGCTATTCCGGCTGCAATCTCAAGCTGACCATCGACGGCAAGAGCCGCACCCTGCGCGGCTCGCGCCCGGATACCGATGAAGCCATCGCCATGTTCATCACCGACCATCGCGCGCTGTGGCGGATTTTCAAGACATCGCAAGAAGTCACCATCGAGTTTCCGGTCAAACCCTCCGGCACCCGCAGCGCCACCTTTGAAGTCTCCGGGCTTGACCCCGAAAAAATGCCGGGCTGGAACTAGCGCAGGTCGCCAGATTCGGACGCAGCGGGACTGACTGCCAGGATACGAAGCGCCAGTCATCATCATTGGGCAGGAGGAACCCTTGGGCATGTTGAAAACAATCATGCGGTTTTTACTGGTGCTTGCCATTGTGCTGGCAGTCATCGCGCTCATTACCCACAAAAAACTGCCGGATAACAATCAGCGCAGTGTTTCCAAAGCATTGCCGCCGCAGCCTGACAGCAGCGCGCTGGCGGCGCATTTCCTGCCGGGCATCCAGGCGCATCCGGGGCTTTCCGGGGTGTATCCGCTGCGCGATGGGCGCGATGCCTTCGTGGCACGGCTGGCGCTGGCTGAAGCCGCGCAGCATACGCTGGATGTGCAGTATTACATCTGGCATGACGACACTTCGGGTCGCCTGTTGCTGCAAAGCCTGTACAAGGCTGCCGAGCGCGGCGTGCGCGTGCGTTTGCTGCTGGATGACAACAATACCCAGGGCATGGATGGCCTGCTGGCGGCGATGAACGCCCATGCCAATATCGAAGTGCGCCTGTTCAACCCGTTCATGCAGCGCGGCTTTCGCCCGGTGGCGTATTTGAGCGATTTTTTCCGCCTGAACCGCCGCATGCACAACAAATCCTTCACCGCTGATGGCGCTGTGACCATCATCGGTGGCCGCAACGTCGGCGATGAATACTTTGGTGCGGGCAATGGCGTGATGTTTGCCGACCTGGACGTTTCCGCCGCCGGCGCCGCCGCACAGGCGGCCGGCCAGGATTTTGACCGCTATTGGGCGAGCCAGTCCGCTTATCCTGCCGAAAACATCATCACTACAGCCGCCGTGCCTTTCGACACCGCGCCTGCGCAGGATGCGCAAACGCAGGGCTATCTGAAAGCCCTGGCCGCATCGGACTTTGCCCGCCATCTGCGCGCAGGCAGCCTGCCGCTGGAATGGGTCAAGACCACCCTCATCAGTGATGACCCGGCCAAGGCTTTGGGCAAAGCCTTGCCGGAAAACACCGTGCTGGCGCATATCGGCCCGGTGATGGATGCTGCGCAAAAAGAATTGCTGATTGTTTCGCCGTATTTCGTGCCCACACAAACGGGCAGCGATTGGCTGGGCGCATTGGTGCAAAAGGGTAAAAATGTCACCGTGCTGACCAATGCGCTGTCGGCTACCGATGTTGCCCCGGTACATGCAGGCTATGCCAAATACCGCAAAGACCTGCTGCGCGCAGGCGTCAGGTTGTTTGAGCTCAAGCCCGATGCTACTGTCACGGCGGCGGAAAAAGGCGCCATCGGTGGTAGCAGCGGCGCCAGCCTGCATGCCAAAACTTTTGCCGTGGATGGCCAAACCCTGTTTGTCGGCTCCTTCAATATGGACCCGCGTTCGGCGCAGTTGAATACCGAAATGGGATTCTTGATCGACAGCCCGACGCTGGCCGCCCAGTTGGCAGAGGGTTTCAGTCAGCATCAGGCGGCCCATACCTATAGCGTCGCCCTGACCGCCAAGGGCGATTTGCAATGGCAGACGCAGGAAAACGGCCAGACCGTCACTTTTGACAGCGAGCCCAAAAGCCATCGCTTGCAGCGTTTTGTGGTCTGGCTATGTGAGCAGCTGCCGATAGAGTGGTTGTTGTAAGAGCGTGAGCAGACGCTTGCACTCGTTCAGATATGCAACGACCTGCCGCCATCCACGGCGATGATTTGGCCGCTGACATAGGCGCTGGCGTATAGCTGCGACACCATCTGCGCGATGTCTTCCGGGCAGCCCTGGCGGCGCAGGGTGGTGCGCTCCTCGACCATGGCAAGGGTTTCGGCTTTTTGCGGGTTTTCCGACCACAGGATATTGCCCGGCGCAATGCCGTTGACGCGCACTTCCGGCCCCAGTTCCACGGCGAGCGCGCGGGTCATCATCGCCAGTGCCGCCTTGGCCATGCAGTACACCGGGTGACCTGGCAATGGGCGCTCGGCATAAATATCGACGATATTGATGATGGTGCCCTGTGCTTGCCGCAGATGCGGGGCGGCGGCCTGGGAGAGAAAAAACGGCGCGCGCGCATTGCTGGCAAACAGCGTATCCCAGTCTTCGGGCGTGACCGTGCCGATGGGCGTGGCGTAATAGCCCGAGGCATTGTTGATGAGCAAATCCAGCCGCCCGAATGCGTCGATGGTTTGATGGATGAGCGCTGGCAGGCTGTCCAGGTGCATCAGGTCTGCCTGCAAGGCAATGGCGCTGCCGGGGCGTGTGCGGTTGAGTGCTTCCAGCAAAGCCTGCATTTCATTGGCCGAGCTGCGGTAATGCAGTGCCAGGCAATGGCCTTCGGCATGCAGGCGGCGGGCAATGGCCGCGCCGATGCGCTTGGCGGCGCCGGTGATGAGCGTGACGGGGCGGTGGGCAGACATGGCAGGCTCCGGAGGGGAAGTGGGGTGAATGTTAACTTTTTGACAAAAATCAATCTTTTGCAGATAGTCTGCTGCACCATGAGCCAATCTTTACAAGGAGAACGACCATGCACCCGGTACTGGTGGAAATGCTGCAAAAACCCGTTGGCTGGCTGATGATTGTCGGCACCATCATCCTGTTTGGCACGCCGCTTGCCGTAGGCGCTTTCCTGCGCAAGAAAATCCGCGACGAAGAAGCGCGCAACAAGCACCACTGATTGCGCCTCGTCGCTGGCAACAGGCTGCGGTTATGCTTGCGGCCTGTTTTTTGTTGCCGGTTTTCCGAGATGAGTTCCTTGCCGCTGCCCGATGCCGATGCGCTTGCCCATAGCGCGCAGCTTGAAGGCCTGATTCGTGCCGAAATCGCCGCCAGTGGCGGCGCAGTGCCGTTTTCCCGTTTCATGGAGCTGGCCCTGTATGCGCCGGGGCTGGGCTATTACAGCGCCGGGGCGACCAAGTTTGGCGCAGCGGGCGATTTTGTCACCGCGCCAGAGCTCGGCACGCTGTTTGCCCGCTGTGTGGCGGCGGCGCTGGCGCCGGTGATTGGGCAAATCGGCGCGCAGGCGCAGTTTCTGGAAATTGGCGGCGGTAGCGGCGCCTTTGCCGAAGCGGCATTGCGCCAGCTGCAAGCGCTGGATGCCGTACCGGCGCGCTATGCCATTCTCGAACCCAGCGCCGATTTGCGGCAGCGCCAAGCTGCGCGCTTGCAGGCCAATCTGCCTGCCGCGCTGGCGGCACGGGTGGAATGGCTCAATGGCCCGATCGAGTCCGAATGGCAGGGCGTCGTGTTCGCCAATGAAGTGCTGGATGCGCTGCCGACTTCGCGCTTTGTCATCGGTGAGGCGGGCGAGGTGAGCGAGGAATATGTCGCCAACCGCGAAGCCGGCGGCTTTTACAGCGTGGCCGCGCCCGCCGATGCATTGCTGTGCAATGCCGTGAACCATTTGCAGCGGGGGCTGCCCGCACCGTTGCCGCCCGGCTATCGCTCCGAAGTCTTGCCGCAATTGCCGTACTGGTTGCAGGCGGTGATTGGCAGGCTGAACCGCGGCGCGCTGTTGTTTGCCGATTATGGCTATCCGCGCGCGGAGTTTTATCACCCCAGCCGCAGCGATGGCACCCTGCGGGCTTTCCGGCGTCATCATTTGCTGGCCGATGTGCTGGCCTTGCCCGGCTTGCAGGACATCACCGCATCGGTGGATTTCACGGCATTGGCCGAGGCCGGGGTCGGTGCCGGGTTTGACCTGGCAGGCTATGTCACCCAGGCCAATTTCCTGATCGGCAATGGCCTGGATGTGCAGCTTGCCGGGGCAGAAGCCGGGGTCAGTGATGAGTGCGCACGGCTGGCACTGCGCCGCGAGGCCAAACAACTGACCCTGCCCGAGGCCATGGGCGAGCGTTTCCAGATGATGGGTTTCGAGCGTGATGTGGACTTCGGGCACGCCTTCATGCTCGGTGAAATGAGCTGGCGGCTGGGATGAGGCAGGGCAGTTACCGGCCGGGACGCGCGCTCAGGCCTTTCCGCTGGCCGTGGTTATGGGTGAGTCTGTGGATGCTGGTTTTTGCCGGCGTCTGGGTGCTGTCATTGCTTCCGCCGCGAGAGCTGCCGCAAGTGACAGTGGGCAATGACAAGTTCGGGCACTTCATCGCCTATTTCACGCTGATGGCCGGTGCCGTACAGCTGTATGCCCGGCGTGCCTCCTGGGCGGCGATGGCGGTGTTGCTGGCGCTTGCCGGGCTCGGCATTGAGCATCTGCAAGCGATCATGGGGCTTGGCCGGATGGGGGATCGCGCTGACCTCATCGCTAACTTGCTGGGGATAGGGGCAGGTCTGCTCACCGGTTTCACGCCGCTGCGTGATGTGCTGCTGCGCTTGGAGGGCGGCAAGCTGGGCTAAAATTGCCATTCTGCAATTTTGGTGAGTTTTGATAATGAGCGACGCCGTCCAAGCCACCTCGGCCAATGCCCAGCGCGAATACCAGGTGCGTCGCGCGCAATTGCCGCTGTCCTGCCCGATGCCGGAAATGGCATTGTGGAACTCGCATCCGCGTGTGTACCTGCCGATTGAAAGCGAAGGCGGCAAGGCCGAATGCCCGTACTGCGGCGCGAAATACACACTGGTTGACTGATTGAACGGCATGTGCCGGCGGCTGACCGTAGTACAACTGCTGCCGGCGCTACAGTCCGGCGGTGTCGAACGCTCCACACTGGAAATCGCCCAGGCGCTGGTCGAGGCCGGACACCGCGCCATCGTGGTGTCGGCAGGCGGGCGGCTGCTGCCGCAGTTGCAGGCCGCAGGTGGCGAACATATCCAGCTGGATATCGGCAAAAAATCGCTGCTGACTTTGACCCGGGTGGGCGCGCTGCGCCGCATCCTTCGCGATGTGCAGGCCGATATTGTCCATGCCCGCTCGCGACTGCCCGCCTGGCTTGGACACTGGGCGCTTGCCGGGATGCCGGCAGAGCAGCGTCCACGTTGGCTGACCACCATGCACGGGCTGAATTCGCCCTCGCGCTACAGCCGCATCATGACCAGCGGCGAGCGGGTGATTTGCGTTTCCGACACGGTGCGCCAGTATTTGCTGCAGCACTATCCCGAGACTGACCCGGGCAAACTGCGGGTGATTGCGCGTGGTATCCAAGCCAGGGATTTTTCACGTCGCCAGCAAGTTGACCACCATTTGCGCGCGCAATTTAGTCAGGCGATTCCGCAGATTGCCGGTGATGGGCCGTTGCTGCTGATGCCCGGACGCGGCACCCGCCTGAAGGGCCATGAAGAAGCGCTGAAATTGCTGGCTGCCGTGCGCGCACAGGGGGTGGATGCGCGGCTATGGATGCCTGGAGCGCGTGAAGCCGGGCGCGAAGCATATCTGGCTGAACTGGAAACACAGGCGGCGCAGATGGGCGTGGCCGATGTCGTGGCGATGACCCCGCCAATTGCACTCAATGGCACGGTTTATGCCATGTCCGACCTGGTTCTGCAGCTTTCACGCAAGCCCGAGGCGTTTGGCCGCACCGTCGTCGAAGCGCTCAGCGTTGGCGTGCCGGTGCTGGGCTGGGCGCATGGCGGCGTGGGCGAGCTGCTGGCCGGGCTGCAGCCTGAAGGCGCGGTGCCGCCCTTCGATGCCGACGCACTGGCAGCGCACGCCCTGCAACTGCTTCACTATCCGCCCTCGCCGCCGCTTAACATGCCCTACAGCCTGCAGGCGATGCAGCAGGCCACGCTATCGGTTTACCAGGAACTTGCATGAACACGGCCCCAAGCACCGCTCCCGATGATTCCCGTTTGCCAACAGGCTGGCGCTGGGCGCCGGCCTGGGTGCTGGCCTATGTGGCGTTCTGGCCGGCCTCCCGGGTTTCCGAGGCGATACTCTCCCTGGGCGCCATCGCCGCATTGCTGATTTTGATAAAAGCACGCTTTCGTGGCGGGGCGCGGCTGTTAAGCCATCCAGCCTGGGCGCTGACCACGGCATTGTTCTTTGCCTACTGGCTGCCGCAGCTGGTGTCGGCGCTGGATGCATTTGATTCCACGGCGGCCATCAGAAAAACCCTGGCCGGGCTGCGCTACTTGCCATTCCTGTGGCTGGTGGCGATTGCGGTGGCGACTGCCAATGGCCGTCGCAAGGTGTTTTCAGGTATCGCCATCATCATCGGCATCTGGTCGCTGGATTTGTGGATGCAGGGCTTGAGCGAAGGCCGGGTGAACTTTTTGTATGGCATGCTCGACGGGCTGTACCAGATGATACGCGGCCAGCCGATGTGTGCCGGAGAAGCGTTGCGCGGTTTTGACCGTCATAACGGTGTTTTTGGCCCTTGTAACCCGGTACTGGGTGTGGTGTTGGCGAGCTTTTCGCCGTTTGTGCTGCTGGCCGCAGCGCGGCGCATGGGTACGGTTGGCTGGGGGATGGCGGCAGTCATTATCGGCATGGCAGTGTTCTGGGCAGGCTCGCGCGCCAGCTGGCTGAGCTATGCCCTGGTGCTGCTGTTTACCGGCTGGCAGGTGTTGGGCTGGAAGAAACTGCTCGGATGCGCCGTGGTGGGCGTGGTTGCAGGCGCACTGCTGCTGGTTTCGCCGTTGTCGAACCAGCGCCTTGAGCGCACTGTCCTGCTGTTGCAAGGTGATGCGGCAGGCGTGGATACGGCGCTTTCCGGGCGCATGCGTATCTGGGGTGCGGCCAGGTGCATGGTAGAAGCGCATCCGATCAACGGCGTGGGCGTGCGCGGTTTCCGCCATGCCTGGGACGACTGTGACCCGGCCAGACAAGAGGCCTGTGCAGATGGCGATTGCGCATCCATTCCGGCGCCGGAATGGGGTGAAGGCCCGGCGCTGCATGCCCACCAGCTGCTGCTCGAAATCCTGAGCGAAACCGGCTTTATCGGCCTTGTGCTATGGCTGGCTGGCGCCGCCCTGGCCTGGCGCGCCTGGCGCTTTGCCGATGCCCCTGCACGCGAGCGGGCGCGCCCTGCGATGCTGGCGCTGGCGGTAAGCGTATTCCCGCTCAATACCCATCTGGCGTTCTATTCATCATTTTGGGGCGCAGTATTCTTGCTGCTGGTCGCACTGTACGCCGGCAGCCTGCTGTCATGGGATAAAAAATAGCTCAGTCGTAAAGCGATACGCCATCGGGTTGGCGCTTGAAACGGCGATGAATCCACAAGTATTGGCTGGGGGCTTCGCGCACCATGGCTTCAATCGCGGCATTGACGCGGGCGCTGTCGGCTGCGGCATCGGTGCCGGGGAAATCCGGTAATGGCGCTGCGATGCGCAGGAGGTAACGGCCGCCTTCGCGGCGATGAAAAAACGGCACCACTGCGCAGCCAGTCATTCGCGCCAGCTGATGGGTGGCGGTGATGGTGGACGCTGGCAGGCCAAAAAATGGTGCAAATACCGTGTCCTTGCCGCGCATGTCCTGGTCGGGCGCATACCAAAGAAAGCCGCCGCGCTTGAGATGCCGCACTGCACCGCGCAGGTCGTCATTGCCGAACATCGCCGCGGCATAGCGCAGGCGTCCGCGCAATACCGCCCATTCAAATACCGGGTTGCGGTAGCGGCGATACATGCCGGCCAGCGGCACATGGTCGCAAAGCAGCCGCCCGCAGATTTCCAGGGTCATGAAGTGCCCGGACACCATCAGCACACCGCGACCTTCGGCTTGCAGCGCTTGCAAGTGTTCCAGCCCTTCAATCTGCACATCGCGGCGCATCGGGCGTGCCGACCCCCACCAGGCTCTGGCAAATTCAAACAGGCCAATGCCCAGGTCGCGGAAGCTCGCGGCCAGAAGCGCCTCACGCTGGCTATCGTGCATTTGGGGGAAACACAGCGCCAGATTGCGCCGCGCTGCCTTGCGGCGGCTTTTCAAAAGCCGCAGCAACAGCCTGCCCAGCGGCGCCCCCAATGCCCGTTGCAGCCCCCAGGGCAGGCGCGCCATCAATACCAAAAAGCCCAGCAACAGCCAGGTCGGCCAATGGCGGGGGGCAAGCAATTTGCGGGGCAATACGGGCGCAGTCATGAGGGCATTTTACGGCCAGCCATGACGAGGCTATGCCACGATGGTGCGGAAAGTCAGGTTCACGCGGGGGGCGTGGATGCGGCTGGATTTCATGATGGCATGTTGCCAGTGGCTTTGCGTGGCGCCGCGCATGACGATGAGCTGGCCGTGTTGCAGCAGCATTTCGCGCTTGTCGCCGCTGCGCTTGTGGCGCAGGGCAAACTTGCGGATCGCGCCAAAACTCAGTGATGCAATCACTGTGTCGCGTCCCAGGCTTGCTTCATCATCGCTATGCCAGGCCATGCCTTGCGAGCCGTCGGCGTAGAGATTGAGCAGGCAGGAATTGAAGCGCGTCGGGCTGATGGCGGCGATACACGCCTCCACCCGTGTCTTGATGGCAAGCAACGTATTGGTCCATGGCAATGCCGTGTGGCTGGTGCCGGAATAGCGGTAGTCGAATGCTGCATCGCCATACCAGGCCACTTGCCGCGCAGTGACGATGCGCCTGCCGTAAATCACCGCCTCATCATGTTGCCAGGGGATGTCAGCCAGCAAATAGCGCAGATAGTCATCGGCTTGGTTTGCTGAAAACACCAAGCCGTAGTCGTTGACGATGCCATCAAAGGGCAGCAGGTTTTCGGCAGGGCGATGCAGACTGGCGAACAAGTCGGTCATGTCCGTGCTTTAGAGGTCTTGTACAGACCCTAACAGGCAGAAAAAGGTATAAACGGTTTTCATGGATGAAATGCTGATGCGCAAGTGCAGTCATGGCGACATTCTAGGGTGAGAGCATTTATCCTTGCGCCATGAAAAAGACCCTGACCGAGCGCCTGTTGCGCGGCCTGTATTCGGCTGTGCTGTATGCCTTGGTGCCAGTCACGATTTATCACCTGATTTGGCGCGGTTTTCGGCAGAGCGCCTATTTTCAGCGCTGGGGTGAGCGTTATGGCCGTTATGGCGATACGACGGCGATGTCCACACCGCTGTGGGTGCATGCGGTTTCCGTGGGTGAGGTGGCCGCTGCCGCACCACTCATCAACGCATTGCTAAAGCGCCACCCGCAGCGGCGCATGGTAGTGACCTGCATCACGCCGACCGGTTCAGAACGTATCCGGGCGCTATGGGGCGAGCGGGTTGTGCATGTGTATCTGCCCTATGACTTGCCGGGTGCGGTCGGGCGGTTTTTGCGGCATTTCCAGCCAGAAGTGGCCCTGATCATGGAAACCGAGTTGTGGCCCAACCTGCTGTTTGGCTGCCGCGACCATGGCGTGCCGGTGAATATCGTCAATGCCCGGCTATCGGCACGCTCGTTGCGTGGCTACCGGCTGCTGGCGCCGTTGGTATCAAGGGCGCTGGTCACGGTGCGGCGGGTGTGTGCGCAAGGCAAGGATGATGCTGCGCGCTTCATCAAACTGGGTGCGCGCCCCGCGTGCGTGGCCGAAACCGGCAATCTCAAGTTTGATGTCACCCCGCGGGAAGATGCCGAGAGTTTTGCGGCTACCTTCCGGCAGCATGCAGGCCGGCGCATGATCTGGGTGGCTGCCAGCACCCATCCGGATGAGGAGCTGGCCATCATGAATACGCATCAGCGCCTGCGGCGGCGATGGCCGGATTTGCTGCTGGTCTGGGCGCCGCGTCATCCTGAGCGCTTTGCTCCGGTGCTTGAGCTGGTGCGCAGTCATGGCAAGCAGGTGAGTAGCCGGCAGCGGCAGCAGTGGCCGGATGGGCGCGATGCGGTGTTCGTGGTCGATACCCTGGGCGAGTTGCCGCTGTTTTTCGAGGTGGCCGATGTCGCCTTTGTGGGGGGTAGCTTGCAGGAGGTTGGCGGTCACAATCTGCTGGAGCCGGCCAGCGCCGGGGTGCCGATGGTGACTGGGCCGCATTTGTTCAACTTTGCTGAAATCTCGGCCAGTTTGATTGAAATCGGTGCGCTGCGGATTGCCGAAGATGCCGATGCGCTGGCGCCTGCACTGGCTGCCTGGCTGCAAGATGGCAAGGCGCGCGAGGCAGCCGGTCAAGCCGCCAAGGCGCTGGTGGCGGCCGGGCGTGGCGCACTTGCCAGAACGCTGGCGACGCTGGGACTGTAATCAGACATGCGCAATGCTGCCGCGATAGCCAATGGCTTCGGCCAGATGCGCGCGCTCAATGCTTGCGCAGCCGCCAAGGTCGGCAATGGTGCGCGCCACGCGCAGGATGCGGTGCAGGGCACGTGCGGAGAGCTGCAGCTTTTCAGCGGCCATTTCCAGCATTTTTTGCTCGGCAGCGGGCAATGCGCAGTCACGCAGTAATTCTTGTTGGCTCAGCAGGGCATTGGGCTTGCCCGCACGCATCAATTGTCGCTGCCTTGCAGCCATCACCCGTGGCCGTACTGCGGCGCTGCTCTCGCCTGGCGGCGCTGCGGCAGCCAATGTGGCTGGTGGCAGTCGCGGCACGTTTACATGCAGGTCAATGCGGTCGAGCAGAGGGCCGGAAATGCGGGCGCGGTAGCGGGCGATGCTTTCCGGCGCACAGCGACAACGCCCGGAGTCATCGCCGGCCCAGCCGCAGGGACAGGGGTTCATGGCTGCAATCAACTGGAAGCGCGCCGGAAACTCGCACTGCCTTGCCGCGCGCGATACCGTGATGCTGCCCGACTCCAGCGGCTGGCGCAGCACTTCCAGTGCGTTGCGGCTCCATTCGGGTAACTCGTCCAGAAACAGCACGCCGTGATGCGCCAGAGAAATTTCACCGGGGCGCGGGGTTGAGCCACCACCTGCCAGCGCCACGGCACTGGCGGTGTGATGCGGGCTGCGAAATGGCCGCTGCTGCCAGAGCGCCGGGTTGAAACCGGAGCTGGAGATGGACTGGATGGCGGCGCTTTCCAGGGCGTCATGCTCATCCATCGGCGGCAAGATGCCCGGCAGGCGTGAGGCCAGCAAGGTTTTACCGCAGCCGGGGCTGCCGGTCAGCAGCAGATGATGTTGCCCGGCAGCGGCGACTTCCAGCGCCCGCCGTGCCTGTACCTGACCGCGTACATCGGCAAGGTCGGGGATGCTGGCGGTGGGGATGGATGGCGATTTTTCAGCCTCTGGCAGTGCTTCTCCGCCACGCAATGCGGCAAACACCTGCAACAAGGTGCGCGCACAGCGGATATCGGCATTGGGGGCGAGGGCGGCTTGGGCGCCATCGCCCGCGGCCAGTACCAGGGTTCGGCCACTATCGGCCACCGCAAGTGCGGCAGGCAGCACCGCGCCGGTCGGGCGCAGCTCGCCACTTAGCCCCAGCTCGCCGATGAACTCGCAATGCGCCAGTGCCTGCTGCGGAATCTGGCCGCTGGCGGCGAGGATGCCTAGCGCAATCGGCAAGTCAAAACCCCCGCCATCCTTGCGCAAATCGGCTGGTGCCAGGTTGACCGTGACCCGGCCCGCGGGAAATTCCAGCTGCGCATTGATGATGGCCGCGCGCACCCGTTCGCGCGCTTCGCGTACTGCAGCTTCGGGCAAGCCGACAATCGACATTGCTGGCAGCCCGCCACCGCAGTGCACTTCCACCATCACCGGACAGGCGTGCACGCCAACCCGTGCCCGGCTCATCACTCGTGCCAGTCCCATTGCTCGCTCCTTGTAAACGAACGACTGTTAGCGCCGTAACGATAAGGAACCCTTGCAACAACCCAGAGCTTGCTTGTGAAGCAGGCTTCAAGCGCATCCGGGTTTGAAGCGCAGCTGCCAAACCGGCGAAGCGCCGGGCTTGGCATGGACAGACAACCTCAAAAAGACGCTGTCCACAGACGCCTGATAATCAATGCCGTGCGGCGGCGTTGCGCGCCTCAAGCTCGGCAACGGTTTTTTCCAGTGCTTCGAGCTTTTCGCGGGTTTTCAAAAGTACCGCGCGCTGTACTTCAAATTCTTCGCGGGTCACCAAGTCCAACTTGGACAGGCCGGCCTGCAGCACGGTTTTGAAGTTTTCCTGCAGCTCGGCACGGCTCTCGTGCAGCCCCGCGGGCAGCAGGCTGCCCAGGCGGCGGGCAAGGTCATCAAGTTGGGCCAGGTCAATCATTGCAGGGTCCTTTATGTTTGGCTTGTTTGCCAGCATGGTGCATGCTGCGCTGCCCAGCCATCAGTGGGGTAGAAGGCGAGCCGGGAAAAATGCTAACAGGCCGGGGCGGAAAATTTCAGCCGGGTGTGTCAGAGTAAGCCCCGAAAAACAGGAGTCGCACAATGAAAATGGTGATGGCCATCATCAAGCCCTTCAAACTGGACGATGTCCGCGAGGCACTGGCCGATGCCGGTGTGACCGGCTTGACGGTCATCGAAGTCAAAGGTTTTGGCCGGCAAAAAGGCCATACCGAGCTGTATCGCGGCGCCGAATATGTGGTGGATTTTCTGCCCAAACTGAAGATTGAAGTGGCCGTGGTGGATGAGCAGGTGGATGCGGTGGTCGAGGCCATCATGCAATCGGCGGGTACCGGCAAGATTGGCGATGGCAAGATTTTTGTCTGGGATTTGGAACGCGCAGTGCGTATCCGTACCGGCGAAATGGATGCCGATGCCTTGTAATTGCAGCATCAAAATGGGCTGAGGCTGCCCGTCAAACCAGACTTTGCATAAAGCCGGTGCGTTGCATCGCGGATATGGCATGCTTGCGTTGGTTTGCAACGCGAGGCCGCCATGTCCACTGCCCACATAGACACTCATGCCGAGCCAGCGGCGCTTGCGCGCCCGGTCAAGCAATTCATCGTATTCCTTGCCATGCTGCAAGGCTTGCTGCTGTATATCGCCGAATACGGTCGTGAAGCGGCTTGGTGGCCGTTTTCCACATTGAACGGCTGTGTCTATTGGTACACCCTGGTGCTGGCGGTGCCGACCATGATGCTGCTCAGCGTGCGGCGGCTGGATGAGCGCTGCTTCTGGTGGCAGGCTGCAGGTGTGGCCGTGGTGTTTGCACTCCTGGCGGCCTGGGCAGGCTGGAGTGCCACCGGCAATGGGGGGATTGTCAGTGACAGAGTGTTATGGCCTTTTGGCTTGGCAATGGCCGTGGCGCTGTTTGTGGCCTTGCCGTATTTGCAAAGCGCCCTGCGACATGGGCGCTGGAATGCGCGCTATGCGGATTTGTTTGAGCTGGCCTGGCAGAACGGCCTGACGCTGGCGCTGATGTTGCTGTTCATCGGCATTTGCTGGCCACTGCTGTATCTGTGGGGCGGGTTGTTCCAACTCATCGGCATTGAATTTTTTGCCGAGCTGTTCCGTGAAAAGCCTTTTGTCTATCTGGCTACCGGGTTGATGGCCGGGCTAGGCATCCTGATTGGTCGTACCCAGCAGCGTCCGGTGCAAATTGCCCGGCGGGTGCTGCTCGCCATCTTTACCGGTTTGTTGCCACTGGTGGCGCTGATTGCCCTGCTGTTTGTGCTGAGCCTGCCATTGACCGGGCTGGAGCCGCTGTGGAATACCCGTTCGGCCGCGTTGATTCTGATGAGCGTGGTGGCGGTGATGGTGTTGTTTGTCAATGCCGTGTATCAGGACGGCCAGGGGGCGATGCCCTACCCGCGCTGGCTGCGCTGGCTGGTGGATGCGGGCATCCTGACCTTGCCATGGTTTTCCGGCCTGGCGTTATACGCATTGATGCTGCGCATCAACCAATACGGTTGGACACAGGAGCGCATTGCCGGGATGGTGGCGGCAGTGATTCTGGCCTGTCATGCACTGGGCTATGCCATCGCCGTATTGCGGCGCGGGTCATGGCTTTCTGGCATCCGCCGGGTAAATGTGGCGGTATCGCTGCTGGCCATTGTGTTGGCCGTGCTGTTCAACTCGCCGGTGCTCGACCCGCACCGCATCACGGTGAACAGCCAGCTTGCCCGGCTGACCGCAGGCAAGCTGGAAAGCAAAGACTTCGATCTTAGGCATTTGCGTTTTTACAGTGGCCGACAGGGTTGGCTGGCCATGCAAGGCTTGCAAAAAGAAGCCGAGGCTCGGGGAGATACCGAGTTTGCAAAGCGCATTGTGTTCGTATTGCAGCGTAACCACGCTTATCAAAACAGCGAAGAACTGGCAGTCAGCGCACTGAAAGATGCCGATGCCTTGCGCACGATTATCCAACTGGCAGCGGGCAGTCCGGCTCCGGCCGATGACTGGTGGGCGTATTTGCTGGGCAATGAGTGCATGACCGGATGCAAGCAAATCGACAGCGATTGTGTGCTGTTGGTACGCGACTTTGACCGGGATGGGCAGGCCGATCATTTGCTGTGCAATGTTTCGGAAAATTCGGCAAGGCCGCTGCACTGCCAACTGTTTTCACGTCATGACGGAAGCTGGCGCCATGAAGGGGAGCTATCGTTTTGGGGAAATCGCCAGAATGGAAACAAAAAAGCCTTGTCCGATGCCCTGCGCCGTGGCGAGATCACGCTTTACCAGCCACGCTGGCCGGTGATTGGCATCGATGGTCAGCGTTCCAGCGTTTCCGGCAAAAATGCGGACGCCTTCAAAGAAATAGCGCCGTGATTTCTGCGGCGCGTGAAACGAAAAGCGCAGGCTGGATGCCTGCGCTTTTCACAATTGTGTTGCGCCTGTTCACTTCTTCAATGCGGGGACGCGGTTCACTGCCATTCGCAGTGTGCTGGCTGATATGGCGCTTGTAGTTCTTGCAGCCCCCTTTCCCTGGCGCGCACAAGGCTTTAGTCTCGCCATATGAGCCAGCCCAATACTGCCCAATCCGTTGCCCCGTCGCCCGTCCCGCTGCCTGACTATGTACAGGCCTTGCTGGATGCGACTGGCTATCTTTCCGATGAGGAACGCGCTGGGCTGGTGTGAGCCTGTTGCACTGAATTACCTAGTTGTGACTACATGATGGAATCACTCCCTTCTCACCTACAGCCCACAGTGCCCCAATCTCTCTGCTATGCGCAGCGTAGAGGGGGGGGATCCCAGAATTTAATGGTTCAATCTTCTCCCTCGAATGCAAGTAGGCACTATGAGCCAAGTACTCCATGCAAGCGCCACAACGACAGTGGCAAACCTTCGAGCAATACAAGAGAGTCTGAGAACACTTGCCAAGTGCTATGGCATTCCAGGCTGCGGGTAGTAAGGAGTGGTCGCCAGCAAATGGTACAGGCACTAATGGCGGTTTCATCGGGCAGCACCAGGCTGAAGCCTATGTGTGAGTGGTTATCGATAGCCATATGCAATACCTCCCAGCCCACACTAGGCGGGTAGCGGTGGCGCGATGGCCGGGCTGGGCACTGATACCAGTTACCTGAGCTGCTGCGACCAAGCCCCATACGGCAATCTGAGAGAGCAGATAGGCTCACCCTTTGGGTGTCAATGCGATATTCTCGTGAGAGTTCATCCGAGGACTCCTGAAGCAGGTGGTTTGGCTCGAGAGCCTCCATCTCTGCTTCACTTCGCCTGTTGGGAAACGGCAGCTAAGCAAAAACCCCTGCCCGTCATGCAGGCAGGGGGTGGCAGGATCAGAAAACTTTTTCTGCTTCCGGCAATGCGTTGAAGCGCTCAACGGCATCGCGCAGGATGGTTTTGGCTTCTTCAGCATCGCCCCAGCCGGCGATTTTGACCCACTTGCCTTTTTCAAGGTCTTTGTAGTGTTCGAAGAAGTGGCCGATACGTTCGACCCAGTGCGCGCTCAGTTCGCTGACGTTTTCAATATCGGCATAGCGCGAGTAAATCTTGGAAACCGGCACGGCAATCAGCTTTTCGTCGCTACCGGCTTCGTCTGACATTTTCAAAACGCCGACCGGGCGGCAGCGCACCACGCTGCCAGGCAACAGCGGCAGGTGCAGAATCACCAGCACATCGGCCGGGTCACCGTCACCGCAAAGCGTATGCGGCACATAGCCGTAGTTGCAGGGATAGCGCATCGGCGTTGACAGGATGCGGTCAACGAAAATCGCGCCGGACTCCTTGTCCACTTCGTATTTGACCGGGTCGGCATCCTTGGGGATTTCGATGATGACATTGATTTCATCCGGCGGATTTTTGCCGGTGGTAACGCGACTAAGACCCATGAGCTGGCTCCATTGTTGGGGATAAGGCCGTCAATTTTACGCGGGCAGGCGCCCATGAAAAACGGCGACCCGGAACTTGTCCGAATCGCCGTTTGCAGTGTGGACTTGAATCAGTTGTCCTGATCGCGCTTTTTGTCCAGATATTGCTGTGCCCAGCGTTCGGCAATGCGGCCTGCCGCATGGCGACCGCCGACACCAAAGGCGATGGCCAGCGCCACAGCCACGGCGCCCAGGGTCAGGGCAAAGGCCAGATACACGATGTCGTTGGCAACGCCCATTGCGCGCAGTCCCATCGCCAGCACCAGGGCGGTGATGGCCACGCGGGCGATGCGCGAGAGCAGCAGGGCATTGCCGGCGTTGGCGCGCTGGATGGCCAGTGCGGCCAGGTTCGCCAGCCAATAGCCAATTACCAGAATGGTCAGACCCAGCAGGATGTCGCCACCGAAGGCAATGAAGGTGGTGGCAAGGTCGCGGATGGCGGTGAAGCCAACCAGGTCAGCGGCCTCGACGGTGGCAAAGAGCATGATGAAAAACAGCGCCAGCTTGCCGGCAAAATCCGACAGCGAAGTCGGTGCGCGTGTCGGGATGGCGGAAGTACTTTGCAGCGGAGCGATTTCCGTAACTACAGCGTCAACTACAGCGTCCACTTCAGGCTTTGCGCTTGCCGGGAAAACATGCCCCAGCCCCAGACGTTCGGGCAGGCGGTCAAGTCCCAGGCTGGAGAGCAGGCGGGCAATGACGTCGGCGGCAAAGCGGCCAATGAACCAGGCCAGCAGCAGCACGGCGGTCGCGGCCAGAATGCCGGGAATGGCCGACACCATGATGTCCAGCATGCGGGTCAGCGGCGCGGAAATGGCTTCAATCTTGAGGGCATCCAGTGCAGCAATCAGTGCCGGGACGAAAATCAGGATGAATGCCAGCGTGCCGCCCAGCTGCGACAGGCGCAGGTCGCGGGTAGCCTCATTGCGTGCAGAGAACTGGTCGATGCGGGTCGAGGCCAGCAGGTTGCTGACCAGGCCGCGTACCAGTTTGGCCACCACCCAGCCGCCGATGGCGAAAAACACGGCCACGAAGATATTGGGCAGCATGCCCATGATGTCGTTGGTCATCAGCGTCAGCGGCGTCATCAGGCCTTCGATTTGCAGCACGCCGACAATCGCGGGCAGGAACAGCAGCAGCACCAGCCAATAGGCGACATTGCCCATGGCATTGGAAACCGGGGGCATGTCCGCGCCTTCGGAGAGTTTCTCGTCAAGGCGTGTGGCATTGAGGCCGCGGTTAATCAGGCTGCGTACCAAGGTGGCGACAATCCAGCCCAGTACCGACAGCAGCAGTGCCAGCAAAATGCGCGGCAGATAGCTCAATACCGTGGAGGCAAGTACCGACAGCGGGCCGGAAACGCCATCGACATTGAACACGCTGAACATGCCAAGTGCAGCCAGCAGCAGCACGAACCAGAACACCAGCCGTGCCGCCAGTTTTTCGTAGTTGAAATCGGAGGCTTCCGGTGTTGCACCATTCAGGCGCCGGTTGAGGCCGATGGCCGACAGCCCCTTGCGGGTGCCTGCCGCCAAGGCCAACGCTACGAACCAGCCAACCAGAAGAATGGCAATGCCGCCAAGCAGATGTGGCAGATAACTGCCCAGAGAATGTTGCAGGGAAACCTGCCAGGGAAGTTGGGGAGGCATGGTGATCACCTTGGGGTTGAAAGACGTTTTGAGTGTAAACCTTTCGGGTGAAATGCTTGTATGCAGCCTGCCGATGGAGACGGTTCAGCCGCAGCATGAGAGGCTGATGCCGTTTTGAGCTGACCGGGATAGTGCAGATGCAACGGTTTTTGATGATGAGCGTGCTGTTGTGCATCGGCGGAATTGCCGAGGCGAATCAGGAAAAGCCGGAAATCACCCGGCAAGCGGCGAGCCCGCAGGCCGTGGGCGTGCTGCATAGCATGCGCACCATTCCCGAAACCTGTAGCCGCGCGCAGGGGCAGTTCACCGGCGACCCGGCACAGCCTTATCAGGTAGAAGTGGTGCAAAGCAGCAGCCAGTGCCGGCCGCGGGCGCTGTTGCAGGATGCGAGCGTAGTCAAGCCCAGTACGGCCACGGGCTGGCTGCTCAATGACATTGTGCGTATCCCCAGTGCCGCTTGCCCTTCACAGCAGGCCGTGTTGCGTGTCTGGCGCCATCCGGGCAAAGTGATGCCGCCCAAACTGGATGCCCAGGGACGCAGCCGCATCTATCTGCAAGACGCCATGAATGCCGGTCCGTCCCCGGACTTGCCGAAATTTGCCCTGGATTTCCGCATGGAAGGCAAGGCTTGCGATTAAAACAAAACCCGGCACGTGACCGGGTTTGTTCTTGGGCTTTCGCGGTATCAGCCTGTTAGCTGCTGATGGCAAGCTTTTCCTGCTTGTAACGCCATACAGCAGCCAGCCAGAGGAGGGTGGCCAATAGCAGGGCGGCGGCCAGGTACACGCCCCATTGCTCTGCCGCGATGGCGTCTCCACGCGAGATGCGCGAGAGCATCTGGTTTTGCGAAAGGAACGGCACGGCGTACTGCCACAGGGCGGTGTCCTTGATTGGATAGGCCATCAGCGCATAGGCAGGCAGCATTGGCAGGAACATCAGCCAGGTAAGGTTGGCCTGGGCTTCTTTCATGCTCTTGGCATAGGACGAGAGTGCGGTCAAAAGCGCGGTGCCAATCAAGACCAGCGGCAGCAGAACCAGCAGCATTTGCGCGATGGCGCTGAGGCTGACATCCATCATCTTCGCCATGCCGGTGCCGACCAAGGTGGCGCTGAGCTTGAAGGCCACCAGGGTGAGCAGCAGCCCGGTGATGCCGACTGCGGCAGCGGCCAGCATCTTGCCGCTGACCAGCGCCTCGCGTGCAGCAGGCGTGGTCAGGAGCGGTTCCAGCGATTGCCGCTCGCGCTCGCCGGCCGTGCTGTCCATCGACAGGTGGGCGCCGCCGATGAAGGCGAAAATCAAGAGAATCAGGGGCATGATGATGGCCAGCAGCATGCCGCGTTTGGCCTCGGGGGTGGCAAGATCCTTGTGGTCGATGGCGATGGCCTGGGTCACGGCCGGGTTGATACCGCGCGCCAGCAGGCGCAGATTGCCGGTACTGCTGCCATAGGCCTGCAATACGCGCGTCAGCCTTTGCATCGGGATTTCTGCCGCGCGCCGGGTGGAGTCGGCCAGCATCACCACGCGCGCAGGCTCGCCGCTTTGCCATTGCTCGGCAAAGGCCGGCTCGATGATCAGCGCCACATCCTCGCGCTGTTCGCGGATGGCAGCTTCCACATCCGCAGGCGGGTCTTTTTGCGGGCGGATATCGTAGCGGGCAAGGAAGGCCATCAGATTGGGGGCGTGCTCATGGCCGATAACCGGGATTTCCAGCGGTTTTTCCAGCTGGGTGCTGATGCGCAGCTCGGTAAGCTTGCCCATGCCCAGCATGATGAGCGGATACAGCAATGGGCCGAGCAGCAGGGTCATCAGAAAGGTTTTGCGGTCGCGCGAGAAGTCGCGCAATTCTTTTTTCAGCACGGTCCAGACAGTGGCAAAACGGCTCATGCGAACAGACCCTCCTCGCTGCCAATGAGTTTCACGAAGGCATCCTCAAGGTTTTCAAGCCCGGCTTGCGCGCGCAGCTCGTCGGGGCTGCCTGCGGCCATCACCCGCCCCTGGGCGATGATGACGATGTGGTCACATAGCGCGGCGACCTCCTGCATGATGTGGCTGGAGAAAATCACGCAGCGTCCTTCGGCGCGCAACTGCCGCAAAAAATCGCGCAGGCCGCGGGTGGTCATCACGTCCAGGCCATTGGTCGGCTCGTCCAGAATCACGTTTTTCGGGTCGTGAATCAGCGCGCGGGCGATTGCGGTCTTGGTGCGCTGCCCCTGGCTGAAGCCTTCGGTCTGGCGGTCAAGGAAGTCTTCCATCTGCAGGGCGCGGGCAAGTTTGCCCAAGCGCTCGCTGATAAGGGCATCGCTCATGCCATGCAGGTGGCCAAAGTATTCGATGTTCTCGCGCGCGGTCAGACGCTTGTACACGCCGCGCGCATCGGGCAGCACGCCGAGGATGCGACGCACCGCATCGGCTTCGCGCACGCTGTCGTGGCCGTCCACCAGCACCCGGCCTTGCTCCGGCTGCATCAGGGTATAGAGCATGCGCATGGTGGTGGTCTTGCCGGCGCCATTAGGGCCGAGCAGGCCGGTGATTTGGCCATCATGCGCGGTAAAACTGACACGGTTGACGGCGATGACCGGGGCGTCTTTCTTGCCCTTGCCGGGGAAGGTTTTATGCAGGTTTTCGGCACTGATCATGGATTGGGCCCGTTGAAAGAGGTAAACGGCGGCACGGCGGAAAGATTGTCAAGACAGCTGCTTTGCAATGGCTCGCTGAATGCGGTTTCGACGAACTGGGCAAATACTTTCGGCATGCAGCCTGCGCCAATGACGTTATGCCCCTGACCTTTGAGCACCAGATGGATGGCGTGGTCGAGCTTGGCGATGGCCTCATCGCCATAGCGCGGTGGCGTCACCGGGTCGAACTCGCCGGAAATCGCCAGCACCGGAATCTTGCCGGTCAGTGGCGTGCGGAAGTCTGCCGGGACTGCGCCACGCGGCCAGACATCGCACATCGCTGCCATGCCCTTGGTCAGCCCTGCCCCCAGCACGGTGTTGTGGTCGGCTTCGCTTGCATTGAAGCTGCCTGCGTCCTCGGCGCAAATCACCGAAAACTGCATGCCCATTGCCATGCTTTCGCCAACCTGCTTGCTGAGCAGCTGCGATAGCGCAGTGATGCCCTCGTAACGCCCGGCATGGGCATCGTGAATCAACTTGGGCAACAGTGCGGCCGCTTGCGGCATATAGGCATACATGCGCACCAGCCCGGCCAGCATGTCGGCGGTCAGTGTGGTCGTGGTTTCTTCGTGGGTGGAAGCATCGCGGTAGCGCACCTGTACCGGCTGTTGCCTGAGGCGTGCCAGCAGTGCATCCAGTTGCGCACGGGTATCGCCGAGCTGTTCCCGGCAATGGGCATCACTCTGGCATTGGGCGAAATACAGCGCCAGCGCATCATCCAGATTGCGGGCAAAAATGCTGCCCAGCGGTTGGGTATTGGGCACTACCGAATCCAGCACCAGGGTGCGGGTGTGCTGCGGGTAGCGCAGCGCATATTGCTGCGCCACGCGGGTGCCGTAGGAGATGCCCATCAAATTGATTTTTTCAGCGCCAATGGCCTGCCGTACCGTATCCAGGTCACGCACCGCATCGGTGCTGGTGTAGTAGCGCAGGTCGGCTTTTTGCGAGAGTGTTTGCACGCAAGCCTGCGCCATTGTGCGCATCGCCTCGGGCGTGTTTTGTTGCGCGCGCTCATCATCCTGCGGGCAGGCCAGCAGATTGGAACTGCCGGTGCCGCGCTGGTCAAGCAAAATCACATGGCGGTTTTTCAGCACATCGGCAAAAGCCATTTGCACCTGCGGAAAGCTCTGGATGGCCGACTGCCCAGGCCCGCCAGCGAGCATGAATATCGGGTCTGGCTCGGCGGCTGCCGGGTTGTCGGCCTGCACCCAGGCGATGCGCAAACCAATCTTGCGGCCATCGGGCGCATCCGGGTTTTCCGGCACTTGCAGCGTGGTGCACTGCGCTGCAATCGACTTGTTGATTTGCGCATTGGCAAGCGTGCAAGGCTCGAAGGCAAGCGAGCCAAGCCGGTAAGCCGCTTGCTCACTGCCGGGCGCCGTTTTGTCAGCGTTATTACAGGCGGCCAGCAGCAGGAGGGTGGCCAATGGCAGCGCCAGGGCAAGGGGTTTCATGGCAATTTGCCGTATAGGTAAAGAGCGGCTGTGCTTCATGTTTCATCTGGTCGGTGCAGACAGGGGGTGAATTCTTGCATAGCTATTGCCGGAAACTCGCAATCCGCTCATTACTACTTCTGCATGTCCAGATAGTGATGAATCTAATGAGGCGAAGCAGCCGTGTTGGTAATGGAGACGTATCGGCTGCAAGTGTGCCGGGCGAGAGCGTTATGCTTCCTCCGTCATAGCTTTCATGGGACTTTTGGGGTGCATTATCGGAGTTTTGCTGCAAGCCCGTGGCTGCGTGATTTCGTGCGTTGTCACTGGGACTTTGAAAGTGCTTGTGTGACTGCCGGGCAGCGGTTGCACATCGTGCCTGATGGGGGAGTCAGCATGGTATTTCACTGTGCAGACTCCTATTGGCAATATCTGGACAAAGGCCGTGGCTTGATCCAGCCACAGGCTTTTCTCATCAGACCGAGTGGTCAGCCGCTGGTACTGGAGGCATTGGGCAAAAGCGTATTGTTCGCCACGCGCTTCCAGCCGCATGGTTGGATACAGCTCACAGGTTTGCAGGAAGTACTGCCTGCGAACATGGCGCTGGCTTTGGATGTTGTGCTGGGTGCGCCAGGCGCTGCGCTTGCGGACGCGGTATTGCATGCCTCATGCAGCGCTGCACGGCTGGCGGAGGTAGAGGCATTTTTGTGCAGATTTTTGTGCCGGCACGAGGTGCGTCCAGATCCGGCTGTGCAGACGGCGGTGAAGGCGATTGTTTCTGGTAATGAGGCATTCCGCCAAGTCACGGCGCTGGCACTGCATGCGGGGACAAGTTGCAGGCAATTGGAAAGAAAATTTGCCCGTCAGGTCGGTATCAGCCCCAAGCAGCTGATCAGGCTGAACCGCGTGCAAAACGCTATTCGTCAAATGCAGAGCCAATCGTTTTCCAGCCTGACCGAATTGGCGCAGCAAGTGCATTTCTACGATCAGGCGCATTTCATCAAGGATTTCAAGACATTGACGCATATGACCCCAAGGCAGTTCCAACAAAGCCAGGTGCAGATGTCATTGTTCCACACGTGATGTCGTCGCATTTTTACAAGTGCATGGCCAATATCGGCACTTAAGCTCCCTGTTTTCAAGCAACCGGGAGTCATTCATGGAAAACCTGCTGAATTTCATCGACATTCCTGCAGCCGATTTCGATCGCGCCGTGGATTTTTATCAGGCCGTGCTCGGCAAGCCTGTGCACAAGGCAAAGGTGGGCGATGATCTGATGGGCTTTTTCCCGCAGGACGGGCAGAATGTTGCCGGAGCCATTTGTCACGGCGAGCGCTGGCAGCCTTCTGCACAAGGCGTGCTGGTGTATCTGAATGGCGGTGCGGATTTGCAAGTGATGCTGGACAAAGTTGCCAGCCACGGTGGTCAGGTGTTGCTACCCAAAACCCACATCAGCCCGGAGGTAGGCTATATCGCGATTTTCCTTGATAGCGAAGGCAATCGTATGGCGCTGCATTCGCTGGGTTGATGGCAGGTTTAGTGTCGAGAGGCCAGGAAAGCCTGCAAATATCACGGTAAGTAGCGGCCTCTCTCCATTGCTGCGGTTTTCTGGTCAAAAACCGCGTCTGTTATGTATTGAAAATACTTGCCCAAGTGCTGTTTAGTGCATATTGCCATCCAGCGTGCAGGGTTTTTCTCAAAATAGCTGCGCAAGAAGATCATGAGCATGCTGGGAGTGTCTTCTGTTCGCAGCTTGTCGTGGGATTAAGGCGGCGACGCTGCACCAGCCTGGCTGATGTATTTCTCGCGACGGATATGGCGCATGGCAAGGCCGAGGTTTTTCAGGGTTTCCACGCAGGCATCGACCATGTTGGGATTGCCGCAGAGGTAGGCCACATCGTGCGTGGTATCAGGTGCAAGCGTCGGCAGGGCGTTTTGCACATAGCCGTGGAAGGCGTGTGCGTGCAGGGCGTTATCGGCTTCGGGCATTTGCCGGGAAAAGCAGGCCAGATAGCGGAACTGCTGCGGGTAGCGCCGGGCAAAGTCGATGAATTCATCGGCAAACAGGGCATCTTCCGGGCTGCGGATGCCATGCAGCAGCGTTACCTGCACGCTGCGCGCGTTCATTTGCGCTTCCAGCTCGGGCAGCATCGAGCGATAGCTGGCAACGCCGGTGCCGGTGGCGACCATCAGATAACGCCGGTTGTTATCGCCCGCCTTCAGCACGAACTGCCCCAGCGGGCCGCTGGCTTCGAGCCTGTCACCTATGTCCATACCCTGAAACAGCGCCGTGGCGGCACCGCCGGGCACCAGACTGGCAATGAATTCCACCGCTTCACCGACCTGGATGTGATGGTCGTGGCGGGTGGCGCAGGAATAGCTGCGCCGGGCGATACTGCCATCGGCCAGCGGAAAGTGAATCTGGATGAACTGCCCCGGCGTGTATTCCAGCGGCGCGCCGTCATCGCGCACAAAGCAAAGATGCAGGACAGAGGGCGAAATTTCGCGGCGGGCAGTCAGGCGAATCGGAAACAGTGAGGACATCGGGCACAGCCGGGTGGGCGGAGAAAGCCGCCTATAATAAGGCTTCACTTGATTCGGCTTTTTCATGACCTCCCAAGCTGCTGCCGCGCTCAGTGTGCGCGACCTTGTAAAAACCTATGACAACGGCACCCAGGCACTGAAGGGCGTGTCTTTTGACGTGGTGCCGGGGGATTTCCATGCCCTTCTGGGGCCAAACGGCGCGGGCAAATCCACGCTGATTGGCATTGTCAGTTCGTTGGTCAACAAGACTTCCGGTACGGTCAAGGTATTTGGCATTGACGTGGATGCCGAGCGCAGCCGGGCAATGCGGCAGATTGGCCTGGTGCCGCAGGAAATCAATTTCAACCTGTTCGAAAAGCCGCTGGATATTTGCGTCAATTACGCCGGCTTCTATGGCATTCCCCGGCGCGAGGCGCTGCTGCGTGCCGAGGAGGTATTGTGCGAGGCGCAGCTGTGGAACAAGGCCGAGGTGATGAGCCGCACGCTTTCGGGCGGGATGAAGCGGCGGCTGATGATTGCCCGGGCGATGATGACCCGCCCAAGGCTGCTGATTCTGGATGAGCCAACCGCCGGGGTGGATATCGAAATCCGCCGCGAAATGTGGCGCAGCCTGAAGAAAATCAATGCCGAAGGCACCACCATCATCCTCACCACCCACTATCTGGAAGAAGCCGAGGCGCTATGCCGCACGCTGGCGGTCATCAATCATGGCCGCATCGTGGCCGAAGGGCCGATGAAAACCATGCTCTCGCAGCTGGATGTGGAGGCTTTTGTACTGGATGTGGAGGACCCGCTGCCGGCACAGCTGCCGTCCATTGACGGTGTGCGCCTGCATGCGACCGATGCACATACGCTGGCGCTTGAAATGCCGCGCGAAACCAGTTTGAACCGCATTTTTGCCGAGCTGGACGTGGCCGCCATCCGCGTGCGCTCGATGCGCCCGCAAAGCAACCGGCTGGAGGAATTGTTCGTGCGCCTGACCGCCAACCCGGAGGCCGAAGCATGAGCCACAACCTGACCGCGCTCTATACCATCGCCCGCCGCGAGGTCATGCGCATCCTGCGCATCTGGACCCAGACCCTGGTGCCGCCGGCGATTACCCTGACCCTGTATTTCCTGATTTTCGGCGGCCTGATTGGTTCGCGGGTCGGCGATATGGGCGGCTTTGACTATATGGCCTTCATCGTGCCGGGTCTGGTGATGATGAGCGTCATCCAGAACAGCTACGGCAATATCAGCTCCAGCTTTTTTGGCGCCAAGTTTGGCCGCCATATCGAAGAGCTGATGGTCAGCCCGGTGCCGAGCTGGGTGATTCTGACCGGCTATGTCAGCGGTGCAGTGATGCGCGGGCTGATGGTCGGTGCCATCGTGATGGCGATCGCCATGTTTTTCACTCCAGTGCGCATCCCGCATCCGGGGGTGACACTTGCCGCCCTGCTGCTTGGCGCCATCATTTTTTCGCTGGCCGGTTTTATCAATGCGGTGTATGCCAAGAAGTTCGACGATATCGCCATCATTCCCACCTTCATCCTCACCCCGCTGACCTATCTGGGCGGCGTGTTCTATTCGGTCAGCCTGCTGCCGGACTGGGCCGCCACCGCCACCCGCTTCAACCCGGTGTTCTATATGGTCAACGCCTTCCGCCACGGCTTTCTGGGCGTGAGCGATGTGCCGGTATGGCAAGCCTTCGTACTGATGGGCGTGTTTGTCATCGCACTGGCCGCCTTCGCACTGCACCTCTTGCACCGCGGTACCGGGATGAGGAGTTGAGATCAGCTCCGCATCCAGTTGCAAGCAATATGCACCTATCTGCACTGCCCCAGTCCATCCTGATTTTTGGCCAGGGCTATACGGCGGGCTTTATTGCACGGGCGTTGCGCGAGGCGGGCGTGCGGGTGATTGCCACCCGGCGCATGGCCGAGGGTGAAGTTCGCGGCTTTGATGGCGAGGCGGTGGACGCGCGCCTGTTGCAAGATATCGCCGGTGTGCAGGCAGTGCTTTCCAGTATTCCGCCCGATGCCGGGGGCGATCCGGCGACGCGTTGGCTGTCGGCCTTGCCGCAAGCCGCCACCCGGCATTTGCGCTGGTTTGGTTATCTCTCCTCCACGGCTGTGTATGCGGCCGGTAAAGTCGATGAGGCTACGCCCGTGGCGCCGCAAGACGAAACCGGGAGTCGGCGAGTATTGGCCGAAAGCCAGTGGCAGGCATTGGCAGATGCGTGTGGGGCGGCCAGTGCCATGTTTCGTTTGCCGGCGATTTACGGCCCCGGCCGCAATGCGCTGACGCAGTTGGCCGAGGGCAAGGCGCGCCTGGTTGATTCACCCGTGCGTTTCAACCGCGTGCATGTGGAGGATATCGCCCGCATCGTGCTGACGGCGATGATGCGTCCACGCAAGGATGCGGTGTATTTGCCCTGCGATGAGGCGCCAGCCAGTCAGGCCGAGGTATTGCGCCATGCCGCGCAACTCTCCGGGCTTGCACTGCCGCCTGCGCAGACGCTGGATGACCCGGCGCTGTCACCGGCATTGCGGCGCTTCTACCAGCAGGGCGAAAAGCACATTGACAACAGCAGTACCTGCCAAGAACTGGATTGGCAGCCGCTTTACCGCGATTACCGGCAAGGGCTTGAGGCGGCCTGGCAGGCCGGCGATGGGCGGGATTACAGTACGCTGACGACTGCCTGATTGCGACCCTGTTTCTTGGCTTGATAGAGGTGGTGGTCGGTGCGTGTCAGTACGCTCTCCCGTGGGATGGCGGTTTGTGCCGGGACAAGGCAGGCGCCAATACTGATGGTGACGTTGTTGAGATCATCGGGGCGAGCGATATGTGGCGTGCGGAGATCCCCAATGGTGTTTACCAGTGTGTTGCACAGGGCGTGCAAAGTATCAGGCTGGGCATCTTCCATCAGCACAGCAAACTCCTCGCCTCCAATACGGTAAACACTTGCAGTTAGGTTGTGCGTATGGCTGCCCAGGGTGTTGTGCAGGGCATGAGCGACCATCTGCAAGCATTGGTCTCCGGCCAAGTGGCCATAATGGTCGTTATAGGTTTTGAAATAATCCACATCTATCAGTATTAGCCCAAAAGCTGTGAGTGAATTGCTGTTTTGCTTCAGGCGTTTGCGGAAATTTTCTTCAAAGGCACGGCGGTTGCTAATGCCGGTCAATGTGTCGTTATGGGCTTCTGCATAAAGTATGCGGTTGCTGCTATCGAGGCTTTCGACATTTTCCTCAATCAGTACGCGTCGCATATAGGCGCGGCGTGAAGTCAGCAGGCGGTTCCAGCACACCATCAGGCAAAAAGCATAAACTGGGAAAAATGTGGAACTAAACTCCAGCACAGCAACTTTGGGGCTGGGAAGAACTTGGATTGTGACCCCCAGGGCACTTGCGCCAATAATGAGGCAGGCAATCAATGCCCAGCTAAAGTTGGTTAAGGTAATCAGGCAGGCGACGACTACATAGCTGAGCGATGAGCTGATATAGCCGGTGGAAACGGTGCCCTGGTGTTGGAGGATGGGATAGAACGAGGCCAGCGCCATCAGGGTGATGATCGGCAGGACGGTGGCATCCCAGAGTTTGGCGTGTGCGGATTTTTGTTTGAAGCGCCAGATAAGTGCCAGTACCAAAAGACTGCAGGGCAGGCGCACCATTAAGGAAATGCGGGCAATGTCTGGATACATGGCCAAATCGGCCAATACAAAGGTCAAATAGGCAAAACAGGAGATAGCAGTCAGCAGCAAAAGGCCGTTGCGTTGTTCCCGCCATTGATAGCCATACCAGCCACGGCGCAGCTCTGCCGGTATTGGCGAGCGCCAGTGAGTCAAAGAAGTAATGACATCCTGATAGCGAGTATTGGGAGGCATGGATATTAAGCTGGGTGCAAATTCTTGGAGCGGGAATGCGTCTTTGCGGGCTTACCTGAAACGGCGGTTTGCGCTCATGTCTGGCTATGGTCGTGTCCAGTCATTACGCAGCTGCGGCAGTGTGCTTGCGCCCCAAAAGGCGGGCAACCCGCTTGCCCAGGTCGTGCATCACGGTATAGGCAGCGGGAATCACGATCAGGCTGAGCGCGGTGGAAGTGATCAGGCCGCCAATCACTGCCCAGGCCATCGGTGCGCGGAAGCTGGAATCCCCCGAGATACCCAGCGCCAGTGGCATCATCCCTGCCCCCATGGCAATGGTGGTCATGATAACCGGACGGGCGCGTTTATGGCAGGCATCCAGCAATGCCTGGTGCCGGCTCATGCCGTGCTCGTCCTCGGCCATGATGGCGTAGTCCACCAGCAGGATTGAGTTCTTGGTGGCGATGCCAATCAGCAGCAACAGGCCAATCAGCGAGGAGATGGACAGCATGTTCTGGGTCATCAGCAGCGCGCCAAAGGCGCCGCCTGCCGACAGGGGCACCGCTGCAAGAATGGTGGCCGGCATCAGCGGGTGTTTGAACAGCAATAGCAGCACCATGTAAATGCAGACGATGCCGACCACCATGGCGATGGCAAAGCCGACAAACAGCTCGACGAAGGCTTCGCTATCGCCGGTATTGCCAAAGCTGATGCCGGGCGGCAAGTCCTGCAGGGCGGGCAGGGCTTGTACCTTGCTCATCACATCGCCCAGTGGCTGGCCGTTCAACTCCAGGGTGAAGGTGATATTGCGCTCGCGGTTGAAGCGGCGGATGACCGAGGGGCCACTGTCGTAATGGATATCGGCGACTGCCTCCAGCGGCACCGGGCCGCGACTGCCATGTACACGTAATTGCGCCAGTGTGGCCGGATTTTCCAGCGCGCTTTGTGCAAAGCCGACACGGATGGGAATCTGCCGGTCAGGCAGATTGAACTTGGCCATGCGCTGGGTGTAATCGCCGGTGGTGGCGATGCGTACCGCCTCGGCAATGGCGGCGGTGGAAACCCCCAGTTCCGCTGCACGCGCCGGGTCAGGGAGGATGCGCAGTTCCGGGCGCAGCAGCGAGGCGGTGGAAGAAACACTGCCCAGGCCTTCGATGCTGCGCATTTGCCGCTCCAGTTGCAGGGCAATCCGGCTCAACGCCCCGGCATCGTCGCCGGAAAGCACCAGCATCAGGGTTTCACCGGCATTGGTGGTGAGGTAGCGCATGCGTACGCCGGGCAGCTGTTGCAGGCGCTGGCGGACTTCTTCCTCCAGCACTTGTTGGCCACGTTGGCGCTCCTCACTCTGCCCCCAGTCCAGTGTCAGTACCACTTTGCGCGGGTCGGCCTCGCCGGACTGGTTCGGGTCGCCCAGGTTGGGCACGCTGCCCACCTGGGCAAACACTTGCTTGAGCTCGGGGATGTCGGCAAGCAGGGCACGGGCGCGCTCGGCCAGGGCTTCGGTTTGCTCGATGCGTGCGCCGGGCGGCAGCTCCAGCGAGACCAGGCTGCGGCCGCGGTCGGAGGGGGGCACGAAGGTGGCGGGAATGAACGGCACCATGCCCAGCGAGAGGATGAACAGCAACAGTGCAGCCGCGAGGGTTTTCCAGCGGTGGCGCAGGGCGACATCCACCCAGCGCAGGTAGCGGCGCATCAGTGGGCCATCGTGATCGTGCTCGGGTTGGGGCTTGAGCAGGTAGGCGGCCATCATCGGTGTCAAAAGGCGCGCCACCAGCAGTGAGAACAACACGGCCATTGCCGCCGCCCAGCCAAATTCCTTGAAGAATTTGCCGGCAATGCCGGGCATGAAGGCGACCGGGATAAACACCGCCACCAGGGTCATCGAGGTGGCAATCACCGCCACGCCGATTTCATTGGCGGCATCGCGCGCGGCCTGCATCGGTTTCTTGCCCATGCCGAGGTGACGGACGATGTTCTCGATTTCCACGATTGCATCGTCCACCAGGATGCCGATCACCAGCGACAACGCCAGCAGGGTGATCATGTTCAGGCTGAAGCCCAGCAGCCAGAGCACGGCAAAAGTGGGGATGATGGACAGTGGCAGGGCGAGTGCGGCAATCCAGGTGGCGCGCCAGTCGCGCAGGAAGAAAAACACCACCACCAGCGCCAGCAGCGCGCCTTCAAACAGCATTTCCATGGAGGAGCTGTAGGACTTTTGCGCATCGCTGGTCATGTCGTTGATCAGCCGGAAGGAAACACCCGGATGCAGGGCTTGAACCTTATCCAGTGCCGCCTTGACGCCATCACGGACTTTCAGCTCGTCCGCGCCACGGCTGCGGCTGATGGTAAAGCCCACCACCGCTTCGCCATCGAGCAGGGCGCGCGCGGAAACATCGGCGGCGCTGTCGTGGATGGTGGCGATGGAGGAGAGCCGCAGCGAGCGGCCATCGGCCAGGCTGATGCTGTAATTGCGTAGCGCTTCCACATCGCTGACGGTACCGATGGTGCGGATGGTTTGCCGCCCGTCGGCAAGCTCGGCGCGGCCGCCGGGTTGCTCCACCTGGGCGCGCGCCAGTTGCTGGGAGACTTCGCCTGCGGTGATGCCCCAGGATGCCAGCGCCTGCGGGTCAAGGTCGATGCGGATTTGCCGCTCAATGCCGCCTACGCGGCTCACTTGCGCCACGCCCTCCACGCCATACAGCGCGCGGCTGACCTCGCGGTCCACAAACCAGGACATTTCCGCCTCACTCATCTCCGGGGCGGTCAGCGCATAGCTCAGCAGGTCGCCGCCAATATCCACCTTGGTGATGATGGGCTCCTGAATATCCTGCGGCAGATCCTGGCGGATGCGGGCGATGGCGTCCTTGGTGTCATTGAGGGCTTCGGTGAGGTTGGCCTCCAGCCGGAACTCGATGGCCGTGGTACTGACGCCTTCCACCACGGTCGATTCCAGGC
Source organism: Lysobacteraceae bacterium NML07-0707 (assembly GCA_002798295.1). GTDB lineage: Bacteria > Pseudomonadota > Gammaproteobacteria > Xanthomonadales > Xanthomonadaceae > Solilutibacter. The sequence goes on along the minus strand of NWQT01000027.1, from coordinate 53,687 downwards.
GTTTGACATTGCGCAAGGTGGCAACGGCATCTTCCACCTTGCGGGTGACCTCCGTTTCCAGCTGCGAGGGCGCAGCGCCGGGCTGGCTGATGGTCACCGTGGTCATCGGGAAGGCGACATCCGGGAACATCGCCACCGGCAGCTTGTGGAAGCCCCACAAGCCCGCCACACACAGGATGAAGAACAGCATCAGCGAAGGCACCGGGTGGTGGATGCCCCAGGTGGAAAGATTGCCGCCGCCTTGCGTGGCTGGGGTTTGCGGTGTGCTCATGGAGCCGGCTTCTGGTTGGCGGCGGCATCAGCCGATGCGGGCAAAACCCGCACCTTGTCGCCATCGGTCAGAAAACCGGCGCCTTCCAGCACGACCTGGGCACCTGCGGCAAGTCCTGATTTCACTTCCACAAAGCCATCGGCGCGCTCGCCGGTTTCAATGCGCTGCAACCGCGCCTGCGCCTTGTCATCCAGCACAAATACGACCGGGAAGCCATCGCGCAACAGCACGGCATCGGCCGGCACGGCCAGCACCTTCTGGATGCCGTTATCAATCCGTCCCTCAAGATAGGCGCCAGCCTGCAAGGTGCGTGACTGCAACAGGCCGGCGGGCAAGTCGGCATATACCGTACCGGTACGGGTAGCGGCATCCACACCGGGGCTGACGGCGCGTACCCGGCCTTGCAGTGCGCTGCCGTCGGCCGTGCTCAGGTGAATCACATCACCGACATTGACCTGGCCGAGCTGGCTGGCCGGCAGTTCCGCGCGCCATTCCAGCCGCCCGTTTTTGATGAGCCGCAACAGTTCCGCGCCTGCCATCACCACTTGCCCGGGCTGTACCAGACGTTTGCTGATGATGCCGTCTGCCGGGGCGCGCAGTTCGGCAAAGCTCCGTCGCAGCGCCGCAGTATTGCGGGCAGCGCGGGCGGTGCCCAGCCGCGCCTCACCCTGGGTGCGTGCTGCGCGCAATTCGTCGAGCTGCATCGCGCTGATATATTGGCTGTTGGCCAGATTCTCGCCACGGGCAAAATGGCTGCGGGCAAGCCCGGCAGCGGCCTCGGCCTCGCGCAAGGCGGCATCGGCCTGGGCAAGCTCAGCATCAAGCATGCGGTGGTCAAGGGTCAGCAGCAGCTGGCCGCGTTTCACCGCCTGCCCGGCATCCACATGCAGCGCAGTGACCCGCAGCCCGGAAAGCTCCACGCCCAACTGCATTTCTTCCACCGCCGAAACCGGCCCCGAAACCACCAGCGACCGCGTCAATTCGCGCACGCTTGCCTGGGCAAGACTCACCGCCTGCAAGCTGGCCTGGGGAGTGGGGGGAGCGTCTTGGGCTTTTTCAGATGGCTTGCAGGCCAGTAGCAGGGCGGACAAGCTGGCAGCCAGCAACAAGGGCGACAAGGCAAGAGAGACAGGCGGACGGGGCATGATAAAGACCGGCGCAAAATCAAATGCAGTGTAGCGGCGGGCGTGGTAAATGGCACGAATGCCATGGAAGCAGTGGTTCAGCCAGTCTCTGATAGGGTGCAGCTTATCTATAGGTTTTTTTAATATGTAAGGAGTTTGGCAATGAAAAAGTCGCTGTTGTTTCTGGCAGGTTGCTCGCTGGCTGTGGCCAGCCTCGGTGTGATGGCGCAACAGGGCGGTGGCTTTACTGGCCCGCGCAGCAATCAACCAGCTAATGCGCGCGCCGGCTTTACCGGGCCTTCGCAGCAGCAGGTCATCAGCGTGGCTCAGGCCAAGGGGCTGCGGGATGATGCCAAGGTGGTGCTGCAAGGCCATATCAAGCAGCACAAGCACGGTGAAATTTACGTATTTGAAGATGCCAGTGGCCGGATTGACGTGGACATCGATGCCGATGACTGGGGCGGTCAGCAGATCGGCCCGGATGACCGCGTAGAAATCCACGGCGAAGTGGACAAGGGGCTGCGTACCCTGGAAATCGACGTGGACTCGATTCGCAAGCTCTAAGCAGTCAATTTTGTTTCACACAAGACAAAGCGCCGGGTTTTCCGGCGCTTTGTCATTGCGCCGGCGTAATGTTGGGCAGGCGGAAAAATGCCTCGGCTACCACCGTGGACGTCGCAGCGGTCACGGCTGACGGCTCACCCCGGTCACGTGCCAGTTCTTCCACGATATGCGGCAGAAAGGCCGGTTCATTGCGGCGATCCTTGGGCATTGGCTTCAGGCTACGCGGCAAAAGATACGGGGCATCGGTCTCCACCATCAGCCGCTCGGCCGGGATATGCCGTACCAGCTCGCGCAGATGCTGGCCACGGCGCTCATCGCATAACCAGCCGGTGATGCCGATATGCCAGTCCTGGTCGAGATAGTCGAACAATTCTTCACGGTTGCCGGTAAAGCAATGCACCACGGCGGGGCCCAACCGGCCAGCAAAGTTTTTCATCATCGCCATGAAGTCGGCATGCGCATCACGCTGATGCAGGAACAGCGGCTTGCCCGTGTCCACGGCGATTTGCAGTTGCTGCTCGAAGGCTTTGCGCTGCATCGGCCGTGGCGAAAAATCGCGGAAATAGTCCAGCCCGCATTCGCCGACGGCGACCACTTCCGGGTGATGATGCAGCTCGCGCAATTCGGCATCGCATTCGGCGGTGTACTCGGTGGCATGGTGCGGATGCACCCCGGCGGTCGCGAACAGCTCACCCGGATATTGCTGCGCCAAGGCCAGCGCCTTGGGCGAATGCTTGCGGCAGGCGCCGGTGACAATCATCCGCGCAACCCCGGCCGCGCGTGCGCGCCCCAGCACCGCCTCGCGGTCGTGGTCGAAACTGTCATGGGTGAGATTGGCGCCGATGTCGATAAGCATGAAAAGGGCAAATGCCAGTGGTGAAAGGGCGTTATTGTGCCTGTGGTGGCAAATGAGGCAAGTCTTGGGTATTTGCGCGCAGACCTCTTGTTTCGTGCAGTGTTCGTAAAATGCGCAACCGTGTTTTTGTGGGTCAGAGATGTCTTTGCGCTTTCCCGTTGAAGAATGCTTGCCGACGATGCTGAAAACTCTCGGGCAGCATCCCCGTCTGGTACTGGAGGCGCCGCCGGGTGCAGGCAAGACCACCCAGGTGCCGTTGGCGCTGCTGGGGGCGTCATGGCTTTCGGGGCAGAAAATCCTGATGCTGGAGCCACGCCGGGTGGCGGCGCGCGCGGCGGCGATGTTCATGGCGCAGCAGTTGGGCGAGGCCGTCGGTGAAACGGTGGGCTATCGCATCCGTTTCGAGCAAAAAGTATCGGCACGCACCCGGATTGAGGTCGTCACCGAGGGCATCCTCACCCGTTTGATTCAGGACGATCCCATGCTCGAAGGCGTGGGCGCGATTGTGTTTGATGAGTTCCACGAGCGGCATCTGGCTGCCGATCTTGGCCTGGCACTGGCGCTGGATGTGCAAGCCAGTGTGCGCGATGACCTGCGTATCGTATTGATGAGTGCCACGCTCGATGGCGAGCGGCTTGCCCAGTGGCTCGATGCGCCGCGCATCAGCAGTGCCGGGCGCAGTTTCCCGGTGGACATCAGCCATTTTCCGGCGCGTCGCGATGAGGTACTGGAAGTGCAGCTAAAGCGCGCGGTGGAATTGGCTCTCGGGCAGCATCCTGGCGATGTATTGGTGTTTCTGCCGGGCTTGCGGGAAATCCGCCGCGCGGAAAGCGCACTGCACACGCTGGATGTGCCCGATGTGGAAATATTGAGCCTGCATGGCGAATTGCCGGTGGAGCAGCAAGCCCGCGTCTTGCAGCCTGCGCCCGACGGCAAGCGCCGCGTGGTGCTGGCGACCAATGTGGCCGAATCCAGCCTGACCTTGCCCGGTGTGCGTGTGGTGATTGACAGTGGGCTGGCGCGTGAGCCGCGTTATGACCCCAATAGCGGCTTTTCCCGGCTGGAGGTGGTGCGCATCGCCCAGGCCAGCGCCGACCAGCGTGCCGGACGCGCCGGGCGTGTGGCGGCCGGGCACTGTTATCGCCTGTGGCCCGAGTCCGAGCGGCTTGCGCCGCAGCGGCGCGCGGAAATCCAGCAAGTCGAGCTGGCCGGACTGGCCTTGGAATTGGCGGCTTGGGGCAGCGCAGCCCTGCGCTTTGTCGATGCCCCGCCAACGGGCGCACTGGCTGCGGCACGCGATTTGTTGCGGCAGCTCGGGGCACTGGATGCACAGCACGCCATCACCGTGCATGGCCGCGCCTTGCTGGCATTGGGTACGCACCCGCGATTGGCGGCCATGTTGCTGGCTGCACAAGGCGATGAAACGCGCGCGCTGGCCTGTGATCTGGCCGCGCTACTGGAGGCGCGTGACCCGTTGCGCAGTCGCAGCGATGCGCTGGCCGAGCGCTGGCAGGCGCTGGCGGCGTTCCGGCGTGGACAAATACCGGCCGATGCCAGTCGCAGTGCCCTGGCCGCCATCGACCAGGCGGCCAAGCAATGGCGCCGACGTATCCGCTTGCAAAACTCGCCCCCAGCGCATGTGCCTGCGCATGCACTGGGGGATGTGCTGGTACACGCCTTTCCCGACCGCATCGCTTGCAAGCAACCCGGACAGATGTTGCGTTATCAGCTCAGCAATGGCCGGCGCATGCGATTGCATGAGCACAGCGCGCTGCAAGGCGAGCCGTGGCTGGTGGCCAGTGAACTGCGTTTTGAGGCTCGTGATGCCTTGCTATTGGGCGGCGCACCCGTGGACGAGAGCTATTTGCGCGATGCCTTTGCCAGCGATTTTCGTGAAGGCGATGAGGTACGCTGGGATGCAGAAAAGCGCGCCCTGGTCGTCGAGCGTATCAGCCGCTTTGCCGGTATCGTGCTGGCTTCGCGTCCGGCAGGTAAAGTGGATCCGGCGCTGGCCACCCCGGCGTTGTTGGCGGCGGTGCGCGAGTTGGGGCTTGAAGTGCTGCCCTGGGATGAGCGTGATGATTTTCTTGCCCGTGTGGCCTGCCTCAAGCACTGGATGCCTGAACTTGGGCTGCCGGATTTTTCCGAACCCGCCCTGCTCGCCACATTGGAAGATTGGCTTGCTCCCGTGCTCGCCGGAAAAACCCGACTGGATGCGCTGCAAAGCCAGGAGTTGCATCAGGCGCTCAGTCACCGGCTGGACTGGGAATGCCGACGCCGCATCGACCAGCTTGCACCGCGGCGCATCACCGTGCCTTCAGGTCTTGAGCGCAGCATCCGCTACCTGCCTGGTGATGGCCAGACGCACGCGCCGGAAGCAGTACTGGCGGTGAAGCTGCAGGAACTGTTTGGCCTCGGCGAAACCCCGCGCATCTGCGAAGGACGCATCCCGCTGACCCTGCACCTGCTCTCGCCTGCACAACGGCCATTGCAAGTAACCCGCGACCTCAAAAGTTTCTGGGAAAACACCTACCCGGAAGTGAAGAAAGAAATGAAAGGGCGATACCCGAAGCATCCGTGGCCGGATGATCCATGGAATGCGGTAGCGACGCACAGAGCCAAGCCACGCGGGACGTGAGCGCTGGATGCGTGAACGTGAAAGCGTTTCGCCCGTGGCGACGGTGGTGGCATGACTGGACTGCGCGGTTTTTTAAGGTGCGGAATGCAGTGGCGACGCACAGAGCCAAGCCGCGCGGGACGTGAGCGCTGGATACGTGAACGTGAAAGCGTTTTGCCCGTGACGACGGTGGCCACATGACTGGACTGCGCGGTTTTTTAAGGTGCGGAATGCGGTGGCGACGCACAGGGCAAAGCCAAGGGGGCGTGATCTTCTCAATCAATGCTCAGGGTCGCGTGCTAATTGCGGAGGAAAGCTGAAAGCCCGTTCAGTCACAAGCGGGTTTGTCACACCATAAAGACATCAGGCAGTGGATACTTGCGCCAATTTTCAACCATGCTTGTCTGGAGATAGCCATGAACAAATTTGACGACATTACCCAACGCGCCGCCCAGGTTGCGAGTGAAGTGGGCAGCCGCGCGGCAGATTTTGCTGCGGATATGGGGCAGCGCGCCTCCAGGGTGGGTCACAAGGCTGCTGATTTTGCCTCCAGCATGGGCGGCCGCGCCTCCAATCTCGGTGGTGGTCTGAAAAACCAACTGCCCGATGCCGCGATCAAGTGGCTGGAAACCGGCGCAGCGCTTGCAGCTGTCAAAACCGGCAGCAAAGTGGCAGGCAAGTTCGTGCGCCGCCACCCGGTTCTGATGACGGCAGCCGCGGTAGGCGTGGGACTGGCCTGGTATGCCCAGCGTCGCCATGCTCGCAAAAAAGCCGAGCAAACCGCCATTGAGGGACATTGGCGTCATCTGCAAATTGAACGTGATGAGCATGCCGAAGACACCGGTGCTTGATACGGCCTATTGTCTGTAGTTGTTTTGCAAAGGCTCGGTTATCCGAGCCTGTTTTTGGCTATTGGAGCTGGCTTCGAGCAGCTCAATCACAAAGCGCGCGCCGCCGCCCTCGCGGTCTTCGTAGAACAGGTGTCCGCCTGCGGCGGCGATGATTTGTCGTGCCAGTGCCAGACCAAGGCCGGATGACAGGCCATTGGCCGGGTCGTGTTCGCAAAGCCGGGTGAAGGGTTTGAACAGTTCGCGCTGCCGTGCAGGCGCGATGCCGGGGCCGCGGTCTTGTACCACCAGCTGCCAGTAGCCGGGGGCGCCGGTGCGTACCCAGAACATCAGCTCGCCACCGCTGGCGGCGTATTTGCTGGCATTGGTCACCAGGTTTTCGGCAACCTGGCGCAGTACCTTCGGTGCGATGGCCACCATGGCAGCTTGCTCTGGCAGGCGGGTGCTGACTTCAATGCCCCGGGCTTCCAGTTGCAGTGCATAGCGCTCAAGCAGCCAATCCACGACTTCATGCAGGGATGCGCACTGCTGTCCGGTGTCCGGGGGCCGGGATTGCGATTCCAGATAACTCTTGATGTAACCCAGCGCGTCCAGTGTGGCTTCGTGGATGATTTTTTGATAGCGCGCTTTACGTTCGGCCTCCACGTCGGGAAGCATCAGCATTTCACTGGCAAACAGCACGCTGGTCAGCGGGTTTTTCAAATCGTGGGCGACCAGGTTGACCAGGTTCTGGCGTTCCGTGGCTACACGCTCCAGGCGGTCACGGGTCAGTTTCAGTACCAGATGGGCATTGACGCGGGCGAGCAATTCTTCGGCCAGGAATGGCTTGGTGACGTAATCCACCACGCCGCTTTCAAAGGCGCGCAGCAAGAGTTCCTGGTCTTGGGCGGCGGTGAGAAAAATGGCCGGGATGCTGGCCAGTTTCGGGTTCTGCCGGATTTGCCGTAGCAGCTCAAAGCCATCCATGCCCGGCATCATCATGTCCAGCAAAATCAAGTCCGGTGGATGGGCAAGACACTCGGCCAGTGCGTCTTCGCCACGGGCGGCGCTGCTGACTTCATGTCCCTGGCGCTGTAATAGCTGCGTGACCACCCGCAGGCTGACAGGTTGGTCGTCAACCAGAAGAATACGGCCGGTGGTGGTGGTGAGGTTGGGCAAGCCGGGCTCTTGGGGAAGGGCATGGGGACTGGGGGCAGATTATAGGCATGCCGCTGGCGATGTCATTGACCTGTCTTGGTTTTTCCGCCGTCGGAAAACTTCACTAGAATCTGTGCCCATGTCCTTGATTCGTTTTTCTGCGCTGACGACCACTGTCTGCCTGCTGGCGGCATCGTTGCTGTGGGTTTGTCCAGCAGATGCGCAAACGCCGCTGCAGCCACAGCCGCTGGACTTTGCCGCTGCACGCCGCCTGATGCAGCAGAACGCGCCGAAACTGGCGGCCAGCGAGGCGGCGCTGGAGAGCCGTCGTTTGCAGGCACAGGCGTTGCGCAATCTGGGGGCGCCCAGCGTCCATCTATCGTTGCAGGCAGGCCGTTATCACCTGCACTCGCAGCTGGACACCAGCAGCCTGCAACACGGCATTGCCGATGGCCTCGGCGGCTCATTGCCGATGTTTCAGCCGATGGTGCCGCGCCTGCCCGGCGAGCTGGAAGTCGAGCGCGAAAAAAACTTCCATGGCCGCAGTCTGGGCGCGGTCTGGCCGCTTTATACCGGCGGCCTGCTGCAGGCCGCCAAGGCGCTTTCGGCGGCAAGACGTGACGAGGCGCAGGCCGATGTCCGGCAGACGGCGGCGGAGCTGGACAGCTTGCTGGCACAGCGCTATTTCGGTGCGCAACTGGCACATCAGGCGGCGGCCTTGCGCGCCGAGGCCTTGCGCACCATCGCCGAGCATGACCATGCGGCGCAGCGGATGATGGAAGAAGGCATGATTGCCCGGGTGCAGCGCCTGCAAGCGCAGGTGGCGCTGGAGTCCGCCCGGCGTGAGGCCTTGAAAGCGCAAAGCGATGCCGAGCTTGCCGACATCGCCTTGCAACGGCTGTTGCAGCAAACGCAGCCGCTGCAACTGATGACGCCATTGTTTGTCGATACCCGGCCACTGCCGCCACTGGCCGAATTCCAGGCATTGGCCGCTGCGCGCCATCCGGGACTTGAAAAGGTGAATGCACTGGCCGCGCAGGCCGAGCAGCTGCGCGAAGTCTCGGCCTCGCGGCTCAAGCCGACGTTGGCGCTTTATGGCAGCCGCCAATTGCAAAGCGGCAGCCGCGCCAACTGGGTGCTGGGGCTACAGGCCAGCTGGACGCTGTTTTCGCCGATAGACCGGCGGCAGATGCTGGCTGCGAACCAGCAGCGGCTGCTGCAAGCCGACTACAGCCGGGTGGAAGCGCAGGAAAACATCGCGCTTTTGGTGGAAAAGAACTGGCGCAGCGTGGAGGATGCCCGGCAGCAATATCTGGCCAGTCTGCCTGCGGTGAGCCTGGCCGAAGAAGTGGCGCGGCTGCACCGGGCAGGGTTGCGCGAGGGCACCAGCACCGCCAGTGAATTGATGGACGCGCAGACGCAGCTGGCCAAAGTCCGGACCGAAAGCGCGCGAGCCGCCCATGACTATGTGCTGGCGCTGGCCGCCCTGCTGGAAAGCGCCGGGGTGTCAGAGCAATTTTCACATTACGCACAGCGTGCCGATGTACGCATTGCCCCATGAATGACCGGAGACTGTAATGACGGCTACCCCTGCCCCTTCTTCTTCTCGCCGTCGTCTGGCGATGATTGCGGCCTTGCTGCTGCTGGGCATTCTGGGCTACGGGCTTTGGCGCAGCGCAAAACCTGAAGCCGTGATTCTGCAAGGGCAGATGGAAGCCGAGGAAATCGACATCGCGCCGAAAATCAGTGGCCGGGTGGCCGAAGTATTGGTGCAGGAGGGGCAGCAGATAAGCGCGGGAACGCCGCTGTTGCGTATGGATAGCCCGGAGCTGGAAGCCAAGCTGGCGCAGGCCGAGGCCGCGCATGATGCTGCGCTTGCGGTGGCCGAAAAGGCTGCGCATGGCGCACGTCCCCAGGAAGTGGAAATGGCGCGTGCCAATGCACGGCGAGCCCAAGCCGCAGCCGAGCTTGCGCAAAAAAGCTGGCAGCGGGTGGCAAGGCTGGCCGATGAAGGGCTGCTCTCGGCACAAAAGCGCGATGAGGCGCTGGCCAATTATCAGGCGGCGCGCGACCAGGCGCAGGCGGCGCAGGCACAGTATTCGATGGCGCGCGCTGGCAGCCGTAGCGAAGACCAAAAAGCCGCCAATGCACAGGCTGCCCAGGTGGCCGCAGTGGTGCGCGAAGCCGAAGTCGCGCGTGCCGAGTCGCAGCTGCAAAGCCCGGTGGCCGGGCAGGTGGCCAAGGTGCTGGCCAAGCGGGGCGAAATCAATCCGCAGGGCGTACCGGCGGTGACAGTGGTGGATCTCTCGCAGCAGTGGCTGGTGCTCAATGTGCGTGAAACGCAGCTGTCGCAGTTTGCCATCGGTGCGCATTTTTATGGCCGGATTCCGGCGCTGCCCGGGCAGGGCAAGCTGCGCTTCACTGTTTTTCAAAGCCAGGTGCTGCCAGATTTTGCCACCTGGCGCGCGACCCGCAGCGACCGCGGCTTTGATGTGCGCAGCTTTGAAATCAAGGCGCGCCCGGATGCGCCCATTCCCGGCATGCGCCCTGGCATGAGCGTGCTGGTTGAGCTTTGAGATGTCGGCTGCCGCCCCCGGATTGTTAGCGGTTTTCCGTCGCGCGGCGGCGGTGGAAGCGCGGCAGTTGCGGCAGCGCCGGCGCGAATGGGCGATGTTTTCCTGGGTGCCGGCACTGACATTGCTGCTGGTGATGTGGATGTTTTCTGCCGGACTGCCCGGGCCGATGCCGCTGGCGGTGCTGGATTTGGACGGCAGCCTGCTCTCAAGACAGCTGCTGCGGATGCTGGATGAAAGCCCGGGGCTTGAGGTAACGCAGCAGCCACTGGATGCGGCAGAGGCCGAAGGGCAGATAAAAAGTGGCGCGGTCGCGGCGCTGCTGGTGGTGCCGGCGGACTTTTCCCGCAACCTCAAGCGCGGCCAGGACAGTGAGCTGGCGCTTTTGCATAACGCGCAATGGAATGCCTATTCCGGCCTGTTGCAACGCGATGTGCGCATGGCAAGCGCCACGCTTTCTGCCGGAATTGAGCTGCGCGCCCGACAAAAACTGGGGCAAAGTCCGGCCACGGCGCGCGCCCGCTTCAATCCGCTGCAAAGCCGGATGTATAGCCTGTTCAATACCGCCGGCAATTACCGGCAGTTTCTGGGCAACAGCCTGATGCCCGCGCTGCTGTTCATCCTGGCCATGACTGCCGGCGCCTGGAGCTTTGGCCGCAAATTGCGCGATGCCAGTCTGGGAGACTGGTGGCGGCAGAGCGGTGTTGGGCTGCCCGGTGATGGCCGCCAGCGCCTTGCCGCCATTGGCGGCAGCCTGTTGTGGCCATGGCTGGGATTGTCGGCCAATGCCCTGCTGGCGCTTGGGCTGATGGCCAGCAGCGTGGATGCAGCATTCTCCAGCTGGCTATGGCTGGCGGCACTGCTGCTTGCCTTTGTCAGCCTTTCGCTGCTGCTCGGGGTGTTGCTGGTACTGGCGAGCCTGTCCCTGCGCATGGCGCTGTCGATGACCGGCTTTGTCAGCGCGCCGGCCTATGCCTTCTCTGGCGTGGTCTTTCCGCTGCTGGCGATGCCCGAAGGGGCGTGGTTGTGGGCCAACATCCTGCCGCTGACGCATTATCTGCATGCGCAGATACGCCTGCTGGACATGCAGGCCGCGCCTGCCCAGCTGCTGCCGCTGTTGCTGGTTTTCATCATGCTCATCGTGCTGCTGCTTTGGCTGGCGAATCTGCTGCTTGCCCGCGCGCTGCGCCTGCCGGAGCGCTGGGGGGCACGATGAAGCACGGCTTTTTCTTTCATCTCATCCATACCCTGAAAACGGCGCTGACCGACAAGGGCGTGCTGCTGTTATGGCTGGTTGCGCCGCTGCTGTACGGATTTTTCTATCCCTGGCCATATCAGCACGAGCGGGTAGAGCAAGTGCCGGTGGCGGTGGTGGACATGGATAACAGCAGCCTGTCGCGGCAAATCATCCGTTATGCAGCGGCCAGCCCGGAATTGCAGGTGAGTGTGCTGCCTTCGGAGGCCGCAGCCCGAGATGCGCTGGCACAGCGGCGCATCGAGGGTTATGCCCTGATTCCGGCAGGCCTCAAGCGCGATGTCAGCCACGGGCGGCCGGTGGAAATCGCCCTTATCGGCAATGGCAGCTATTTCATGTTGAACAAGAGCGCATTGTCCGGCCTGGCCACTGCGGTGGCGACCGTGTCGGCGGGTATTGAAATCCGCCAGTTGCGAGCGCTGGGTTTGTCCGAGAACAAGGCGCAGGCCTTGCGCGAGCCGGTCAAGCTGCAGTCTGCGGCGCTGTTTAACCGTCATCAGGGCTATGGCAGCTCGCTGGTGCCTGCGGTGGCGGTGCTGATTTTGCAGCAGACCCTGCTGATGGCGGCGGGCATGTGGGTGGCCGGGCAGCGCGAGCGCGGCGAGCGTCATGTGCCAGTACGTATCTGGGCTGCCCGCATCAGCGCACTGGCGTTGCCCAATACGCTGATAGGCCTGTTCTATTTTGGCTGGCTGTTTGTATTTCAGGGCTATGCCCATGGCGGCAATCTGGCCGGCGCCGCCTTGCTGCTGCCGGTTTTCAGTCTGGCCGTGGCGGCTATCGGCGGTCTTTTCGGCCTGTGGCTGGCCGACCGTGAAGCGGTGATGCAGGTGCTGCTGGTCACCGCCTTGCCGCTGTTTTTCCTGAGTGGCTATTCCTGGCCGGCTGCGGCGTTGCCGGAAGTCTTGCAATGGCTGCGCTGGCTGACGCCTTCCACGCCGGCAATTCATGCCAGTGTGGCGCTTAACCAGATGGGCGCTACGCTGGCCATGGTGGCGCCGCTGCTGGGCGTGCTGCTTGTTCAGGGGCTGCTGGGGTTTGCGCTGCTGTGCCTGATCACCCGGCGCGCGCGCTGAAGCTGGGCGTTAGAGTCTGCGCCACTGACCGGGCTGCAAATCGCCCAGATGGTATTGCCCCATCGCCACCCGCACCAACCGCAGGGTGGGCAGGCCAACGGCGGCGGTCATGCGCCGCACCTGGCGGTTGCGGCCTTCGCGCAGGGTGATTTCCAGCCAGGCATCGGGCACGGTCTTGCGAAAGCGTACCGGCGGGGTGCGCGGCCAAAGCACTGGCGGGTCAATCTGGCGCGCGTGCGCGGGCAGGGTCAGGCCGTCTTTCAATTGCACGCCGCGTTGCAGCGCGCCGAGTTTATCCGCATCGGGCACGCCCTCCACCTGTACCCAATAGGTTTTCGGCGCCTTGTGGCGCGGGTCAGTCAGGCGATGCGCCAGCGCGCCGTCATCGGTGAGCAGCAGCAAGCCTTCGGAGTCATAGTCCAGCCGGCCTGCGGCATACACATGCGGCGGCAGGCCAAAAGCCGCCAGGGTTGGCCTTGGCGGCTGGCTTTGGTCAGTGAACTGGCACAGCACATTGAAGGGTTTGTTGAGGGCAATCAGCACGGGCAGGTCAGGGTTTGACAAAGCGCAGGGTCATGCGGTCGCTCTCGCCGATGGCGCGGTATTTTTCCGCATCGGCCGCCTCATGCCGGGCAACCGGCAGCAGCGTCCACACGCCATTGGCATGGTCGGTGCTGTCCGCCGGATTGGCATTGACCTCGCTCTTTGCATCGAGCCGGAAACCGGCGCGGGTGGCGTATTCAATCACCAGCGCCTCGGTGAGATAGCCGGATTTCTTCATTGCCTCAAGGTCGGTGCCGGGCTTGGCGCGGTGATCCACCACCCCCAGTACGCCGCCGGGCTTCAACACCTCAAAAAACGCCTTGAAGTAGGCATCGGCGCTGCCTGCCGCCACCCAGTTGTGCACATTGCGGAAGGTCAGCACCGCATCGGCTGAGCTCGCCTCGCCCAGCACCGGATTGCGTGGGTCATAGCTGTGCCAGTGTGGCTGGCCAAAATGCGCCGGGTCTTGCGCCATTTTGGCTTGCAACTCGCTATGCAATCGCTGGTAGGGGCTTTCAGCGCGCACCTTGGGCAGCGCACCGACATAACGGCCAGCACGCAGATAGGGGGCGAGGATTTCGCTGTACCAGCCGCCCGCCGGGCTGATTTCAATCACCGTTTGCGTTGGGCTGATGCCAAAGAATTGCAGGGTTTGCTGCGGGTGCCGGTACACATCACGGGCACGGTTTTGCGCGCTTCTGGCCGGGCTGGACAATGCGGCGGCCAGTGCGTCTTCGGCGTGTGCATCGTGCTGCGCCGCGGGCGGGGCGGTTTTTTCAGCCGCAGTGCTGCATGCGGCCAGCAGAGCCGCAGCCAGCAGGGCAAGACTCAGGTTTTTCATGCGATTTACCTTGATGACAAAACGTGCAGGCTTTTTACCCGCCATTGCCGGCGGGTGCAAATTGGTTGCACTCTCCGATGCACATGGCGAGAGGCGTGTATGTTGAGGGCGATGTCAGTGTGGTGCGGGTTTGCGCCAGTGACGCCACAGGCGGCGTAGCGCCACGGCAGCAATCGCCAGCAGCAGCCAGAGTGGCCACAGATACGCCATGCCCACCAAGATATCGACAAACACGCGCCAACCGGTTTGCAGTGCGACACCGATGCGCTGGCTGAAGCTCGGTTTTGCCAGCCAGGCTGCAGCGTCCGGGTCAGGCTCTATGGCCGTGCGCGTCTGCATGGCTTGCTCAAACTGCAAGGTCAAGGTGGCAAAGGCAACCTTGTCTGCCAATTCGCGGCGTTTGACTTCCGCCTCGTCGCGGGCGCGCAGTGCCAGCGCACGGGCACCTGCGGCATCCACTTTTTCATCCACGCTACCAGGCGCTTCAGCGGCACGGCCAATGTCCCGGCTGATTTGTTGCTCGCGCTGCCAGGCCAGTTGTTGGCGCAGAAGCTGGAACTGGATGTCTTCGGCACGGAAGTTGCGCTCGTCAAGGAATTCCATCTGCCGGGCAAGGGTGCGCAAAAATGGCAGCGTGCGCTCGCTGGGCACGCGCACGGTCAAGCGGGCTATCGTTCGGTAGCTTTCCACCCTCTTGCGCTGGCTGCCCAATGAGAAATAGCGTGAGGCATGCAGCTGGTTGTTGATGCGGTTTTCCACGACAAAACCGCCTTCTGCGGCAACGGCATCTTCAATGGCCAGTGCAGATTGATACACGTTTTTGACCTGGAAACGCATATCGGCGGTGCGTACCAGCTGTCGTCCGCTGACCTCATCGCTGGCTGCCCGGGATGAAAGCGCAAGTCCGGCATCCACAGGGGCAGCGGTGTCTGCGACCTCATGGCTTTCGGCCTGCAACATTTCGGCTGCGGGTGCATGGGCAGCGGTCTCTTGCGAGTGCGGGCGTTGCTGACCACAGGCTGCCAGCAGCAGGCCGAGTGTCAACGCAGGGATAGAGCGAGATATGGACATGGCAAACCCCGATACGAAACCCGATGGATATTAACCGGCGCGGAGGGTGTGCGGAAAAACCGGGGCGAGGGCTTTATTGCCCTGTAGGGCTGGCCGCCTGCTTGCGTGCTGCCAATGTCTCCAGCAGCGCGGTGAGCCGGTCAAGCTGCGCGGCATACTGCGGTCGTCCTGCTGGGGTATAGACATCCAGCCGGATTTGATAATCGGGGCTAATCCAGGACAGCATGGTTTCCACGCTGCCCGAGCCGCTTGGGAAAGTCATTTCGCGCACCTTGTAGCGGTCGCTGCCGGGGTGTTTTTCATAGCCACTGGCATCAATCGTGACTTGTCCACGCAGCGGATGCGAATAATCCCATTCGTAGGCCATCAGATAGAAGCCTGCGCAACGATATAGCGAACGGCTGCCATTCAAGCCGCCTGCGCGCAGCTCCACTCCCGAGGGTGTGCTGGCCGCCAGGGTGCAGCCTTCGGCCTGCAAGGGCTGCCGGGTCAGCGGCACGGGAGGTGGGGCGGCTGTGACGGCTTGCGTCAGCCTCATGGGCAACTCCTGCAAGGCGCCCTGCATATGCGTGAGGATGCTGGTAAATGCCGGGTAGCTTGGCTGCATTTTTCCATCTGCCTGCGTCGCCATGCTGGCCTGCTTGCGCTGTTGCAGGGTAGGCAGGCCGCGCGCGGCCAGCAGTGCATCCTTTTGCGCCTGATGGCGATAAGCCTGTGCCTGCTGCTTCTGGTAAGGCGTGCCGTCGCGCTCCATCTGCTGCAAAGTGGCCTCATCCGGTGGATTGCTGAAATCGACAATCAGAGCCTGCGCCATTGCGGTGGCAGGCAACAGGGCAAGCATCAATGCGGCAACGGTTTTCATTGTCTCCACTCCGTCAGGTTGCAGTCAGTTGCCCTAGTGAATTTGCAAAGCGGGATACTCAAGCTAGGACTCGCCATCCCTGTGCCATAGAGTTCACAAATATCTGGTAAATCAGGATCATTCCAGTTAGCTTCTAAGCCATCGATATAGTGTTCTCCATCAACTTGCCATCCATAAATTCCGCACCACATACATCCTGCATAGGATCTCCAAGTGCTTTCTTCTTCCTCGCTTGAGAAATACTGATAAGTACACCCACTATTATTGCAGTGGGACATATCGGATTTTGTATACATTTTCCACTTTTTGCCGGAACCATCCCAAGTAATGGATTCGTTAAAGCCAACAATGATAGGGATGCCGCCCGTGGGAACAGAGCAGTTTGCTCTCGAAAACATGCTGAGTTGGGTAAAGCCTGCATGTGGGGATTGCGGAACCAGTAGTAGCGTCAAAGCGAGCAGGCAAGCAATATATCGAGACATAGCACTCTACCTTGCAGGTGATAAATAGTAATTATTCTCATTTTGCAGAGCTGTCAAATCCATCCAACAGGCTTCTCTCGAGCCTTTTAAGCGAAAAGTGGCGAGCAGAACAGCAACCGCCTCAGGCGGTTGCTGTGGTTGCCGGATGCGTGTGGTTTACAGTGCGGCGAGCGCTGCGTTCAGGGTGGCGCTGGGGCGCATCGCGGCATCGGTCTTGGCGGTGTCGGGGCGGTAGTAGCCGCCGATATCCACGCTCTGGCCTTGCACGGCAATCAGCTCGGCCACGATTTTCTCGGCGTTTTCGTCCAGCGTCTTGGCGAGCTTGGCAAAACGCGCCTTGAGTTCGCCATCGGCATCCTGGGCGGCCAGTGCATCGGCCCAGTATTTGGCGAGCCAGAAGTGGCTGCCGCGGTTGTCGATGCCGCCCAGCTTGCGGGTCGGGGACTTGTCGTTGTCGAGGAACTGGCCATTGGCCACGTCCAGCGCATCGGCCAGCACCTGGGCGCGGGCATTGCCGGTGGTATTGGCCAGATGCTCCAGCGAGGCTTGCAGGGCGAGGAACTCGCCCAGCGAATCCCAGCGCAGATAGTTCTCGCTCTGGAATTGCTGCACATGCTTGGGCGCGGAGCCGCCGGCGCCGGTCTCGAACAGGCCGCCACCGGCCATCAGCGGCACGATGGAGAGCATCTTGGCGCTGGTGCCCAGCTCCATGATCGGGAACAGGTCGGTCAGATAATCGCGCAGCACATTGCCGGTGGCGGAGATGGTGTCCTCGCCCTTGCGGATGCGCGCAAGCGAATGCTGCATCGCTTCCACCGGCGAGAGAATGCGGATATCCAGCCCGGCAGTGTCATGGTCGGCCAGATAGCGTTTGACCTTGGCGATGATTTCGCGGTCGTGGGCGCGGTTTTCGTCCAGCCAGAACACCACCGGCGTGTTCGACAGGCGGGCGCGGTTGACCGCCAGCTTGACCCAGTCGGCAATCGGTGCGTCCTTGGTCTGGCACATGCGGAAGATGTCGCCGGCGCGCACTTCCTGCTCCATCCACACCTTGCCGTTGTCGTCGGTGACGCGCACCGTGCCGTCATGCGGGATGCGGAAGGTTTTGTCGTGGCTGCCGTATTCCTCGGCCTTCTGCGCCATCAGCCCGACATTGGGCACGCTGCCCATGCTGGCCGGGTCGAATGCGCCATGCGCCTTGCAGTCATCAATCACTGCCTGATAGATGCCGGCATAGCAGCGGTCGGGAATCACCGCCTTGGCATCTTGCAACTGTCCTTGGGCATTCCACATCCGCCCGGAGTCACGAATCATCGCCGGCATTGAGGCATCGACAATCACATCGCTTGGCACATGCAGATTGGTGATGCCCTTGTCGGAATTGACCATGGCAAGCGCCGGGTTTTCGGCATAAATCTCGGCGATGGTGGCTTCCAGCGCGGCGCGTTCGGCCTCGCTGACTTCCCCCATGCGCGCGTACAGATCACCGATGCCGTTGTCCGGCTCAAAGCCGATGCGCGCCAGCAACTCGCCGTGCTTTTCAAACAACTTCTTGTAATGGCGCCGCACCACGATGCCGAACATGATCGGGTCGCTGACCTTCATCATGGTGGCTTTCAGGTGCAGCGAGAACAGCGTGCCGCGCGCCTTGGCGTCGGCAATTTCGGCATCGACAAAGGCGGCCAGCCTGGCCGCATCCATCACCGCCGAGTCCAGCACCTCGCCGGGCAGCAGCTTGACCTTGGGCTTGAGCACCACGTCCGAGCCATCCTTGCCGAGCAGTTCGATTTGCACCTTGCCATCGTGGTCAAAGGTCACCGACTGTTCGCTGCCATAGAAATCGCCTGCCTCCATATGCGCCACATGCGCCTGGCTGTCGGCGCTCCAGGCGCCCATGCGATGCGGGTGTTTCTTGGCATAGTTCTTGACCGAAGCCGGTGCGCGGCGGTCGGAATTGCCCTCGCGCAGCACCGGGTTCACGGCGCTGCCCTTGACCCGGTCATAGCGCGCCTTGATGTCTTTTTCGTCTTCCGTGGCCGCCGTTTCCGGGTAATCGGGCAGGTCAAAGCCCTGCTTCTGCAATTCGGCAATCGCGGCCTTCAATTGCGGCTCGGAGGCGCTGATATTGGGCAGCTTGATGATGTTGGCCTCGGGCGTTTTGGCCAGCTCGCCCAGTTCCGCCAAGTCATCGCTCACCTTCTTCTCGCCCAGCCGTTCCGGGAATTGCGCCAGAATCCGCGCCGCCAGCGAAATATCACGGGTTTCCACCCTCACCCCGGCGCTCTGCGCAAACGCCTGCACGATGGGCAGGAAGGAGTGCGTGGCAAGCAGCGGTGCTTCATCGGTCAGGGTGTAGAGAATCTTCGGCGTATCGCTCATGAAAGGCTCGCTTGGTGGTGGAAGAGTCGGAGAATTGTACGCCGCCCCCGCCATGAAAAAGGCCGGGCAGCTAAGTGCCCGGCCAAAAGGTGATACGCAATCGGCTTTACTTGACCGAAAAATCGCGGCTTTGCAGCGGCTGGCCGTCCAGGCTGATTTCCACCTTGTAGTTGCCGGTCGGCCAGGGGTTGGTATTGCTGATCTTGAAGGCATAGATGCTGTCGTTGCCGACCATGTCCACGACTTCTTCGTGTACCAGGGTGCCGTCCTGATAGGTCCAGCGTGCGCCGAGCTTCTTGCCTGCGCCATCGCCCTGGGTGTTGACCGAGGCATGGATGGTGTCCTGGGCACCAAACTGGGTGCTGGCTTCGGCCACGCGCTTGTCATCGGCCAGGCCTTTGCCCAGCTCCAGCGCGACGATATTGATGGATGCCTGTGTTGCCGGCGGCGTGGCCAGCGCAGGTGTCGAGGCCGGCGGCGCGACCACGGCGGGTTCTTCTTTCTTTTTGCAGCCGGTGATGGCGAGTGCCGAAACCAGCGTAGCGGCAAAAATGGCGTGAGTCTTGTTC
Source organism: Lysobacteraceae bacterium NML07-0707 (assembly GCA_002798295.1). GTDB lineage: Bacteria > Pseudomonadota > Gammaproteobacteria > Xanthomonadales > Xanthomonadaceae > Solilutibacter. Next base: position 34,619 of record NWQT01000027.1, on the reverse strand, counting down.
ATGGAGATTCCTTCAGGAGAGATTGTCAGGGCAGGCGCAGCACTTGGCCGGGGAAAATCTTGTCCGGGTCTTTGATTTCTTCCCGGTTGGCCTCGTGGATTTCCTTCCAGCGGTTGGCATCGCCGTACAGGTTCTTGGCAATCTTGGACAGCGAATCGCCCGGCTTTACGGTGTAGGTTTTTTCTTGCTGCACGGTTTGGGCGCCGCCAGCGCCTTCAGCGATTTCAACACCGCCGGTGACACCGGCAAAACGCGGGTCTTTGCCGCCGTTGTTTTCAGGGGTTTGCGGGTGAGACATGGTGAGCTCCATAAGAGTGGAGCGATGAGCATGGCAGCAGCCTTGTTAAAACCGCATCATCAAGCTCATTGGCGCAGGTCGCGCTGTGCAACCGGTGGCGGGTAGCCGGGGGTGGCGCGCCAGGGGTTGATGTCGAGGCCGCCACGGCGGGTGTAACGGGCTTCAACCGAGAGTTGCTGCGGGCGGCAGTGCTGCATGATTTCGATGAAGATGCGCTCCACGCATTGCTCATGGAACTCGCGGTGGTTGCGGAAGCTCACCAGATAGCGCAGCAGCCCGGCCGGGTCGATGCGCGCGCCGTGGTAGCGGATGATGACGGTGGCCCAGTCGGGCTGGCCGGTCACCGGGCAGTTGGATTTCAAGAGCTGCGATGAAAGCGCCTGCTGCACGATTGCATCGCTGACGCTCAGATAGGCCGGGTTGGGCGGGCCGTAATCGTCGATGTCTATTTCAATCGCATCAATGCTTTGGGCGTCATCTGCGGCGATGGGCGCCATCGGCGGCAGGCCAAACTGCAGGCTGACCGGCGCACCGGCGGCGGCGGACAGGTCCTGGCAGAGGCGCTCGGCCAGTGCGGCTTGGCTTGCCATGCGCTCGGCGTTGAAAGAGTTGAGATAGAGCTTGAAAGATTTGGATTCGATGAGATTGGGCGAGTCGGCAGGCACGGTGATGCGCGCCACGGCCACACGCGGCTTGCCGCGCGCATCCAGCCAGCTCAGCTCGTAGGCATTCCAGGCATCAAAGCCGGTGAAGGGCAGGGCATCGCCGGCAATGCCGATGGCATCGCGGGCGCTTTGCCGCGGAATCGGGAACAAAAGGCCGGCATCGTAGCGGTCGGGATAGGCGGTTTCGCGGCCAAGCTGGCTGGTTTCCGGGCGGTTCGGGTTCATGGACGCTCCTGTGCCAGTCAGCCCGGCAAGTGTTCGCGCGCCAGGTATTCGGCGCTTTGCATTTCAATCAGCCGCGATGCGGTGCGCTCGAAGGCATGCGCCAGACGCTCGCCTTGATACAGCGCCACCGGCGGATGGGCGGCGGTGATGATGACATTGACATGGCGGTCGTAAAACTCGTCGATGGCATTGACCAGACGCCGCGCCGGGTCGTCATTGCTACCGTTGAAGTCCGGGATGCTGCCAATCAGCACGGTATGGAATTCCTGGGCGATTTCGATGTAATCGGCGGCTGCGCGCGGGCCTTCGCACAGGGCGCTGAAGTCGAACCAGACAAAGCCGTGATGACGGGCGCGACAGGGAATCGGGCGACCATCAATATCCAGCACATCGGGCCTGGGCGGGGTGTGGGTCAGGGTCTGCCAGCGCCCGGCCAGCCAGTCATCGGCCTGCTGGCCGGAGACGACTTGATACACCGGCGAGCGGGTCAGCTCGCGCAGGCGATAGTCGGTGCTGGACTGGATTTCAAACACCACGCAGTGCTGCTCCAGCAGGGCGATGGCGGGCAGGAAACGCGCCCGTTGCAGGCCATCCTTGTAAAGATTGGCCGGCACGGTATTGGAGGTGGTCACCAATACCACGCCTTCGGCAAACAGATGTTCCAGAAGGCGCGCCAGCAGCATGGCATCACCGATGTCGGTGACGAAAAACTCGTCCAGTACCAGCACCCGCATCTCCTGCCGCCACTGCCGGGCGATGGCGGCCATCGGGTCACGCTCGCCACTATGCTGCTTGAGGCGCTCGTGCAGTTCGCGCATGAAGCGGTGGAAGTGGGCGCGGCGTTTTTCCGCAAAATCGAGCGAATCAAAAAACAAATCGACCATGAAGGTCTTGCCACGACCCACGCCGCCCCACAGGTACAGCCCTTGTGGGGCGGTGGTGGGTTTATTGCCAAACAGCCGGGCGATGAGCCCGGGGGATTCGGCCGGGCGCGAGAGCTCACGGTGCAGACGGTCAAGCTCGACCATCACCGCGCGTTGCGCCGGGTCGTCCTGCCATTGGCCGCGCTCGATACCGGTTTGATAAAGCTGGCTGGGCGATGCGCTCATTGCAGCTCGCTCTCATCCAGTGGCAGCGGCAGCCAGTGTTTGGCAGTGTTTTTGATAACGCCGCGCAGATCCACCAACTTGCCGTGGAAAAAGTGCGAGCAGCCAGGCATTTTCACCAGCGTCAGCTGCGGCGGCTGGATATCTTCCAGCCAGTGGTACACCGCATGCGGTGCGACGATTTCATCTTCTTCGCCCTGTACCACCAGCCACGGCATTTGCGGTGCGTGCGCGGCAAAATCCCAGCGCCCGGCAGGCGGCGCCAGTGAGATCAGCGCAGCCGGGGAGAGCTTGGCGCTGGCCTGGATGGAGACGTAAGCGCCAAAACTGAAACCGGCCAGCCACAACGCGCTGTCGGGGTGATGCTGGCGCACCCAGTCGGCCACTGCGGCCAAGTCCTGCTGCTCGCCCTGACCGTGATCGAACTGCCCGGCCGAGTGACCAGTGCCGCGGAAATTGAAGCGCACCGTGATGATGCCCAGCTCGCGCAGTGCGCGTGCGCTTGTGGTCACCACTTTGTTGTTCATGGTGCCGCCTGCGGTGGGCAGCGGGTGGCAGACGATGGCGATGACCGGCTGGCGGCGGATGCTGGCATCGGGAAACTCGACCATGGCTTCCAGCAGCCCGGCAGGGCCGGAAAGCTTGAGCGCCGTGTCTTGGCTGGGGAATGCAGGTTGATTCATGCGGGCATTTTAATGGCGCGGGTTGAAGTCCAGCAGCAGCGGGTCATGGTCGGAGCTGCGCAGCGGCGAGGTATCGGGTGTACGCAGGCCCTCGGCTTCGTCGGCATTGATATGCCATTCGTGTGCGGCCGTGAGCCATGCCTGCATGCGGCGGTTTACGAAAGCATGATCCAGCCGCCCGGCCTGGCCTTCATACACATAGGAGTATGGCTGTTGCACGCCGAGTGCGGCAAAGGCGTCTTGCCAGCCATGCGCCCGCAGCCAGCGTGGCGGGTCTTCCATGGCATAGGTATTGAAGTCGCCGAGCATCACTACCGGCTGCCCGCTGTAGTGGCTCTGCACCCAGCCATCGAGCTGCCTGACCGATTCAAGCCGGGTGGCATTCCAGCACGACTGTCCATCACGCTGGTTGGCATCGGCAGCGCGCGCATTGCGGCAGCCTTTGGATTTGAGATGGTTGGCAATCACTACGAAGGGCGCGCTGGCACCGCTGCGGAAACGTGCAGCGATGGCGGGGCGGCTGAAATGGGCAAACGGCCCGCGATCAAGCACCTTGGGTGGTTCCAGGAGCTGTACCTGGCTGCTGCGATAAATCAGTCCATTGCGGATGGCATCTTGATTGGCATTGGCCGCCACCGTCACGGCGCGCCAGTCGCCGCCGTGGCGGGCATTGAGCGCCGCCAGCAGTTGCGATTCGGCAGCCAGTGCGTCCTGGCCGTCATTTTCCAGCTCCATCAGGGCGATGATGTCGGCATCCAGTGCGGCCAGCGCTGCGATATGGCGAGCCAATTGCTGCTGGTAGCGCTTATGGTTCTGGGCGCCGCGCGGGGTAGGAAAACCGCCGCCCTGACCATCGCCATTGAACAGGTTCTCCAGGTTGAACGCGGCAATACGTAAACGGCCTTGGCGAGCGGGTACCGGAGGGGCGGGTTGCGGCTGGATGTTCAGCGCCTGTGTCAGTTGCAGGTGATGGCGGCCAAAGCGCTCATCGATGATGCCCTCGGCATCATGCAGCTGGCTGCCCAGGCGCGGGATTTCACGGCGCATCGCGCTGCGACCTTCGGCATCGGCCAGCCACAGGCTGCGGGCGCGGTTCTCGGCGGCCAGCTGATTGGCCGCCGTACCGGGCAGAGCCAGCTCGGTGGGAGCCCATAGCCGTCCGCCAAAAGCGGCCTGCCAGCGTCCAAAGCGGGCGGCATGCTGGCTGCCGGTCAGGGTCAACGGTACGCTGATTCTGACGCGCATGGCTTCGAGTTTTTCCCAGTCAGCCTCGTGTTTAGGCGCTTGCTGGATGACCTGCACATCAGGCAGGTTGCGGGCAGCAACGGGTGTCACTGCTGCGACTTGCAAGGCGGTGATGCGGCTATTGTTTTTGGTATCAAGTTCCATCACCGTGCCGCTGACGGCAAGGCTGGCGCCCACCGTGAGCGTATCGGGCGCTCCCAGCAGGAACACCGCATCAGAGGTGTTTTCATCCCCATCGCCTGCATCTTGCAGGCTGAACATCCAGCCATCTTCGGTTTTGATGCGTGCGGTGATGACCCCTGTGACTTGCACTTGTCGCCCCTGCAATGGGCTTGTACTACCTGTGCCTTGTAGCTGGCCAATGGCAAGCCCTTTGCCAGTAGCTGGCTGGCTGGCAGCAAGGCCGCCGGCAAGGGCAAGGCTTAGCGCTGCGGTTAGTGGCAGTTTGGGGGCAAAGGAAATTTTCATGGGGCTGGCAAAAACAAACGCCGCCCGAAGGCGGCGCATGAAAGTTAAGCGGCGGATCACTTGCTTTGCGCGACCATCCAGTCAACGCTGGCAATCACTTGTTCGTCAGTCAGCGCCGGGTTGCCGCCACGGGCGGGCATCGTGCCGGTAGCGCCGGTGAAGCCCTCGATGGCGTGCTTGTGCAGGGTTTCAAGACCGGACTTGGCAAGACGCGCGCCAATGCCTGCAGCGTTCAGCATCGGTGCGCCACCTGCGCCCGAGGTATGGCAGCCGGTGCACAGGCTGTTGTAGATGACTTCGCCATCAAGCGTACCGCCATAAGCCGCCTGCGAAGTGGCGGCCTTGGCCGCAGCGGCGGCCGCAGCGGCCGCCGCTGCGGCGCCGGTGGAACCGGAATACACTGCGCCAATCGGTGCGATGCGTGCAGCGGTCTGTGCCTTGGCTTGCGCAGTCATCTCCTGCGGCAGCAGGGTATTGAGATGCCGTGCAAACAGAATCAATACCAAGGTCAGGGCGATTAGAAAGCCAATCACCATGGAAAATTTTTTCAGGAAGGTCGAATCGTGCTTGTTCACGTGCGAATGTCCCAAACGGCCCCGATGGCCGAGGTTAAGGTGGCAAGTATAAGGCCGCAGGCAGGCCGGGGCTAGGGTGTGGCGAGGAACTGGGCCAATACGGCGGCCACCTCTGCCGGTGTTTCCATGTGCAGATGGTGGCTGCCGGGCAGGAAATGCGCCTGACCATTGCCAAGTGCGGCCACCAGGCGACGGCGCTGGTCGTCGGGCAAATAAGGCTGGGCGGGCGTGGCAAAAACCACCTGGGTGGGGCATTCAATGCTGGCCAGCAGGGCAGTGATTTGTGCTTCGACCGGGCGCAGGAAAGTCGGCACCATCAGCCGCTGGTCACTGGACCAGACCAGCCCTTCCGGCACCTGCTGCACGCCACGCTCGACAAGCAGCCGCGCGACCGGCTCGCTCATCTGGTTGGCGGCCATGCGAGCCGAGATGGCGGGCGCGATTTGGCTGAACACGCGCTTGTTTTTGCCGCGCAGGGCGCGTGCGGCAGTCACCGATTCGCGCATCCGTTGCCCGGCTTCTTCTGCCGGGTGGGTCAGGCCGCCCAGTGCTTCGATGCAGGCAAGTTTTTCCACGCGCTCGGGCGCCGCGGCCGCCACCAGGCTGGCAATGGCGGCGCCCATGGAATGCCCCAGCAGGGTAAACCGCTGCCAACCGAGGGCATCGGCGATATCCAGCACATGGTGTACCGCCAGCTCGAAGGTATAGGGGATGCCGGCGGGCAGATGCACGCTATGGCCGTGGCCGGGCAGGTCGATGGCGACCAGCTCGATATCGTGCAGATGCTGTGCCAGCGGCAGGAAGCTGGCGGCATTGTCCAGCCAGCCATGCAGTGCCAGCACACGCGGCTGGCCGCTTTGGCCGCCACGCAATGCCGCAATCGGGCCAATGGCGATGTCGATACGGGTTTCTTGCAGGGGGATGCTCAAGGCAGATTCTCGTTGGCAGGGCAGTTCAGCGGGGCAGCAGCGCCGCCAGCGCATCGACATGCGCCGGGCTATCGTTGAGGCAGGGGACATAGCGCAGTGCGGCGCCACCGGCAGCGCGGAAGGCTTCGGCGTTTTGCTCGGTGATTTCTTCCAGCGTTTCCAGGCAGTCCACGGCAAAGCCGGGGCAGACCACATCCAGGGTGCGGATACCGTCGCGCCCCAATTGCTCCAGCGTCGGCAGGGTATAGGGCTGCAGCCAGCGCTCGCGGCCAAAACGCGACTGGTAGGTCAGCAGGATTTCCTCGCGGGGAATATCCAGCGCGGCGGCAATCGCGGCGGTGCTGGCCTCGCACTGTGCGGCATAAGGGTCACCCGCCCGCACCAGGCGCTCGGGGATGCCGTGGTAGGAGAACACCAGCTTTTCGCCGCGTCCATGCTGCGCCCAATGCTGGCGGATGCGCCCGGCAATGGCTGTGGCCCAGGCCGGATGCTGGTGATAATCGCGTATCAGCTGCAGGCGGGTATCGGCAAAACGCTGTTGCAGGGCGGCCACGGCATCCTCCACCGAGCCGGTGGTGGTGGTGGAATATTGCGGATACAGCGGCAATACGGTGATGTCCCGATGGCCTTCGGCATGCAGCGCCTGTACCACCTGGGCAAGTGCCGGCTCGCCATAGCGCATCGCCGCGCGTACCTGCCAGCCAGCCAGTGCGCTGTCCATGGCGCTGGCAAGGCGCAGGCCATAGGCCAGCAGTGGTGAGCCTTCGGGCATCCAGATGTCGGCATATTTTTCTGCCACCGCCGGGCTTCTGCGCGGCAGGATGACCCAGTCCAGCAGGGGCTTCCAGATGAAATGCGGAATCTGCACCACGCGCTTGTCGGTCAGGAATTCACGCAAATAACGGCGCACGGCCTCGGCCGTGGGGGCAGAAGGGGTGCCGAGGTTGACGATCACCAGGGCGCGCGGGTTCAGGGCTGGCATGGGGGCTGGCATAGACGCGGAAGGATACCCGCCTTGGCCGGGCAATGCGCGATTTACCTTCTGGCCGGGATTGTGCAGCGCGCTGCCGTTATGCTGATGCGCAACTTTTTCATGGATTCAGGCTCATGCGCAAATTCACGGCTTTGGCGCTTGCCGCCGCACTTCTGGCCTCGGCTCCGGCCATGGCCGGGCAAGAAGAAGACCAGCGTGCCCGCGATGTGGTGCGGGTATTGAACGAGAATCTGGCGATTCCCGAGTCAGCGATTCCCGACAAGCTGTTCGATGAGGCGCGCGGGATTATCGTGGTGCCGGAAACCATCAAGGCCGGGCTGATTTTCGGGGGGCGTCGCGGCCTTGGCCTGATGTCGGTGAAAACCACCGATGGCAGTTGGTCCAACCCGGTATTCATCAAATTGGTCGGTGGCAGCGTGGGCTTCCAGGCCGGGGTGCAGGCCTCGGATGTCATCCTGGTGATTCGCAATGACCGTGGTGTGCAGAACATCGTCAACGGCAAGTTCACCCTGGGCGCGGATGCGGCAGCGGCGGCCGGGCCGGTGGGGCGCAATGCCTCGGCCATGACCGATGCGCAGTTCAAGGCGGAAATCTGGTCATGGTCGCGCTCGCGAGGGCTGTTTGCCGGGGTGGCGCTGGATGGCGCGGTGCTGAAAATCGACGATGACGCCAATCAGGCCGTGTATGGCCAGGGCGTGACCCCGCGCATGATTTTTGAAAACCGCGCGCCGCAACCGGGCAGCCAAGCCACTGTAGCCATGCGTGATGCGCTGGAAGAAGCCAGCGCCACGGCGCGCAGCCGACGCGCCCCGGTGCAGCAGCAAGCACCGCAGTATGCCCCGGTGGCGCAGCCTGATGGGCGCATGCCCACGCCCGGCACACCGCAGCCCGTACAACAAGCTGTGCAGCCGCAGCCAGAAAATCCGCCGCAACAGGGCGGGGTGGTGACCACGCCACTGCCGCCGGTTGAATGATGCTGCGTTATCCTTGCCGTTTCGGCTTTCTAGTGGGTGGCAATGATGGTGGGTTGGCGTGAACTTCTGATTCTGCTGGTCATCGTGCTGGTGGTTTTCGGCACCACGCGATTGACCCGTGGCATGCGTGACCTCGGCAAAGGCGTGCGCGAATTCAAAAAAGGCATGCGCGAGCCGGACGAGCCGCAGGCGCTTGAAGATGCGCGCAGCAAAGCCGCATCTGCCACGGCGCAAAGCCGCGAGGATAGCCATCAGCACAAGCCCTGATGGCTGACCGCGCAGGCATTGGGCGATGTTTGAAGTCAGTTTCCCCGAACTCATCATCCTGGCAGTGATCGTGCTGCTGGTGCTGGGGCCTGAACGTCTGCCGCGTGCGGCGCGGTTTGCCGGGTTGTGGGTGCGCCGCGCGCGTGCGCATTGGCACAAGCTCAGGAGCGAGTTTGAAGAAGAGCTGCAGGTCGAGGAGATGCGCCGCAATATGGAAGCCACGCGCAAGGCTTTGGCGCAGATGGAGGCCGAAGCCCGGCAATTCGAGGCAGAAACCGCCGCCAAGGCTGCAGCAGGTGAAAGCCCGGGCGCTGATGCTGGAGAGCAACGCCCATGAGCCAGAATGAGGCCGCAGGCTGGCTGTCGCATCTGGTCGAGCTGCGGGCGCGGCTTTTGAAAGTCATCATCACCGTGGGGGTGCTGTTTGCCGGCTTGGCGGCCTTCAGTGGCCAGCTCTACAGCTTGCTGGCCGCGCCGATGGTGGCCGCCCTGCCCGCAGGCAGCCAACTGGTCGCCATCGACCCGCTGACCCCGTTTTCCACGCCACTGCGGCTGGCACTGTATCTGGCCATCCTGCTGGCCGCCCCGGTATTGCTGTACCAGCTCTGGGCGTTCATCGCCCCCGGTCTTTACCGGCATGAAAAACGTCTGGCCATGCCGCTGATGGCCTCGTCCATGCTGCTGTTTTACGCCGGCTGCGCCTTTGCTTACTTTCTGCTGCTGCCGATGATGTTCAAGTTTCTGGCCATGACCCGGCCGGAGGCGGTGGCGATGATGCCTGATATCGCCCGTTATCTGGATTTTGTCGCGGTCATTTCGCTGGCCGCAGGCTTCAGCTTTGAAGTGCCGGTGGCACTGGTGATTCTGGCTGCGCTGGGCTGGGTGAAGCCCGCACAGCTGCGCTCAATCCGTGGCTATGCGCTGATTGCCATCGCCGTGATAGCCATGCTGGTCACGCCCGGCGATGGCGTGACCATGATTTTGCTGATGGTTCCGATGTATCTCTTGTATGAGGTCGGGATAGTCGCCGCCACCCTGCTGGCGCCGGGTGAAAAACATGCGTCCGCCGATTCCGCCTGATTTGCCAGCAACTGCCGGACTATGGCCGCGCACGGCCGCCTGGTGCGCGGATGCCCTGCTGCTGGCCATGCCTGCCGCACTGCTCTCTGCCGCCCTGCCTGCGGTGCGTGATGCCGGGCTGGTGCAGCATTGGCGTGCATTGGGTGAGGCGATGGGCTGGCAAATGCAGCGGAGCATCCGCCAGGGAGATGATTTTCTGGCCTATATGCGCGATGTGTGGGCAGCAGATGGGCTTGTCCGGGCGCACGTTGAAAACCTCCACCACGCCCTGCTGCAAGGGCTGGGCATCCCGCTGCTGATATTCATCCTGTTGGGGCTGCTGTACTGGCCACTGTTGGAGTCTGGTCGCAAACACGCCACCTTGGGCAAGCGCTGGGTGGGTCTGCAAGTGCGCGCCCGGCACGCCCCGCTTGGTCTTGGCCGTGCATTCAAACGTCATCTGGCCGGCAGCCTGTCCTGGCTTACGTTCAATATCGGTCACTTGCTGATAGCCACAGGCGAGCACCGCGCCCTGCATGACCGTATTGCCGATACCTGTGTGGTGTGGCGCCCGAATACCGCGCAACGCACCCCGTGGTGGGGCTGGCTGCTGATCGCGCTGGTGATGGCATTGCCATGGCTGCTTGCCGCACTGGCGGGCGCGCAACTGAGTGCCGCGATGGCGGCCTCTTTGGCAGCCTGATTAAAGCTCGATACGGCCTTGCGTTGCAGGCGTGGGGGCTTCGGGCGCAGCGGTAAAGGTGTCGCGCCAGATGAGGTAGCCGCCACCGCAGACGATGACCAACAACACGGCGGCAAAACACATGCCGAGCACGAAGGTGACCAGCAGCGCCAGCGGCATGAACAGGGCACCCAGCAGCAACATCACCATGCTGAGCACCATCGACAGCAGTACCGCGCTGAGCATCGTCAACACAAAAAACAGGGTGATGGCCAAAAAATTGGCGGCCAAATTGCGCACGGCAGCAAGTGCTGCGGACTTGATGGCGGCCAGCACACTGCTGTTGGAAAGGGCGATCAGCGCGATGCCCAGCAGCATGGTGATGGCGGTGAAGTAGTTGAGGCAGACCTGCCAGACAAACATCAATACCGGGTGCGCCGGTGCAGGCAGCTGGGCAGGCGCTTGTTGCGGATTCTGCATGATGCTGTTCAGTGCCTCGTTGTAGGCGGCCATGTAGGCCTCGCCAGCCAGTTGCCGGGTGATGAGCATGCCGCCTGCCATCAGCAGGATTTGCAGGCCGCCAAGTGCGGCCAGCCGGCCGGCGCGTCCCAGTGCAAATGGCCGGTACAAGTCGCGTGCGGCGGTCGGGCGTCCGGCTTCGGCCTCGGCAATCACGTGCATCAGGCCGCCTGCCAGCACCGGCATCATCATGAAAATCGCCACCACCATCAGCAGGGTGATGAGCAGGGTCGGGGTGCTGACTTCGCCACCGCCAAACAGCGCAACCAGTACGCCGCTTGCCATCACCATCGCATACAGGCTGCCGACCAAGAGCAGCGCCGCGCCAAAAATTGCACGCGGGTTGCGCATGCCAAGATTGATGGCCTGGACGAGCCAGTGCCAGGCTTGAAGTGGCGGAAGCGGACGGATGGGCATGATGGCGGCCTGGGCAAATGCAGAAGCTGCGGTAATGGCTGCGAATTGTCGCAGAATGCCGCTGCAAACGGGCTGGCCGCTATACTTTACGGCTGTTTTTCGTGATTTCAGATTGATGTCTGCCGACCGCGTTTCCATTACCTTTCAGGAACTCATCCAGCGCCTCAATGCCTATTGGGCGGCGCAGGGCTGTGTTCTGATCCAGCCGCTCGACCTTGAGGTCGGTGCCGGCACCTTTCACCCGGCCACCTTCCTGCGCGCGCTGGGGCCTGAGCCGTGGAATGCCGCCTATGTGCAGCCCTCGCGCCGCCCCACCGATGGCCGCTATGGCGAGAACCCGAACCGCCTGCAGCGCTATTACCAGTTTCAGGTGGTGATGAAGCCCTCGCCGGACAATATCGTCGAGCTGTATTTCGATTCGCTCAAGGCGCTGGGCGTTGACCCTGAAGTGCATGACCTGCGGCTGGTCGAGGACAACTGGGAATCGCCCACGCTGGGCGCCTGGGGGCTGGGCTGGGAAGTGTGGTTGAACGGCATGGAAGTCACCCAGTTCACCTATTTCCAGCAGGCGGGCGGGCTGGAATGCAAGCCGGTGCTGGGCGAAATCACCTACGGCCTTGAGCGGCTGTGCATGTATCTGCAGAACGTCGATAACGTGTTCGATCTGGTGTGGACGTATGGCCCGGACGGCGCGCCGGTGCATTACCGCGATGTCTATCACCAGAACGAGGTGGAGCAGAGCACCTACAATTTTGAATATGCCGATGTGACCGAGCTGTTCCATCGCTTTGATGCCTGCGAGCGTGAGGCGCTGGCGTTGGTGGAGGCGGGGCTGCCGCTGCCGGCCTACGAGCAGGTGATGAAGGCCAGCCACAGCTTCAACCTGCTGGATGCGCGCCGCGCGATTTCGGTCACCGAACGCCAGCGTTACATCCTGCGGGTGCGCAATCTGGCGCGCGCGGTGGCTGAAGGTTATTACGCACAACGCGAAAAACTGGGCTTTCCCGGTTTGCACAAGGAGGCCGCCCGATGAGCAGCAACATGCAACCCTTGTTGATTGAACTGGGCACCGAAGAATTGCCGGTCAAAGCCTTGCCGGGACTGGCCAGGGCGTTCTTTGACGGCGTGCTGGCCGGGCTGGAAAAGCGCGGTATCGCCGTGGACAAGGCAGAGGCCAAGCCGCTGTACACGCCGCGCCGTCTGGCGGTGCTGCTGCCGGGCGTGGCCAGCATGCAGCCGGAGCAGCGCAGCGAAGTGCTGGGGCCGTATCTGTCGATTGCACTGGATGCTGCCGGGCAGCCCACCAGGGCGCTGCAAGGTTTTGCTGCCAAGGCCGGGATTGACTGGCAGCAGCTTGAAAAAACCGCCGATGCCAAGGGCGAGCGCTTTGTGCATCGCAGCGTGAAGCCCGGCGCGGCCACCCGTGACTTGCTGGCGGCTATCGTCAATGAGGCCATCATTGCCATGCCCATCCCCAAGCCGATGCGCTGGGGCGCACACGACTACGCTTTTGCCCGCCCGCTGCACTGGCTGGTGATGTTGCTGGGCGAGGACATCGCCCCCGGCGAAGTGATGGGCATCAGCGCGGGCCGCCATAGCCGCGGTCACCGCTTCATGCATGCGGCTGAAGTGGAAATTGCCTCGCCCGGCGCCTATGTGGATGCCTTGCGCACGGCCAAAGTGCTGGTCGATGCCGGCGAGCGTCGCGCGCGCATCGTGGACGGGGCGCAAGCGGCCGCCGCCAAGGCCGGTGGCACGGTGCGTATCGACGCCGACATCCTGGAAGAAGTCAATGGCCTCACCGAATGGCCGCAGGCGGTGGCCTGCGCCTTTGGCCGCGAGTTCCTGGCCGTGCCGCAGGAGGCGCTGATTTCCACCATGGAGGCCAACCAGAAATTCTTCCCGGTGCTGGATACGCAAGGCCGCCTCACCGAGCACTTCATCGGTACCAGCAATATTGAATCGAAGGACGAGGCCGAAGTGCGCAAGGGCTATGAGCGGGTGATTCGCCCGCGCTTTGCCGATGCCAAGTTCTTCTTTGACGAAGACCTCAAGCAGGGGCTGGCGTCGATGAATACGGGCCTTGCCAGCGTCAAATATCAGGACAAGCTCGGCAGCATCGCCGACAAGGTGCAGCGTGTTGAGCAGCTTGCCGCAAGCATCGCCGCGCAACTGGGCGTGGATGCGGCGGCGGCACAGCGCGCGGCCATGCTGTCCAAGGCCGATCTGCAATCGCGCATGGTCGGTGAGTTTCCGGAATTGCAGGGCATCGCTGGTCGCCACTATGCGCAGGCAGAGGGCGAGGGTGCAGACATCGCCCAGGCCATCGATGAGGGCTGGATGCCGCGCAATGCCAGCGACAGTATTGCGCCGTCGAAACTGGGGCAGGTGCTGGTCGTGGCCGAGCGCCTCGACACGCTGGCAGGCGGCTTTGCCGCAGGGCTCAAACCCACCGGCAACAAGGACCCGTTCGCGCTGCGTCGCAATGCGCTGGGGCTGGCGCGCACCCTGATTGAAGGCGGTTTGAATCTGGATTTGCCGGCACTGCTGGCGCAGGCGGGCAAGGCATTGCCGATTGCGGCAAGCGGCAGTGATGAGCTGTACGACTTTATTCTTGAGCGTCTGCGCAGCTATTACGAAGAACGCGGCTTGGGCGCGCAGCAGTTTGATGCCGTGGCTGCGCTGCGTCCGGCCTCGCTGACCGATTTCGATGCCCGCCTGAAGGCGATTGCTGAGTTTGCCCTCCTGCCGGAAGCCGCCGCGCTGGCCGCAGCCAACAAGCGCGCCCGCAATATCCTGAAAAAAGTCGAGGGCGGGATTGCGGCCAATGTCGATGCAGCATTGCTGCAAGAGCCTGCCGAACAGGCACTGGCTACAGCGCTGGATGAAGTCATCACCGCTACCGACCCGCTGCTTAAGGCGCGTGACTATGTGGCCGCACTGGCAAGGATGGCCGCATTGCGTCCGGTGGTGGATGGTTTCTTTGAAAACGTCATGGTCAATGCCGACGACCCGGCAGTGCGTGGCAACCGTCTGGCACTTCTGAAAAAGCTCGCTGACCGTCTGGGCAGCGTTGCCGCCATCGAGCATTTGTGAGCCTTGCCACTCGTACAACCAGGGCAGCCTGATGGCTGCCCTTTTCATTGGTGAGTCTTCGTCCGTTACGGATGTAGTGAGTAACTGCCCCAGGTGCTGGTTTCGGCCAATACATGCCCGTGCATGGCGCTGAACACTTCGGCGGCGGTAAAGCGCTCGGGCAGGTCGAGTTTTTCCACATCCAGTGCAAACAGGCGGAAAAAGTAGCGGTGGGTGCGCAGGTCTTGCGGCGGCGGGTAGGGGCCGTCATAGCCGAAATAATCGCCGCGCATGCCGCCCTCATCCCCGGCAAACCAGCCGGTGTAGTCGTTCAGACCTTGACGGGCGCTGCCAAGAAGCGGGGCAGCGGCTTTGCCGCCCTTGCTGACGCCATCGGATGAGGCGCCTGCGGGGATTTCGCGCGCATCGGCCGGGAGGTCAATCACCACCCAGTGCACGAAGTCGCCGCGCGGATGCGCCACCGGGATGTCCTGGCCGCTGGCGACCAGTGTCGCATCGGTGGGCGCATCGGTATCGATGCACAGCAAGGCGAATGAGCGGGCGCCCTCGGGTGCATCTGTCCAGGCCAAATGCGGGCTGCGGTTGCCGCCAAAGCCGTCAGGTGCGCCGAGTGCAAACTCGGCGGGGATGGGCTGGCCGTGGGCAAAGCTGTTGCTGTGGATTTGCATCTGAGATTTCCTGTGTGGTTGCAAAGAGATGCCCGCAGGGTAGCGCAATCAGGACGGAGGCGGGTTTGGCAGCAGTGTGGCAAAGCGCTCGGCCAGCCACTGCTCGGCATAGCCGTTCATTTGCCAATCCAGCAAAAAGCCGCAATGGCCGCCATATTCGGCCAGTTCAATCCGGAGGCTGGGCAGGTGGGCAATGGCATGGAAGTCGGCCACCGGCACCACCGGGTCATCGGCGGCCATCAGGATATCGGCGGTCACGGGCAGGGCAGCCAGCCGTTCACCGGTAATGCTGTAGGCATCGAAATAATTTTCCAGCGAGCCGTAATCGGTGTGGTGCTCGGCAAAATAACGGGTCAGCGGACGCATCCGCAGCTTCAAGACCGTATCGTCAAAATCATGGCGCTCGGGAAACAGCTTGCGTTTCTTGGCCAGCGAGCGCCGCCATTTATGCTCGAAATAGCGCAGATAAAGCGGTAGCCCGGCCTCCATCGCCTCCATGGTGCGCGCCGGGTCAATCGCCGGGCAGATGGCGGCAATGGCGGTCAGTGGCAGATGTGCAGCCTGTGCCTGCAGGCCAAGGCGCAGGGCGAAATTGCCGCCCAGTGACCAGCCGGCCACAGCCAGGCGCTGCACCTCAAGGCGTGTGAGCAAGTCGCTTGTAGCGGCCACGACTTCGGCAATCCGGCCAGAATGAAAAATCTCTTCGTTGAGATGATGCGTGTTGCCGTGGTCGCGGAAATTGAGCCGGAAAACCCGGTGGCCGTCTTGCAGCAGGCGGGCAGCGGCGGCGCGGATATAGCTGGATTCGGCGCTGCCCTCCCAGCCGTGCAATAGCAGCGCCAATGCCTTGTGCGAATGGTTTTGTGGCGTACTTAAAACCCCTTGCAGGCGGATACCGTCACCGGCATCCAGGGTCAGGGTCTGGTGGTGGGCGGCGGCTTCAGTCAGTTTGCGGGCGGCATGGCGGGCACGTGCCGGGCTGGAAGCCAGAACCGACTGCATATGACCATTGCGCAGGCCGCGGGCTGGCAGGAATGGGCTGGATGCAAGGTTCACGAGGCAGGCAGGACAGCAGCGATGCGTGCGCGGGCGGTTTCGGCGATGCGGCGACGGCCTTCGGCCTCGGTGCTGCCGGGCAGGATAGGTTCGAGAAAAATCACATCGGCATCAATCATCGGGTTGCCCAGAAGCCGCAGGAAATTTTGCAGAAAATTCTCGCGCGGGGCGAAGGCGACCTGGGTCTGTGCCGTGCCATCACGGCCATAACGTAACGCCACCGGCTGCACCGGCACGGCGGCCTCCACCGCCGCGGTGAAGATGCGGGCATGGAATGGCCCCAGCTCGCGGCCATTGCGTGTGCCGCCTTCGGGAAAAGCGCCGACCGAATAGCCGGTCTTGAGCCGCTCGCTCATCAATGCCAAGACATCGCCCAGGGATTCCTGGCTGCCGCGCTGGTGAAAAATGGTTTCCGCCTTGGAGGCCATCCAGCCCACCAGCGGCCAGCTGGCAATTTCGCGCTTGGCGACAAAGCCCATCATCCGCTGGCTGTGCAGCACCACGATGTCCACCCAGCTGACATGATTGGCGACAAACAGGGTGGCGCCGGGCAATGGCGTGCCCACGCTGCGCACGCGGATGCCAAATACCCGCATCAGCCAGCGCGACCACCAATTGATGGCGCGGTATTCCAGACGCATGGCGCGAATCTTGATACGCCGCACAGGCAGGGTGATGGTCAGCAGTACCAGCGGCAGATTGACCAGGACATGCCAAAGCAAAAACGGCACGCGCCACAGATAGCGGCCTGTACGCAGCAGGTAAGAGTCAGTGTGTTTGGGCATTTGCGCACGATACCGGCAAGCGTCCTGCTCTGCCACCGGGGTTTGCTGATATGTCATCTGCGTTTGGCAATGACGGCTACGGTCAGCCGGGAAATGCAGACCAATTGGTCATTACCGTCTTCGATACGGATTTCCCATACCTGGGTGCTGCGCCCCACATGCAGTGGCCGGGCAGTGCCCTTGACCTCGCCACTGCGTACGCCTCGCAAATGATTGGCGTTGATCTCAATGCCGACCACGGCTTCGTCATCACCCACACATAGGCCGGCAGCGGTACTGCCCAGGGTTTCTGCCAGTGCTGCCGAAGCGCCGCCGTGCAGTAGCCCGTAAGGCTGATGGGTACGCGCATCTACCGGCATGCTGGCGCATAGATAGTCTTTGCCCAGTTCGGTGAACACGATACCCAGGGGACGCATCAGGGTGTTTTCCGACCAGTCATTGAGTTGTTGGAGAGAAATATCGGCACGAAACATGACAGCTCCTTGATTTCTGGGAATGATGATCGCAGGTTTTCAAGCGCATGCAGATCAGGTAGCGTGAGCGCTCTTGTGATGGAGACGTGCGATGAGTCAATCTTTCAGGATATTGCTGCCGATGGCGCTATTGGCATTGGCCGCATGCAGCAGCGATGGCGGCAATAAGCAGCTATCAGTAGCCGGTGTTTCCTCGTATCCGGCCAGCGCCGTGGTCAAGCTGGAAGCCAAATCCGGCTCGCAAGTGGCAGGGGAGTTGCATGTGCTGAGCGAAGGCGCAGGGATACGCCTGCGCGGGCAAGTCAGTGGACTGACGGCCAATGGCGTGCATGCCTTTCATATCCATGAAAAGGGGGATTGCAGTGCTGCCGATGGCACGAGTGCCGGTGGCCATTTCAACCCGACCGCACAGCCGCATGGCCGTAGCGCCCGCGGCGCGCATCATCTGGGTGACCAGGACAATCTGCGCGCCAATGCCAAAGGCGTGGCGGCAGTGGATGCGCTTTTCCCCGGTGTCAGCCTGGGCGATGGCGCAGTAAGCGATGCACTGGGCAAGGCGGTGATTATTCATGCCGGAGAGGATGACTATCACTCACAGCCGACGGGGAATGCGGGCGGCCGTATCGCCTGCGGGGTGATTGGCAGGCGTTGACTTGCGGCAGTCGCCCCCGGCAAGTCAACGGGTGGAGGCCAGCCAGTCTTGCGGCTTTAGATAGTGCTGGAGCCGGGCTTCGGCACTATCGGCTTCGGGCTGATAGCCGTATTCCCAGCGCGCCAGCGGCGGCATGCTCATCAGGATGGATTCGGTGCGGCCACCCGATTGCAGGCCAAAATGCGTACCGCGGTCGAACACCAGATTGAACTCGACATAGCGGCCACGACGATATAGCTGGAATTGCCGTTCGCGCTCACCATAGGGGGTGTCCTTGCGGCGCTCGACGATGGGCAAGTAAGCCTCCAGAAAGCCATCGCCGACCGCGCGCAGATAGGCAAAATCGCGCTCGAAATCTTCGTCCAGATCGTCAAAGAACAGCCCGCCGATGCCGCGCGTTTCGCCGCGGTGCTTCAGGAAGAAATACTCATCGCACCAGCGCTTGTGCGCCTGATAGCGCGCCTGGCCGCCGAAGGCTTCACACAAGTCACGTGCGGTCTGGTGCCAGTGCCGGATGTCCTCGTCAAACGGATAGAACGGGGTCAGGTCGAAGCCGCCGCCAAACCATGCCGCGACCACTTCGCCGTCTTTTTCGGCACAAAAATGGCGCACATTGGCATGGGTGGTGGGCAGGTAGGGATTTAGCGGGTGAAATACCAGTGACACCCCGACCGCGCGCCAGGCAGCGCCGACCAGTTCCGGGCGGGCGGCGGTGGCCGAAGGCGGCAGCGCGGTACCAGAAACATCGGAAAAACCAATCCCGGCCTGCTCGAACACCGCGCCATCGCGCAGTACCCGGGTACGCCCGCCACCGCCCAGCAACAGGCCATTGGGCTCGCGCGTCCAGACATCCTGATGAAACTTTGCCTTGCCGTCGGCCTGTTCGATGGCGGCACAGATGCGATCCTGGAGGCCGGTCAGGTAATCGCGCACGCGGTTGAAGTTTTCCATGCGCAAATTTTACGGAGAAATGGATCTGGCGGCAGTTGTAAACGATGTCCAGTGTGGCACGCAGAGCATAGTTGCTGACATCGGTAAAGCTTAAATCAGGCTCCATAGGCGCTGATTGCAAAGCACGGTGAGCCACAACGCAGTAATGAACATCAAGGCGTTGGCAGAAAGGCGTGGACGCAGAAAGGCAGGCAGGGCAGGCATGAGGCGGACAGTTTCTGATGAAGAAAGCCCCGGTCAGAGCCGGGGCGGTGGGAAGATTACTTCAAACTGCGCTCGAACAGTTCGAAGATGCGGCGGTATTGGTCGTACCAGCTGGCGGCGTGGACATAGCCGTGGCGTTCCATCGGGTAGCTGGCCAGTTCCCAGTTGTGTTTGCGCAGTTCAATCAGGCGTTGCGCCAGCATCACCGAGTCGCGGTAGAACACGTTGTCGTCAATCATGCCGTGGCTGATTAGCAGGTGGCCTTGCAGGCGATCGGCAAATTCCAGCGGTGAGGAGCGGCGATAGGCTTCCGGGTCGATATCCGGGGTGTTGAGGATATTGCTGGTATAGCCGTGGTTGTATTGCGACCAGTCGGTGACCGGGCGCAGGGCGGCGCCGGCCTTGAACACGTCCGGGCGCTGGAACAAGGCCATGAAGGTCATGAAGCCGCCGTAGCTGCCGCCATAGATGCCGACTTTATCGCGCGCGCCCTGTTTGTGGGCGACCAGCCATTCGATGCCGTCCAGGTAGTCTTCAAGCTCGGGCTTGCCCATATGCCGGTAGATGGCGGTGCGCCAGTCGCGGCCATAACCTGAAGATGCACGGAAGTCCAAATCCAGCACGATATAGCCATGCTGTACCAGCAGGTTATGGAACATCTGCTCGCGGAAGTAATTGGGATAGCCGGCATGGACGTTCTGCAAATAGCCCGCGCCATGCACGAACAGCACGATGGGATATTGCTTGCCCGCTTCCAGCCGGGCAGGGCCGTAGAACTTGCCCCAGACTTCGCCCGCGCCGTGTCTGGAGGGGATGCGCACGTATTCGGGCTGGATGAAGTCGAATTTGCGGAAGTCGGCGCTGCGGGTATCGGTCAGGCGCTTGAGGTTTTGTCCGTCAGCAGCGATGACCGCCAATTGCGGCGGGGTGTAGCTGGCCGACCAGCGCAGCAGGAATTGCCGCCCGTCGGGTGACTGGCTGAAACTTTCCACGCCATCGAGTGCGGTGATTTCACGTACTGCACCGCCAGTCACCGGCACGCTGCACAGCTCGTAATCGCCCGGCCAGTTGCGGTTGCAGCGGAAGTGGAAGGCTTGCCCATCGCGGGAAAGCTCCACGCTGGAGACTTCCCACTGCCCCTGGGTCAGGCGCGTGGGCTTGCCATTGCCGCGTTGTGTGTACAGATGCGAGAAGCCGCTTTCTTCGGACAGGAACCACAATGTGCGGTTGTCCGGCAGCCAGCCGAAATCGTTGAAGTCCCAGTTAATCCACGCCGCATCATGCAGGCGGTGGCGTGGCGCCAGGGCGGCCTTGTCAAGGTCGAGGGTGGCCAGCCAGCGGTCTTTGTTGTCGATGGCGCGCACTGCCAGCGCCACCTGTGCCGAATCGGCGCTCCAGATAATCGCCGGTTCTGCGCTGCGTCCCTGGCTCATCAGTCGTACCGGGCGCGCGCCTTTCAGCGGCTCCTTGCCTGCGGCGCTGCGCAGCTCGGCCAGCGGGTCTTGATGGATACCGGGCAGGGTGTCGAACTTCACTTCGCGCAACGTGCCGGTGGCGACTTCCACCAGCCACAGCCGGTGCGGAACCGGCGGGTTGCGCCCCACGCGGGTGCGCACCGTTTCAAATTCTTCGTAGCCCGACTCGGTGACATATTTCGGCATCTGCCCGCGTTGGCCGGCATCGGCGTTCTTGGCACGGGTGATGACCAGCAGCCAGCGGCCATCGGGTGAGAGCGCGCTGTCTTCGATTTCCACATCCGCGCCCAGATGGATGGCCGCCGGGGCGCGACTGGCATCAGCCGCTTGCCAGGACTGGTTTTGTTCGCGCAGGGCATCGCGGCGCGCGCGCTCTTCGCGCAGGGTGTCGATCAGGCGCAGTTGCTGCTCGCGCAGCGCATCGGCCTTGGGCGGTTTGCCCGGCGCATCGGTGGCGCGCGGCGCAGCGGCCAGACTTGCCATGCGGCCATCCCAGCGATACCAGTCTGCACCCTGCTGCCAGATCAGCGCGCCGTCCTGGCTCCATTGCACCCGCCCGGCGCGACTCAGGTCACGGGTCAATTGCGTCAGTGCGCCGCTGCGCAAATCGCGCACGAATACATCGCCATGACGCACAAACGCCGTGCGCTGGCGGTCGGGGCTGTAAACGGCGTCGGCCGCATCCAGGTCGGCGCGCGCACCATCGGCCAGCGCCGCGGCCTGACCGCCTTGGGCGGCAATGCGGAAATTGTCACGGATGCTGCTGCCTGCACGTTTTTGCTGGAACTCGATGTTTTGCCCATCCCAGCGCCACCAGGCCGATTCCACGCCATTCCCGATCCAGTCGGGGTCAGCCATGATGGTCTCCAGCGTCAGCGCAGGCTTGGGCTGGGCATGGGCGAGACCGGCAACAAGGGCAAGAGCGAGCGGGGCGGAACGGAGCAGGCGCATGAGGGCAATATCAGCTTGAGGGGCGACAAGCCTAACAGTTGTTCAGGGTGGGCATGGCCTTGCATCTTTTCCGGGGCAGCGCTTTCCCGCACAATCGGTGATTATTTGTTTCGCGTTTTGCCATGCTCGCCCACGTTTATAAAAGCTCCAAACGCGCCGATACCTATGTGTATCTGGCCGCCCGCGATGATTTTGACCGCCTGCCCGGGTCGCTGCGCAGCCAGCTGGGGGCGCTGCATTTCGTTTTGCAGGTCGAGCTCACGCCCGAGCGCAAACTGGCACGCGAAAACCCGCGTCAGGTCATGGAAAATCTGGCCGCACGCGGTTTCCATCTGCAATTTCCGCCCTCTGTGGCGCAAGACCCGATGAGTGATGACTGGGGTACGGATGCCTGAGAACATCAGTAGCAAGCGCCGGCTTGCTTTATTGCTGGCCATCCCGGTATGGCTGATTACGGCTATAGCGGGGTGGTTTGCCCTGCCGCTGGCGTTGGCCGGACTTTGGCTGACACTGGCAGGCAATGCGCACTCCATGACCCGGCCCGCCGCGCTGGCGCTGGGCAAAACGCTGGCAACCCGCTTGGGTCTGGCGGTGCTGTTGCTGCTATGGCCGGCGCTGCGACTGGGGCACAGTGGCAGCCTGTGGGCGGCACTGGCCTTATCGGCCGGGTTTGGCTTTTTGCTGCTGGCGTTGTGGCGGCACTGGCCGTTGTGGCGGCGTTTTGTGGCGGGCGGGATTGAGCCGCTGGATAACTGGCAAAGCACCGCGCAGCAGGAGACGCTGGCCTGGCAGGGGCTGAAAACGGCCATTCCGGCCACTTGGGTTGCCGCTTTGCCGGTGCTGCTGGCCGTGCCCGATTGGTTGCCAGCGACCGCCCGCTGGCTGTGTGCGGCGGCGCTGGCGGCGCTGCCCTTGACGCTATGGCTGCAACAGGCACGGCGGTCGCGCCACCGCCAGCCACAGGCACAAAAACCGCTGAAAAACGCCGAGCCAGTCGCACTGGAAAGCCTTTGGGACGAATATCAGGCCGTTGCCGATGCCCCGGCAGAAAATCTTGTGCACTCAGTGGCGCAGCCGCTATCGGTGGGTGAGGCACAGAGTCCAAAGCCTGTGCCCGCACCTGCCGAGCTGTACGCCGCTGCGCGTAGCGGGCGGGTCGAAAACGCGCTGGCATTGCTGGCAGCAGGCGCTGACCCCAAAGCCCTGCCACCGGCAGAAGACCGCGACCAGCGAACCCTGGTGCAGTTGGCGGCCGTCTTGCCTGATTTGCGCCTGTTGCGCGAGCTGATTGCCCGCGGCGTATCGGTGGCTGCTATGGCGGACAAACCCAGCCCGTTGCTGGCCGCTACCCGCGATAGCTGGCATGGTCGCCCGGAGGCAGTCATGACCCTGCTGGCCAATGGCGCCAACCCGGCGGAAACCGATGATGAAGGCTGCACGCCGCTGCACCATGCCGCGCGCAGCACTGATCCGAGTGTGGCCGCGCTGCTGCTCGATGCCGGGGCTTCGCTGGATGCGCTCAACCATGCCGGGCAGTCGCCATTGGCACAGGCGGCATTGGCCGGTAACTGGCGGATGCTGAAATTCCTGGTCGAGCGCGGCGCCAAACCCTGGCCACTGGGCGGCGATCCGGTATTGCTGGCCGCTGCGGCAAGTGATGACGATGATCCGGCAGGCGTTGAATTTTTGCTGCGGCAAAAGGCAGCCGTGGATGCGCGCAGCCGCCAGGGGCGCACCGCCTTGCAGCAAGCCGCGCAAGCTGGGCATGTGCAGATCGCGAAAACGCTGCTGGCGGCGGCTGCCGACCCATTGCTGAGCGACGACGAAGGACTGGATGCCTGGCTGTTGGCTGCTGCCGGCGGGCATCAGCGGGTGCTGGAAATCCTGCTGGCTGCCGGTGCGGATGTGAACAAGACTGACCCGGAAGGCCGTGATGCGCTGATTCTCGCCATCGAAAATGGCAAGGCCAGCCCGGCGCTGGCCACATGGCTGCGCGAATCGGGTATCGACACCTTCCGTCTGGATGCGGCTGGCCGCGGCGCACTGGACATGGCGGTGGCGGAAGGCCGCTGGACCCTGGCTGCTGCCATTGACCCGGACTATCCGCTGCCGGTCAGCTTTGCCCAGGGCGAGGGCGAAGTGACCCGCCCGCCCCTGCAGTTGCTGGCCGATGCACTGGATGCCGGTGATGATGCGGCGGTGCAGCGGGTAGTTGGCCTGCTAGAGCGCCAGGAGCTTGACCGTGCGCTACTGGAAGCCGTGCGCCGCCACCCGGCGCATGTGGCTACGCTGTGCAAGCTTGGCGCCAATATCGAAACCCGTAATACCGAGGTGCAAACCGCGCTGTTCCTGCTGCTCGATGCCGCTGCCGACCCGGCCGCGCGCCAGGCGCTGCACGAGCGCTTGCAGGCCGGCGCACAGCCCACAGGCCGCGGCGGCTTGGGTCGCTATCTTGCGGCTGCACAAACCGTGCGACTGGATGCCGGACAGGGAGAGTCGCTGGCACTGGCCTTGCTGGCGCGGGGGGCGGATGCCTTTGCGCCTGCGGCGGATGGGCAAACCCCGCTGGCCTTGGCGGTTCGGCTGGGTTGGATGCGGCTCATGGATGCGCTGTTGGTGGTGGGTGCCGACCCCAATCGCGCCGATGCCCGCGGCATGACCGCCCTGCATCTGGCGGCCGCATTGGGACGTGATGAAGCCGTGCAGTCGCTGCTGGCGGCCGGTGCGCAACCGGCACTGCGCGCGGCCGATGGACAAACCGCTCAAGGTATCGCCTTGTCGGCTGGGCATCGTCAACTGGCCGAATGGCTGGACTGGCGGATCTGGCCGCATCCGGGGCGCCGCTTGCGCGCCGCTGACCTGCCGGTGGCTGCCATGCAGGGCGATGTCGCTGCCATTGGCCGCCTGCTGGCGCTGGGCTTTGCCGTGGATAGCCAGGATGCCCAGGGTTGTACCGCCCTGCTGCGCGCCGCAGGCGGCGGGCATGTAGCCGCCGTGGCCTATTTGCTGGCCGCCGGAGCCAATCCCGATATTCCTGCCAATACCGGCGCCACTGCGCTTTCCGCTGCCGCCAACCGCCATCATCTGGCCGTGGTGGAGCGTTTGCTTGAAGCTGGCGCAGATGTTGAGCGGCCGCTGTCCGGGGGGGCCACGGTGTTGATGCTGGCTTCGGCGCTGGGGCTTGCCGATATTGCCAGCCGCCTGATTGCCGCCGGTGCACGCATTGACAGTGGCGATGGCGAGGGACTTCTGCCGATTCACTGCGCTGCGCTCTATGGCTTTGCCGCAAATGATGCCAACCGGGTACGCAACCTGCTGGATGTATTGCTGGCCGCCGGTGCCGCGCCGGATGCCGGCACCCATCTGGGGGTGACCCCGCTGCTATTCCTGCTGGGCTGCCGTGCAGAACCGGGTGCAGCTTGCAATGAGCATGTAGTGCTGGCCGGGGTGGAATATCTCCTCGGGCGGGGCGTCAATCTGGCCGCCCGCGACCCGCGCGGCTTTACCCCGCTGCATCTGGCTGCACTGCATGGCCTGCCCCATGTCATCCGCTGCCTGTTGCGCTTTGGCGCCGATCCCAATATCCGCGACCAGCTGGGGCGCAGCCCGCGCGAAATCGCCATGATGCGCGGCCTTATCGATGTGGCGGCCGAATTCGGTGGCGTGCGTCAACAAGGCGTATCCGTGGCCAGCCTGCTGCGCGAGCGCAAATGATCTCACTACTATATCCAGGGCATCTTGCCCGAAGTGAAATGGTATGGGTTCGCTTACAAGCCTGTCGGTATACTGGCGCAAGACTCACTTTTCCAAGACATATGAAGACTTTGCTGAGTGCGCTTGCCTTGAGTTTTGCTTTTGCCTTGCCGCATGTGGCAAGTGCACAGGAAACTGCGGATATCCAGACATTAACCCGGTTGAGCGAGCAGGGCAGTGTCGATGCACAACTGGCACTGGCCGAAGAGCTGCTGTTAGCCCAGAAACACGAAGAAGCCATGCATTGGTACACCCAGGCTGCACAGCAAAACCATGCTGAAGCTCAGTATCAGCTCGGTGTGCTTCAGCAAGCCGTGAATCGTGACATGAATGAGTCACGGCAATGGTTGGAGCGTGCCGTGCAACAAGGACATGGCAAGGCGCAGCAGTTGCTTGGCTTCATGTATCAATTTGGCCGCGGCGTCGAGCCAGACATGACCAAGGCAGAGCACCTGTATAAGCAGTCGGCTGAGCAGGGCAATGCCATTGCCCAGCAAGCGCTTGGGGCGATATATGCATCCAGGAAAGATTATGCAAAGGCGCTTCACTGGTTTGAACTGTCGGCAGAACAAGGCCATTCATTGGGGCTCAGCAGCCTGGGCGGCCTGTACGAGCGTGGAGAGGGCGTTGCACAAGACAAGGCGCGTGCGCGGGAGCTGTACGTCATGGCCTGCGATGCCGGCAATCTCATTGGTTGCGACAATCTGGAGCGCCTGGACAAGTAATCGCTCCAAGGAAGGTCTGAACAACGCTTTCCCAAGAATCTAGCGTCATTCTGCACAAGCGCAGCGCAGTTGCAGAATCCTGCCGGAGCCGAGCAAAAAACTGCGGTTTTTCGCAAGGGCTTGCCAATTAGCAACAAACCCCGCTTAGCTTAAGTGAGCGGGCTTTGCCGGTTTAGCGCTTCATCGAGGTAAAGAATTCGTCGTTGGATTTGGTCTGCTTCATCTTGTCGAGCAGGAATTCCATCGCGGCGATTTCGTCCATCGGGTGCAGCAGTTTGCGCAGAATCCAGATCTTCTGCAGCAGCTCTGGCTCAATCAGCAGGTCTTCACGGCGGGTGCCGGAGAGATTCACACCAATGGCCGGATACACGCGCTTTTCGGTGATGCGGCGATCCAGATGGATTTCGCTGTTACCGGTGCCCTTGAACTCCTCGTAAATCACCTTGTCCATGGCGCTGCCGGTATCCACCAGCGCGGTGGCGATGATGGTGAGGCTGCCGCCTTCTTCGACATTGCGCGCGGCGCCGAAGAAGCGCTTGGGGCGGTGCATGGCATTGGCATCGACGCCGCCGGTCAGCACCTTGCCGGAGCTGGGCAGCACATTGTTGTAGGCGCGTGCCAGGCGGGTGATGGAGTCGAGCAGAATCACCACGTCTTTTTTGTGCTCGACCAGACGCTTGGCGCGCTCGATGACCATTTCCGCCACCTGCACATGGCGGGCGGCTGGCTCATCGAAGGTGGAGGAAATCACTTCGCCGCGCACGGTGCGCTGCATTTCGGTGACTTCTTCCGGGCGCTCGTCGATCAGCAGCACAATCAGATGCACTTCCGGGTGATTGCTGGTGATGGCCGTGGCAATCTGCTGCATCATCATGGTTTTACCGGCCTTGGGCGGTGAAACAATCAGGCTGCGCTGACCCTTGCCCTGCGGTGCCATCAAGTCGAGGATGCGGCCGGTGATGTCCTCGCTGCTGCCATCGCCGCGCTCCAGGCGGAAGCGTTTGCGCGGAAACAGCGGCGTGAGGTTCTCGAACAGGGTTTTGTTTTTGGAAGCCTCCAGCGGCTCGCCATTGATGCTGTCGAGGGTGTTGAGGGCGAAATAGCGTTCGCCATCCTTCGGCCAGCGGATGCGGCCGGCGATATGGTCGCCGGTGCGCAGGTTGAAGCGGCGGATTTGGCTGGGCGAGATATAGACATCGTCCGGTCCTGCCAGATAGCTGGCTTCGGCAGCGCGCAAAAAGCCAAAGCCGTCGGAGAGGATTTCCAGCACGCCATCGGCAGCCACGCCTTCGCCGTGGCGCGCCAGCACTTTCAGCAGCGCGAAGATGATGTCCTGCTTGCGTGCGCGTGCCACGCCGTCGGTGATTTGTAGCTGCTCGGCAATATCCAGCAGCTTGGGCGCGGGCATGCGCTTCAAATCAGACAGCGAATACGTTGGAAAGCCTTCGGGCACCTGCGGATGCGGGCGCGGCACGAACGGCTCCTGCGGGCCATCGTCGGGATAACCGTCGCGGTAACGCTGGCGGTCGCGGCGGTTCTTGAAGCGCTCGCGGCGATTGTTGCGGAATTCGCGTGGCTGCGACTGGCCTTCGCCATAGGGCGAGGGCGCTTGCTGCGCGGCATCGGCATTATTGTCCGTATCGGTGGTCTTTTCAGATGGCGCGGCTACCGGCGCAGGCGGGATGGTTTCCGCTGCCGTGTGAGCGGTGGGGGCAGATTCTGGCGGAGCCGGCGGAGTTGCAGGCTCAACTTCAACAATCAGGCTGGTTTGGGGGCTATCGGCTGCGGGGCGAGCCTTGGGCGGGCGGCCACGGCGCTTGGGCGCGGGTGGCGGAGTAGTGGTCTCGTCGGACAAGCGGGGAATCCTCGCGGTCGAGCGCCCGGCATCAACATCGGGGCTCGTGGTCTTGAAAAGTTCGGGAAGCGTTGGCCCAAGCAACCGGACAAAGCCAAGTGCGCCAAACGCGGGCAAAAATTAGCATCGCAGCCAGATGGATGCAAGCGCTGGCGTGAACGCAAACAAAAGGCGGCGCTTCATGCGCCGCCCGGGGGACAGGGAATCAAAGCGCCTTGTCAATCAGGCCGGCCAGTTGCGGCTTGCCGACGGCGCCCACCTGGGTGGCTACCGGCTGGCCATTCTTGAACACCAGCAGGTAAGGAATCGAGCGCACCTGATATTTCAGGGCCGTGGCCTGGTTTTCGTCCACATTGACTTTGACGACTTTGGCGCGACCGGCATATTCGTCGGCCAGCTCGTCCAATGCCGGGGCAATCATCCGGCAGGGGCCGCACCAGGGCGCCCAAAAATCCACCAGTACCGGCACATCCGACTCCAGCACTTGCTGGTTGAAGTCGGCATCGGTGGCGTGAATGACGTTATCGCTCATGGGGGTTCCTCGGGAATTGGGCAGAAGTTGTTAAACTGGGGCGCCCCGGTGGCCGTTTCAAGCCCACCGTCGTGCCCATGCAGCACATGGCACCAGTCTGCGCTGCGACTCTTTTCCATGCAAGCCAGTGCATTGGCTGGCGCAGATTAAGCCCATGAGCGAAAAACCCCTGACCGATACCCTGTTTTCAACACTTGACCTGCATCCGGCGCTGCTTGCCGGGCTGGAGAAAGCCGGCTTTACGCGCTGCACGCCAATTCAGGCCATGACTTTGCCAGTAGCGCTGGCAGGCCGCGATGTCGCCGGCCAGGCGCAAACCGGTACCGGCAAGACACTGGCGTTCCTGGTAGCCGCGATCAACCGCTTGCTGTCCCGCCCGGCGCTGGCTGAGAAAAATCCCGAAGACCCGCGCGCGCTGATTCTGGCGCCGACCCGGGAGCTGGCGATTCAAATCCACAAGGACGCGATGAAATTCGCCTCCGATCTGGATCTCAAATTCGCGCTGATTTACGGCGGCGTGGATTACGACAAGCAGCGCGCGCAATTGCAAAGCGGTGTGGACATCATCATCGCCACGCCCGGGCGGCTGATTGATTACGTCAAGCAGCACAAGGTGGTCAGCCTGCATGCTTGCGAAATATGCATCCTGGATGAAGCCGACCGCATGTTTGACCTGGGCTTCATCAAGGATTTGCGCTTCTTGCTGCGGCGCATGCCGGCGCGCACCGAGCGCCAGACCCTGCTGTTTTCGGCCACACTCAGCCATCGCGTGCTGGAGCTGGCTTATGAGCACATGAACGAGCCGGAAAAGCTGGTGGTGGAGGCCGAAACCATCACCGCCGAGCGGGTACGGCAAAAACTCTATTACCCGGCGGATGAGGAAAAGCTGCCATTGCTCCTGGGGTTGCTCTCGCGCAGCGAAGGCGCGCGCACCATGGTGTTCGTCAACACCAAGGCCTTTGTCGAGCGGGTGGCGCGGGCGCTGGAAAAAGCCGGTTATCGGGTCGGCGTGCTCTCGGGCGATGTGCCGCAGAAAAAGCGCGAAACCCTGCTCAAGCGCTTCCAGCAGGGGCAGCTGGAAATTCTGGTCGCCACCGATGTGGCCGCACGCGGCCTGCATATCGACGGCGTCAGCCATGTTTATAACTACGACCTGCCGTTCGATGCCGAGGACTATGTGCACCGCATTGGCCGCACCGCACGGCTGGGCGCCGAGGGCGATGCCATCAGCTTCGCCTGCGAACGCTATGCGATGAGCCTGCCGGACATCGAGGCCTATATCGAGCAGAAGATTCCTTCCGAGCCGGTGACGCAGGAGTTGTTGACTGCCCTGCCGCGCCCCGAGCGTCCGGCAG
This sequence comes from Lysobacteraceae bacterium NML07-0707, assembly GCA_002798295.1. Taxonomy (GTDB): domain Bacteria; phylum Pseudomonadota; class Gammaproteobacteria; order Xanthomonadales; family Xanthomonadaceae; genus Solilutibacter. Next base: position 4,982 of record NWQT01000027.1, on the reverse strand, counting down.
AGGCCGCTGACCAAAGCATTGGCGAGATTTTCAAGGAGGCTCGTGAGCAGCGCGCTGCCGATGAGGCCAAACGCAGCGGTGGCCGTAGCCGCAACCGCAATCGCCGCCGTGGTGGTCGTGATGGCGAGGCCGGAGCGCAGGCGCGCGGCGAGCGTACGCAGCAAGCCGAAGGCCAGCGGCAAGGTGAGCGCAAACCCCGTCCGTCCCGCCCGTTGCAAGCGGATGAGGGCAGGGCAGCTGCTGCCGAAGGCGAAAATCCGGCGCGCAAACGTCGCCGCCGCCGTCGCAAGCCAGGCCATGCTGCGGCAGAAACGGCGATGGTGGTTACTTCCGCAACGTCTGATTCGAGCCTCTCCAAGCCTGCCAAGGCACAGCAACCGGCGTCGTTGCTGACACGGGTGGTGCGCGGCATCAAATCATTGTTTTCGTCCGGCAGCTGAGCACAGGCAGACTATACTTTCTGCATGAGCATCCTTCGCTTTGACAATGTGAGCAAACGCTATGCAGGCGGGCAGGATGCGCTTGTGGAAGTGAACTTTGCCGTGGCAGAAGGTGAAATGCTGTTCATCACCGGCCACTCCGGTGCAGGCAAAAGCACCTTGCTCAAACTCATCCAGCTGGCCGAGCGCCCCAGCCGCGGCGCGGTGCTGTTTCGGGGCAACAACTTGCTGAAAGTGCGTGGACGGCAGATAGCCTTGCACCGCCGTGATGTGGGAGTGGTGTATCAGAATCACCTGCTGCTGGCCGACCGCAGCGTGCTGGAAAACGTCTCGCTGCCGCTGATCCTGCGCGGTCTCAGGCGTGAGGAAATCGGCAAGCGCGCGCGAGAGATGCTGGCACGCCTGGGGCTTGCCGGACGCGAAAACGCCCTGCCCGGTGAGCTTTCGGCAGGTGAGCAGCAACGTGTGGGCATTGCCCGCGCCCTGGTGGGCGAGCCGCGCCTGCTGGTCGCGGACGAACCTACCGGCAACCTTGACCCGACGCTGGCTGAAGAAATCATGGCGCTGTTTGCCGAATTGCCCGAACGTGGCACCAGCGTGCTGGTGGCAAGTCATGACCTGGGCTTGGTCAAGCGCATGAGAAAGCGCGTGCTGGTGCTCGACCGTGGACGGCTGGTGGACGATATCGCGCCGGAGGATTTGGCCGAATGAGTACACCACAGCCCACACAGCCAACGGCCATCACCGCCTGGTTTGAGCAACATCTTTACAGCCTGAGCGCCAGCCTTGGCCGTGCCCTGCGCAAACCCTGGGCGACCTTGCTGACCATCGGCGTGATGGCGGTGGCCTTGTCATTGCCGCTGGGGCTGGCGCTGGTGCTGGGCAATGTCGAGCGCTTTGCCGGCAATGTGCAGCAAGCGCGCGCGCTCAGCGTGTTCTTGAAGCAGGATACCGATGCGACACGAGTGGCTGCACTGGCCGATGAATTGCGCACCTGGCCGGATGTAGCCTCACTTGAATGGCGCACCCCGGATGAAGGGTTGCAGCGTTTGCGGCAGAATCCGGCGCTGGGGGGTGCCATCGACCAGCTTGAAGACAATCCGCTGCCGCATCTTTTCATCCTGACACCGGCCCATGACGAGGCGGCGCTTGCCGAGCGCTTGCAGGCACTGCCGGAGGCCGAATGGGTGCAACACGATGCGCTCTGGCGTGAGCGACTCGACCAATGGCTGGCCTTTGGCGAGCGTCTGGCCTGGGTGCTGGCCATATTGCTGGGCGCAGGCGCCTTGCTGGTGGTCGGCAATACCGTGCGTCTTGATATCCAGTCGCGCAAGGAAGAAATCGGCGTGCTGCAATTGCTGGGTGCGACCGACGGCTTCATTCGTCGCCCATTCCTGTATCTGGGTGCTTGGTATGGTCTGGCCGCCGGGGCATTGGCGCTGCTGCTGCTGACCTTGGCGCAGCATTACCTGTCGCAGCCGCTGGCCAAACTTGCCGCAAGTTATGGCAGCCATTTTGCCTTGCAGGGGCTTACCCTGTGGCAGGCGCTCATGGTGATGGCGGTGGCAGCCCTGTTGGGCTGGCTGGGCGCGGGCATCGTGACCGGCCACTTTCTGCGGCTGACCCGACCGGAGCGCTGATGAGCGATAAAGGCCACGATTTGCGCCATGTAGTGAGCGATGCGCCGCGCGTGCTGGTGGTCGATGGCTCCAGGCTGGTGCGCAAAATCATTTGCGATGTGCTCATCAAGGAACTACCCAATGTCAGCGTGCAGCAGGCTGAAAGCGTGGCCGATGCCCGCCGCGTGCTGTCCACCGGCATATTCGACCTGGTCACGACATCGCTGGTCCTGCCCGATGGCGATGGCCTGGCCGTGGCGGCAGCAGTGCGCGAATCTGCCGGGCAAGCCTATGTGCCGGTGATTGTGGTATCGGCCGAGGCGCAGGCACGCCTTGAAGCACGCACCTTGGGCGAAGAAGTCACCGACTATTTCGACAAATCATTGGGACTGGGTGCCCTGGCGACCTTCATTCGCGGCTTTGTGCATCCAGAGCCGGTTGCGGGTGCGCGCATCCTGTATGTCGAAGATAGCCGCGTGGTCGCGCATGCCACCCGCAAGATGCTGCAATTGCACGGCCTGGAAGTCACCCACGTCACCAGTGCCGAGGCCGCGATTGAATGGCTGGATGCACGCATCGCCGAGACGGGTACGCCCGGCTGCGACTTGCTGCTGACTGACCTCTATCTGCTGGGAGATTTGACCGGCAAGGATGTGCTGGCGCATGTTCGCCAGCAACTGGGGCTTGGCAAGCGGCAATTGCCGGTGCTGCTGATGACCGGCGATGAAAATGCCGAAAACCAGAGCGAGCTGCTGCGCGCTGGCGCCAATGACCTGGTGCTCAAGCCCATCGAGGAGCGGCTGTTACTGACCAAGGCGCTGTTCCAGCTGCGTCTTTGTGCCTTGCCTGCAACACAAGGGGTGACGGCATGAGTGCTGGCCGCGATGTGCGCCTGGAGTCATCCTGGAAGGCGCGGGTAGGCGCATGGTTCGAGCGCGAGGACATGCAGGCGTTGTCGGCTTTCTTGCGTCAGCGCAAACGGCAGGGCGCACAGATTTATCCGCCCGCTGCGCAAATATTTGCCGCTTTCGACGCTACTCCATTTGATGCCGTCAAGGTCGTGATACTGGGGCAAGACCCGTACCACGGCGCCGGACAGGCGCACGGGCTGTGCTTTTCGGTATTGCCCGGCGTTGCCCCACCGCCTTCTCTACTCAATATCTACAAGGAACTGGAAACCGACACCGGCTTTCAGCGCCCCAATCACGGTTATTTGATGCACTGGGCAAGGCAGGGCGTGCTGCTGCTCAATGCCGTGCTGACCGTGGAAGCCGGACGTGCGGGCAGCCATCAAAACCGGGGCTGGGAGGGCTTTACCGACCATGTCATCGATGTCCTGAACCGTGAGCGCGAAGGGCTGGTATTCCTGCTTTGGGGCAGTCATGCCCAGGCCAAGGGCAAGATGCTCGATGGCCGCCGCCACTGCGTGCTGCGCGCACCGCATCCTTCTCCGCTCTCAGCTCATCGCGGCTTTTTTGGCTGTCGTCACTTTTCGCGCAGCAACGACTATCTGGCGCGTCGCGGCGTGGCGCCGATTGACTGGCAGCTTCCGGCGCAGCCGGATGCCAGTGTTGCATGAATGGAACAAAAAGCTGCGTTATTTCCCGGCATGCCACACACATGGGCTCTGCTAGAATCACGTACATGAATACACATGCAGCTACAACAGCCCTGATTCCCAATAACCTGCCGGTGCCCAGCGCGCTGGGTTCGCTGGAGTCCTACATCAGCGCGGTTCACCAGATTCCAGTGCTGACGGTTGAAGAAGAACAAGACTATGCACGCCGCCTGCGTGATGAAAACGACCTGGGCGCGGCACAGAACCTGATTCTTTCCCATCTGCGCTTTGTGGTACACGTGGCGCGCGGCTATAACGGCTATGGCCTGCAACTGGGCGACCTTATCCAGGAAGGCAATGTCGGCCTGATGAAGGCCGTCAAGCGCTTTGACCCGGACATGGGCGTGCGCCTGGTGAGCTTTGCGGTGCACTGGATTCGCGCTGAAATGCACGACTTCATCATCAAGAACTGGCGTATCGTCAAAGTGGCCACCACCAAGGCGCAGCGCAAGCTGTTCTTCAATCTGCGCAAGAGCAAGACCCGCCTGGGCTGGATGAATGCCGAAGAAGTCAGCGCCGTAGCGCGTGACCTCAATGTGCCCGAATCCGAAGTGCTGGAAATGGAAGCACGCCTGTCCGGTCGTGATATCGGCTTTGATGCACCGGAAGGCGAAGACGATGAACATGCGCCGGCCTCGCCGGTGGCGTATCTGGCCGCTTCCGAAGAAGACCCCTCCGAAGCCTATGAGCGCGCCGACAGCGAAGACCACCAACTGGCCTTGCTGCGCGAGAGCATGGCAAGCCTCGATGCCAGAAGCCGCGACATCATCCGTCGCCGCTGGCTGGACGAGGGCAGCAAGGTGACCTTGCAGGAACTGGCTGACGAATACGGCGTGAGTGCCGAGCGTATCCGCCAGATTGAGGTCAACGCGCTGAAAAAAATGAAGGCATTGTTCGCCGCCTGATGCAGGCGTAGGGACAAACGCAAACGGCTCGGAGCAACCCGAGCCGTTTTTTATGGCTTGGGGTGAAAAATTGTGAGTCTCGTCACTTTTTCAAGAAATTTTCATGTTTTTGCAAAAAAGTGTTTGCAAACGCCTCTGGACTATGCATAATTCGCGTCCCGGCAGCGACGCGGTCGCAGTCGGGAACGGAAACTTCCCTTCGGGGTGTTGACAAGTCAAAAAGACGTGTTAAAGTTTCCAGCTCACTTCGGCAGCTTCGGTTGCCGGACCTGAAAAAAAGTTTGAGTCAAGTGTTGACAAAAACAAAAAACAGGATATAGTGAGCGACCCCTTCGGCAACACGCCTTCGGGGCTTGATGATAAGTCAATCGTTGAGGGTTGGCTTTCGATCTTTGAAAGT
>NWQT01000020.1 GCA_002798295.1 Lysobacteraceae bacterium NML07-0707 | reverse complement strand
ATAGCGGCTCTTCCATTTGTAGTACGTCGCCACGCTGATGCCGTGACTACGCACCAGATCCTTGATGGGAATGCCTGCATCGCCCTCCTTCAGGATCCCCACAATCTGGGATTCAGTGAACTTGCTCTTGCGCATCAGAACTCTCCTTCAGTCATCTTCATAGACTGCCAAAAGTTCTCCTTTAGAACTGTCTCAATTGAGGGGAAGGCTACGTCCTCACGTTTGGCGCGCGCTTCAGCCAGCGTGGTTTCCGGGTAAGTGCCAAGGCTCAAGGTGTTGCGCTTGCCAGTCACTGGGCGGCGATAGTCCAAGCGCCACCATTTGCCGCCAGTGGCTTTGACCAGCAGATACAGCCCACCACCATCTGCCAGCTTGCCGGGGTCTTTGGCCTTGCGTATGGCGGTATCGGTCAGGGGCATGACGGTAACTTTTTCAGCGGTAGCCGGGGGCTTTCAGAGTTACCGTCAAAGTTACCGGCTTCAATGGCACGACTTGGGACGATATGCACCAATGAAAAAGGCCAGAACCCTTGATTTCATTGGGGTTTCTGGCCTTCTTGGGATGTCTTTGGACATCTAATTGGTGCCCAGGAGAGGACTCGAACCTCCACGGTTTTACCCGCTAGTACCTGAAACTAGTGCGTCTACCAATTCCGCCACCTGGGCAGGTGGAGCGCGAATTATGGGGATGGTTTTTCTGGCTGTCAACACAATTTTGAAAAAATTTTCTTTTGTCTTGACGCGCGCTTGTCACTGGCTTGTGCGAGCATGGCCGGATGAAGAAAACAACACGCAAAAAAGCCGCCGCCGCTGCAGCCACCCGCAAGTCGCCTGCCAAGAACAAGAAGGCAGCCCCCTGGATGCCCGATACCGGGGCCAATCCCACAGGTAAACGCAAGGCTGCAAAAAAGGCGGCGACTGGTAAAAAACCGGCAAGTGGCGCCGTAGTCGGGCGCGACCCCAATTATCAGCGCGAGGCCGAGCGCTATGCCGAACCGATCGCCAGCCGCGATTACATTCTGCAAATCCTGCACACTGCTGAAGGGCCGCTGGATGCGGATACGCTGGCCGGGATGCTGAATCTCACTGCCCCGGATCGGCGCGAAGCGCTCGACCGGCGGCTGGGCGCAATGGTGCGCGATGGCCAGCTTTTACAGAATCGGCGCGGTGGTTTCGTGCCCGCCGGACAATTGAGCCTGATAGCCGGCACGGTGATTGCCAACCCGGAAGGTTTTGGTTTTCTGCGCCCTGATGGCGGCGGTAGCGAAGATGTCTTTTTGCCGCCCAATGAAATGCGCAAGGTGCTGCATGGCGACCGGGTGATGGTCAGCATCACCGGCATGGACAGGCGCGGTCGTGCAGAGGGCATGATTGCCGAAGTGCTGGAGCGGCGCATCACCCGGCTGGTGGGACGTTACGATGAGGAGGCCGGCGTGGGGTTCGTGGTGCCGGACGATGCCCGCATCCAGCGCAATGTGATGGTTCCGCAGAATGAGCGGAATGAGGCCAGACCGGGGCAATTGGTGGTGGCTGAAATCACCCAGCCGCAGCAAGGGCGCCGCCCGCCGATTGGTCGCATTGTGGCGGTACTGGGCGATAAATTGACGCCTTCGCTGGTGGTGGAAGCGGCCATCCACGGCCATGACATTCCGCATGAATTTCCGCAGCAGGTGCTGGATGAAGCCGCTGCGGTGCCCTTGCAAGTGAGTGCCGCCGAGCGCGAAGGCCGGGTGGATTTGCGCGAGCTGCCGCTGGTCACCATTGATGGCGAGGATGCCAAGGATTTTGATGATGCGGTGTACTGCGAGCGGCTCAAGGGCGGTTGGCGGCTGGTGGTGGCGATTGCCGATGTCTCGCACTATGTGCGCCCCGGTGCGCCCCTGGATGTGGAGGCCGAAACCCGCGCCACATCGGTGTATTTCCCCGGTTTTGTGGTGCCCATGCTGCCGGAAGTGCTGTCCAACGGCATTTGCTCGCTGAACCCGGATGTGGAACGGCTGTGCTTTGTCTGCGATATGCAGCTCAATAATCGCGGTGAAGTAAAGTCCTCCGAGTTTTATCGGGCGGTGATGCGCTCACATGCACGACTGACTTATACCGAAGTCTGGAATGCAGTGGGCGAGGGTATCCCCGAGGAGGCGCGCGCGGCAGCGCTGGCAAAAATTGGTGACCTGCTGCCACAGGTGCAGGATTTGCAGCAGATGTATCAGCAGATGGCCAAAGCACGGCAGGCGCGCGGCGCCATTGAGTTTGAATCTGGCGAGGTGCGTTTTGTGCTGGATAACCGTGGTGAAGTGGTGCAGGCCGGCATGCTGCAGCGCAACGATGCGCACAAGCTGATTGAAGAGTGCATGATTGCTGCCAATGTCGAGGCTGCCAAGTTCGTGCAGCGCGCCGGGATTGCCGCGCCGTTCCGCATCCATGACCGTCCGCCGGAGCAGAAATACGCCGATTTGCAGGAATTTTTGAAAGAGTTCAAGCTCTCCATGCCGCCCTGGAGCCGGGTGCATCCACGGGATTTCACCGCGCTGATTCACAAGGTGCGCGAGCGCGCCGATGCGGCGCTGATTGAATCAGTCCTGCTGCGCAGCCAGTCGCTGGCGGTGTATTCGCCCGAGAATATCGGCCACTTCGGCCTGGCGCTGGACAGCTATGCGCATTTCACCTCGCCTATCCGCCGTTATCCCGATTTGCTGCTGCACCGGGCCATTGCCCATGTATTGCAGGGCGGCAATGCCGACAACTTCCGCTATGGCGAGCGCGACATGGCGCGGCTCACCCTGCAATGCTCCGAGCGCGCCCGGCGTGCAGATGAAGCCGAGCGCGAAGTGGATGAGCGTTATCGCGCCGCCTGGATGGAGCAGCATGTCGGCGGCGAGTTTGAAGGCGTGGTGAGTGGCGTGACCAGCTTTGGCCTGTTCGTGGAACTGAGTGAATCCAAAGTCAACGGTTTGGTACACGTCACCCAGTTACCGTATGACTATTACCAGTTTGATGCCATCCGCAAAACCTTGACCGGCGAGCGCCGTGGCCGCGAATTCCGGCTGGGCGACAAGGTGCGCGTGCAGGTGCTCAAGGCCAGCCTGGAAGATCGCAAAATCGATTTCCGCTTGCTGGAGGAAATGGACAGCGAAAAAGCCCGGCGCGGGCAGCCTGCACGCCGAGCCAAACAAAAATATTGAGAGAGCCGCCACGCGCAAGCCCCTACAATGTCGCCATGAGTAAAACATCGCAATGGATCGTCGGCATCAATGCCGTGGCCTCCGCACTGGAACACGACGCGCAGAATGTGCGCGAAGTGCTGGTTGAATCGGGTGGGCGCAATGCCCGCCTGACGGATATCGAAGCCCAGGCGCGCCGTCTGGGGATTGATACCCGCCGGGTGGCGCAGCAGGCACTGGATGGCGTGGCCGGCGGGCTGCGGCATCAGGGCGTGGTCGCCCGCTATCAGGCCGCCCGCAGCTGGGGTGAGCACGAGCTGGCGGAGTTGCTGGAGCAGGCCGAAGGCCGCGCCCTGCTGCTGGTGCTCGATGGCGTGCAGGACCCGCACAACCTCGGCGCATGTTTGCGCTCGGCAGCGGCAGCCAATATCACCGCCGTCATCATCCCGCGAGACAAGGCGGTGCAGGTCAATGCCACGGTGCGCAAAACTTCCGCAGGCGCAGCTGACCGCATCCCCGTAGTGGCCGTCACCAATCTTGCCCGCACCCTGCGGGATTTGCAGAAACAGGGCGTGTGGATTTACGGCCTGGCGGGCGAGGCAGAGGCCTCACTGTATTCGCTGGACTTGCGCGGCAATATCGCCCTGGTGCTGGGGGGCGAGGGCGATGGCCTGCGCCGCCTGACCCGGGAGAACTGCGACCAGCTGGTGAAAATTCCCATGCCCGGCGACATGGAAAGCCTGAATGTCTCGGTCAGCGCCGGGATTGCCCTGTTCGAGGCCGTGCGGCAAAGGCTGGGCTAACGCTTAGTGCGCTATCGGCCACTGGTTGGCGATGGTGCAGAACAGCTTTGCGGTCATTTCGGCGTCGTACACGGCCGAGTGCGCTTCACGGCTGTCCCACTCCATGCCGGCGGCTTGCACCGCGCGAGCCAGCACGGTTTGCCCATAGGCAAGGCCAGCCAGGGTGACGGTGTCGAATACGCTGAAAGGGTGAAACGGGTTGCGCTTATGCCTGACCCGGGTCACCGCGGCATTCAGAAAGTTGAGGTCGAAATGGGCATTGTGGCCGACCAGAATCGCCCGCTGGCAGCCGTGCTTCTTGACTGCTGCACGCACGGCTGCAAATACATGGTCAAGCGCTTCTTTCTCCGGCTTGGCAAGCCGGAATGGATGATCGAGCCGGATGCCGGTGACAGCCAGTGATTTGGGGTCGATCTCGGTGCCGGGCGCAGGTTCAAGATGCGCACATGCGGTTTGCCCAAGGACAAGCTGACCAGATTCGTCCAGATCCAATGGCACGGCGGCGATTTCCAGCAGCGCATGACGGTTCCAGTCAAACCCCCCGGTTTCGACATCGACGACTACGGGCAGAAAGCCGCGAAAGCGGCGCGCCATGGAGGGAAAGGGCAGGGGGGCGGGTGCGATATCTTCAGACATGGATAAAGTGTAACGGCTGTGCTGGCAAAGCCGCTGGCACACCAGTATCATTTCCAAAAGCCGGTCGGGGTGTTTCCCCGCTCGGCTTTTATCGCGTATGGCGGCATGAAAAAGTGTCCGGCTGCCATATTGGCGGCCAAATCAAATTTTCGGAGAGCAAGATGAGTCAGTCAGTCGTGGTATTGGGCGCACAGTGGGGGTGAGCGCTGTAGCTTGCGCATCACGGATGCGTGCAGCGCGAACGCCAGCGGCAGGACAGCCGCTGGCCGGGTGAGTTGGTGAGGCAGGAGCCGAGCCTAGTCACCGAACGTCGCCCCATAGGGGCAAATCAAACACAAGTTTTTCGGAGAGCAAGATGAGTCAGTCAGTCGTGGTATTGGGCGCACAGTGGGGCGACGAAGGTAAGGGCAAGATTGTTGACCTTCTGACCCAGGATATTGGCGCGGTCGTGCGCTACCAAGGTGGCCATAATGCCGGGCATACACTGGTGATTGGCGGCAAGAAAACCGTGTTGCACCTGATTCCTTCGGGCATCCTGCGTCCGGACGCACTGTGCCTGATTGGCAATGGCGTGGTGCTGCACCCGGGGGCTTTGCAAAAGGAAATCGCCGAGCTGGAAAGCAATGGCGTGGAAGTGCGTTCGCGCCTGAAAATTTCCCCGGCCACGCCGCTGATCATGCCCTATCACATCGCGCTGGATCAGGCGCGCGAGAAGGCGGCCGGGGGCAAGGCGATCGGCACTACCGGGCGCGGTATCGGTCCGGCCTATGAAGACAAGGTGGCGCGTCGCGGCATCCGCGTGGCGGATCTGCATTACCCCGAGGAGCTGGCCGAGAAGCTGCGTGCGGCGATGGATTACCACAATTTCGTGCTGACCCAGTACCTGGGTGTGGAAGCGGTGGACTACCAGAAGACCCTGGATGAGGCGCTGGCGTTTGGCGAGTACGTTGAGCCGATGAAGGCCGATGTTGCCGGCATCCTGCACGAGCTGCGCCGGCAGGGCAAAAAAGTGCTGTTCGAGGGTGCGCAAGGCTCGCTGTTGGACATCGACCATGGCACCTATCCGTATGTGACCTCCAGCAATACCACCGTGGGCGGCGCCTATGCTGGCGCCGGGGTCGGCGCCGATGCCATCGATTATGTGCTCGGTATCGCCAAGGCCTATGCCACGCGCGTGGGCAGCGGTCCGTTCCCGACCGAGCTGCACGATGAAATCGGTCAGGGCATCCGTGATCGTGGCCAGGAATACGGCGCCACTACCGGACGTCCGCGTCGCTGCGGCTGGATGGATATCGTCGCGCTCAAGCGCGCGGTCGCCATCAACGGCATTACTGGCCTGTGCATCACCAAGCTCGACATCCTCGATGGCATGGACACGCTGAAGATGTGCATTGCCTACGAATACCACGGCAAGCGTACCGAATACGCGCCGCTCGATGCCAAGGGCTGGGAAGAATGCACCCCGGTTTATCTGGAGTTTCCTGGCTGGCAGGAGTCCACCGCCGGCATCACCGAATGGGACAAGCTGCCGCCGGCCGCGCGTGCCTATCTGCGTGCGCTGGAAGAATTGGCCGGCTGCCCGCTGGCGATTGTTTCCACTGGCCCTGACCGCGATGCCAACATCGTGCTGCAAGACCCGTTTGACAGCTACTACTGAGCTGATTTCAAAAGGGCGAAAAAAATTGCAAAAAATGCTTGACGCACTGCAATGAACTGCCCATAATTTCGCTCCTCAACAGCGCGCCCGTAGCTCAGTTGGATAGAGCACCAGGCTACGAACTTGGGGGTCGGAGGTTCGAATCCTTCCGGGCGCGCCATTTATCCCAAAGCCAACCCTTCGCGGTTGGCTTCTTTTTTTGTCTTGAAGCCGCTTCAAGAAGCCAAGCCGCTAAGGCTCGGCTCATATGCTTTCAGTCTTGCAGTACTGCATCAAAAGTGCCTGGATTGCCGTCATTGGGTGAGGCAGGCAGGCCGATCAACTTCATCAGCAGGGGATATACGTCCACATTGTTGAATACCGGCAGCGTGGTACCGGGACGGAAGGCCGGTCCATGGGCGATAAAGCTGGCCTGCATCGACGGCAAGGCCGGGTCATAGCCATGCGAGCCGCGCATCCTGGGATTGTTCTTGCGCGTTTCAAATTTTTCATCGGTCAGGGCATCCCAGCCTTCATCCATCTGGCAGACGATTTCCGGTACACGCGGATGTTGGCCGTAAGTCCAGCGCTTGGGCAGTTCATTTTTGCGCCAGCATTGGTAATGGTCATGCCGGCCGAGCAAGTGTTGCTCGGCCTGGGCGCGGGTCGCGGGCTTGAGTGCAAAGCCCACCACCTGGCCGGTTGAAATCACCTCCACCCAGTCGGGCGGTACCATTTCTGCCACGGCAAGCGCCTGGCCGGGCGGGACTTCGGCAAAGCCGTGGTCGGAAACCACGATGATATTGGTTTCATCCAGCTGTTTGTTCTGTCGCAGGCGTGAGAGCAAATGACCGATGGCTGCATCGCTATTACGACGCTCACTGCGCGCCTGGCTAGAGTTGGGGCCATGGCTATGCGAAGCGTGGTCAACCTTGTCAAAGTACAGGGTGGCGAATGCGGGGCGCTTGCTGGTCTTTGCCGTCAGCCAGCTAGCCACTTTTTCTGCACGCCACTGCGCACTGCGGCTGCTGTCAAAGGGCAGCCATACCTGCGGGCGAATGCCATGAATGGCCGCTTCGCTGCCGGGCCAGTACAGGGTGGTCGTGCGCAACCCGGCTTTTTCGGCGCTGACCCAGACCGGCTCGGCGCCCCACCAGTGCTCATTTCGTACGGCCTGGGGCAAATCGGGGCGGAAATCCCCCAGTCCGGCATCGTACATGCTGTTATGGACAATGCCATGGCGGTCAGGCACTACGCCGGTGACCAGGGTGTAATGGTTTGGGAAAGTCAGCGAAGGATAGGCCGGGCGCATGCCCTCGGCGCGCACGCCTGCTTCGGCAAGTTGCCACAGATTGGGCATGTCCTGGGCGTTGATATCCTGTGGGCGCAGTCCATCGATGGAGATCAGCAGCAGTGTGGGCTGATTGGGAGGGGGCGTTTGAACCGGGTGATGCGAGCAGGCTGTGGAAATCAAGACCAGTGTCAGCGCGAGCAGACAGGGGGAAGCTTTGCTATTCATGGACTCAATTTTAGTGCCGCTGCTTTATGTGCATTCGATCACAGTCAAAATAGTGCCTGAAGCCAAGGAAATGGTTTGCATCTTTGTAATGACCGACCCCTTTCTGCACAGGTCATGTTGCTAAAGCATAAGCCTCAGCGGGGGGTTTCATACCAAGTGCCTAATGGGGTCTTCGGTGGTTGTAAAACCTAATCCAATCGCCCAAAACACGTATGGCATACTGCTGACGCTCAAAGCGGTGACGGTATACGCACTGCTCCTTGAGGGCGTAAGCTTCCCCGTCAAGCATACATTTCAAAAGTAGAATTTCCGGCGAGGTGATTACGGTATTCGGTGGGGGTGAGATGGCCGAGTGCGTCGTGGGGACGCGCTTGGTTGTATCCGATCATCCATCCAGAGGCGGCTTCGCGCACATCATCGAGGCGGGTGAACAGGTGTTGATCCAGCACTTCCTCCCAGAACGTCCGGTTGAAGCGTTCAATATAGGCGTTCTGGTTGGGCTTGCCGGGCTGGATATAGCGGAGGGACATGCCGTTGAACTTGGCCCAGCTCACGAAGGCTTCGCCCAGGAACTCGGAGCCGTTGTCGGTACGCAGCACTTGCGGCAGTCCGTGACTATGCTTGAGCTGCTCGAAGATCCGGATCAGGTGCGCAGAGGAGATCGAGGTATCGACTTCGATATGCATGGTCTCGCGATTGAAGTCGCTCGGATATTTCGCGCTCATGCAAAGAACATAGACCCATCATTGAAAAGCCTTTGAACAGGCTCTAAAAAAGTTGCAGGCCTAGCCTCAGGCCAAGGAACAAGCTGCGAAGAAAAGTCGCCAAGCTGCCGGGCAAGGACGCGGCTCTCGTGCACTCAGACCAGGGCTGGCCGTATCAGATGCCGGCCTAGCACCAGCAACTGGCCCAGCGTGGCCTGACCCAGAGCATGTCACGCAAGGGCAATTGCTTGGACAATGCCGCCATGGAGCGCTTCTTTGCCATCTTGAAGTCGGAACTCTTTTACTTGAAACAGAAACACTTCGAATGCATTGAGCAACCTCAAGCTGCCATCGGCCAATATATTGACGACTACAACCACGAGTTAAAGACCCGAGCCCGGTACTGTACCGGACTCAGGCTTTAAACGCTTAACCCATAACTGCCCAAATTTTAGGGGTGAGTTCAGAGTGCCAGGTTTTGTCTGGGTTGGGCTTTGGCCAGTTAGTTGACCTTGTGGATGGCGCGCTTGTCCACGGCCATGGCGGCATCGTGTACGGCTTCGGAGAGGCTCGGGTGGGCGTGGCAGATGCGCGCGAGGTCATCGGCGCTGCCTTTGAACTCCATCGAAATCACGCCTTCATGCACCAGCTCGGAGACGTTCGGGCCGACCAGGTGCATGCCGAGGATGCGGTCGGTTTCGGCATCGGCCAGCACTTTGACAAAGCCAATCGGCTCGGCCATCGCCACGGCGCGGCCGACGGCGGCAAACGGGAAGCTGCCAGCCTTGTAGGTCACGCCTTCGGCCTTGAGCTGCTCTTCGGTCTTGCCAACCCAGGCCAGTTCCGGTTCGGTGTAAATCACCCACGGAATGGTGTCGAAGTTGACATGCCCGGGCAGGCCGGCGATGAGTTCGGCCACGGCGATGCCTTCTTCAAAGCCCTTGTGCGCCAGCATCGGGCCGCGCACGCAGTCGCCGATGGCCCAGACGCCGTCGACGCCGGTGTGGCAGTGCGCATCCACTTCAATCTGGCCGCGCTCGTTGAGCTTGACGCCAGTGCCTTCGGCCAGTACGCCAGCGCTGGCGGCGCGACGGCCGACGGCGACCAGCAGCTTGTCCACGGTGAGGCTTTGCTCGCCCTTGGCATCGCTATAGGTCAGTACCACTTCATCGCCCTTGACTTCGGCCTTGGAGAGCTTTGCGCCAAGGCGGATGTCGAGGCCCTGCTTCTTGAATTCACGGGCAGACACCTTGCTGACTTCTTTGTCGGCAGCGGCGAGGAAGTCCGGCGAGGCTTCGAGGATGGTGACTTCGGCACCCAGGCGGTTCCAGACGCTGCCCAGCTCCAGGCCAATCACACCGGCGCCAATCACGCCCAGGCGCTTGGGGACTTCGGTGAAGTCCAGCGCACCGGCGTTATCGACGATGTGCTTGCCATCAAACTTGGCGAACGGCAGTTCAATGGATTCGGAGCCGACCGCCAGAATCACATTGGTGCCCTTGAGCAGCACTTCGGAGCCATCGTGTTGCTTGACCTTGACTTCGTTGCCCAGCTGCAGCTGGCCAAAGCCATAGAAGGCGGTGATTTTGTTGGCCTTGAACAGCTGCGCGATGCCGCCGGTGAACTGTTTGACGATCTTGTCCTTGCGGCCAATCATGGTGCCGACATCCATCTTGGCATTGTCAAAGCTGATGCCGTGCTGGTCGAAGATATGCC
Organism: Lysobacteraceae bacterium NML07-0707; assembly: GCA_002798295.1. Classification (GTDB taxonomy): domain Bacteria; phylum Pseudomonadota; class Gammaproteobacteria; order Xanthomonadales; family Xanthomonadaceae; genus Solilutibacter. The sequence goes on along the minus strand of NWQT01000020.1, from coordinate 36,325 downwards.
CCATGTTCCAGTATTGGCGGCTGGAATCGAGCAGCGCCTTGGAGGGAATGCAGCCCACGCGCAGGCAGGTGCCGCCCAGCGCCGGCTGGCCGTCCTTGCCCAGCGCCGCGTCGATGCAGGCGGTTTTGAGGCCAAGCTGGGCGGCGCGGATGGCAGCGTGATAGCCCGCAGGGCCGCCGCCGATGACGATGACATCGAAGTTCTGTTTCTCGCTCATATCAAAAAGTCCTTGCAATCACAAAGCCAAACCCCGCGCAGGGCGCGGGGTTCGCGGGTTCAGAATTACATGCCAAGCAGCATGCGGCTGGGGTTTTCCAGTTGGTTCTTGATGTCCACCAGGAACAGCACCGCATCCTTGCCGTCGATGATGCGGTGGTCGTAGCTGAGTGCGATATACATCATCGGCGCGGCCACGACCTGGCCGTTTTCGACAACAGCGCGATCCTTGATGGCGTGCATGCCGAGGATGGCCGACTGCGGCGGGTTGACAATCGGGGTGGAGAACAGCGAGCCAAAGGTGCCGCCATTGGTGATGGTAAAGGTGCCGCCCTGCAGGTCTTCGAGCTTCAGGCCGCCCTCGCGTGCCTGTTTGGCAAAGGTGGCGATGCCGTCTTCGATTTCGGCAAAATTCATGCGCTCGACATTGCGCAGCACCGGGGTCACCAGCCCCTTGTCGGTGGAGACTGCCACCGAAATGTCGGCATAGCCGTGGTAGATGATGTCATCGCCATCCACCGAGGCATTGATGATGGGGTGCCGTTGCAGGGCGTTGGCAGCGGCCTTGGCGAAGAAGCTCATGAAGCCGAGCTTGGTGCCATAGGTCTTGACGAAATCGTCCTGCATGGCCTTGCGCATCTTCATCACTTGCGAAAGGTTGACTTCGTTGAACGAGGTCAGCATGGCGATGGAGTTCTTCGACTCCATCAGGCGCTCGGCAATGCGCTTGCGCATGCGGGTCATCGGCACGCGCTCTTCCGGGCGGGCGCCGCCGCCAACACCGGCGGTCTTGCCGCTGGCGTAGTGGATCAGGTCTTCCTTGGTGACCGCGCCACGGCGACCGGTGCCCTGCACATCCGCCGGGTTGATGCCCTGGGTTTCGGCGGTGAAGCGTGCACCGGGCGGCAGTTGCGAGGTGGCGCTGGCAGTGACTTGCGGTGCCGGAGCCGCAGCAGCCGGTGCGGCGGCTTTCGGGGCTTCGGCAGTCGCAGCCGCTGCGGGCGCTTCAGCCACGGCGCCTTCCTCAATCACCGCAATCACTTGCTGGCTGACCACGGTGGCGCCGGTATCGAACTTGATTTCCTTCAGCACGCCGTCGGCGGGGGCAGGGACTTCCAGCACGACCTTGTCGGTTTCAAGATCGACCAGATTTTCATCGCGGCGGACGGCATCGCCGACCTTCTTGTGCCAGGTGGCGATAACGGCGTCGGAGACGGATTCGGGAAGAACCGGGACTTTGATTTCGGTGGCCATGAGCTTTTCCGATTGAGATTTGAGCGTGAAAGGTGAAGGTTAGTCGTTGTCCGACTCGGTATTGGGCGGGTTGACCAGAGCATCGGCAATGAGCTTTTGCTGCTCGACCACATGGTCGTTGAAATGCCCGGCGGCAGGCGAGGGCGAGCGTGCCCGACCTGCATAGGACAGCGATTGATGCTTGGCAAGGCAGGCGCGCAGATGGTGCTGAATCTGGAACCAGGCACCCTGGTTCTGCGGCTCTTCCTGGCACCAGATGACATCCTGCGCCTGCGGGTATTTGCCCAGTTCATCGGCCAGCTGCTGACGCGGGAACGGATACAGCTGCTCGATGCGAATCAGGGCGACATCGTTCTGGCCGCGCTTTTGGGCATCTTCCAGGAGGTCGTAATAGACCTTGCCCGAGCACAGCACCACGCGCTTGACGGCTTTGGCATCGGCGCGGGTATCGGCAATCAGGTGCTGGAACTGGCCATTGGCCAGCTCGTCCAAGTCGCTGATGGCAAGCTTGTGGCGCAGCAGCGACTTGGGCGTCATCACCACCAGCGGCTTGCGGGTGGTCATGTGCATCTGGCGGCGAATCATGTGGAAGGCCTGCGCCGGGGTGGTCGGCACGCACACCTGGATATTGCCCTGCGCGCACAGTTGCAGGAAGCGCTCCAGGCGCGCCGAGCTGTGTTCCGGGCCCTGGCCTTCATAGCCGTGGGGCAGGAACAGTGCCAGATTGGACAGCCGCCCCCACTTGGCTTCGCCGGAGGTCAGGAACTGGTCAATCACCACCTGTGCGCCGTTGGCGAAGTCGCCGAACTGCGCTTCCCAGATGCACAGGGTGTTGGGGTCGGTGGTGGAATAGCCGTACTCGTAAGCCATCACTGCTTCTTCGCTGAGCAGCGAGTCGATGATGATGGCGTCTTCAGGGTTCTTGACCAGCGCTTGCAGCGGCAGGTAGTCGCGGTCGGTTTTCTGGTCATGCAGCACCGCGTGGCGATGGAAGAAGGTGCCGCGTCCGGAGTCCTGGCCGACCAGACGCAGGCGGTAGCCTTCATCCAGCAGCGTTGCGTAGGCAAGGTTCTCGGCAAAGCCCCAGTCGCCCGGCTGCTCGCCTGCGGCCATCTTGCGGCGGTCATCGTAAATCTTGGCCACGCGCGGATGCAGGGTCAGGTCTTCGGGCAGGCTGGTGATGGCCTTGGCCAGCGTGTCCAGCTTGGCGCGGTCAACGCCGGTGCTGAAGGCGTCGCTGGGCTTGCCTGCCATCAGCTTGCTCCAGTCGATGGCATTGGGGTCAGCTTCGGGCTTGACCAGCTCGGCGGTGACTTCACCGGCATCGAGCTTGTCGCGGTAGGCATCGGCGTAAGCCTTGGGTTCCCCCTCGCTCAACACGCCCTCGGCCACCAGCGCATTGCCGTACAGCTCGCGGGTGGTCTTCATTGCGCGGATTTTCTGGTACATCAGCGGCTGCGTCGCGGCCGGCTCGTCGGCCTCGTTATGGCCGTTGCGGCGATAGCAGATGAGGTCGATGACCACATCCTTGCCAAAGCGCTGGCGGAAATCGAAGGCAAGCTCGGCGCAGAATGCCACTGCTTCGGGGTTGTCGCCATTTACATGCAGGATGGGCGCGGCCACCATCTTGGCCACATCGGTGCAGTACAGCGTGGAGCGCGCGTCCTGGCGCTCGCTGGTGGTAAAGCCGACCTGGTTGTTGATGACCACGTGCACGGTGCCGCCCACGGCAAAGCCGCGTGCCTGCGACATCTGGAACAGCTCCATGCCCACGCCCTGGCCTGCAAAAGCGGCATCGCCATGCAACAAGACCGGCAGCACGCTCTGGCGGGCGCTATCGCCACGGCGCAGCTGGCGTGAGCGCACCGAGCCTGCGACCACCGGGTTGACGATTTCCAGGTGCGAGGGGTTGAAGGCCAGCGCCAGGTGCATCGGGCCTGCCGGGGTGGCGACATCGGCGGAGAAGCCCATGTGATACTTCACATCGCCGGTATGGGCGCGGTCGCCGTGGTGGTGCTCGAACTTGCCTTCAAATTCGTCAAACAGCACGCGTGGCGGCTTGCCAAGGGTATTGACCAGCACATTCAGGCGGCCACGGTGCGCCATGCCGATGACGGTTTCCTTCACGCCGGCCTGGCCTGCGTGCTGAATCAGCGTATCGAGCAGCGGAATCAGCGAGTCGCCGCCTTCGAGCGAAAAGCGCTTCTGGCCGACGTATTTGGTGCCGAGGTAGCGCTCCAGCCCTTCGGCGGCGGTCAGGCGCTCCAGGATGCGCTTTTTCTGCTCGGCGCTGCGGCCAAACTTGCCGGCCGCCGCCTCCAGGCGCTGGTACATGAAGCGGCGCTGTTCGACATCGGGGATATGCATGAATTCCGCACCAATCGGGCCGGTATAGGTGGCCTTCAGGGTGGCGAGCAGCTCGGAGAGCTTCATGCGCTCGCGTCCGGCCACGCCGCCGGTGGAAAACTCGCTGCCCAGGTCGGCATCGGAAAGATGATGGAAGCCCAGCGTCAGGTCGGGCGCATCTGGATGAACCCACATTTGCAGCGGGTCAACGTCAGCGGCCAGGTGGCCGCGTGAGCGGTAGGCGGTAATCAGGCGGCCAACATTGCGCTCGCGTTCATCACCCGCGCCGCCGGCGGTGACTACGCCGCGAGCCGCCGCACGGCCGGCAGCAGCCACCGCTTCGGCAATCACCGAGTGCGGTACGTCCCCGGCTTCACGCCCCTTGAGTTCATCAAAATAGGCTTTCCACTTCGGCTCGATGCTGTCGGGGTTGGCCAGATATTGTTCGTAAAGGTCTTCGATATAGGCCGCATTGGCACCAAGTTGGGAAGACTGTGCAAACTTCTTCAAGAGGCTGCTCGCCATTTCAGGATTACGCTCGCGCTATGCCAGAGGCCACAACTGCCTGATTTTTCGAAAGTTTCCGCTATTTCGGAAAATCGGGCTGAATGGCCGGTTAGAGGGGAGTGCGATTATAGCCCTGACATCTGGCCGTTGCACCCAAAAAGCAGGCCAACATGGACGGGATGGTCAGTAAGCTGCCGGACGGGTTTAGTTGGGGGTGAACTGGATGGGAACCGTAACCCGGCCTACGGTGGGCTGGCCGTTTTCCGTGGCAGGCTGGAAGCGCCAGCGGCGTACGGCTTCACTGGCAGCGCGGTCAAGCTCGCGCGAGCCGCTGCTGCGAATCAGGCTGACCGAGGTCGGTACGCCATCTGGGCCGACATCCACCTGTAGTTGTACAACGCCGCCGATGCCATTGCGCAGTGCATTGCGCGGGTAACGCGGTGCGGGCTGGCGCGTCGGAACCGGCGGCGTGCTGGCGGCCATGCGCTGCCGGGTTTGCTGCACCGGCGGCGGTGCTGGCTGATTGGTGGCCGGCGGCTCAACAATACGTGGCTGTTGCGGCTGCGAAGCTTGTGGCGGCGGCACGGGCAGCAGGCTGCCTGGCTGTGGGCTTTCGGCCGATGACGGGCTTTGTGGCGTCGGCAGGGGTTCAAAAATCTTGACCTGACCGGCATCTTGCGTCTGGCTGCTGGCCGCAGGCGGCGCGGTGTAGAAGACTTTTTCTTTCTCGATGCTCCACACCAGCAAAAACAGCAATCCGCCAAGAACGCCTGCGGCGGGCAGAATCCACAGCAGCCTGCGTGACCTGCGTCTGCCCTGGCCGGCTGCTGTGCTCGGGGGGGAAGGCGGAAGCGGGGCGGGAGTGGACATGTCACGACTCATGGGTGGCTTGAGTGCGCGCATTGTTGCATTGTTGAAGTGAGCAATGCGGCAAAACCGCATAAAGCGGCGATAATACCTGCCCCCTGATTGATGGAATGGCCTTCGATGCTTGATGTGCAACTGCTCCGCAATGACCCTGAAACTGTCCGCCAAGGGCTGGCGCGGCGTGGCGTGAATCTGGATGTAGCCGCTTTCCAGACACTGGAAGCTGAGCGCAAGGCCATCCAGATTCGTACCCAGGAGCTGCAAAACCTGCGCAATACCCGCAGCAAGGCGATTGGTCAGGCCAAGGCCAAGGGCGAAGATGTCAGCGCACTGATGGCCGAGGTGGCGAGCTTTGGCGAGGAGCTGAAGGCCAGCGAAGCGCGCCTCGATGCCATTCGCGGCGAAATGGAAGCGCTGATGCAGGGCTTGCCGAACCTGCCCGATGCCTCGGTGCCCGAGGGCGTGGACGAAACCGGCAATGTGGAGCAATCGCGTTGGGGCGCGCCGCGCAACTTTGATTTTGCAGTCAAAGACCATGTCGAGCTGGGCGCACGCCATGGCTGGCTGGATGCCGAAACTGCCGCCAAACTCTCCGGCGCGCGTTTTACCGTGCTGCGCGGGCAGCTGGCGCGCCTGCACCGGGCGCTGGCGCAGTTCATGCTGGACTTGCACACCGCCGCGCATGGCTATGAAGAAACCAATGTGCCGGTGATCGTCAATGCCGAGAGCCTTGTTGGCACCGGGCAGCTGCCGAAGTTCGAGGAAGACATGTTCGCCACCCAATTGGGCGAGCATCGCCGCTACCTCATTTCCACTTCGGAAATCGCGCTCACCAATATCGTCCGCGATGAAATCCTTGAAGCCGCACGCCTGCCGCTGCGCATGACGGCCGATTCGCTGTGCTTCCGCTCCGAAGCCGGCAGCGGTGGCCGCGATGTGCGCGGCATGATCCGCCAGCACCAGTTCGAGAAAGTTGAACTGGTATCGATCTGCAAGCCTGAAGACAGCGATGCCGAACTTGAGCGCATGACCCGCTGCGCTGAAACCGTGCTGGAAAAACTCGGGCTCCCGTACCGGCGCATGCTGCTGTGCGCCGGTGACATGGGCTTTTCCGCCCGCAAGACTTACGACCTGGAAGTCTGGCTGCCTTCGCAGAACACCTACCGCGAGATTTCTTCCTGCTCCAACTGCGGCGACTTCCAGGCGCGGCGCATGCAGGCACGCTTCCGCGGCGAGAGCGGCAAGCCGGAACTGGTGCACACCCTGAACGGCTCCGGCACCGCCGTTGGCCGCGCACTGATTGCGGTGATGGAGAACTACCAGAACGCCGACGGCTCGATCACCGTACCCGAAGCCCTGCGCCCGTACATGGGTGGTGTTGACGTGCTGGCTTGATGCAAGACCTCAACGACCTGTACTACTTCGCGCTGGTGGTCGAACACGGCGGCTATGCGGCGGCCGAGCGCGCCCTTGGCATTCCCCGCTCGCGCTTGTCGCGGCGCATCACCCAGCTGGAAGAAACCCTGGGTGTGCGCCTGTTGCAGCGCTCCACCCGCAGCTTTGCAGTGACCGAAGTGGGTCAGAACGTCTATCGCCATGCCCAGGCGATGCGCGATGCCGCGCAGGCCGCCCAGGAGGCCGTGGCGCAGCTCAGTACCACCCCGCGCGGTCTGGTGCGGGTGAGCGTGCCGGTGACGCTGGCGCAGGAAGTGATGCCCGATGTGCTGCCGGCATTCTTGGCCCAATACCCGGAAGTGCGCCTGCAATTGCAAATCAGCAACCGCCGCGTGGATCTGATTCAGGAAGGCTTCGATGTGGCACTGCGGGTGCGCAGCAAACTCGATGATGATGGCAGCCTGGTGATGCGCAGCTTCGGCCATGACCAGCAACTGTTGGTGGCAAGCCCGGATTACCTGCGCAAACGTGGTCGCCCGCAACAACCTGAAGACCTGAGCGAGCACGTCACGCTCAGCATGTTCGAGGATGACACACGCCAACAATGGGTGCTGCATGGCCCGCAGGGCGAAATCCGCACCGTGGCGCTCAAGCCCCGGCTTGGCGCATTCGACTTCCAGATGTTGCGGGGACTGGTCAAACAGGGCATCGGCATCACCATGCTGCCAGAGATGAGCTGCGCTGAGGCGGTCAAAAACGGCGAGCTGGAAGTGATTTTGCCGCAATGGAAACTGCCGCAGGGCATCATTCACGCCGTATTTCCCAGCCGACGCGGCATGCTGCCTGCCGTGCGCGCCTTTATCGACCACCTGGCTGAAGTTTTACCGCAGCAACTTGCAAAAAAACGCTGCGGGCCTGACTGCAGCGGCCAAGACATGGCACAATAGCACCCCTGCCGGCGCACAGCGGCAGTCAAACCCGATACGGAAGCGTGGCCGAGTGGTTGAAGGCACCGGTCTTGAAAACCGGCAAGGGGCAACCCTTCGTGAGTTCGAATCTCACCGCTTCCGCCAATAAAAGCAAGAAGTTACGCAAAATCAACCGGCATGTGAAGTGCGAGAAATGCAGTAGAAAAGTCAGCAGTTCCGCAGGTGAATTATCCATCCGCAAAATTGGGCTGGCGCAAGCAGAACGTAGGCGCAAGCGCAACCGCCACTTAGGCGAGGCAGACGAAGGAACAACGACAAGATGGCAGAGCAGTTTCACTATCCTCCCGAGGTGTTCAATCTGCTGGTGGACACGATTCCGTTGCTGTGCCGGAGCAAGCAAGACGTCGTTATCTTCCTCCAAGGCGCCGGGGTTCCGCCGGAAGACCTCGCTGAAGTCTCTCGTATCGTTCGTACCAATCGCGACGCCATCAACAAGTTCGAGATCGTCCGCAATGTGCTTACGAAAGTGAATGCGCGTGGGGATAGCGGGTTACGTCCTCGCCGCGAAATCATCAAGCGCGTCACCGAGTTCGACAACTTCGATACCTGCTGGGATTCTGACCGACTCAAGGCCAAAGGGCTTGTGGCCGAGTTGGGCAAGACAGTCAACGTCAAAGACTCCTTCACGCGCATGAAGCAGGAGCGCGATGCCGAGCGAGAACAGAAGCTCTCCCGTCAACGTGCCGAGCAAGCGGCGGCAGCAGAAAAGCGCGCGAAGATAGAAGATGTCAGTGCGCGTCTTTTCGCCTTATTCGGCATGGGCGACAAACCGCAGAAGCGGGGCAAGCTACTCGAAGCTGTGCTGAACGACCTATTCAAGGCTTATGGCATCCACGTTCGTGAAGATTTCCGGCGCAAGTCTCCCGATACCGGCACTGTCCTTGAGCAGATTGACGGTGTGATCGAATTGGACGGGGTCATTCATTTGGTGGAGATGAAGTGGCTCAATGCGCCGGTTGGCATGGGCGAGTTCTCCCCTCACCTCAGCCGCTTGTTCATGCGCGCGAACGCGCACGGCATCTTCATTGCGACAAACGGCTACACAGAGTCCGTATTGACTGAATGCAAGAATGCGTTGAACCTCAAGACAATCTTCTTGTGTTCATTACAGGAGTTCGTGATGCTGCTTCAACGGCAAGGCGATCTGGTGGCGCTGCTCAAGAGAAAGTCGCAGGCAGCTATCATTGATAAGAAACCTTACCTTGAGATTCTTGGCTGAATAGGGAACCCAAATGGCTGGACGCCCGCCCGAAGTCGACCACGTCAAAGCAGCCTTTCTCCGAGAGATAAAGGCTGCGGAAGATCTCGTCATGAATACCGGGCAGGAATTCCCTCGCGTGATTTACCCGAACGCTAAGGTGGCCAAGTTATCGGTCGCAGCCGAGGGGGGGATTAAGTTCCAAAATTCACGCCACCATCGATGCGCTCGGTAATCCCACTCCCCTGGGCAGGCGCACGACTTGGAGGACGCAGACGCATTGTTGCCGGGCAATTCAGGCAAAACGGTGATTGCCGACAAGGCCTATGCTGCGCATAGCAGAGTGATTGAGCCCTTGTGGGCTGCGGGCAAGCAGGTAGTGATTCCATCACGTAGCCGCAACAAAGCGCAGCGCGAGTGCGACGCGGCACTTTACAAGAAACGTCACGCTATTGAGAACTTCTTTGCCCGCCTAAAACAGTGGCGTGCCATTGCCACGCTTTATGACAAGACGGCATGTAACTTCCTGGGCGCCATCCACCTCGTCTCGGCCATCATTTGGATGATTTGATGACGTGCCCTAGCTGTTTGTGAATGATGGATCATATGGCTTTACAGCGGGTCGTCCAGCAGTACGGCATTGCGGCCACCGAGTGATGCGGTGGATTGCAGTTGCGCAAGGTCGTGTTCGGGATAGTTCATCACCCGCAGCAGCATTGGCAGGCTGGCTCCGGCCACGCGCTTGCAGGGGGTGCCCAGCTGGGTCAGTTTTTGTGCCAGCTGGCTGGGGGGGGCGCCATACATATCGACCAGAATCAGTACGCCATCCCCAGCATCCACGCGCCGCAGGGCGCCACTGGCAGCAGGCAGGAGGGCATCAAGGTCGGCATCGGAAGGCACTTCAAAGGCTTCGATTTTCAGCGGCAGGTTGCGCAGAATCTGCCGGGCATTATCGACAAGTGCGTGGCCGATGCCGGGATGGGTGATGACAAGAATGCCGGTTGACATGGGGCTCTGGCGGTTTAGTCGAGTTCACGGTGAAAGGTGGCCGCATCCGGCCAGCCGTGGTTGCGGACATGGGCGGCCAGGGTTTCGGCCAGATATACCGAGCGGTGACGGCCGCCGCTGCAACCAAAGGCGATGGTGATATAGCTGCGGGTGTCATGGCGCAGGCGCGGTAACCAGCTTTCCAGCATGTCGCGCACTTGGGCCAGATAGGCCTGTACGTCCGGGGCTTGCTCAAAAAAATCGCGCACGGCGCGGTCACGGCCGGAGAGCGGGCGCAGTGCCGGATTCCAATGCGGATTGGGCAGCACCCGCGCATCAAACACGAAATCGGCATCCGGGGGCAGGCCGCGCTTGTAGGCAAAGGACTGGAACAGCAAGGCCGGGGGCAGGTCATCACCTACGCCCAGGCGCTCGATGATGGCGCGGCGCAGCTGATGCACATTCATCGTGCTGCTGTCGATGACGTGGTCGGCCAGGGCGCGCAGGGGCTTGAGTGCCTGACGCTCCAGGGTGATGGCATCGGCCAGTGCCAGTCCCAGATGGCTCAAGGGATGACGGCGGCGGGTATCGGCATAGCGGCGCAGCAGGACATCATTGTCCGAGTCGATGAATACCAGTTGTGCGGCCTGGCCTTCGCGTGCCAGCGCCGAAAGCCATTCAGGCATCTGTGCCAAGTCGTTGCGGCTGCGGATGTCGATGGCGCATGCCAGCCGCTCGGGAGACTCCAGTTCCTGGTTGCGCAGGCTGCGCAGCGCTTCGGTGAGCAGCTCCGCTGGCAGGTTGTCGATGCAGTAATAGCCGGAGTCTTCCAGGGTGCGCAGTGCAATGGATTTGCCCGAGCCAGACATGCCGGTCAGCAGCAGAAGTGAAGATGGCTCAGGTGAGGTCATGCTCAAGAATCCAGGACGGCTGGGTGAGGGCGGCGGTGTGCAATCCCTGCATTATCCCCGGGCAAAAGGCTGACTGGTATCGTCAACAAAATATCGCCATCCTGGCAGCTGGACAGGATGGCGATGGTTTGGGTGGCTAACTATCAGCGGCATGTTTCATGCCTTGCGGCCTAGCGGCGGACTTAACCGAACGTGCCTTCGCGTGCCGGGTTTTCACCGCGATGGTGGTCGACGGTTTTTTCCTTGTGCTTGAGCAGCAGGCGGTCGAACTTGTCGGTCAGCAGGTCAATGGCGGCGTACATGGTCTGGCCACTGGCATCGGCATGGAAGTCGGCACCGGCGAGCTTGACATTGCCGGCAGCATGGTGGTCGGGCTTGTCCACCCGCAGCTGGATGCGCACATCCACATCGCGCGATACCGCATGGCGCTCAAGCCGAGCCATTTTTTCTTCGGCGTATTGCTTCAGGGCGTCGGTGACTTCGATGTTCTGGCCATGGACTTCAACTTGCATGGTCGCCTCCTTCGGTTGGCGTGTGGTTGGGAAACTACAGCTACAGCATCGCGCAAATTGGCGGTTTTGGGGTGAAACCTGAGTTAAAAATTTTCAGAAAACCCAAAAAGACACCCACAAAAGAAAAAACTACAGCCGCGCGCGCGCTTGCGATGAGGCGATACCCAGCGCCTCTCGATATTTGGCCACGGTACGGCGGGCAACCGGAACCCCGGCCTCCTTGAGCTTTTGGGTAAGGGCGGCATCCGAGAGCGGCTTGCGCGGGTTTTCGGCATCGATCAGCTCGCGAATCATCGACTGGATGGCGATGCTGGAAGCGGCCACGCCGTCGTTGTCGATGCCGGAGGAGAAGAAATCGCGTACGGCCAGCGTGCCACGCGGGGTGTGCACGTATTTGCGGGCGATGGCGCGGGAGATGGTGGATTCGTGCAGTTCCAGACGCGCGGCGATTTCGCGCAGGGTCAAGGGGCGCAGTGCCGCTTCGCCATACTCCAGAAAGGCCGACTGCTCGCGGACGAGACATTCGAGCACGCGCAGCAGGGTTTGGCCGCGCTGCTCGATATTTTTCAAAAGCCAGCGCGCTTCCTGCAGGCGGCCACGCAGGTATTGGCCATCACTGCCTGCGGCTTCGGCGGCCATGCGTGCATATTCGCGGTTGATGGCAATGGCAGGACGGGCAGCTGTGGTCAGGGCGACACACCAACGGCCATTTTTTCGGAAAATCCTGGCATCCGGGGTGATATAGGCATCGTGGTCGATGCTGCCGATGCTGCTTCCCGGGCGTGGCTCCAGGCTGCGCAACAGATTGATGGCGGCCTCGGCCTCGGTGCAGTCGCAACCGCATTCGCGGGCGATGCCGGTGGCGCCGATTTTGGGCAATTGTTCGATGTATTGGCCGGCAATTTGCAGCGCCAGCGCGCGCGCAGGCGTGTCGGCAGGCAATTGTTGCAACTGGATGCTGAGACATTCGCCCAGGCTGCGGCTACCCACCGCCAGCGGGTCGAAATGCTGAATCAGATGCAGTACCGGCAGGAGGTCATCGTGATCGACTTGCCATTGGGCGGGCAGGGCATCGAGGATGTTTTGCAGCGGTTCGCGCAGATAGCCGTCATTGTCGATGGCATCAATCAGCGCAGCGCCGATCTGCATGTCGCGCGGGCCGAGGTGGCTCAGCCGCAGCTGCCATTGCAGGTGGGCTTGCAGGCTTTCCGGAGCCGCCTGGCGCTCGGCCTGGCTATCGCCTTCTTCATCGCCATGATGGCCTGCATTGCCGGGATGCCAGTCATCATCATGCTCGCCCCAGTCGGCATCTTCACGTATCTGCGACCAGTCTTCGTGCCCATTGTCTTCATTGCGGGCTTCGGACTCGGCATATTCACGTTCGCCCGGCAGTTCAGCGCTGCCGGATTCCTGCCATTCCAGCAGCGGATTGGACTCAATCGCGTCGGCAATTTCGGCTTCGAGTTCGGCTGCCGACATTTGCAACACGGCCAGCGCCTGACGCAGTTGTGGCGTCAGCGCAAGCTGCTGGGTCTGGCGTGCAGTCAGATGTTGTTTCACAAAGCCTCTCCCCGAGGCTTGGAAGCATATCAAAGACGGAAAGTTTCACCCAGATAGACGCGGCGCACCTCGGGGTTGGCAAGCAGTGCGTCCGGTGCGCCCTGCGCCAGTACTTCGCCTTCACTGAGGATATAGGCGCGGTCGCAAATCCCCAGGGTTTCGCGCACATTGTGGTCGGTGATCAGGACGCCGATGCCGCGGTTCTTGAGATGGGTGATGATGCGCTGGATTTCGCCGATGGAAATCGGATCAACCCCGGCAAATGGCTCGTCCAGCAGCATCATGCGTGGATTGGCGGCCAGGGCGCGGGCGATTTCCACGCGACGACGCTCGCCGCCGGAGAGACTGGCGCCGTTTTGCTCGGCGACATGGGCGACTTGCAACTCGTCCATCAGGTTGGCAAGTTCGCGCTCACGACCGGCACGGTCAAGATCGGGACGCAGCTCCAGCACCAGACGCAGGTTATCGGCCACCGAAAGCTTGCGAAATACCGAAGGCTCCTGTGGCAGATAGCCCACGCCCAGTTTGCCGCGCTCGTACATCGGCATATGGGTGATGTCCTTGCCATCGAGCTCGATGCGACCGCCATCGACGGCCACCAGGCCGACAATCATGTAGAAGCAGGTGGTTTTGCCCGCGCCGTTGGGGCCGAGCAGGCCGACCACTTCGCCAGCATCCAGATTCAGGCCAAAATCACGCACCACCGTGCGCGATTTGTAGCGTTTGCGAAGACCTTGGGCTTTCAGCATCAGCCACCTGCCTTGGGCTGGATGGTCATGCGTACGCGGCCACCGCCTTCCTGCCCGCCACTTTGCACCTGGCCGGTTTTCATGTTGTAAACCACGCGCTCGCCACGCAGGTTGCCGCGCGGCTGGGTGATTTCGACATTGCCGGTGAGGATGATGATTTCAGTATTGAAGTCGTAATCCACACTGCCCGAGCGGGTATTGATGGGGGTGCCATCGTCCAGTTCCTGGCGCATGGTGACGCCGCCAGTGAGCCTTGCCCGGTTGGGACGGCCATTGGCCTGGTTGATGGTGCCCTGCGCGGCATTGATGCGCAGCGTGCCCTGGTTGATGACGATATTGCCGCGCAGCTCGCAGCTCATGTTTTCGCCCAGTCCACAGCTTTGCCAGTTGCTGTCGATGGTCATGGCCTGATTGCGATCGGAGGAACGCGCCCAGGCGCTGCCAGCCATGGCCAGCGCAAAAGCAGTGAGAAGGGTTTTACGGATTGGGGACATAACGGCTGCGAACCTCGGATTTGAGTGTGACGCGGTTGCTTTCAAGCTGGGCTTCAAGCCCGCGACCGCGAATTGTGACACCTGGCTGGCTGATCAGCACTTCCGCATCGCTGCTGGCGATGCCGGCGTCGGGGAAAACATCGAGCGATGCGGTTTCCATGCGCAGCTGGCTTTCACCATCGGGCGCTTCCAGGCGGACATCATCGCGCAAGCGTACCTCAGTGCCATCGGCATTGACCCAGGCAGTGCGCGACTGGGCGCGCCAGCGGCGTGCCTTGCTGTCGGGGAAATGAAAATTGGGGGTTGCGATATCCATCTCGCGGTTTTCCGGGTTGCGCTGCAACTGGGGCGCGGCCAGGGTGAAGGCTTCGCTGCCATCCTTGTTGAGCGTGGTGAGCTGGAAATCGTGCAGGGTGTAGTCGGAGCGATAACTTGCCGCACCGTCATCACGGTGCAAACGTTCCTGCTGCCGCTGGATGGCAATGCCGATGGCAATGGAGGCGGCGATGAGCGCCAGCATGATTGCAGTGCGCCAGTTCATTGCACAAGCTCCATGCCAAAGCTCGCCAGCACCGCAGCCTGTTTTTCCTGGGCCACCAGCAGCAGGTCGCACAAGTTGCGCGCTGCACCGTGACCGCCTCGCTGTGGGGTAATCCAGTGCGCATGCGGTGCCGTCCAGGCGTGCACATTGGCCGGCGCCACGGCAAGGCCGACATGCGCAAATACCCGCAAGTCCACCAGGTCATCGCCCATGAAGGCGACCTCATCCATCCTGATGCCAAGACGTGTGGCGATATCAAGGGTGGTGGCGAGCTTGTCGTGTGCGGCGGTATGGACTTCGGCAAGTCCAAGCTCGGCGCCGCGGTTTTCGGTGACCTTGCTGCGCCGTGCGGTAATCAGCGCCACTTCGATGCCGTTTTTGCGCAGCAGCGACAGCCCCATGCCATCGTGCGCGTGGAAGGATTTGTATTCGTGGCCTTGCTCGTCAAAATGCAGATGCCCCTCGGTCAGCGTGCCGTCCACATCAAAGCAGGCCAGCCGGATGCGGCGGGCGCGGGCGAGAAGTTCGGCAGGGTAGGCAGCTTGGGACATGGCAGGCAAGGGCAAAGGGCAAGAATCAAACCACGCGGGCGCGCAACAGGTCATGAATATTAAGCGCACCGAGCAGGCGCTGCTCGCTATCGGTCACCACCAGACCGCTGATTTTATGCGCTTCCATCAATTGCGCGGCCTCCACCGCCAGTGCCTGGGCATCAATGGTTTTGGGATTGCGGGTCATGACATCGGCGATCCGGGTATTGTGCACATCCACGCCTGCATCCAGGGTGCGGCGCAGGTCGCCGTCGGTGAACAGACCCACCAGACGGCCGCCGTCATCGACCACGGCGGTCATGCCCATGCGTTTGCGGCTGATTTCCATCAGCGCGTCGGTGAGTTGTGCGGTGTGTGGCACCTGCGGGATTTCCTCACCGGTGTGCATCACATCATGGATATGCAGCAGCAGCCGACGGCCAAGGCTGCCGGCCGGATGCGAGCGGGCAAAATCATCCGGGGTAAAGCCGCGCGCTTCCAGAAGCGCCACCGCCAGCGCATCGCCCAGTACCAGTGCGGCAGTGGTGGAGCTGGTCGGCGCCAAGTCATGTGGACAGGCTTCGGCCGGGACACTGGCATCGATATGCGCATCGGCGGCGCGCGCCAGCGTGGAGACCGGCCGGCCGGTTATGGCCACCAGCCGGTTGCCCTGTCGTGCCAATACCGGCAGCAGCATGACGAGCTCATCGGTTTCGCCGGAATTGGATAGTGCCAGCACCAGGTCGGCATCGGTAATCATGCCAAGGTCGCCGTGACCGGCTTCGCCCGGATGCACGAAGAATGCCGGGGTGCCGGTGGAAGCGAGCGTGGCGGCGATTTTGCGGGCGATATGGCCGGACTTGCCCATGCCGGTGCAGACCACGCGACCACGGCTTTGCAATATCAATTGGCAGGCGCGGGTAAAATCGCCATCAAGACGGGCGAAGACCGCATCAAGCGCCTGGCGTTCGGTGTCGAACACGCGGCGGGCGCTGGCAAGCAGGGACTTATCGGAAGGCATCGCGTGGTAACGGGATTGGGCCGGAGTAGAATGGCGCGCTCATTTTACGCATTTCAAGGCTCGCCCGATGAATCCGAACACCATCCAGCAATTGATTGAACAAGGCCTGCCCGGCGCGCGTGCGCAAGTGCAGGGCGATGATGGCGTGCATTTCGAGGCGCTGGTAATTGCCGAGGCGTTTGCCGGCAAGCTGCCGCTGGCACGGCATCGCATGGTGTATGCCACCCTGGGCGAGCGCATGGGCGGTGAAATTCACGCCCTGGCGCTGAAAACCCTGACCCCGGAAGAAGCCGCCAAGGCTGGAGTGGGCTGATGCAGAAAATCGTGGTTGAGGGCGGCGCGGTACTGAATGGCGAAGTCGCCATTTCCGGTGCCAAGAATGCGGTGCTGCCGATTCTCTGCGCCACCTTGCTGGCCGATGAGCCGGTGCGGATTCGCAATGTGCCGGCTTTGCACGATGTCGCCACCACCAAGAAAGTGCTGGCCGGTTTGGGGGCTGGGGTGGAAATCGACCCGGTGCACTATGGCAGCGGGCAAGAGAGCGAAGTGCGCGTTGACCCGCGCAGCGTCAACAGCCATGTCGCCCCGTATGAACTGGTGAAAACCATGCGCGCTTCGGTGCTGGTGCTGGGGCCGCTGCTGGCGCGCCATGGCAGGGCTGAAGTCTCGCTGCCCGGTGGCTGCGCGATTGGCTCAAGGCCGGTGGATCAGCACATCAAGGGCATGCAGGCACTGGGCGCGGAAGTCAGCGTCGAGCATGGCTTCATCAAGGCACAGGCCAAGCGCCTGCGTGGCGGCCGAATCGCCTTTGACATGGTGAGCGTGGGTGCGACCGAAAACGTGCTGATGGCTGCCGCCCTGGCCGAAGGCGAGAGCGTGCTGGAAAACGCCGCGATGGAGCCGGAAATCGTGGACCTTGCCCAATGCCTGGTCGCCATGGGCGCCAAGATTGAGGGCGCCGGCAGCAGCCGCATCCGCGTACAGGGCGTGGAGCGCCTGCATGCGGCGACCCATACCGTGCTGGCCGACCGCATCGAGGCCGGGACTTTCCTGGTCGCTGCCGCCATGACCGGCGGCAAGGTGACGCTGCGCCATGCACACCCCGAGTCGATGGATGCGGTGCTGGCCAAGCTGGTGGAGGCCGGTGCGCAAATCGGTTGCGATAACGACAGCATCAGCCTCGATATGCAGGGCAGGAGGCCGCGTGCGGTGGACATCAATACCATGCCGCATCCGGGGTTTCCCACCGACATGCAGGCGCAGTTCATGGCGATGAACACCATTGCCGAGGGTACCGGCGTGATTCGCGAGACGATTTTCGAAAACCGCTTCATGCACGTGCAGGAGCTGCAGCGCCTGGGCGCAGATATCAAAATTGACGGCCATACCGCCGTTGTGCGCGGCGTGGCAGGTCTGACCGGCGCGCCAGTGATGGCCACCGACTTGCGCGCCTCGGCCAGCCTGATTCTGGCAGGGCTAGTGGCCGATGGCGAAACCACCATCGACCGCATTTATCACCTTGACCGTGGCTACGAGCGCATCGAAGCCAAGCTTTCAGGCCTCGGCGCCTGCATCCGCAGGGTGGACTGAACACAACTACATGCCGTTCAAACAAAAACCGCCAAATGGCGGTTTTTGTTTGCGATTGCAAGGGCGATCAGCGGCCGCTGGGGGCGTTGGTGACTGAAAGTGTGTAATTACCTTCGCCGCTGCCATCAAGGGCGCTGACAACGATGCGTCCCTGGCCTGAAGCGTCCAGGGTGACGGTCAGGCGCGAGTTGGTGCCGCCGCCGCCATCATCGTCCTCGCTGTCGAGGATGAATTCGCTGCCGTTGAAGATACCCCAGCGCAGTTTGGCATCAAAGTCGTCCGAATCCAGCCGCACTTGCAGGCGCTGCCCGGCGCGTCCCTTGATGCGATAGACATTGAATTGGCTATCATCTTCCGGGTCGATATTGGAGTTGCCATCAAGCTTGCCACGAATGGAGTTGCCGATATCGATATCGCTCACCCGTGGCGGACGTGCCGGAGCCGGTACCATCGCGCTGATGGTATAGCTGCCACTGTTGTCTTCCATTGGGGTGGTGGCGCGAATGGCGCCGCGCCCCTGGGCATCCAGGGTGATGCGCAGGCGGGAATTCAGACCCTGGCCGCCGTCATCGTCCTCGGACTCCTGGGAAAAATCGCTGCCGTTGAGCTGGCCGTATTTCAGCATGGAGTCGAGGTTCTCGGATTTCATGCGCACAACCAGGGTTTGGTTAGGCGCACCTTGCAGTGTCCACAACTGGTAGGGACGTTCTTCGTCATCCACCGGAGAGTTGTTGCCCAGCACGCCGGTGACTTCACGACCGATTTCCAGCGGCTGCGGACGTGCGGCCACCAGAGCCGGAGCCGCGCTGATCTTGAGGCTGTAGCGACCGAGGTCATCATCGCCCAAGGCGCCTGCGCGGATTTGCACTTGGCCATTGGCAGGCAGGGTATAGCGCAGGCGGCTGTTGGTGCCTTCGCCGCCATCGTCATTGCGGCGGCAATCATCACAATCCTCGCCAGTGCGGCTGCCAACGGTCAGGAAGGTATCAAAATCATTGGACTGCATCTCCACCAAGATGCGATCGCCAGCATTGCCACGATAGTGATACAGGGCATAAGCCGAGCCGTCGCTTTCTTTGGGGCTGTTCTGGGTCAGACGGCCTTCAACGGTTTGCCCACTACGAATCGGGGTCACGCTTTGCGCATGAGCCGTACCCATGGCAAGCACCGTGGCAATGGCAGTGGCGAGGTAAAGCGGCGTGCGTTGCATAAAACGACTCCTGTCAGTCGGTTGGGTGTCTAGTATTGCGCAGTATTCAGCCATGTCAGCTGCGCTGGGTCAATTTTGTTGTGGCTTTTCAAAGCGTCAAGGTGATGCGCTGGGTTTGCGTGGCCGGCAGCCTGACTTTGAGCGGGGCCGATTCAATATCGCCATCCTGTTTTTGCGCGTTGCCGGCAAGCGAGATGCGTGCAGTCAGCAGCACCTCGGTCTGGCTGGAGAGTTTCATGGTCGGCATCGGGCTATCGGCATCATCCAGTCGCAGTTTCAGCGTGCTGCGCACGGCATGGCGCTCCACGGCAAGCGGCATCGGGCTGCCATCGGCGGCGCGCGCCAGCACGAAGATTTGTGCATCCGGGTATGGTTGCAGATGGGCAATGAGCTCAGGCGAGAGGGTCACTTCCACATCAATGCCGTTGTCAGTCACTGCCTCTGGCGTGAGCGCGGCAAGGCCGGCTTCGGCGCGGGCATCATTGATTTGTTTAAGGATGCTTTCGCGGGCGCTATCGTCTTTGACCTGTTTGAGCAGCGGCGCCCAGGTGTTGGCGGCCTCGGCGGCAAGACCAGCTTGTCGCTGGCTGATGCCCAGATACCAGCGCGCCTGCTGGTGGTCGGGGGCAAGCTGCAAGGCCTTGCGCAGTTGGCTGATGGCGGCTTCATCAAAGCGCAGCTCGGCGTGTGCCCGCGCCGCAGCGATGGCGGCTTCGGTCAGTACATCGGCGTCTTCCGGCGCCAGCGCCACGGCGCGTTCATGGGCTTTGGCCGCATCGGAAAAGCGTTCTTCCGCCGCATAGGTGCGCGCCAGAAGCCGCCAATCTTCCACCGATTCGGGGTTGATGCGCAGCCGCGCCTGTAGCTGGGCGCGGGCTTCGGCCAGGTTTTGCGGGGCGCGCAGCATGGCCGGGTCAAGTGCGGCGGGGGTGCCCAGCTGCCAGTACAGTGCGCCGCTGGTCAACAGGCTGACCGAGGCGAAGGCGGCGGCGAGCATCGGGCTGCGGGCAAATAATGGCCGCAGCACGGCAAACAGCACCAGCAGCGACAGAATGATGGCGGTTATCAGGAATGCGCTCATTTCACCACTCCTGCGGCTCGTCGGCAGGGATGTCCCGGCTCTGGCCGGACTGGCGGCGTATCAGCAAAAACACGGCCAGCCCGCCGGCCAGAACCAGCAGCAACGGCCCGAACCACAGTAGCGCGGTATGCGTTTCAAGGCGCGGCTTGTAGAGCACGAATTCGCCATAGCGGGCAACCATGAAGTCGCGGATTTCCGCATCGGTCTTGCCCTGGCGCAGCAGTAGCAGCACTTCGTTGCGCAGGTCACGGGCGATTTCGGCATTGGAATCGGCCAGCGACTGGTTCTGGCACATCACGCAGCGCAGCTCGTGGGTCAGCGCACGGAAGCGGGCTTCTTCAAAGGTGTCGCGGAACTCGGGCGGGGCGACATCGCCCTGCACCTGGGGCAAGGCGGTCTGTGGCAGGCACAGTGCCAGCAGCATCAGTAGCGCGAGCCAGGGGCGCATTATTTGCCCTGCTCCAGCAAGGCCAGCCGAGGCAGCAGTTCTTTTTCGATGATGTCCGGCGTCAGGATGCCGACATGCTTCCAGCGAATCATGCCCTTGGCATCAATCAGGAAGGTTTCCGGGGCGCCATAGATGCCAAAATCCAGCGCAGTGCGGCCTTCAATATCCTGCACCACCATGAAAAACGGGTTGCCCAACTGCTCCAGCCAGCGCTTGGCATCTTCCGGCTCGTCCTTCCAGTTGTAGCCCACCACGCGCACGCGGCGGGTCTGGGCAAATTCGGTCAGTGCCTTGTGCTCGTCGCGGCAGGCCACGCACCAGCTGCCCCAGACATTCATCACGAACGGTGCGCCATGGAGCTGTCCCAGGGTGATGGTCTGCTCGGGATTGAACAAGTCCGGCAGGGCGAATTGCGGCGCGGGCTTGTCAATCAGCGGCGAGGGCAGGGCATCGCGGTTGGGGTTGCGGCTCATCATCACCCCGGCAGCCAGGAGTGCCGCCAACAGTGCGAAAACGAGCAAGGGCAGCCAGCGCTTGTTCATGCGTGCTTCTCCTCTTGATAACGGTAAAAACGCCGGTCGGCAGCGGTGATGAAGCCGCCCAGTGCAATCAGCAGGGCGGCCAGCCAGATAAAGCCCATCATCGGCTTGGCATGCACGCGCACTGCCCAAGCGCCATCACCGAGCGGCTCGCCCAGCGCCACATAGCGGTCGCGGAACAGGCCTGAATCCACGGCCGCCTCGGTCATGACCTGACCGCCACTGGCATAGGCGCGTTTTTCGGGCGTGAGCTGCATCAGCTCACGACCATCACGCAGCACGCTCACGCTGCCGATATCGGCCATGTAATTGGGGCCTGGCTGCTGGCGCACGCCATCAAAGCGATATTCATCGCCATGCAGGGTAATGCTCTGGCCGGGGGTAAGCGCCAATTCGCGCTGCTCGCCCAGTGCCGCATTCACCAGGGCGCCGGCGACAAACAGCCCGACCCCCAGATGTGCCAGCGCCATGCCCCACATTTCACGGGTCAGCCGGCCACTGGCACGCAGGCGCTTGCCGACGAAGTACAGCGTCCCGGCCACAATCCAGACCGCAGCGCCGATGCCAGCAGCGGTTTTCAGTGCGCCTTGCGGTGCCCAGAAGCCTGCCAGTGTGGCGGCAATCAGCGCCAGCAGCAGCCAGGGCGCGACTATCGGCATGAGCTTGCCGGGCTGCTCGCGCTGCCAGCGGGTAATGGCGCCCAGCGGCAGCAGCAGGATGATGGGCGACATCAGCAGCAAGAACATCAGCGAAAAATACGGCGGGCCGACGGAAATCTTGCCCAGATCCAGGGCATCGGCCAGCATCGGGTACAGCGTGCCAAGCAGCACCATGGCGCAGCTGACAGAGAGCAGCAGATTGTTGATGAGCAACAGGGTTTCCCGCGAGAGGGGCGCAAATGCACTCGCCTGCGGCTGGGCGCCGGGGGCGCGCAGTGCGTACAGCAGCAGCGAGCCGCCAATCACGACGCCCAGATAGGCGAGGATGAACATGCCGCGTCCGGGGTCGGCGGCAAAGGCATGCACGCTGGTGATGGCGCCGGAGCGCACCAGGAAAGTGCCAAGCAGCGACAGCGAAAAGGCGGAGATGGCTAGCAGCAGTGTCCAGCTGGCAAAGCTGCCGCGCTTTTCGGTCACCGCCTGCGAATGAATCAGCGCCGCACCGACCAGCCAGGGCATGAAACTTGCGTTTTCCACCGGGTCCCAGAACCACCAACCGCCCCAGCCCAGCTCGTAATACGCCCACCAGCTGCCAAGTGCGATGCCGAGGGTGAGAAAGGCAAAGGCGATATTGGTCCAGGGGCGCGTCCAGCGCTGCCAACGCACATCCACGCGGCCATCAAGCAAGGCCGCGATGGCGAAGGCAAACGGCACTGCAAAACCGACATAGCCCAGATACAGCATCGGCGGGTGGATGATCATGCCGGGGTCTTGCAGCAACGGGTTGAGGTCGCGGCCTTCGGCGGCGGCGGGAATCAGCCGCCGGAACGGGTCGCTGGTGAAAAGCAGCAGCGCCAGAAAACCCACCGCAACGATACCCAGTACGCCCAGTACACGGGCGCTGACCGGTTGCGGCAAGTGCTGGGAAAACAGCGCCACGGCTGCGGTCCAGCCGGAAAGTATCAGCACCCACAGCAGGAGCGAGCCTTCATGCGCGCCCCATACGGCGGTGATGCGGTAAATCATCGGCAACAGCGAATTGCTGTTGTCGGTCACATAGCGCAGAGAGAAGTCCTGCACCACAAAGCCGTGGGTCAGGATCAGGAACGAGAGCAGCACCAGCGCCAGTTGTGCATAGGCCGCCGGGCGGGCAACCGCCATCCAGTCGCTACGCTGCCAATGCGCGCCTGCCAGTGGAATCACCGCTTGTAGCACTGAAACCAGCAGCGCCAGGCACAGTGCGAAAAACCCAAGTTCTGCCAGCATCAGTTTTGCTCTGCGCCAGGCTGGCTATCCTTGACGCCGTGCTTCTGGTGCGCTGCGCCCATCTTGTCGGCCACTTCCTTGGGCATATAGGTTTCGTCATGCTTGGCCAGCACCTGCTCGGCGATGAATACGCCGTTTTCCATGCGTCCGGTGGCGACCACCGCCTGCTTTTCGCGGAACAGGTCGGGCAGGATGCCGGTATAGCTCACCGGCAGGCGGGCATCACCATCGTCCACTTCGAAGTGCGCCTCCAGCGAGCCCGTGGCGCGTTTGAAGGAGTTCTCCGCCACCATGCCGCCCAGCCGGAAGCGCGCCTTGTCACCGGCTTCGCCGCGCAATACTTCGCTGGGGGTATAGAGATAGGCGACATTGCGCTGCAGCGCCAGCGCGCCCAGGGTAATGGCGATGGCGGCGGCGGCCAGAATCAGCAGCACAACGACAAGCCGGCGTTTACGGGTGGGGTTCATGCGGGTGGCTTCCTTGGCGAGCCTGGGCGGCGCGGCGGCGAGCCTGTTGCCTTGCCGCACGCAGGGCGCGGCTGATTTGCAACTTTGGCCAGAGCCAGTCCCAGAGCATGGCGATGGCAAAAACAAGATAGGCGGCGATGACGTATTCGCGGTAACTCATGGCGCTGCCCCGATACTGCGGCGCAGCCAGTCCTTGCCGGCCTCGCGGCGCAGGTTGTCGGCGCGCGCGCGCGCCAGCAGCGAGCCGACAAACCAGATATGCGTGCCCAGCACCATCACCCAGAGCGGCCCTTGCATCGAAGCATCCATGGACGATTCGCCAAACAGGCGGATGGTTTGTCCCTGATGCAGCGAATTCCACCACACCACCGAATAACGAATCACTGGCAGCAGCACCACGCCGACAATCGCCAGCAGGCAGGCGGCGCGGGCAGCGGCGCGGCGATCTTCAATGGCCTGGTACAGGCCGATGACGCCCAGATACATGAACAGCAAAATCAACTCGGTGGTCAGGCGCGGATCCCAGCTCCACCAGGTGCCCCACATTGGCTGCCCCCAAATCATCCCGGTGATGAGGGTCACGGCCGTGAACATCGCGCCGGGGGCGGCGCAGGCCATGGCCAGAATCTCGCATAGCTTGATGCGCCAAATCAGCGCGATGGCGGCATAGACCGCCATCCCGGCAAATACGCCAAGGCTCATCCAGGCGGCCGCCACATGGATATACAGGATGCGGAAACTATCGCCCTGCTGGTAATCGCCGGGGATGCCCAAACGCGCAGAAAGCGGCGTCAACCAGTTCAATCCCCAGGCCACGCCAAAGAGCATGACGGCAAAACCGATGGCATAGGCCCACGGCGCCCAGCGTGCGGCAAAACGGTCAAAGTAAGGCGGTGAGCCCAGTTGGTGAAACCAGCGGATGAGGGGGTTCATTGCAGCGTTTGGCAGCGGGAGCGCTGCATGGAGCAGGGTGAAAACAGCTCGCAAGGATAACAGCCTGCAGCGCTCAAGTTGTAATGCACAAACGCCCGCAGCATGCGGGCGCTTGTGGAGAACACGGTGCGCAGGGCTTACTTGACCGTCAGCGTGCCGTTCATCATCGCCAGATGGCCGGGGAAGGTGCAGAAGAAGTTATAGCCGCCTTCGGCAATTTTGGCGACTTCAAAGGTCACCGAGGTGCTTTCACCGCCACCAATCATGTTGCTCTTGGCGATGACGCGGGCATCGCCTTCTTTGACATGGTCGGGTTTGAGGGCTGCGCCATCGGCGGCCACGGCGGCGGCATCGGCGGCCTTGGCAATCACCACGTTATGTCCCATTGCGGCCACCGGCATGCTGCCGACGTGCTTGAGGTGGATGGTGAACTCGGTGCACGAAGCCGGCACGTCGATGTTCTTGGTGTTGTACTGCATGGCATCGTTGCTTTCCAGGTTGAAAGCGCATTCGCCGGCCTGGGTCGCGGCGGTTTCCACCGGCGCAGCTGCTTCGGCGGGTGCGGCAGCCGTTTCAGCCGGCGCCGCTTCCGTGGCTGCAGGGGTAGCAGCAGCGGGAGCTTGGCTGGGCGCCTCGGCGCCACCGCAGGCGGCCAAAGTCAGGGCGATGGAAGCAGCAAGCAAGGTTGAGTGCAGTTTCATGGAGTTCTCCAATTGGGACGATGAGCGCGCAAGTATGCGCGGGCGGGGGCTATTTTCGCTGATGAGATGTTGAAAAAATGTTGATTTGGCTCAAGACTCGACACCCGGTACGGGGCTGTGCCAAGGCTAATCACCGCTCAGGGCGATGCGGATGGCGGCAGCGGCAGCCAGTGGTGCCAGTACGCTGCTGGCCGCCAGAGCCGCGCCCAGCATCAGCAGGGCGCCACTGGCATCCAGCCCCTGGGCAGCGGCATTCACCGCGCCCGCACCGAATACCAGCACTGGCACATACAGCGGCAGCGCCAGCAGCGCCAGCAGGATACCGGCGCGGCGCATTCCGGCAGTAAGCGCGGCCAGTACCGCGCCAATCAGGCTGAGCAGCGGGGTACCAATGAGCAGGCTCAGCATCAGGATGGGCAGTTGCGCGCGCGGCAGCTGCATCAGCTCCGCCAGCAATGGCGTGGCGATGAGCAAGGGCAGCGCGGTGGTCAGCCAGTGGCCGAATACGCGGCTGGCAATCAGCCAGGACAGCGGCACGGGCGCGAGCAGCCATTGATCCAGCGAGCCGTCCTCGACATCACTGCGAAACAGGCTGTCCAGCGCCAGCAAGCCAGAGAGCATCACCGCCAGCCATAGCACGGCGGGCGCGACCTTGGCGAGCGAGGCCGCCTCGCCGCCCAGCCCCAGTGCAAACAGTGTTACCACCAGCACTGCAAACAGCGCCGGCTGCAGTGCGTCACCGCGACGGCGCCAGACCAGACGCATATCGCGCAGCAGCATGGCACGGGCAGCGCTCATCATCATGCGCTGGCTCCTGCAAAAGCGCGCTGCATCACAAGTTCACGGCTGCGCACTGGCGGTGCCGCATAGGCGCCGTGGGTGGTGATGAGCGCGGCGCCACTGGCTTGCAGATGCTGCACGATGAGCTGGTTGACCAGGGCGATGCCGTCCAGATCCAGATTGGCATAGGGCTCATCCAGTAGCCATAACGGTGCGGGTGAGAGCCACATCCGCGCCAGCGACAGGCGTTTTTTCTGCCCGGCAGAGAGGGTGCGCGCCGGGCTGTCCTCAAAGCCTGCAAGCCCCACCAGGTCGATGGCTTGCGGCAGCCCGCGATCGGCTCGTTTGCCGTGCAGGGCGCAGAGAAACTGCAGATTCTCAAGCGCGGACAAATCCCCCTTGAAGGCCGGCAAGTGTCCAAGATAAGCCATATGCTGCGGGCGATTGTCGCGGCAGGCGGGCGTGCCCGAGAGCCATTGCTCGCCGCCATCGGCACGCAAAAGACCTGCCAGAATGCGCAGCAAAGTGGTCTTGCCCACGCCATTGTCGCCGCGCACCAGGAGCGCCTCGCCTGCTTCGACTGCAAAATCAAGCGCCGCAAACAGCGGCTCGCCATCGCGTGAAAAGCCAAGGTTGCGTACGGCAAGCAGGGGCGGGTAGGCGGGAGCGGGCACAGGCGTCATGGCAATGAAGATGCGGCATTTTAACCGTCGGCGCGTACACTCTTGGCATTGTTCAAATGCGTTTTAGCCATGCAAAGCAAACTTCCCAATATCGGCACCAATATCTTCACGCAAATGTCGCAACTGGCCGCACAGCATCAGGCGGTCAATCTGGGGCAGGGATTTCCCGACTTTCCGGTACCCGAGCGGCTGATTGTGGCGCTTGCCCGCGCCATGAACGATGGCCAGAACCAGTATGCGATGATGACCGGCACGCCGCGCCTGCGTCAGGCCATCAGCGACAAGACCGAGCGCTGCTATGGCTATCGGCCTGATGCCGATACGGAAATCACCGTCACCAGCGGTGGTTCTGAAGCGATTTTCAATGCCGTGCAGGCGGTGGTGCAGGCGGGTGATGAGGTCATCGTGCTCGACCCCTGCTATGATATCTACCAGCCTGCGGTGGCGTTGGCCGGTGGTCGCAGCGTGCATGTGCCGCTGGATGCGCAAACTTTCGCCCCGGACTGGCAGCGGGTGCGCGATGCCATCACCGCCAAGACCCGGATGATCATCACCAATACGCCGCACAATCCTTCGGGGGCGATGCTGAGCGAAGCCGATATGCATGAGCTGGCCGGCATCGTGCAGCAGCATGGCCTGTATCTGCTTTCCGACGAGGTGTACGAGCACATCGTGTTCGATGGCGCGCGGCATGAATCGGCACTGCGCTATCCGGCGCTGCGCGAGCGCGCCTTCGTGATTTCCAGCTTTGGCAAGACCTACCACTGCACCGGCTGGAAGGTCGGCTATGCGGTGGCACCGGCGGCCTTGAGCGCCGAGCTGCGCAAGGTGCACCAGTACAACACCTTCTGCACCTTCCACCCCGCGCAGGCGGCATTTGCCGAGATGATCGAGCAAGAGCCGCAGCACTACGAAACGCTCGGCGAGTTTTACCAGCAAAAGCGCGACCGCTTCCGCGCGCAGCTGGCCGATACCCGGCTGCGTCCGTTGCCGGTGCCGGGCGGTTATTTCCAGTTGGTGGATTATTCGGCCATCAGTGATATGGATGACCTCGCTTTCAGCCGCTGGCTGACCTGCGAACATGGCGTGACCGGCATACCGCTCTCACCCTTCTACGAAGCCGCGCCTGACGGGCAGCGCCTGTTGCGGCTGTGTTTTGCCAAAAGCGACACCACCCTCGATGCCGCCATCGAACGCCTGCGCAGGCTTTGACGCTGAAATGCTGCACAAAAACGCCAAACTTGAGTTGGCGTTTTTTGGGTTACAAGCGGCTGAAAGCCCAGCTTTGTGGCTTACCGTTGTGGTAGGGCATGACGCCGTGGAAAATATGTGGGTCACCATCAAATACCAGCGGTAGAAAATGGCGGTCGCCTTCCCACATGGGGAGGGTGTGTAGTTGATTCAGCTCAATCCACTGAAGTGATCCTTCAGGGTTTTCCGTATAGGGCTCGCCTTTAAAAGCGGTAATCAGGAACACAAAGCCCAGCCAGTCTTCACCATTCTTGCCAAAGCCGGGCCAGCTGATGGTGCCACGCAGGCTCAACGCAGTACATTCAATGCCGGCTTCTTCGCGTATTTCGCGAATCATCCCGCTCATGACATCTTCGTTGGCTTCCAACTTGCCGCCCAGGCCGTTGTATTTCCCCAGATGCTCGTCATCTGCGCGGGCGTTGCGATGTACCATCAGTACCTTGCTACCATCGGCAGAGAGGATATAGCCGAGCGTACCGATAATTGGGGTGTAGGGCATGAGAGCAGATCGAGCATTTGGCGATGGCAATATCGCCAATGGTTTTCAATTTTCCAGAGCGACGCGGCGCGCCTGCATGAATTTGCCGGCCCAGTAGCCGGTATCCAGACGGGAGACCGAAACATTGCGGCCGGTTCGCGGAGAATGCACGAATTGACCGTTACCAAGATAAATGCCTACATGATCAATACGTTTTCCGGTACGGCTGAAGAATACCAAGTCACCTTCAGCCATTTGATCGCGGGCAATGCGCTCGCCACGGGTAGCCATATCGCGTGAAACACGTGGCAGTTCAATGCCGAGCGTGTTGCGGAATACATAGCCAACCAAGCCGCTGCAGTCAAAGCCTTCGGTAGTTGTGCCGCCCCAGCGATAAGG
Organism: Lysobacteraceae bacterium NML07-0707; assembly: GCA_002798295.1. Classification (GTDB taxonomy): domain Bacteria; phylum Pseudomonadota; class Gammaproteobacteria; order Xanthomonadales; family Xanthomonadaceae; genus Solilutibacter. Next base: position 7,763 of record NWQT01000020.1, on the reverse strand, counting down.
GGTACCAAGCAGGGACAGGGCGCTTTTCAGTAGTCGTTGAACGCGATTGTCTTGGGGGGTGCTGTTTGCCTGAATGGAGGAAACAGCCGGCAGTGCCGGGGGCAGGGAGGCAGCTGCGAGCAAAAGGTTGGGATTGATTGCTGAGGCAGATGCGGTCTTGCCTGCTGACACTTGGGGCGAGTTGGCTTCGGCAGGGTTTGCAGAAAATGCCGGAGCTGATAGCAGGGCAAGCAGTACAGCAGCCAGGATGCGGCTACTGCGATGGTTACTGATAGGGGTGCCGGAGCGGCCGTGGAGAAGGGTTAGTTTCATCACGCGGTCTTCACTGTGCTAAATCCAGCGGCGGATTGTGCATGTAAAAGCCGAGAAAGATGTTGTTATTTTGTTAAATTATTGCTAATTGAGATGATTTTTGTTGCAAAACTCGTTGCAACTTATTGTTGAAGCGTAATTTGACTGTGGATCAGGGGCGCGGAGCCAGTACCCGTCGTGCGCCAGCGTAGCGGGTTTGCCAGTAGCGCCCATCCAGCCGCTCCATGCGTACGGTGCCGCCGGTGCGTGGTGCATGGATGAAACGGCCATCACCGACATAGATGCCGACGTGGCTGACTGTGCCACCGTTTGCAAAAAATACCAAATCGCCGGTTGCCAGCGCGCTTTTGGCAACAGATGGGGCGGAGAGGGCGGAAAGCTCGCGCGAGGTGCGGGGCAGGCGCAGATTCAGCATGTCGCGGAAGACATAGTTCACAAGGCCGCTGCAATCAAAGCCGCTTTCCGGGGTATTGCCGCCCCATACATAGGGGGTGCCGACCAAGCTCAGGGCGCGCATCAATACCGAATTGGCCTGACTGGTGCGTTCAACCGGAGTGTGCTGGGGCGGCGCGATGCTGGTTTGGGCCAGCCACCTGTCCAGCTCATTGGCCTGTGCGGCGCAGTTTGGCAGCAAGAAAATCAAGGCGCCGACAAGCGTGTTTTGCAAACGTGCTGGCGTCAAAAGCATGCTGTCTGGATAATGGCCGGACATTTGGCTGCTCCCTGGAACTAGGACAGCCAAAGTTTGACCTTATCCCTCCTTGAATTTCAAGTGTTTATTGCGAGTACTTCATGAAGATTGAAAAAGACCGGGCCGTTCGTTTCCATTATTCCGTTGCCGAAAAAGGGCAAGAACCCGTTGAAAACTCGCATGAGCGGGGCGAGCCGCTGGCAGTGTTGATTGGTCACGGCAATATCATTCCGGGTCTGGAAAAAGCCATGGAAGGCCGTGAGGCTGGTGAAAAGTTCAGCGTGGACGTGCCGGCAGCCGAGGCGTATGGCGAGCGTCGTGAAGGCATGACCCAGCGCGTGCCGAAGAAGCACTTTCAGGGCGTCAAGCTGGAGCCGGGCATGCAGGTGGTGCTGAACACCAATTTCGGTCCGCGTGCAGTGACGGTGGTCAAGGTCGGCATGACCGCAGTGGATATTGACCTCAACCATCCGATGGCCGGCAAGGACTTGTCGTTTGAAATCGAAATCGTTGAAGTGCGTGAAGCGAGCAAGGAAGAAATCGAGCACGGTCATGTCCACGGCGACGGTGGCCACCAGCACTGATGGATTGAATCAATGCGGCCCGGTTCATGCCGGGCCGTTTTTGTTACCGGGTAGAAATCATGAAACTAGATAGCGATGTGGTCGTGGTGGGGGCAGGGGCGGTTGGCCTGTGTACCGCACTGGCGCTGGCCGAGGCTGGCCGGAGTGTGAAGGTGATTGATGCCAAGGGGGTTGCGGCAGGCGCTTCGCACGGTAATTGCGGCACCTTGACGCCCAGCCACGCGCCGCCGTTGGCTGCGCCGGGTACCATCATGACGGCATTGCGCTGGATGTTTACACCCGATGCGCCGCTGTATGTGCATCCGAAAATGGATCCGCGCCTGTGGCGTTGGCTGATGCGTTTTGCATTGCGCTGCAACGAGCGTGACTGGCGGCGCAGTGCGCAGGGCAAATACACCTTGCTGGCCGATTCCAGGCAGCGTATCCAGGACTGGATTGCGCATTACCAGCTGGCCTGCGAGTTTCAGGAAAGCGGTCAGGACTATGTATTCCGCGAAGCCAAGGTGTTTGAGGAGGAGCAGTTTGAAATCCCGCTGCTGCACGAGCTGGGCATTTCCGTGGAGCTTGTGGATGGTGCCGAATACGAGCGCCGTGAGCCGGCTTTCAAGCCCGGTCTTGCCGGCGCGATCCGCTTTGCCGGGGATGCCATGCTGCGCCCGGATGCCTATGTGTACGAGCTGGCACGGGTCGCGCGCGAGAAGGGGGTGGAGATCATCGGCGATTGCGCCTTGCAGCGCGTACAGGAAGAAAATGACCACTGTGTATTGCATACCTCGCGCGGCGTGATGCGTGCTGGCGAAATGGTTTTGGCCGCAGGCGCCTGGTCGGCGCTGCTGGGCGAGGCAGTGGGAGCACCCTGGCTGCGCTCAGTCATCCAGCCTGGCAAAGGGTATTCGATTACCTATGATGCGCCGGCGCTGGTGCCGAGCACGCCGGTGATTTTGCGGCCTTGTTCGGTCTGCGTCACCGCCTGGGGCAGTGGCTACCGGTTGGGCAGCACCATGGAATTTTCCGGCTATGACGATACGCTCAACGAGCGACGTCTGGCTGCGCTTGAGCGTGGCGCTGCCGAGTTCCTGCATCAACCGCTGGGGCCGCGGGTGCGCGAGCGCTGGTTTGGCTGGCGGCCGATGTCGCTGGACGATATGCCATTGATTGGCCGGATTCCGGGACGTGCGCGCAGCTGGATGGCAGCAGGTCACGGCATGATGGGGATCGGCATGAGCGCCGGCACCGGGCAGCTTTTGGCCGACATGATGACCGGGCGCGAGCCGGCGGTCGATCCGGCACCATTCTCCCCGACGCGCTTTGCCTGAAAATCCAAAGAGAAATGTATAACTTCTCTAAAAGTTCGTTCAGATGAACCCAAACACGATGACCTTGCCGGCCGCGCCCCAGAGCCACGCTTGCCCTTTCTGACCTCGCCAAAGGTAGTCTCATCGCATTCGATGGCTCCCTCGAAGGGGGCTCTATGAGCTGCTCGGCTTGCGCGCAATAGGTACGCAGCAGTAGGTAGAAGCGTTCACGGGCAGCGCTACTGGCTTCGGTATCAAAGTGTTGTCGATAACAAGACACTCCCAAGACAAACAAGTCCAGCAAACGATGCTTGACCTTGGCAGGCAGTCGCACTCAATCCCATACCGGTGTCCAGCTCAAGCGCCTGCCACAAGCTCGGCACTTGAAGCATCCGTCGCCCAGACGGTAATGCCTGGCGCCGCCACACTCGGGACAATGCTTCATGACCAAATCCTCCAAGATTTGATCCGGTTTGGCTAGGAATTACCAAATCTTTTGAGTATGAGAGCCAGGAAAGCGAGGTGGATGAAGTGCAAGCTGGTATTGAGCAAGCGTTCGCAGTTCTTCCACAGTCGTCTGCTTTTCTCCCAGCAGGCAAAGCTGCGCTTGACAATCCAATGCTGAGATATCACCTTGAAGCTGTGTAACTCACTGCGTTTGGCTATCTGCACCATCACGTGTTCGCCCAGAATGTCCTGTACGCCCTGCGCAAAGGGGCGTTCTGCATAACCGCTGTCACACGGCAAGGCTTGCACTCACTTCAATCCCAGCTTGCAACGTGCAAGCGAAGCCAGCGCTCCTGTTTATTGCAGACCATGCCAGAAGGCTCGCTCCTTCATCATTCACTTCGCTCCAGATCTGAAAGTACGCGTAGATCGTGTGCCATTTAGGAAAGTCACTGGGCAGCGCCCGCCATTGGCAGCCAGTACAACACGGCACAGAACACCTCATACAGGTCAACTGTACGTGGCCGCGTGCTCTTGCGCGCACTCTCCAGCAAAGGGCGTACAAGCTCAAATTGTTTGCGGCTGATGTCGCTCGGATATTTCGCTTCCATGCAAAGAGCATAGACCCATCATTGAAAAGATTTTGAACAGGCTCTAAGGCAGACGCTGCAACATGTAATCCGCCGTCGATACGCGGAATTCACCCGGCGCTTCCACTTGCAGGTCTTTGACCACCCCGTCTTCGGCATACAGCGCATAGCGTTTGCTGCGCAAACCCATGCCGTAGGCGCTGCCATCCATCGCCAGCCCCAGCGCCTGGGTAAATTCGGCATTGCCATCGGCCAGCATCTGCAAGCCCTCCGGTGCATTGGCCGCCTTGCCCCAGGCCTGCATCACGAACGGGTCATTGACTGACAGGCACATCACTGCCACATCGCGCTGGGCAAACGTATCCAGTGAGGCGATATAGCCCGGCAGATGCTGCTCGGAGCAGGTTGGGGTGAAAGCGCCAGGAACGGCAAACAGCAACACCCGCCGCCCCTGGAACAATTGCGTGCTGGAGACTTTCTCAAAGCCATCCTTGCCCACCGACTGCAGCATGACTTCAGGGATACGCTCACCGATTTGAATGCTCATGAAAATTCCTTGATTTATGAATTCCAGACATTTTGCCAGCTTGGCAAGTGCTTGAAAAACCCGCGTACTTGCCGCATATCCAAACCATCTGCAATCATGCCTAGGCGCAGAAATACGATGGAATTCAAGGATTATTACGCCACACTCGGGGTTGAGCCTTCAGCGGGCGATGCCGAAATCAAAAGCGCTTACCGCCGTCTGGCGCGCAAATATCACCCGGATGTCAGCAAAGAAGCCGGGGCTGAAGACAAGTTCAAGGCGGTCAATGAAGCCTATGAGGCATTGCGCGATCCGCAAAAGCGCGCCGCTTATGATCAGCTGCGTAGTCGCGGCTTTCGTCCCGGTGACGAAGTGCCACCGCAGGGTGGTTACGGTGGCCATCCGGGCTTTGACTATGAAGAAATCTTTGCCGGCGGCGGTGGGCATGGCGGCTTCAGTGACTTCTTCGAGCAGATTTTTGGCCAACGCCGTGCCGGTGGGTTTTCACCAGGTGCAGGGCACGCCGCGCCGCGTGGCGATACGCGCGCCAAGCTCTCGGTGCCCTTGGAGAAGGTCTATAACGGCGACTCGGTGCGGGTCAGCGTCGGCGGCAAATCGCTGGATGTAAAGCTACCCAGGGGCATTGCCCCCGGCAAGGTGATTCGCCTGAAGGGGCAAGGCACGCATGGCGATTTGTTGCTGGAAATCGAATATGCCGCCCATCCGCACTTTGAAGTCGATGGCCGTAACCTGATTCATGTTCTGGAAGTCATGCCCTGGCAGGCTGCCTTGGGCGATACGGTGAAAGTGCCGACGCTGGGAGGCGCGGTCGAGCTGAAAATCCCGGCAGGCTCGGAGGCCGGAAAAAAGCTGCGGTTGCGTGGCCGTGGCCTGCCGGGTGGAGTGCCGGGCGACCAGATTGTCGAGCTGGAAGTCTTGGCGCCGGTGCCGCGTACTGATGAGCAGCGCTCGGCTTACCAGAACCTGCGTATGGCGTTTGAAAGCTAATCTTGCAAAGCTACGCCGGGCGCTCTGCACCCGGCAGTGAAGTTGGGCTTGTTGTGGGCTTAGGCAGGTAGCAATTGCTGGATAACGCTGGTTAGCTCAGCCTCGGTAAACGGTTTGGTGATATAGGCCTTGGCACCTTGGCGCATCCCCCAGACCTTGTCGGTCTCCTGGTCCTTGGTGGTCACCAGCACGATCGGGATATGCGCAGTTTCCACGGCACGGGCAATCGAGCGAGTGGCCTGGAAGCCGTTGAGATTGGGCATGACCACATCCATCAGGATCAGGTCAGGCAGCTCGGCCTTGGCTTTTTCAACGCCAGCGGCACCGTCTTCAGCGGTCAGGCATTCGTGACCGAGTTTCTCCACGATGCGGCTGATGCCAGTCAATTGGGTGGGCGAATCATCAACGACAAGAATACGAGCCATAAGTGTTTTTCCCCTAAGGATGAACGGATTCTAACCGCTTGTGTGCGCTGCGTGAATGGGGCAGAGGATGAGCGTCAGAATTTGACCACTGTACGGCCAAGCGAATGCCCCGCCAGCATTGTCTCAAAGACTTCTGGCAGGCCATCCAGGGCGATTTCCCGGGTGCAGATGCCATCAAGATTGTCCGGTTTCCAGTCGCTTGCGAGCTTTTCCCAAACCCGCTCCCGAATCTCGCGGGCAGTACCGGCCGAGGCTACACCCAGCAGTGAAACTCCGCGAATGATGAATGGCATCACCGTGGCAGACAGCTCGGCACTGGCGGCAAGCCCGGCACTAGCGACATTGCCGTAAGGCGCGGTCTGCGCCAGCAAGCTGGCCAGCATGTTGCCACCGACATTGTCCAGTGCACCGCCAAAACGAGCCGATAGCATCGGTGCCTGGGTATCCAGTACCTCGCGTCCCAGCACTTGCGCTGCGCCCAGTGATTTCAGGTAGCGATACTGGTCGGCCTTGCCACTGATGGCATGTACCTCATAGCCCGCTTTTCTAAAAATACTGAGAGCCAGCGAGCCAACGCCGCCAGTGGCGCCAGTCACAGCGACAGGCCCCAGTGCCGGATGCTGGCGGTTCTCCTCCATGCGCAGCAGGGCGAGTGCGGCAGTGAAGCCGGCGGTACCCAGAATCATCGCCTCGCGCGGCGACAGTCCGGCGGGCAGTGGAATAATCCATTGTGATTCCAGTCGCGCGTACTGGGCATAGCCGCCATCGCGCGTTTCAGACAGGCCGCAGCCGGTGACCAGCACCGCATCGCCTTCACGGAAATGGCTATCGCGGCTTTGCACCACATGCCCGGCCACATCAATGCCGCCCACCAGCGGGAAGCGGCGCAGGATTTTGCCCTTGCCGGTGCCTGCCAAGGCATCCTTGTAATTGACCGATGAATACGCCGTTTTGATGATGACATCGCCCGCGGACAGCGCGTCCAGCGGCAAGGTTTCGATACCGCTGCGATAGCCAGCCTGGTCGTTATGGATACGAAAGGCCTTAAAGTGTTCGGGGATTGACATAAAAAGCCTCGAAGAAGTCAGAGTGCCAGCTCCCGGCGGCGCTCAGCCACCAGACTGCTTGGGAGCTGCGTATCGAAGCGGCGCATCCATGCCCAGAGCGCGTCGATGTCCTCGCCCTGCCAGACATTTTCACGCTGTCTGGCGGGCAAGAAGCCTTCGGCGACCATGCGATCCATCATCTGCATCAGCGGCTGCCAGAAGCCCGGCGTGCCTAGAAACGCGCAGGGTTTGCTATTGATGCCAAGCTGTTGCCAGGTGAGCATCTCGAACATTTCATCCAGCGTGCCAAAGCCGCCGGGCAGCGCCACGAAAGCATCGCCCAGCTCGAACATGCGCATTTTGCGCTGGTGCATGGTATCGACCACTTCCAGCCGGGTCAGCCCGGGATGCGCGGCCTCCCAATCCACCAGCTGCTGGGGAATGATGCCGATCACCTCGCCACCTGATGCCAGCGCCGCATCGGCGGCGATACCCATCAAGCCTACCCGGCCACCGCCATAGACCAGGCGCAACCCTGCTTCGGCCACGGTTTTTCCGAAAGCATGGGCAAGTGCAGCGTATTCACTGCGTTGGCCGGCTTTTGAGCCACAGTAAAGACAGATTGATTGCATGAAAGCTCCGGCGGGTATTGTGTGCTGATGAGGGAGAAATCCCCGTTTAGCTGTCGTTTCCCAACAAGTTGTTCACCCGAGGTAAAGCCAGATGGAGGTTCCAAAGCCAAACCACCTGCTTCAGGAGTCCCCAGATGAACATCCATATAGTAATGCCGTATTGACGCCTAAAGGGCGAGTCTATTTGGTCTCTCAGATTGTCGTATC
>NWQT01000029.1 GCA_002798295.1 Lysobacteraceae bacterium NML07-0707 | reverse complement strand
CGGCCCTGAATACACCGCACAAAGCCTGGTCGACTGGTGTCGCAAGCATCACGTCGAACTGCGCTACATCCAGCCAGGCAAGCCGAACCAAAACGCTTACATTGAACGATTCAACAAAACCTATCGTACCGAAGTGCTGGACGCGCACCTGTTCGAGGATCTTGAGCAGGTGCGTGACATCACCGACCTTTGGCTGCAAAGCTACAACGAAGAACGCCCGCATGAGTCGCTCGGCAACCTGCCACCGAGCGTCTTTCGCCAACAATGCGAACGGGCAAATTCTCCTTTACAACTGTCTACTTGACGGGGAAGGCTACGGGTCTTGGCAATCCTGCGCCCAAAAGGGTATAACGGAGACTGATGGTGAGATTCGTGTCGCTGGCTAAGTTCTGGGGATTTCATTGAGCAGTCGGTCGCATGTTGCATTGATATGAAAACTTGGATTCATTCCCACCGTTTGTTATGAATCGCGTGATCAATCCTTTTCAAGGTAAGTGGTAGCCACTCGCCTCGCTGTCTGGCAGTATTGCTGGCCAACGGAACGATCCAGAGTAAGGCGCGAGTGAGTATATTCTTTCCTGCAAACTCGCGTGGAAAGAATTTTTCGAATTCGAAGCTACTCAGATCAACCCGATAGCACTCGGCCAACACTTCCATGCAGGCTTCCGCAATGTCGCCATAGATTCCAAGATCATGATACAGGCGTGTCCTGCCATTGCATTGCGCGATTTTGTTTTCCGACAGCCCGCAGCGCTTGAGATATTCGCGTAATTCGGCCGACAGTTCGTCCGGCATTGTTTTCTGCCCCTGTTTATTGGAGGTAAGGCAAGATGTTTCCAGGTCAATGGTAGCAATGTAGTGGTAATGGATGCCAGTGCGTGTAGCTTAATGCCTGCAGTAAAGTTTACTTTGCTGTGTTTATAAGGTCAGCTCAAACAAAACACCCAACCGTTGCCGGTTGGGTGTTTTGTTTGGTGGAGCGGAGGAGGATCGAACTCCCGACCTTCGCATTGCGAACGCGACGCTCTCCCAGCTGAGCTACCGCCCCGTAGGCCGGATTCTACCCGACTGATGCGGGGCTGTCAGCGGGGGTGGTTTCAGTCTCGTTGCCGGCGACGATGGTGGTGGCAGAGACATTGGCCGTGACGTTGCCGAGGGTGGCGAATACGTCGGGGATGGTTTCTACCGAGACCAGAAGCCCCAACGGGGCGACCGGCAGGCCAAGTGCCTGGGTGACCGGCATATTGGTGGCCATGAAGCTGACCTGGCCGGGCAGGCCGACCGAACCCAGGCTGATAACCACCGCCAGCGGCACCACCGTGACCCATTGCATCAGGCTGATGTCGGCACCACTGACCCAGGCGATGAAGGCGGCGACGGTGATGTATTGCACCGGGCTGGTCAGGCGGAACAGCGACACCCCCATCGGCAGCACCAGCGACACGGTACGCAATGGCAGGCCGAGGCGGCGGTGGGCGACATCAATCATGGCAGGCAGCGAGGCCAGCGAGGATTGGGTGCTCATCGCCACCACCTGTGCCGGGAAGATGGACTGGGCAAACTGCAGTAGCGGGCGGCCAGTCCAGAGGCGAATCAGCGGATACACCAGTGCAGTGACCAGCAGGAACATTGCGCAGCACAGGCCGATATAAATGCCGAGTGCGCGCAGGGTGGCGGTGCCGGCTTCGGCGCTGACGGCCAGCACCAGGGCAAACACGCCGATTGGGGCGACGAGCAAAATCCAGCCGACGATGACAATCATGACATCGGCAATGGCCTGTACCAGTTCCAGCAGGCGCTGGCGGCGGCTGTCCTCGATGCGGGTCAGGCCAAAGCCGAAGAACAGCGAGAACACCACCAGTGGCAGCATGGCATTGGTGGCAGCGGCTTGAATGGCATTGTTGGGGATGATGCCGGTCAGCCAGGTGGCAAGGCTGGGCCGTTCCACACTCACGCTATGGCCGTCTTGCAAGCTGGCGCTGAGTGCCTGGGTCAGTTCCGGGCTTGCCGGGATGAAGGACAGTAACAGCGGCGCGACGAAGGCGGCAAAGCTGGCAGATAGCGCCAGCAGCAGCAAAAAGGTGCTGATGGCACGGCGGGCGATGCGGCCGGAGCTCACCGCATCCCGCGCAGTGGCGATACCGAGAATCACCAGCGTGCCGACCAGCGGTACGACGGTCATTTGCAGCGCATTGAGCCAGAGTTTGCCGATGGGCTGGGCGATGGCCGCCACCTGTTTGCCAAGCGCGGGCGCCTGTGCAGCCAGGGTCAGGCCAATGACGGCAGCCAGCAGCAAGGCCAGCAGCATGCGGACGGGGGCAGAGAAGGTGAGTTTCATGGTGGGCAGTTATCAGCGGAAATCGGCACGCTTGGGTAGGGTCTGCTGGCGTGGATGCAAATCGTATGCGCTTTCGGGATTAGCGCCAAAGTCGGGTATTGGCTGGCATCTTGTGAGGCGTGGGGAGAGTGGCCGTAGCAGCACTGCTAGCGTGCGCAATCGCGGCACTGGCAGGGTCGAGGCCAGCATGGGTGTTTTCATGGGCTCAAGATCTCCTGCATGCGTTCGAGATTGGCGCCGACGGCTTCCCGCCGCTGTTTGCGGGCTTCGCATAGCAGCACAAACAGCACATCGAGCAAATGCTGCAGTGCTGCTTGATAGAGCAGCGGTGCGATATGCGGGCGCTCATCGTGGGCGGAAACCAGAAGCGCATGGTTGGCCTGCATGCGCAACGGATTGGGCGAATGCCGGGTGACGCTGATGACCGCACCGATATGTGGCTTGAAATCTTGCAGGATGCGGCCAAGCATCGGCTGCTGGCCTTGCTCGGAAAATATCAGCAGCACATCGCGCTCGCTTGCGCCAGAAAGCCCGGCGGCCATCAGTGCCGGGTCGAAGTGATGGACGGCCAGTATCCCCAGGAGCGAGAGTTTCATCGCAAACGCGCGTGCCGGGATGCCATCTTCGCCAAGACCAATCACGAAGACCGCATTGGCGCGCAACAGGACGCGGGCGATGGCATCGATTTGTTCGGGCGGATTGAGCAGCCGGGTTTCTTGCACGGCAGCAGATTTGCACTGCCACAGCTCATCGCAAGTGCGTGCATGTGGATGGGCACGGGGGGCGCTGCTGGCATGCGGAGCCATCTTGCTGCCTTCACGCGCCAGGGATTGGACAATGGAAAACTTGAGGTCCGGATAGCCCTTGAAGCCCAGTTTTTGCGCAAATTTGACGATGGATGACTGGCTGATGCCGAGTGCATCGGCCAGTTGTTGTGAGGAGTAATCACGCAGAAAGTGGGCGTTTTCAAGGATGTAATCGCAGATGCGGCGTTCCACTGCCGACATCTGGTCGCGTTCTGCACGGATGCGCAACAGACTGCTCATGCCTATGCCACCTGTTTTATTGGAATCAGCCCCGGCACATCCACCACGCCAAAGCCGGGGCGTTTGCCCAGGGTGATTTCAGCCTCGTTGAACAGCGTATCACCCATCACCGGGTCGGCTTTGCATAGTGAAGGGCCGTCCAAATCAATCTTGCTGATGGCCTGTGATTTGGCGGCGGCAAGATGTGCGGCGGCGGCCACGCTGACCGAGGATTCGAGCATGCAGCCCATCATGCAGTCGATGCCGTGCAACGCGGCGATGTCGGCAATCTGGATGGCCTGCGACAGGCCGCCGGTTTTCATCAGCTTGATGTTGATGATGTCGGCCGCACGCATCTGGATAAGTTCGATGACCTGTTTGGGGGCGAAGGCGGACTCATCAGCCATCACCGGCGTGTGGACGCGTTCGGTAACGAACTTCAGTCCGGCAAGGTCGCAGGCTTTGACTGGCTGCTCCACCAGCTCCAGATGCACGCCGCTGTTTTCCAGCTGATGCAGGGCAAATACCGCCTGTTTGGCAGTCCAGCCCTGATTGGCATCCAGGCGCAGCAGGGCACGGCCTTCCACTGCGGCATGGATGGCGCGCACGCGCTCGATATCCACGCCGATATCCTTGCCGACCTTGATTTTCAGTGCGGAAAAGCCGCGCTCAACGGCGGCCAGGGAGTCGCTCACCATCTTGTCGATATAGTCCACGCTGATGGTGATGTCGGTGCTGACCACCGGGTCGCCGCCGCCCAGCAGTTGATAGGCAGGGGCGTTGTAAAGCTGCGCGAACAGGTCATAGAGCGCGATTTCCACCGCCGCCTTGGCGCTGTTGTTGTGAATCAGTGCCGACTGTACCCGCGCGATATTGCGGTTGTGGTCAGCCACCTCCTGACCCAGCAGTCGCGGGGCGATGTAGCGCTCGATGGCTTCAACGATGCTGCCATGGGTATCGCCGGTAATCACCGCCGTAGCCGGAGCGCCGCCCCAGCCGGATTCGCCGCTGTCGGTGTGGATGCGCACGATGATGTCTTCCACATGGTCAACACTGCGCAGGGCTGTCTTGAATGGCGTTTTCAGCGGCGTGCGCAACAGGCCAAGTTCAAACGAGCGGATTTTCATTGGCGGTTTCCGGGCGGGTAGAGGGGGTTTGCATGGGCAGCAGCATCATGGCCGCATCTTCACCACGCTGTAGATTTTGTCGATGTAGAGTGCGTCATCGTCGCTGCCCAGCGGCTCCAGCGGGGTAACCGCCACGCCATTGACCGGCCAGCTGCCGGCAACATCCGCATAACGCACGCCGGGGGTGTCATGGATGACATAGGTATGCCCCTGGTCATGACCAATCACCATCATCACATGGCCGGGGATATACACCAGGTCGCCTACTTGCAGGGTTTTCAGCACTTCGCGGCGTGCATCGCGGTTCATTTCTGCGGTGAAGGGGATGATATTGAATGCCGGACTCTTGCCCTGGTCGCCGGTGTTGCGCGGCATTTCCAGGCCGAAGCCGGCATACACCTCGGAGACGAAGCCGCTGCAATCACGCGCTTCGTAGCTATGCCCCCAGCCATAGCGTTCACCCAGGAATTTGAAACTCTGCTCAAGCAGGCTGCGCTGGTTGAGCGGCAGATAGTGGCGGCTGACATCAGCCGAATGTGGCAGCAGGGCAGGGCGCAATTGCAGGCGACCCTCGCTATCGCGGCTGGGCAGCTGCACCACATGCGCGGCCGCAGGCAATTGGCCATTGACTGGTTCCTCGCGCGGCCAGTCGGCCAGCAGCGGGATGCGCGTGCCCATGTCCAGCGACAGCCGTGAAAGCTGCGGGGCTTCCGGGGTATAGACGGTTTCGGCGCGCGCGCCGGTCACCACCAGCCACGGGCTGCGCTCGGCATAGGCCAGCACCGTGGCCGCATCGCCAGTGGCGAGCAAGTCGCTGCGTATCCAGGCGGCATAACGGGCAGACACTACAAACGACCATTGCCGGTCACGGCTTTCATGCAGTACCGCCACGGCAGTGCCGGGGAACAGTGCGCTCTCCTGAAAACGGTCGATATCGGTATCGCCCACGCGGCTGAACACCCGTGTGGCGGTGGGGAAGGTGCGCAGGTCGGCGCGTGCGATGACCAGTGCAAAACGTGGCTGAACCTGTGTGGGCACCTTTTCCAGTGCAAGATCGGCCAGCCAAGCATCCAGGGTGCTATCGCTGATGGGCTGCCCCTGGCTGTCATACAGGCTGCGGCTGGGGCGGGCGGAGCGCTTTTCCACCATGGCGCGTACTTCGGCGCCCGGCATTTGCGCCGGCAGACGGCGCAGCTCGTGCATGCTCGGGTCTTGGGCGCGCAGGCGCTGGTTTTGTGCGTCGATTTCGGCGGCAGAGAGCAGCAGCGCATCAGGCTTTTGACTGCGAGAAATCCAGTATTCGGCAGTTTGTTGGGCAGGTGCTACATGGGGGATGACGGAATGTATTTCACTGGTTTGTGCCGGTGTCTGTGCGCAGGCGGCCAGCAGGGCGGCAGCAAGCAACGCATTGAAGGCGCGGGTGGGGAGAGAGGTAATCATTGCTATCGACCTTTGTTACGCAGTATTCCGGTGGTTTTATCTCTTGGAATAAATTATTGACCGAATACGAGTCCGCATGCTACACCATTGACAGGTTTGTGGAGCTCGCCTTGCAGACTGTTTGTTTGGGTCGCTGGGGGAGTTCTACCTTTGTCGATAATCAAATCAAAGGGGCGGGCAATGAAAAATATCAGGCGTTCGAGTTTGGCGGTGATGGTCGCTGCATGCGTGCTGGCGATGGCAGGTGGTGTGGCACAGGCGCAAAGTGCTGCCGGTGCCGTAGCTGGACGTGCCAAGCCCGGCGTACAGGTAGTGATTGTCAATCCAGCGACCGGCTTTAGCCGTACAGTCAGTGTGGCGGCTGATGGCAGTTATCGCTTTACCCAGCTGCCAGTAGGTGATTACCGGCTACGAACCGATGATGGTCACGAAGTGGCGGTCAGCGTGTCACTGGGGGGAACGACTACGGTCAATCTCACAGGCAGTGCCAATACGCTCGATAGCGTGCAGGTGGTCGGCTCGCGTATCGTCAACCGGGTGGATGTGAATTCCACCGAAGTCTCCACCCACATGAATCGTGAGGAGCTTGATCGCCTGCCGGTAGCGCAGAACATGAGTGCAGTGGCCTTGCTGGCGCCAGGTGTGATCAGCGGCAATGCATCGTTTGGCGGGATTTCCTTTGGCGGCTCCTCGGTGGCGGAAAACTCGGTATTCGTCAACGGTTTGAATGTCACCGATTTTTATCGCAGGCAGAGCTTTTCTTCTGCGCCTTATGCGTTCTTTCAGGAGTTCCAGGTCAAGACCGGCGGCTATTCGGTGGAGTTTGGCCGTAGCACTGGCGGCGTTATCAATGCAGTGACCCGTTCTGGCAGTAATGAATTTCACGGGGGCGCAGAGTTCACCTGGCAGCCGCAATGGGGACGCGCAAACAACCCGGATCGTTATTATCGTGATGGCACGTTGCACTCGCGCAGTAGCCAGGATCGCGCCGACTCGCTGAAAAGCAATATCTGGGCATCCGGGCCGCTGTTGAAAGACCGCTTGTTCATGTTTGCGATGTATGAAGACCGCGACAGTCGCAGCTACTACACCAATAGTTCCGGTACCACGCTTTCCAAGAGCCGCAATACTGGCAATGGCTTCTGGGGCGCGAAGCTGGACTGGAATATCGCCGACAATCACCAGTTGGCGCTGTTGGCATTCTCCGATGACTCGGCCTCCATCATCACCGCCTGGTCGGGCTATGACTTTGATGCACGTACCCGGCCGGACCAATCGATCGATACTCATTCCGAAAGTGGCGGCCTGAACTGGTCGGCCAGTTATACCGGGCATTGGGGTGAGCACTTCACAGCCAAGGCGCTGTATGGCATTAACCGCAGCAAATCCAAGGTGCGTACCCCGCTGGATACCCAATGCGATTGGGTCAGCTACAACACGGCCAGTTATGGCGCCATTTACAACACCATGGGCAAGCCGGCATTGGGCTGCCATCCGGGGCGCAGCATCGTCAATCACGAGGACGAGCGCAAAGCGGCGCGACTGGACTTTGAATGGGCGTTGGGCAACCATTTGCTGCGCTTTGGTATGGATCGCGAAGTGATGCTGACCCGCCGCACGCAGTTTTATCCAGGCAGCGGCGTGCAGTATGTGGCCTATGGCACTCAGCCCGGCAGCCAGCTGGACAATGGCGCCACCGTACCTGCAGGTGTGAATGCCATCCTGATGGGGCGCAGGCGCAGTGATGGCGGTGAATTCGAAACTACCGCCAATGCCTGGTATATCGAAGATATCTGGAATGTCACACCGAGCTTACTGCTCAACATCGGCGTGCGTGTGGACAATTTCAATAACAAAACCGCTACCGGTGCCAGTTTCATCAAGATGGAAAAATTGCTATCGCCGCGTCTTGGTTTTTCATGGGATTTCAAGGGCGATGGCACTGCCAAGCTGTTCGGCAATCTGGGGCGTTATTACCTGCCGGTTACCAACAATATCAACTACACCTTTGCCGGCGGCCTACTGGACGAGCGCACCTTTCATGTGTTGGAGGGCTGGCGTGAGCGCAGCAATCCAGTCAATGGTGCGCGATATATGGAACCCATCATCGGTGCGCAAATTGGTGGCGTGGATAGCACCTACAACATTTCGGTGGCCGACCTGCGCAAGAGTGTGGATCGCGATCTGGATGCGGTCTATCAGGACGAGCTGATTCTGGGCTATCAGTCAATGCTGAACGAGGCTTGGTCCTGGGGGATCAATGGCAGTTATCGACGCATGCACAACGCGCTCGATGATGTGCGCATCAACCACACGCCCTGTGGTCCGGTTGGGCGTAACCTCTGGCCGATTGCCAATCCCGGCAAGCCGCTGACTATCTGGGGTGATGCCAGTATCGGCTGTGCGACGGAAGGCTGGATCAGTATCGACACGGCCAATGATGGTTACCGCAAGGGCGGCAGCGGTGAAGTGGTCGGCTATTTCGAGCCCAAGCGCACCTATCGCTCGCTGGAGCTCCAGATTGACCGCGCCTGGGATGGTAAATGGGCATTCAATGCTTCTTATCTGTGGTCCAAGTCCGAAGGCAACCACGAAGGCCCGGTGAATTCCGATACCAACTACGGCGATACCGGCATGGTGCAGCACTGGGATCATCCGGCCAATAATGAGCGCTATGGCGTACTGTTTAATGACCGGCGCCATCAAATCAAACTGCGCGGTGTCTATGCGCTGAGCGATGCCTGGAGTGTGGGGGGTAATTTGGTGGTGCAGTCCGGCGGGCCGATTACTGCATTTGGTGTGACCTGGCCGAATGATTCCACCGGCGCTGCCAGCTTTGTGACTGAAGGTTCGGGCGGCGGCTCGGGCTGGATCTGCACGCCGGTCAGTCATGTCAGCGAATGCGCCAGCTGGGATGGGCGGCCATTGCTGTACAGCCCGCGCGGTGCATTCGGCCGCCTGCCGTGGACTTGGCGCTTGGGCGCAAATGTCAGCTGGCGCAAGCAATTTGGCCAGAGCGAGCTCAAAGCCACGCTCTCAGTATTCAATCTGACCAATAACCAGCGTGTTCTGAACGTGCATTCACGCTACGAGGCGGGGCCTGGCGTATATCGCTCGACCTTTGGCCAGGGTAGTAGCTGGCAGTCGCCGCGTTATACCCAGTTGGTGCTGGGTTGGAGCTTCTGATGCCCACTCAAAACAGGTTGCAAATAGTCACGGTATTGGCCGCAGCATTGGCTGCGGTCATGCCGGTATCGGCAGCGGCAGATGATCAAGCCTTCATCGAAGCCGAAGTGGATGCGGTCGTTGCCCGTTATCAGCTGCCGGGCATTGCCGTGGGGGTGTTGCGCGATGGCGAAGTCATCGCCCGCGTGATGCGCGGCGAAACCCGGATTGGCTCGGGCGAGAAGATTGATGCCGATTCCATCTTCAAAATCGCTTCCAACTCCAAAGCCATGACTGGCGCCTTGCTGGCGCGTCTGGTTGACCAGGGCAAACTGGCCTGGGATGACCCGGTGATCCGGCATTTGCCGGACTTCCGCATGCGCCAGGATTGGGTGACACGGGAAATCCAGGTGCGCGACCTGCTCATCCACAACAGTGGCCTGCCCGCCGGCGCCGGCGATTTGATGCTTTGGCCTTTGCCCAATCACTTCAGTCGCGCTGAGGTGCTGCATGGCCTGCGTTATTTGAAGCCCAAATGGAGCTTTCGCTCGCGTTATGCCTATGACAACACCCTGTATATCGTTGCCGGTGAAGTGGCTGCGGCGGCGGGCGGCGACAGTTACGAGGCTCTGATGCAGCGCGAAGTATTCACCCCGCTCGGGCTGACGCGCTGCCGGGTGGGCGAGTGGCGGCAGGCCGAGCTTGGCAATGTCGCCCAGCCGCATCGCCTGCGTGATGGCCGTTTTGAGCTCAGCGGCGCAGATGGCGAAATCATCGGCAATACGCCGATGGCGGCCGCAGGTGGCGTGCGTTGCAGCCTGAACGACATGCTGCGCTGGGCGAGCGTGTGGCTGATTCCCGAAAAAAACGGCCTGCACCAGGGGAAGCCCTGGCTTTCGGCGCGGCAGCGCAGCGAAGTCTGGCAGGCACATATGCCGATGCCCTTGAGCGTGCGCATGCGTGCCTGGGATGGCAGTCATTACTACGCCTATGGCTATGGCTGGCGGCTATCGGATATCGACGGTACGGCGCGGGTGGCGCATACCGGCACCCTGAATGGCATGTATTCGGCGCTGACCCTGCTGCCGGAGAAAAATACCGGCATCGTGGTGCTGATCAATGGCGATGCTTCGGAAGCGCGCACGGTATTGATGCAGTCGCTGACCAAGCGCTTTACCGCGCCCGGCAACAACCCCGGCGTGGCGGGCTATGCCAGGCTTCTGGCCGAAGAAGCGGCTGTCAAAAAGCAAAGCCCGGCAGGCAGGGTCTTGCCCGATACTTCCGACCGGCGTCCGGCCAGCCCCCGGCAATTGGCCGCCATGCTGGGGCAGTGGCGCGATCCGTGGTTTGGAGAAGTGAGCATCTGCCCGGAAGGCCAGGCAGTGCGCTGGCGCTCGCAAAAATCGCCCAGCATGTTCGGGCAAGTGATGACGAGCCAGCATGGCTGGCTGGTGGCCTGGGAGGGCGCCAGCCTCACCGAGGCCTGGCTGCGGCCGCAGGGCGAAAAGCTGTTAATGGCCAAACTCGACCCGGATGGCGATTTCAGCGACGATTTTGAGGACCTTGAGTTCAGCCGCATCGGCGAGTGCCCGGCGGAATGAAACAGCCATTACGGACAAGAAAACGGGGCGGCACTGCCGCCCCAGTTTATTAACTAACTTGTCTTTTCACCTTCCTCGTAGAGCAGGGGAGGCGAAGTCAAAGATACCGGGTTGTGCGCCCGTCTCTTTCTTGCAAATAATCGGCTCAACCAGCTTGCAGGTTGTTGCGTGACATATCAGCCTGAAAATGACGGCTGCTCATGTCTTGCAGTACTGGTTCGGTCAGTAAATCACGACTTGTCATTGCGCTGCCAGTGTCGTAAGTGGCCATGGCTTCAATCAGTGATTGCAATTCAGAGCTATTTAAGCCAGCCGGCACATGTATTGGCTGCATTTCAGACAGGGCTACGGGCACCTCTCCTGGCAAGAGGATACCGTTTTGATCCGCCAATGCTGCCCCTGTAAATGTCGAGTCGTCCTTGTCCCAGTCCGATGGATAGCCAGGCATATAAATAGGCCACTTGCTCGCCCCGTGAGTCCCGCCTCCTATTTCAAACGGTGGAAGTGAGGGATGTAAAGTATCTACGTTGCCCGGAAGATTGATAATGAAGTCTCGCCAGCGCCTGTGTGTTCCTGTATGTTGCAATTCAGCAGAATTTGCTGCCACATTGGGCAGCAAGGCGTTAGGTACTTCACCTCTCATTGTGTTCGTAAGCCGAATGTTTTCAGAAGTTTGTCTGGATGGCGACATGGCGCCTGCAGTGCCTTCAAGCAATTTCTCGTTGATATCTGCCAAGCGCCATACGGTTTCTGGAGAAGAAGCAAAGCGGATTTCTTCGATCCTATGGCTGTTGGCAATTCCGTCTTCAAAATATTCATACAAACAAATGGAGTCGGTGGTTTCTTTGATTGTGAGTACTAAATTATTTCCATCGCGTATAATTTGTACGTCATCCATGGTGATGCTGCTTTTGAAAACCAGTGCATCCAGGCCATCACCTGATGTAGCACTTTCATAAATAGTGTCCATGCCATCGCCCCGGCCAAACAGGTAAGTGTCATTGCCATTGCCGCCATGGAGGTGGTCATCGCCTGTCCCGCCATCCAGGCGATCATCTCCATCCTCACCGCGAAGGTAGTCAATACCTTCACCGCCATAGAGATAGTCATTGCCGGTTCCGCCACTTAGGCTGTCACCTCCTTTCTCACCATGCAAATAGTCATCACCCAGTCCGCCAATCAACCAGTCATAGCCATCGCCAGCATACAGAGTGTCGCTGCCTGCGCCTCCCTGCAAGCGATCATTGCCTTCATCTCCCATCAAGATGTCATCGCCATCTTCACCGTATAAATAATCATCGTTCTGACCACCCTGCAGCCGGTCATTGCCACTGCCGCCATAGAGAGTGTCACTACCCGCGTCGCCATGGAGAACATCATCACCGCCAAGACCGTAAAGGGTGTCATGACCATCGCTGCCAGCAGCCATATCAGCTGCGGCATATCCCCAGATATAATCGTTATCTGTGCTCCCCATCAATGCCTTGGCTTTGATGTCGTCCAGACGCCACACAATATCGGGTGCATCCGCAAAACGGATTTCCTCAATTAGCCATTGGCTTTCGCCATCATTTTCAAAATATCCTTCCACACGGATTTGATCTGTGGAATTTTTTATTTTCAGTACCAGGCTGCTGCCACTGCGCCTCACTTGCACATCATCCGCAGTTACACCAGTTTTGAACAGCAGCGTATCGATGTTTCCTGCGGTCATGTCACCATCATTGATGGTGTCTGCACCATCACCACGCCCAAACAAGTAGGTGTCATTACCTTCTTCACCATACATGCCATCGCTGCCTTCACCGGAATCAAGGATATCGTCACCACTTCCAGCAAAAAGATAATCGTTGCCTTGACCGCCTAGCAGCAAGTCATCACCTGCGCCACTTTCCAGTCGGTCTTGGCCTTCGCCTCCCTCCAAGGTGTCATTACCATTGGCAGCATACAAACTGTCGTTGCCTGTACCGCCTTGAAGCAGGTTATTGCCATCGCCACCATGTAAATAGTCAGCGCCATCACCACCCAGTAGACGGTCGTTGCCATTGCCGCCGTACAGAACATCATCATCCGCATTGCCATGTAGGGCATCATCTCCATCAAGGCCATAAAGGGTGTCATGGCCACCTCCGCCGACAAGAGTGTCGGCACTGGCATAGCCGGTAATGGTGTCGTTTTCTGTGCTGCCTATCAAGGCTTTGGCCTTGATATCGTCCAGACGCCATACGATATCAGGGGCATCCACAAAGCGGATTTCTTCCACCTGCCAATTTGGGGTTTCACCATCATCTTCAAAATACCTTTCTATGCGTATCTGGTCTGAAGCTCCCTTGATCTTTAGTACCAGCATGCTTCCATTTCGTGTCACTTGCACATCGTCCACGGTCACTCCGGATTTGAAAACAAGCACATCAAAATTGTTGGTAGTCGCATCTTCGTCATATATGGTGTCTATTCCATCGCCGCGACCGAACATATAGGTGTCATTTCCCATGCCACCATAGAGATAGTCCGTGCCCGTGCCGCCATCCAGTAAATCATTGCCCGTACCTGCGTCCAAACGATCACTTCCTTCATTGCCATACAAGGCATCATTTCCGTCAACGCCATACAGCCTGTCATCGCCGTCACCACCTTCAAGGGTGTCAGCGCTGGAATAACCGGTAATCGTGTCGTTATCGGCATTGCCCAGCAAGGCTTTGGCTTTGATATCATCCAGCCGCCATACGATATCCGGCGCATCGACAAAGCGGATTTCCTCCACCTGCCAATTGTTTGCACCATCATTGAGGAAATAATTTTCTATGCGTATTTCGTCTGAGCTGTCCTTGATTTTCAGAATCAAGCCATCCCAGCTTCGAGTTACTTTTACATCGCTTACGCTTATACCGCTTTTGAATATCAACGTATCCTGGTTCCCGACTGTTCCATCTTCTTCAATGATGACATCCATTCCGTCGCCTCGTCCGAACAAGTAAGAATCATTCCCATGCTCCCCCTCCAAAATATCGTTGCCTGTCCCGCCATCCAAGCGATCGTTGCCTGTGCCGCCTTCCAGCCGGTCTTGGCCTACACCGCCATACAAAGTGTCATTGCCATCGTCGCCATACAAATAATCATTGTCTTGTCCGCCCAGTAACAGATCATTGCCATTGCCACCGGATAGGCTGTCGCCACCTGCACCGCCAGAAACAATGTCGTTTCCATCTCCGGAATTTACGTTATCAATTCCAGAGCCACTGAAAATAACATCCATGCCAGCGTGGCCGGTTATCCTGTCTTGTCCATCTTCACCCAGTGAAATGCCCTGCATTTTGTTCAGGTTGAACTGCTCACCGGCATTGACAGTTGAGAAGCCAGAATTAATCAGTAAAGCCCGTCCAATTTCGGTTGCAGACAACTGCTGCACCCATGCTTCGACTTGTTGCAAGAGCTGCAAAGTGGAAGCCCCCATCATCCCGGAGGCATGGCGCAGTAAATCAACCGCATCTTCCAACGCCTTGCCGGGTTCAGTGGAATATCGGTTTTGCAGGCGCACAAGCGCCTTGTCGATGCCAATCTGCAACCCATCGTGGCCAAAACCAATCTCAAAATCATCGATATAGTCCGAAAGGCGAGCATCCCGCACTAAGCGCCCATAAACAGCGTTTTTCAAAGCCGCATAGCTTTGCTGCAAAAAGACGGCATTTTCTTCTGGCAGCGTGATATCAAAACTACGCACAGTCTCGCCGCTGAGTTGACTGATCACTGGTGAAAATGTCACACCACTGGCCCACAAACGGCCATTGGCCTGTTCTGCAAAGAAACGGCTACCATTGAAACGCTCTAGCACAGATAGCATCATGGTCAGATCCGTGCGATCAGCACCCCCGGAAACCACCCGGAAGCTACCGTTGAGTCCCTGGGTTTCACGCAGCCAGATCTCCGTATCCTGCATGCCAGACGTATCTGCCCAGCGTTGTAGGATGGCATCCACCTGCGCAAGCATTTCGCCTCTGGAAATACCCGGTGCAATTCCTGCCACCATGGCGGCCAAATCTTCATCCAGCGATGCGGCCTCGCGCAGATCCCGGACAGCGCCGCTGCCACGGATATCCAGCAGGCTGCGGGCGGTTTCTGTCAATTCAACTTCATCCTTGAACTGCCGATAGAACGGGCTGCTTGCCAGTAGCATGTCGTAAAAATTGCCCTGGCTGCCATCGGTGCGGGTGAACTGCCCGGTGGAATCAGCCACGTTGCCATGGCCGACATCTGCATCGGCGGTAGAAACCGGGTTCAGATGAATCGACTGGATGCCCACATCAGCCAGGGTAAACAGCTCGTTGGCCTGGGAAACGCCATCCTGGTTCAAGTCACGCCAAACCCGGACTTGCCCAAAGGCGGTATCGGCGGCATCAAACACGCCATCCTGATTGCTGTCATAGCGGCGCAGTGCGCGAATTCCTGCCGAGAGCGTGTTTTGTACTTCCGGGTCGTGGAAGGCATCCGGGTTGCCATCGCCAAACAACTCGCTGCCATCATCAATCCGGCCATTGCCGTTTTTGTCGATGACCAAAAATCCATCATCCGGCGCCACCCAGCCGGTCGCTTCGGCTACCCGGTTGCCATCATGGTCAAAAAGCACTGCGCCATCGGCAGCGACCAACTCGATCCCATCGCCATCCAAATCCAGTACCAACGGGTCAGAGCGACGGAGCCAGTTTTTGGCTCTGTCCCACAAATCAGAAATAGCCTTGCTTGCTTTGTCTACAAGGTCTTTTAGATAATCGCCAATCCCGTCAAAGAACTCTTCAATATCATCTTTCAAGCCCACCTTATCAAAAAAATCATTAACAAGATCGCCTAATCCATTGTCCCATGCCCACTCAGCTGCTTTTCCGCTAAAGTAACTAGCAGTTGCTGCTATTACAGCAACAGCAACAAAAGCAGCAACAGCTGATCCAGCTATAGCTCCCCCGATTGCTGCAGTTGCTGCGGCGCCAGCGACTATTGCTCCTAATATTCCTGCGAATATTGATGTTATAGTCTTCATGACTTTATTTGAGTCTCCTGAGTATAAGGCAATTGATGCGTTAATTACTGTTCCCACATGCCCCGCGAACTTGCTAACTCGGATTACGTCATTAAGAGCTCTTTTTGTTGATACATAGCTTTGGTGAGGATCAATATGTTTAAGGTCATCAATTGATTGCATAACTTGTTTCGCAGCAACTGACTCTACATGTCCGCCACTAGCTCCAGGCCCAAGTTTGTTTTGCCATTTATATTTTATTGATAGCCAATCATTAATTATTTTTGCAGTATTTGAAGCATGTCTACGTTGATGTTCTTCTATTAAGCGAGCAACTTGCTCAGAAAGCTTTTTTGTGCTGGCATTATTGGCTCCTCCCAAAGACCCTAGGGCATCTCCTGCGCCAGAGTTAGATAGCTCTTCAATTATTGTTATTAATAGTGTGCGGCGCTCCTCTTCAGTCATGTCATCTTGAATAGGGTCGAAAGTTATCGGGAAATCATAGAGCCTGAAGGGGTTATTCATGAATTCTCCATAAATCAATTAATTGCCTTTAAAGGGTGTTCGGATGAAAGTAAATGAGCTGGCGAACAGGAATCCGGCTGCCCAGAAGTTGAGGGTTCTAAAAAAAACAAGTCCCTCACAAGATCCAGTTTCACATCCTTTACAAAAAACAGGGTCTCCGTATATGTTCCACCCAACAAGAACTGCAATTATAGCCATAATTATGCTGGATAAAAATAGCAAAAATGCCTTTAGAGGTTTAATGGTGGAAATGAATCCTTTATCCAGTCTCGCTGCAAAGAGAATGCCTGCGCCAGACACAGCGGGCAATATGCAAACAAGCAATGCGGAAAAATAATTTAATGATTCTGATATGGGGCCCGCATTGTTGACCAAGTAATCATCCGAAATAATCTTGGTGCAGGTTGCTAAATACATTGCTAGTAGTGATATAAAAAAAATTGCGAGAGATGCAGTCGCGACTTTTTTTGATGACTGTCTACGTTGCGCCACTTTTTCGGCACTCCATCTTTTTCCTTGCATGTCTATTGCCTCTCTAGGTGTCTTATGTTTTATGCTTTTGAAGGCTGTGTTACTTAAGGCGAGCAACAACCATGTGGGATTATACGGCGCTTTCGGCCTGTCAATTCGACCTCATCCTTGAACTGCCGATAGAACGGGTTATTTGCCAGCAGCATGTCGTAAAAATTGCCCTGGCTGCCATCAGTACGGGTGAATTGCCCGGTGGAATCGGCCACATTGCCATGGCCGACATCTGCATCGGCGGTAGAAACCGGGTTCAGATGAATCGACTGGATGCCCACATCAGCCAGGGTAAACAGCTCGTTGGCCTGGGAAACGCCATCCTGGTTCAAATCGTTATGAGCTATTGAAACATTATTTCTTCCATATTTTGTTTATGGCCTGCAATAGTGTGTGACACCTTTTCTAGGTCATCTCTCCCCGGACGGGATCCGCCGTTACTGGAACATCATTCATAAACACCTCCAATTACCTGAAAAGCTTAAAGAAAGACTCTACAAGAAGCGTGGTTGCCACAACAAATGACCACCCCCCCGCCCAAAACTTCACCCCTCTAAAAAACACAAGCCCTTCGCACGAACCGGTTTCACACCCCCTACAAAAAATCGAATCCCCGTATATATACCACCCCACAAGAAATGCCATGCAAGAAAGAAGAAAAACACCCAAAGACACAAGCAATAATTGCCACCACTCATTCCTAATGTCTTTAACTGCAACCATGGCAAATCCTGCCAAAACTCCAGATAAAACAAAAAAACCACAAACAAGCAGTGCAACCCATTGGTTATGGGATTCAGATATTGGCCCCAAATTATTGACTAAATAGTACTCAGAAAACATTTTTGTGCAGGTAACCCAGTACATCGGCATCAAGGAAAATAAAAACATAGCAAGCGACGCCATTAAAAGTTTATTGGCCATTCGCTTGCGCTTCACCATTTCTTCATCACTCCATCTTTTTCCTTGCATGCCTATTGCCTCTCTAGGTGTCTTATATTTTATGCTTTTGAAAGCTGTGTTGCTTAAATAGAGCAACAGCCATGTGGGATTATACGGCGCTTTCGGCCTGTCAATTCGACCTCATCCTTGAACTGCCGATAGAACGGGTTATTTGCCAGCAGCATGTCATAAAAATTGCCCTGGCTGCCATCGGTGCGGGTGAATTGCCCGGTGGAATCAGCCACATTGCCATGGCCGACATCTGCATCGGCGGTAGAAACCGGGTTCAGATGAATCGACTGGATGCCCACATCAGCCAGGGTAAACAGCTCGTTGGCCTGGGAAACGCCATCCTGGTTCAAGTCACGCCAAACCCGGACTTGCCCAAAGGCGGTATCGGCGGCATCAAACACGCCATCCTGATTGCTGTCATAGCGGCGCAGTGCGCGAATTCCTGCCGAGAGCGTGTTTTGTACTTCCGGGTCGTGGAAGGCATCCGGGTTGCCATCGCCAAACAACTCGCTGCCATCATCAATCCGGCCATTGCCGTTTTTGTCGATGACCAAAAATCCATCATCCGGCGCCACCCAGCCGGTTGCTTCGGCTACCCGGTTGCCATCATGGTCAAAAAGCACTGAGCCATCGGCAGCGACCAATTCGATCCCATCGCCATCCAAATCCAGCACCAACGGGTCAGAGCGACGGAGCCAGTTTTTGGCTCTGTCCCACAAATCAGAAATAGCCTTGCTTGCTTTGTCTACAAGGTCTTTTAGATAATCGCCAATCCCGTCAAAGAGCTCTTCAACATTATCTTTCCAGCCATGCTTATCCAGAAAATCATTTACCCAGTCACCAAATCCATTGTCCCATAACCATCCTCCTGCTTGCCCCCTAAATATCCAATCCCTGCAATGGCAGCAGCACCAGCTGCCACCATGGCTACAGGCGTTCCTGCACCAATAAGCATTGCAGCAGCAAGGCCAGCCAAGGCTGTAGCAATCCCGCCCACGACCATTGATGTAATCGCTCTCATGACTTTGTTGGCATCCCCCGAGTACAGGGCACCTCCTGCATCAATTACTTTGCCTACAACACCCGCCGCCTTCCCGTATCGCCGGGCATTTTCAAACACCTGCCTGGCGGATGCATAGCTTTGTGAAGGGTTTATCGAAGCCGCCTCTTGAAGGGCCTGCCTGGCTTTTTGGGCGGCCAACGACTCCGTCATGGCGCCATCCGGCCCACGTCCTAGCCTTCTTTGCCAGCGCTGATTTATGGAGTGCCATCTTGTTCCGGATAAAAACAAATCCACCTGGCGATTTTGCTGTGCCCTTTCAATCATGCGGGCTGCACGCTCTGCAAGTTCTTCGGTACTTTTGTTATCCAGATCACCTATCGCCCCAAGCGCATTACTTGCACCAGACTCCGTCAATTCTTCTATGATGGCCTGCAATAATGCACGACGCTCTTCCTCGGTCATCTCATCCTGGATGGGATCCGCCGTTACTGGAACATCATTCATAAACACCTCCAATTACCTGAAAAACTTAAAGAAAGACTCTACAAGAAGTGTGGCTGCCACAACAAATGAGCATCCCCCTGCCCAAAATTTCCCCCCCCTGAAAAATACAAGCCCTTCACACGAGCCGGTTTCACATCCCCTGCAAAAAATAGAGTCTCCATATATATGCCATCCATCAAAAAATACCAAGAATGAAACAAAAAAAACACCAAAAGACAGAAATAATAAGTGCCAGCCCTCCTTCCTTATATCTTTAACGGCCGCCATGGCAAATCCCGCCAAAACTCCAGATAAAACAAAAAAACCACAAACAAGCAGTGCAACCCATTGGTTATGGGATTCAGATATTGGCCCCAAATTATTGACTAAATAGTACTCAGAAAACATTTTTGTGCAGGTAACCCAGTACATCGGCATCAAGGAAAATAAAAACATAGCAAGCGACGCCATTAAAAGTTTATTGGCCATTCGCTTGCGCTTCACCATTTCTTCATCACTCCATCTTTTTCCTTGCATGCCTATTGCCTCTCTAGGTGTCTTATGTTTTATGCTTTTGAAGGCTGTGTTACTTAAGGCGAGCAACAACCATGTGGGATTATACGGCGCTTTCGGCCTGTCAATTCGACCTCATCCTTGAACTGCCGATAGAACGGGTTATTTGCCAGCAGCATGTCATAAAAATTGCCCTGGCTGCCATCGGTGCGGGTGAATTGCCCGGTGGAATCAGCCACATTGCCATGGCCGACATCTGCATCTGCGGTAGAAACCGGGTTCAGATGAATCGACTGGATGCCCACATCAGCCAGGGTAAACAGCTCGTTGGCCTGGGAAACGCCATCCTGGTTCAAATCGTTATGAGCTATTGAAACATTATTTCTTCCATATTTTGTTTATGGCCTGCAATAGTGTGTGACACCTTTTCTAGGTCATCTCTCCCCGGACGGGATCCGCCGTTACTGGAACATCATTCATAAACACCTCCAATTACCTGAAAAACTTAAAGAAAGACTCTACAAGAAGTGTGGCTGCCACAACAAATGAGCATCCCCCTGCCCAAAATTTCCTCCCCCCTGAAAAATACAAGCCCTTCACACGAGCCGGTTTCACACCCCCTGCAAAAAACCGAATCCCCATATATATACCACCCCACAAGAAATGCCATGCAAGAAAGAAGAAAAACACCCAAAGACACAAGCAATAATTGCCACCACTCATTCCTAATGTCTCTAACTGCAACCATGGCAAATCCCGCCAAAACTCCAGATAAAACAAAAAAACCACAAACAAGCAGTGCAACCCATTGGTTACGGGATTCAGATATTGGCCCCAAATTATTAACTAAATAGTGCTCAGAAAACATTTTTGTACAGGTAACCCAGTACATCGGCATCAAGGAAACGAAAAACATAACAAGCGATGTCATTAAAAATTTATTAGCTACCCGCTTGCGTCGCGCCATTTCCTCGACACTCCATTTTTGTATTTTCATATCCATCATCGTTCTCTCCCGGCTTCGCTGCTCATTTTTTGCAATGGGCTTAATAAATAACTAATCAATCGTCTTTTTCCGGTCTTGATTTCCACGCTCAGGCTCATGCCGGGAGTTATCTTGACAGGCTTGCCTTCTATCATCAGCTCACTTTGCATGAGCCTGACTCTGGCCGGGAATACCAATCCCAAGTGTTCGTCCTGCGCAGCATCGCCGGAAACAGATGTCACCACCCCCGTCAGATATCCATAACGGGTATAGGGGAAGCTTTCTATTTTGATGGTGGCGCTCTGTCCTGCCCTGACGAAGCCAATATCTTTATTAAGTACGGTGGCTTCAATTTCCAGCGGGTCATCTTGCGGCACAATCGCCATCAACGCCTGTGCGGGTGTTACCACACCGCCCACGGTATGTATCGCCAGTTGTTGCACGCTGCCATCCACGGGGGAAGTCAGGGCAAGTTGTTTGTCGCGTTGTTCGGCTCTTTTTACCTCTGGCACGTATTGCTGCAATTGCTCATTGGCCTGCCGCAGTTGCATCAGGATTTGCTCTTTGTATTCGCTCACCAGTACATCCAATTGCTCCTGTACAACGCGCAAGGCGGCTTGTGATTCTTGCAGGCGGTTTTGCTGACTTGTCAGGTTTTGCTCTGCAGCAATGCGCTCTTGCTGGCGCAGCAGATAATCATGCCGCCCCACAAACTGGCCTTGTATCAGTCTTTCGTAATCCGCCTCCCGGGTGCGAGCAATGCGGGCGGTTTCTGCCATGGGCGCGAGCATGGACTGGATAGTGGCGATTTCGACCCGGCGCTGGGCAATGCTTGCTTGCAGGTTTTCTTTGCGCTGTTGAAACGCCTGATATTCGCTCTCTGCCAGTTCTTGCTCAGCCTGCCAGCGGCCTGTAGGCAGGCTTGCATCCTGTTGCAGATGTGGGTTTTGAAGCGTCTTGAGCGACTCCGCCAGTGCCGCCAGCCGCAGTTGTGCGAGCCGTGCATTCAGCACGGCATCTTCAGCCTTGCTGACATCGGCCTGGGCACTGGTGGCGTCCAGTTCAATCAATAATTGTCCGGCTTTTACCATTTGCCCGTCCTGTACAAGGATGCGTCTGACTATGGCGGTTTCTGCCGCCTGAATCACTTTGGTGCGGCTACTGGCGACCACTTTGCCCTGCGCGGTCGCCACGATATCCATCTTGCCAAGGCAGGCCCATAACAAAGCGGTGCAGAACAGGGCGATGATGAGCCGCATTGTCCAGCGGGCAGCAGGTGATACCGGGGTTTCGGTCAGCTCTAAATGTGCAGGTAAAAAGGCGATTTCGTCTTGCGTTCTTGCCGGGTTTTCCATGCTTTTGCGCTGCGCCCATGCTGCACGAAAGATGCGGGCATAGCGCCGGGTAAAATCGGCTACGGCTTGCAGGACATGTTTCATTGGCGACTGCCTCCCTGTTGCAAACGGTACAGGTGCGCGTAATGCCCATCGGGCTGGGCAAGCAGGCTGTCATGGTTGCCGCATTCAACAATCTCGCCCTTTTCCACCACCACGATACGATCGGCATGGCGAACAGTGGAAAGTCGATGGGCAATAATCAATACAGTGCGGCCTTTGCAGATGGCACGCATATTGGACATGACCGCATGTTCTGATTCGTAGTCCAGGGCGCTGGTGGCTTCATCAAAGATGAGAATCCGTGGGTCGGCAATCAATGCTCTGGCAATAGCTACCCGCTGACGCTGGCCGCCGGAAAGCCCGGCGCCATGTTCGCCCACCAGGGTGTCATAGCCTTCTGGCAATTCCATGATGAAGTCATGCGCGCCGGCCAGCTTGGCGGCATGGATGACGCGCTCAATCGGCATCCCCGGCTCTGCCAGGGCGATGTTTTCGCGCACCGATTTGTTGAACAGAAAGTTTTCTTGCAGCACCACGCCCAACTGACGGCGCAGCCAGGCCGGGTCGGCCAGTGCCAGGTCATGACCATCCACCAATACCTGTCCACGCTCTGGCGTGTACAGGCGCTGCACCAGTTTGGTCAGTGTGCTTTTGCCCGAGCCCGAGCGGCCGACAATGCCGATGACTTCGCCCGGCTGGATGTCCAGGCTGATATTGCGCAGGACTTCTGGTGCATCGGGACGGTAACGGAAAGTGATGCGCTCAAAGGTGACGCGTCCCTGTATCGGCGGCAAGGCAAGGCGGCTACCGGGGACTTCTGTTCTGGTGTTCAAAACGTCGCCCAGCCGCTCGACCGAGATGCCCACTTGCTGAAAATCTTGCCAAAGCTGCGCCAGGCGAATGATGGGGGCGGCGACTTGTCCGGCCAGCATGTTGAAGGCGATTAATTGCCCCAGGGTCAGCTTGTTTTCAATCACCAGCTTGGCGCCAAAATAGAGGATGGCGACGCTGACCAGTTTTTGCGTCAGTTGCACGCCCTGCTGCCCCAGTGTGGCGATTTGGGTGACCCTGAAGCTGGCCGATACATAGCCTGCCAATTGGTTGTCCCAGGTGCGGGTCATGCGCGGGCTGACTGCCATGGCCTTGACCGTGCCGATGCCGCTGATGGTTTCCACCAGAAATGCCTGGTTGTCTGCGCCACGGGCAAATTTTTCGTCCAGCCGCTTGCGCAAGATGGGGGTGATAAAACCCGAAATCAGCGCATAGACAGGCAATGACAGCACCACAACCAGGGTCAACCAGCCGCTGTACCAGAACATCACCGCAAGAAAGACCACGGTAAATAGCAAGTCCAGTACCGATGTCAGCGCCTGCCCGGTCAAAAACTGGCGGATGTTTTCCAGCTCGCGCACGCGGGCGATGGTATCGCCCACGCGCCTGGACTCGAAATAGGCCAGAGGCAGGTTGAGTACATGGCGGAACAGGCGTGCACCCAATTCGACATCTATCTTGCTGGTGGTGTGTGCAAATACATAAGTGCGCAGGCCATTCATCAGTACATCGAATACGGAAATGCTGACAAGGCCGATGGCAATGACATGCAGGGTAGTCAGTGCGTGGTGTACCAGCACCTTGTCCATCACCACTTGATAAAACAACGGCGTCACCAGCGCGAACAACTGGATGAACAGTGAGACGATGAATACTTCCAGCAGCAGCTTGCGGTATTTGACTACGGCCGGAATAAACCAGGTGAAGTCGAATTTGGCCAACTCACCCAATATTGATGCACGCGATGCCACTTGCAGCAGGTGGCCTGTGTAACGCGCTTCAAATTCGCTACGGGAGAGCTTCTTGGGGCGGCGCTCGGCCAAATCATGAATCAATACTTGCTCGCCATCTGTCGATACCTTGGCAATGACAAACGGTGTTTGCCCCTCTGCCCCCAACACCAAAGCTGGAAGATTGGCCGTGGCAATGCGCGAAGCCGGGTGTGCGTGGCATTTGGCTTTCAGTCCCAGTTGTTTGGCGGCCAGGAGCAAGGTCTGCTCATCAAATGGCTCGCCTGCGCGACCAAAATCATGGGCAAGTTGTGGCTCGTCAGCGGCAATCCCATGAAATTGAGCCAGTAATACCAAGCCGCGCAGTAGCAGGTCTTGCGCCTCTTCTGGCAAAGAAGCAGAGATAGGTTTTTTAACGCTCATGTGCTTGTTTACAGCAATTTGCTGGTGGCGACAAAAAGCGCTACTGCGCTATGTCGTCGATAGATATTGGAGACTAAACGAGTCTGTAATTAACTTGCACAAAAGTGCCGTCACCCTCACTGTTTGCTGCACTATCCAAAGCAAGGGGTGCACTTTTTCCCGCCCCCCGCACAGCAGGGGAGCAGGTAAGGGTCAGGGGTCTGGCTGGCACAAGCAGGCCGGCATCAGCAGGAAGCATGTCCTGTTGGAAAGTGACAGAGATGGAGTTTGCCGGGAGTATGTCGGCGATCAAAGCCACCAGAAATAATTGCTGCGTTTTTTGCGAACCGGCGGCTGGCGCTCTGGCCACAGGTGTACGGTGTCGGCCTCCAGCCGGGGGAAGCGATAGTCATTGTGGCCGATACGGCGGCTTTCGTAGCCGGCGATGCT
Organism: Lysobacteraceae bacterium NML07-0707; assembly: GCA_002798295.1. Taxonomy (GTDB): domain Bacteria; phylum Pseudomonadota; class Gammaproteobacteria; order Xanthomonadales; family Xanthomonadaceae; genus Solilutibacter. The sequence continues at coordinate 23,740 of NWQT01000029.1, read as the reverse complement.
GCCGGTAAAGCTGACATCGCGATTGATGCGGAAGATGGTGGGGTCAAAAAAGCCGCTACGACAGGCAATGAAGCGGCTGTCACTTTCGTCGCGCCAGTCGGGTCGACCCTGCGCATCCAGGCGGGCAGCCACCATTTCAAAACAGGTGCGGTCTTCTTTGGGTTCAATCTGGATGATGCGTCCGCCCCAGCGAACCTGGCGGTGCGTGTAGTCGGCCAGCGCTGCATCGCGTGCGCTTAAGGTATCGAACTGGCCGCGCAGATCGCGCGGGTATTGCGACTGGGTGGTGGCGCAGGCAGCAAGCAGGCTGGTTAGCGCCAGGATGGAAATATGTTTTTTCATGAGGCAGTTCTTGGCAAATAGCGCAGACGGCAAGTTTAACGTGGACGATGGCGTTTAAGGCGTTGTATCAAAGCAGCGCGTGTAGCGGAGTTCAGTGTGTTATCCGCATAGCGCGCCTTGTTGAAATCTTCTGCCAGATGGCCGATGGCCTCGGCATCTTGCGGGCGGGCGGCGATGATGCGCTGGCTCCATTGCAGGGCGCTTTCGTGAGGCTCGCGCGCAAGTCCGAAACGCTGGTAACGGGCGGAGAGTTGGTGCCAGGCGCGCAGTAGCGGGTCGGGCTCGCGCTCGCCACGCGATAGCCACCAGAGCATGGCGGCCAGCGACAGTGCGATGGCGATGGCCAGTATCAGGATCAGCCGCTCCGGGCTGATCCGGTCGATGCCAAGGCGGCTCAGCATGCGGGATTGGCGCTCGGCATTGAAGCCCAGCACGAAATCGTTCCAGCTGCTGCGCACCAGATCGGCGAGATTCCAGGCCTGGTTGAAATTGATAAGGCCACCGGCAAAGCTGCCGGGCATGCGGTCGGCCACGGTGTCGTAGATGCGCTCAGGCGCAACTGCGGCGGTGGGGTCGATGCGCACCCAGCCCCGTCCTTGCAGCCACACTTCTGCCCAGGCATGGGCGTCGGAATTGCGCACCACCCAGTAATTGCCCACCGGGTTGTGATAGCCGCCGGCATAGCCGGTGACCACGCGCGCAGGCACGCCCGCAGCGCGCATCAGCAGCACGAAGGAGGAGCTGAAATGTTCGCAATAACCGACTTGGGTCTGGAACAGGAACTCGTCCACGGTATTGAGGCTCAGGGCTGGCGGCTCCAGTGAATAGGCCAGTTCCTTGTTCACCATCGCCAAGGCCAGTTCAACAATGCCGGCATCATGACCTGCGCTTTGCATTTGCCATTGCCGCGCCAGTTGCTGCGCGCGCGGATTGAGATGACGCGGGAAGGCCAGGGCGCGCTGGCGCTCGGTATCGGAAAGCTGTGGCTGAAACACCGCAGGGGGTGCCGATTGCAGCTGCCAGCGGGTCAGCGATTGCAGTTTGTGGGGCGAGAGCAGATTGCCGTCCGGGCTCATCAGGCTGCCGCTGGGCGCGGCAAGCGGCAGGTCGAGTGCGGTGATGTAGGGTTGCTCGCTGGGCTCGATTTCCAGCTGGTATGTCCAGCCTTTGGCTCGCGCGCTTGCATGCAGCTGCGTGCTTGGCAGGGGCGGGCGCGAGTTCTTCCAGACACGGCCATCAAAATCCCATAGCACCGGGCCGCGCCAGTACATTTGCGAGCTGGGCGGCGCCTCGCCTGCAAAGCGCACGCGCATGGCCGGGCTGTCATCGACCATCAGATCCAGCCAGTCGCCCGGCGACATGCTGTCGGAAAGGCCGATTTTGCTTGTGGCGCGGTCGGGAATGCCCCAAAGCGGCGAGGAAATCCGCGGGAACAGCCAGAAAACCGCCAGTGCCAGCGGCAGGCCAAGCAGAACCAGCTTGCCGACCCCGCGCACGCCGTTTAGCAGCGGAAGCGGCGGGATGTCGGCCTCGACATCGGCCAGCCGTTGCAGGCAGGTCAGTGCCGCGAGGCTGGCAGCCAACCCCAGCAGCAAGGTGGTTGGCCCCTGATCGAGCAGGAAGGTGGAAAACGGTGCAAACAGGGCAAAGCCCACCAGGCTGCGGGCGTCGCGCAGGTTGTGGGTTTCCAGGGGCTTCAAGGCCAGCATCATCGCCAGCAGGCCGCAGCCGGTATCGCGTCCCAGCCGGAAGCCGAACAGGGCAAACACCATCAGGATCGCCATCAAGGTCAGCGGCAGCTTCAGCCACGCGGGCAAGGCGCCACGGCGACCGACCCAGGCCATCAGCAGGGCGATGAGCGGTGTGCTGATGGCAAGTGGCAGCGGCAGCTGCGGCAGCAGCGGCGCCAGTGCCAGCGCCAGGGTGAGCAGCAGGAAGCGCCGGGTATGTGCATCAAACATCGCCATACTCCGGCAGCAAGGCCAGTGCGCGCAGGCAGGCATGACGGTGTGCGCTGCCGCCGTCAGGCCCCAGGGTTTGCCGCGGCAGCTTCAAAACCCAGTGCCGGCCTTCGCGTTCGGCCAAGTCCACCCAGTGCGCCAGACGGCGGATGCGCGCCTCATGGGGCAGCCCCAAGGCATGCCAGTCCAGCTCCAGGTCATCGCCATGCAAAGCCTCCCAGGTGCGCGACATCAGCTGGTCACGCCGGGCGCTGGCCTTCCAGGCGATGCTGTGCAGTGCATCGCCGGGCTGGTAATTGCGCAAAAGATGCAGCTCATCACCGGCAAAATGCGGCCTGCGCAGCTGGCCACTCTCGGCCGATAGCGGCAGCGGCGGGCCATCGGCTTCCAGTGCCGGATAAACCAGCAGCCCTTCATCCGGCTGTAGCCAGGCCCAGGCGCGCGCCAGCCCCAGGGGGCGGGTGGTGAATACTTCAATGCGTGATACGTCCATCCAGCCACGTTTTTCAGTCGGCAGTTCAATAGCGGCAATGCCGCCCTGATGCGCCGCAACCGAAAAAGCCACGCGCTGCACGCCAATGCGCAATTGCAGGCCGGGGCGGGCGCGCTCATCACGGCTGGAAAAGCTGATTTTGAGCGGCATTGGCAGCCCGGCGGAAACAGGCTCTGCGGCAATCAGCTCTGCGCGCAGGCCGGATAATTGCAGATGCGCCGCCAGCAGGCTGGCAAGCCCGGCGCCGGCCAGCAGCAGGGAGAGCAGCAAGGCCGGATTGTTGTTGTAGTTCAGGGCGCCAACGAACATGGTGATGAGCAGCAACAGATAGAACAGCCCGAAGCGGGTGGGCAGCACATAGACCCGCCTGCGATCGAGCAGGACGGGCAGCGCCTCGCTGGTGCGCGGACGAGCAAAGCGCGCAATCAGGCGCATCCACCACGGCGGCATCGGCATCTCAATCCAGTGGCACGGCAAGCAGGATGGATTTGGCAAGCGCCATGGCATTGCTATTGCCATCGCCAACCAAGCGGTGTGCTGCCAGCGGCACGAACAGCGCCTGCACATCTTCGGGCAGCACATGACCGCGCCCCAGCAGCAGGGCATGCGCGCGGGCGGCGCGCAGCAAGGCAAGACCGGCGCGCGGCGAGAGGCCAATTCGCACCCCCGGATGCTGGCGGCTGCGGGCGAGCAGTGCCTGCACATAAGTCACCAGCGACTCACTGGCATGCACCTGCAGTACGGCCTGTTGCAAGGCCAGCACATCGGCTTCGGCGAGCAGGGGGCTGGCTTCGGCAATCAGGGCGCGGCGATCTTCGCCCATCAGCAGGGCGCGCTCGGTCTGGCTGTCGGGATAGCCCATCGAGAGCCGCAGCAAGAAGCGGTCAAGCTGCGAGTCGGGCAGCGGATAGGTGCCGGACAGATCCACCGGGTTTTGCGTGGCGATGACGAAAAACGGCAGCGGCAGCTTGCGAGTCACGCCATCGATGGTGACTTGCTGCTCGGCCATGGCCTCCAGCAGGGCGCTTTGCGTGCGCGGCGGTGCGCGGTTGATTTCATCACCCAGCAGGATGTGGGTGAATACCGGCCCTGGGTGAAACTCGAACTGCCGTGCCGGTGCGTCATACACCGATACCCCGACCACATCGGCAGGCAACAGGTCGGAGGTGAACTGCACGCGCTGGAACTTCAGTCCCAGTGTCGCCGCCAGCGCATGTGCCAGTGTGGTTTTGCCAAGTCCGGGCAAGTCCTCAATCAACACATGCCCCGCTGCCAGGAGCGCCACAAAGGTCAGTCGCACTTCCAGCGGCTTGCCCAGTACCAGGCTGTTGACCTGGCTTACTGCTGCACGCAGCCGCGTATGCAATTGTTCATTCAGCATGGTATTCAACTCGGGTAACCTTGGCGGTCTTTTGATTACAGCCCGAGAGTTTAACGGTGTCGATGGATGAGGCGCGGACTTGGCGCCGTAATTTTCTGATGGCCTGGAGCTTGGTATCGCTGGCCAAGCTGTGGATCGCCACGCGCCTGCCGCTGTTTGTGGACGAGGCTTTTTACTGGCAGGAAAGCCGGCATCTGGCCTGGGCGTATTCCGACTTGCCGGGCATGACCGCCTGGCTGATTCATTTGGGTGAAAGTATCGGTGGACACCAGCTTTGGGCGGTGCGCCTGCCATTTTTGCTGCTGGGTGCAGCGCTGCCGTGGCTGGTGGCGCGTATCGCCACGCGCTGGTTTGGCGCTGTGGCCGGTTGGCAGGCGGGGCTTTTGACCTGCCTGATGCCGCTTACGGCCACCCTTGGGCTGCTGGCATTGCCGGATGTGCCGATGGCCGCCGCCGCCGCCCTGTGTCTTGCCGCCGGTGCGCGCCTGCTGCAGCGGGTCGATGCGGCAGGCGCAGCGATGCTGGCGCTGGGACTGGTGTTGGGGGCGCTCAGCCATTACCGCTTTGCCGGTGTCATCGTGACCGGCTTTGTGGCATTGCTGCTGATGCGCGAAGGGCGCAAGCTGTTGTGCAACAAGCAGGTGATCGTGGCCTTGGTGATAGGCGCAGCCGGCTGGCTGCCCCTGATTGTCTGGAATCTTGCCAATGCCGATGCGGGCTTGAAGTTTCACCTGCTGGAGCGTCATCCCTGGCGATTTGATGCCGGCGGCATTGCCTTTGTGCTGATCCAGATGCTGCTGGTCACGCCGCTGCTGTTTGTGGCTTTGATGCAGGCCTTTGCGCAGGCCATCCGTGCCGGTGACAAGGCGCAGTGGCGCTATTTCGGCCTGCTGGGCGGGATTTCCACGATCGGGTTGTTCGTGCTGGGCTTTTTTGCCGACAACGAACGCGTCAGCTTTCATTGGACCTTGCCCGGCTATCTGGCGCTGCTTGCCGCCGCGCCGCTGGTGATTGGGCGCTGGTCGCGCAGCTGGCGGCAACTGACCTGGGGCATGCTGGCGGCGGGCATGATCGCGATGCTGGGCTGGCATCTGCTGCTGGCATCGCCCACCATGCGCCGGGAAATGGCCGGGCAAAAGCACTACCCGAGCAATTTTTCCGGCTGGGACGAGCTGGCCGCTACGGTGCGTGAAGAACTCTCCGCCATGCCGGAGAACACCGAGCTGGTCGTGGACAATTTCAAGCTCGGGGCTGAACTTGGTTTTGCCATGAATCGCGCCGATATCCGTGTACTTGAGCACCCGCTCAATGCCAAACATGGACGCGCCGCGCAATTGCAGCTATGGGGGTTGACTCACGCCACGCCCATACCCGGCAGCCAGCGCCCGGCCTTGCTGGTGGTGGACAGCAGCGAGGTGCGTTTCCGTGACCTGTTGGCGCAATACCGCAATCTGTGCCGGCAAGTGGGGGCGGTGGTCCCCAGGCGCGTTGTGAATGTCGACCATGGCGAGCGCCGTTTCATTCTTGCCGCCCTGCCGGTCAAAGAGACCATGGTCTGTACCACCCCGGCACTGGCCTATGTGGATAACCCGCGTCCTCTTGCAAAGCTGGGGCGGCGTTTTGTCGTGGAGGGCTGGGCTTTCCGCGAAGGCATTGGCATTGATGCAGTGGAAGTGCTGATTGATGGCGAGCCCGTGGCACGTGCCGAATACGGCCTTCCTGCCCGCGGACTGGATAATTTTTGGGGACTGCGCAACGAGCCGAACCAGATGGCGCTGGGCTTTCGCGCCGAAGTCGATGCCGAGCACCTGTCCGGAGGCCAGCACTGGCTGGGCTTGCGTCTTCATGGCCGTGATGGCGTGATTGAGGACTGGGCAGAGCAGCGGCTGGAGATTGTTGAGTAATGCCGGACATGGGTTTGACAGTTGCCGGTGAAGTCCATATCATTCCGCGCCTTATGACCGTTGAATCGTCCACTGCCGTTGATGTTTGGCGCATGGTATCGGCTCGGCGGGTGCTGGAAGGCGAGCTGCCGCTGGCTGCGATGTCGCGCTTGAACGAAGCCCTGCTGGATGCTGAGGGTGTGGCGCGCTACCGGATGGAATTCGGGCGCGATGCGCTGGGCGTGGCCTGCGTGGCTTTGCAGGTCGAGGCCGAGCTGCCGCTGCAATGTCAGCGCAGCCTGCAACGGTTTCTTCTGCCCATCAAGCTTCGGGAAACGCTCGGGCTGATTCGTGAAGAAGCCGAGGAAGCTGCATTGCCGCCGGGCTACGAGCCACTGCTGCTGCCTGCCGATGCGCGCATCGTGCCGGCAGCGCTGGTTGAGGATGAGTTGATTCTCGCCTTGCCAGTGATCGCGGTTGCACCCGGTTCGGAAGCCGTGGAGCGCGACTGGCCCGTCAGTGCCCCGGAAGCCGCTGCCAGCAACCCGTTTGCCGCATTGGCCGCACTCAAACAGGGCAAGGATTGATCGCAAGGCATCCTCCCATTCTTATCACGCACCACCCAGTTTCATTGGAGTTAAATCATGGCAGTCCAGAAGTCCCGTGTTACCCCGTCCAAGCGTGGCATGCGTCGCGCCCACGACAAACTCTCGGCCAAGCAGCTTGCTACCGACCCGACCACCGGCGAAACGCATCTGCGTCATCACATCACTGCCGACGGCTACTACCGTGGCAAGAAGGTCATCGAAACCCGCCGTTCGGTAGTTGAAGAAGAGTGATTTGAGCGCTGCGCTGGCTCAAGCGCATATGTCTCAAAGAATCGCTTTGTTTACTGACGATGCCGGTGAAAGCCGGTATCGTCTTTTCGTGCCCGCCATAGCGCTTTTTTCCGGAGTCTACGCATGAATGCCCAAACGCGCATCTATTCCCGTATCGCTGGCACTGGCAGTGCGCTGCCGAGGCAAGTGGTGAGCAACCATGACCTTGCCGGGCGCATGGAAACCAGTGACGAATGGATCGCCACCCGTACCGGCATCCGGCAGCGGCATGTTGCAGCCGAGGGCGAAACCACGCTCACCCTGGCGCGCGAGGCGGCATTGCAGGCGATGCAGGCCGCCGGTGTCGGCGCTGACGATATCGACCTGGTGGTGCTGGGCACGACCACCCCGAACCTGATTTTTCCTTCCACCGCCTGTCTTTTGCAGGCCGAGCTGGGCATCGCCTCCGGCTGTCCGGCTTTCGATGTCAATGCCGCCTGCTCCGGCTTCATTTATGCGCTCAGCATTGCCGACAAATTCATCCGCACAGGCGATGTCAAAACCGCCCTGGTGGTGGGGGCGGAAACCTTGACCCGGATGCTGGATTGGGAAGACCGCAGCACTGCCGTGCTGTTTGGCGATGGCGCCGGCGCCGTGGTGCTCAAAGCCGATAGCGATACCGGCATCATCAGCACCCATCTGCATGCCGATGGCAGCAAAAAAGAGTTGCTATGGAACCCGGTGGGCGTCTCCGAAGGCTTCAAGCCGGAAGAGAACAATGCCGGTGTTCGCGTGCTGATGACCGGCAACGAAGTATTCAAACATGCGGTCAAGGCGCTGGATGCGGTGGTGGAAGAAACCCTGGAAGCCAACCATCTTTCCCGTGGCGACATCGACTGGCTGATTCCGCATCAGGCCAATCTGCGCATCATCGAAGCCACTGCCAAGCGCCTTGAAATGCCGATGGACAAGGTGATCGTCACCGTGGACAAGCATGGCAACACTTCCTCCGGCTCGGTACCGCTGGCACTGGACACGGCCGTGCGCTCGGGCAAGGTCGAACGCGGTCAGCTGCTGCTGCTGGAAGCCTTTGGCGGCGGCTTTACCTGGGGCTCGGTGCTGCTGCGTTACTGATGGGGTGTTATCGCTGTACTGCACCTCGTGATTTGACAAGAAGTCTTGCGGATTCTGTCATCATGGCGGCGGGTTTTAGCCGAGCACTGACATGACTGAACGTCCTGCCTCCAATCTGCGCATTGCGCTGGCGCAGTTTGATTTCCCCGTTGGTGATATCGAGGGCAACCGCGAACGCATTGCCGCGATGTTGGCGGAGGCGCGCGATGAATACGGCGCGGATGTGGTGGTGTTCCCGGCGCTGGCGCTATCGGGGGCTGTGCCCCAAGACCTGTTGCTGCGTCCGGCGTTTTTGCGTGACTGTGCGGCGGCACTGCAATCGCTGGCGGCTCAATGCCAGGGCATTACTGCGCTGTTAGGCTGGCCGGAAGCCGTCAATGGCCGCGTTTATCACAGCATCAGTGTGCTGGTTGATGGTCAGCTGCAAAAGACTTTTCGCAAGCGCGTGCTGGGGCGCGATGCCGGGCTGGATGAGTGCCGTTATTTCAGCCTCGACCCGGAGGCAGGTGATAGCGTCCTTGAAATCAATGGCATCTGCGCCGGGGTGTTGATGGGCGAGGAGCTGGGCAATGCCGGGCTTGTTGAGCGCACGGTAAAGGCCGGGGCGCAATTGCTGCTGGTGGCAGCGGCTTCACCCTTTGCACACGAAAAACATGCCGAGCGCGATGCGCTGTTGTCGGTGCGCAGCCGCAGCAGCGGCGTGGGTATTGCCTATGTCAATGCCGTGGGTGGTCAGGATGCGCTGTTGTTTGACGGCGCATCGCTGGTTGCCGATGGCGATGGCACGGTGCATCCGGCTGCGGCGGCTTTCACCGACCAGTGGCTGGTGGTGGACTATGCGGTCGATGGCCGCAGCTTCCTGCCAATGCAATGGATGGATGATGGCGATGAGTCGCGCGATGCGCTGGTTTGGCGCGGCGTCGTGCGCGGTATCCGTGACTACTGCGGCAAAAACGGCTTCAAAACCGCCTGGCTTGGGCTTTCCGGCGGGCTGGACTCTGCAGTGGTGCTGGCGCTGGCCGCAGAGGCGCTGGGGGCAGAGAACGTCACTGCGGTACGCATGCCCTCGCGCTATACCGCCGGGCTTTCCAATGACCTGGCTGAAGAACAATGCCGCGCGTTGGGGGTGAAGCTCTTGGCATTGCCGATTGAAAAGCCGTTCCAGGCCTATCTGGACACGCTGGCCGAAGCCTTTGCCGGCAAAACAGCGGATGTGACTGAAGAAAACCTGCAATCGCGGGTGCGAGGCACGCTGATGATGGCGCTGGCCAACAAGTTTGGCGGCCTGTTGCTGACCACCGGCAACAAGAGCGAATACGCGGTCGGCTATGCCACCATCTATGGCGATATGAATGGCGGCTATGCGCCGCTCAAGGACTTGTACAAGACCGAGGTGTTTGCGCTGGCGCGCTGGCGTAATACTGTTGGCGGTCTGCCCGCAGGCAGTGACGGGGTCATTCCCCCCGCAGTGATTGCCCGCCCGCCCAGTGCCGAACTGCGCGAGAACCAGAAAGACCAGGATTCACTGCCGCCTTATGATGTCCTTGATGGTATTTTACGGCGCCTGATTGAAGGCCAGGAGAGCTGCGAGGAGATTATCGCTGCAGGCTTTTCCAAAGAAGTGGTCGAACGTGTGGCACGGTTGGTGCGCATCAGTGAATGGAAACGCCAGCAAGCCGCGATTGGCCCCCGGCTCAGCCGCCGTGCCTTTGGTGATGCGCGCCGCTACCCTATTACCCACGACTATCGCCACTGAAGTTCAAAAGGCCGGGGTTTCCCGGCCTTTTGCAGCTTTGGGGAGAATCAGATCAATCCTCGCGTGCGCCGGGCACATGCTCGCGGGCAAACGGATTGAGGCGCTTGAATACCGAAGGATCTTTCGGCCAACCACCGGCCAGCCAGGGGTGCTGCGGGTCGTTGATTTCCAGAATGCGCTTGGCATCACTCGCCAGTGTCTGGTTACCCAGCCGGGTATAGGTTTCGGCCAGGATCGCCACCGCATCGTTTTGATATTCGCTTTGCGGATAGGTTTCCAGAATGTATTGGGCGCGGTCGCTGGCCGCCACCCAGGCACCGCGGCGCAGGTAGTACACGGCGATATTCAATTCATGGCGGGCAAACTGGTTGCGCAAGAACACCATGCGCTGACGGGCATCGTCGGCATAGCGGCTGTTGGCAAAGCGCGTAGTGACAATGCCGAAATCATCATAGGCCTGCATGGGCGCTGCCAGGTCACGGCTGGCCATGTCCAGCTTGAACACCCGCTGCATGAACACCGTATTGCGCGCCTGGTTGGCAAGGCCGCGCAGGTAATACATGTATGGCACATGGCGGTGGGTGGGATAAGTGCGCAGGAAGCGGTCGATGGTGGATACCGCATCATCATTCTTGCCGCTCTTGTACTGGGCATAGGCGCTTTCCATCAGTGCCTGTTCGGCATGCGGGCCGTAGGGGTACTGGGCAATCAGGCGGCGGAAGGTTTCTTCAGCGGTGCCGTAATTGCCGCTGACCATCGAGGCATGCGCCTTGTCGTACAAGGTTTCGACCGGCAGCCCCTCGTTGTTTTCGGCCTTCTTGTCCTTGAAGCGGGCGCAGCCGGAAAGCGAAAACAGCACTGCCAGCGATACGAGGCCGGCACGAATCAGGGGGCGGGAAGCATCAATGCGAAGTGACATGGTATGCAGGATGTCGAAACGGAAGCGGTGATAATAGCCTAGCCGGGGCGCTTGCCGCCCATCCAGAATGAATGCAAGGGCAATAAACGGCCCGAGAGCTTGATGATGACTGACACCAAATCCGCTGATTTTCGCCAAACCCAAGTCCCTGCCAGCGCTGCCGGTCGCCGCTTTGATGCGGTGCTGGCCGAATTGTTCCCGGAATTTTCACGCTCACGACTGGCCGACTGGGTGAAATCCGGCGATGTGTTGCTCGATGGCAAAACCGCACGCCCGCGCGATTTGCTGCATGGGGGAGAAACCATCTGCCTGCATGCACAGCTGGGCGTGGAAACCGAGGCCAGGCCGCAGGACATCCCGCTGGATGTGCTGTACCAGGACGAGCATCTGTTCATCATCAACAAGCCCGCGGGGCTTGTGGTGCATCCGGGTGCGGGCAACCCCGATGGCACCCTGGTCAACGCCCTGCTGTACCGCGACCCGGCGCTGGCCGTATTGAACCGCGCCGGCATCGTGCACCGGCTGGACAAGGACACCTCCGGGGTAATGGTGGTCGCGCGCAGCCTGCCTGCGCAAACCCGGCTGGTGGAAATGCTGGCCGCACGCCAGGTGCATCGCCAATATATCGCCGTGGTACTGGGCTCGATGGTGGCCGGCGGCACGGCCGATTTCCCCATCGACCGTCATCCGCGCGACCGCCTGAAAATGTGCGTGCGCGAAGATGGCCGCGAAGCCATCACCCATTACCGGCTGCGCGAGCGCTTCCGGGCGCATACTGCGCTGGAATGCCGGCTGGAAACCGGCCGCACCCACCAGATTCGCGTGCATATGCAGCAAATCAAGCATCCCATCGTCGGCGACCCGCTGTATGGCAGCGCCTTGAAGCTGCCCAAGGCCGCCAGTGACGAATTGGTTGCGCAACTGCGCGGCTTCAAGCGCCAGGCACTGCATGCCGAAGTGCTGGAGTTCGCCCATCCCATCAGCGGCGAGCCGCTGCGCGCCGAAGCCCCCATCCCCGATGACATGCGCGCCTTGCTGCGCGCATTGCGCGAAGATACCCGCGCCTGGAACGAGGCACAGTACTGATGCAGCCGTGGATAGAGGCCAGCTGGCCTGCGCCGCCCGGTGTTTCGGCCATCACTACCACCCGCGCTGGCGCCGGCGTATCGCAGCCGCCGTTCGCTGCGTTCAACATGGGCTTGCGCAGCGGTGATGAAGTGGCTGCCGTACTGGAAAACCGCCGCCAGTTGCAGCAAAGGCTGGCACTGCCCAGTGCGCCACACTGGCTACGGCAAGTACATGGCGTGCAAGTCGCGCAGATAACGGCTGCCGCAAGCGGTGACGGCGATGCGCCTGAGGCCGATGCGGCGGTAACTTGCCTGCGCGCTCAGGTGCTGGCGATCCTCACTGCCGACTGCCTGCCAGTGGTATTGGCCGCCTGTGATGGCAGCGAGATCGCCGCCGCTCACGCCGGCTGGCGCGGTTTGGCCGCAGGCGTTCTGGAGCGCACCCTCGCCGCGATGCAAACGCCCCCCCAACACCTGCGCGCCTGGCTGGGGCCTGCGGCCAGCGCCCGGCATTACGAAATCGGCACGGAAGTGCGTGATGCCTTTATCGGCCAGGATGCAGCCGCTGCGGCCTGTTTTACTGCCACCGTTCCCGGTCACTGGAAGGCGGATTTGTACGCACTGGCACGCCAACGCCTGATTGCCTCCGGCATGAGCGCCGATGCGATTTACGGCGGCGAGCATTGCACCATCGAAGAGGCCGACACGTTCTACTCCTACCGCCGCGATGGCCATACCGGACGCATGGTCACCCTGGTGTGGATGTCATGAGCGCGAACTTGTTGCTGCGCCTGCTGCGGTCGGAGTGTTGGCCGGTCAGGCTGGCGCTGCGTGAACGCGCGGCTGGCGGTTCCGGGCAAGCTGAACCAGCGCCAGTAACAGCAACAGTGCAGACAGGCTCCACAGCACCAGCAGCGGCAGGCGGATGTGCTGCCAGACCTCCTGCGCTGGTGGCTCGACAAATGTAAATCCCGGCAGCGCATCAAGCCGCGCGGCATCAAGTTTCTGTCCGCCCAGCATCATCTGCCCGGTGCGCTCGCGGAAATCGGCCAGATGGGCGCGTGCCTGTGCACTGAAAGCTGCACGGCGGTGCTCGTCGCTGCCGGCCACGCTCATCAGCCCGCGTTGCAGCATCAGTGCCGGGCTAAGGAACTGCCAGCGCGTCACGCTGGCCTGTTGTGCGGCCAAGGCATTGTCAAAGTCCTGTACCACCGGCGCCACTGCCTGATCCACCAGCCGCGAAGTCAGGAACAGATTGCCCGCCCAGCCAGGCAAGTCGGCACTGGCTTCGGTATCCAGCTCCGGGTGATCATGCACATAGTCGCCAAGCAGCGCCGCACCGCGCTTGATGCCGTCGATTTCCTGCACCCGCGCCGCAGCAATCAACTCGAAACGCGACGGCGGCGGGTGCATTTGCCGTGCCACAAGGCCGGCGAGTGCCGGGATCGCCAGCACCAGCAGCACCCAGGCGGCCAGCAGCGTCAGCAGGGTCTGTCCTTCGCGCAACCGCCAAGTGCCGATCCAGGCCAGCAGCGCCCACCAGAACGCCAGATAGCCCAGGATCAGCGCCAGCGCCCAGGCCAGACGCTGCATCCGCTCGGCCGGATCGGGGACATGTTCGCCAGCAGCCAGCCATAGCCAGGCAAATACCAGCAGCAACGGCAGCAGCAACACGCTGGCGCGCGCCAAAAGGCGAGCGCCCAGCAAGCGCGAACTTGGCACTTGCTGCACGGCCAGCACCCGGTCAAGCCCGAGGCTACGTTCTTCGGCAAGGATGCCGTAGCCCAGTGCAATCACCAGCAGCGGCAGCAAGGTCTGGATTACGAAGGCCAGATCGAAACGCCCCAGTGCCAGTGCCAGCGGGCTGTCGATTTCATAGTGCTGGAACAACTCGTGTTGTTTGCGGAAAGTCGAAGCTTTGGCAGCGCGCGGGTCGAGATCGGCGCGGCCATTGCTGAGCTCGACCAGCGGTGCCGGGGGCAGCAGGATCGGGCTTTCGGCATTGAAGGGCAGGGCTGCCCAGCCATCCCCGTTAGCAATATCGGCCAGCAGCTGGCTGCGCGCCTCGGCCGCCTCGGTCTTGGCGGCCTGTGATTGTGCTGCCCATTGGCTGGCAAAGCGACTGCCATTGGCCGTGGCCAATGCCAGCATCAGCAAGGCGAGCACGGCTGCCAGCGGGCCAATACGGCTACGCAAAAGCAAGCGCCAGTCCCACAGCAGCGTTTTCCAGAACGCCTTCATTTCGCTGCCTCCGTCTCTCGCGCGGCGCTGCTGGCCAGCCACAGTGTCAATAACAACCAGCCGAGCAACAGCAGCCAATCCAGTACTTGGCTTGCGGCCAGTGCCGCATAGCGCGGCAAGGTATAGCTAAATTCGGGAATGCGCTTCCATAGCGAGGGATCGGCCAGATAGTCGAAATCCTGCCCGGCGCCATGGGTGGTCATGTTCTGGTCAAGTAGGCCGATGATCACCCGGCGCTGGGTCTCGGCCTGATTGATGAAGTTGATATGGTGGTCGATATCGGTACCGGCAGCGGCCATCGATAGCTGTTGCAGCGCTGGCAAAGGCCCGGCCATTGCCCCCAGCCGCCGCCAGCCTTGTTGGGCGCGGTAGCTGGCAGCCAATGCGCCGAAGTGCTTGTCGAACACGATATGCCCATAACGCTCGCCTTCTTGCAACGCCAGCCCGGCAAAACTGACTGGCAGCTCTTCGATGCGCTCGACGCCGTATTCGGCCAATACCTTCTGCTTGAAGGCTTCGCGGCGGGCATCGGCCGGGTCGTGTCCGTCCATGCCTTCGCGCAGGTCGCGGGCAAGCGCTGCCGAAAATTCGGCAGCCGTAGGGGTTGGCGCAAGCGCTTCGGCCATGCCAATGGCCAGTCGCGGCGCAATCAGGGTAGCCAGCGTCCAGGCCGCCAGCAGCACGATCAGGGCGATGCGGGCACGGCTGGCGCGCAACGATACCGCTAATGCCAGGGCGATCCATGTCCCCAGATACAGGGCATGAGCAAGCGTCCAGGCCAGCACTCGCAGCAGCAACTCGCCAGCCTCGGCAGTTGTCCAGCTGGCAGCCACCTGCGCGACAGCCAGCAGAAGCAGCGGCAGACCAAAGACCAGCCCCAGCGCCAGTCCCTTGCCCGCCAGCAAGCTGCGCATGCGTATGCCGTTGCCGCGCAGCAACAGCAGCGTGCCGCGCTCACGTTCGGCCGCCAGCGCATCGAAAGCCAGCGCGATTACCAGCAGTGGCGCCAGCACCTGTAGCAACCAGGCAGGACTCAAATCGGTAAAGCGCCCCAGTTCCACCCGGTCTTCGGCGGCGCGCAGATTGGCCGGATCCTGATAATGCGCTTCCATCCATACCGCCACGCCGGCATACGGGCCGATGCCGGGATCAAGCGCGGCGGTCGGCGCCAGCGGACGGAAGGCAAAACGCGAAAAATGCGCGACGCTGTGCGGATTGCGTGCGCCTTGATTGGCAAAGGTATCGCGGTCGGTGGCTTCGGCGGCAATCCGGTCGCGCTCAGTTTCATGAGCACGCTGGATCGACAGGCTGGCCGAGAGCACGCCGAGCAGCACGATCAGCAGCAGCACGCCGGGCAATCGGCGCTCGCGCCACCAAAGACGCAGCGACTGGCCGGCAATGGCACGCACCGCGCTCATGCCAGATCCCGCAGATGATGCACATACAGCGCCTCGATTTCGCTGGCGCTCATATTGCGCGGATCAAGCATTTCAATCAGTCGTCCCTGACGCATGATGCCGATCCGGTCGGCCATCTGCTGGGCGCGGAAGATGTCGTGGGTGACGGCGAGAATGGCATGACCCTCAGCCGCCAATGCGCGTACCAGCGCGACCAGCTCGTTGGCCGCCTTGGGGTCGAGCCCGGACAGCGGCTCGTCCAGCAGCAGTGCGCGCGCGCCCTTGGACAGCGCAATGGCAAGGCCGAGCTTCTGGCGCATGCCTTTGGAATATTGCCCCACGGCACGGTCATGTGCATCGCGTTGCAGGCCGACCCGGTCCAGCATCGCCTGCAACTCGGCCTGGGCAGGACACGGCCTTCCGGACAGATCAATGAAATAACGCAGGGTCTCGATTCCGGTCAGCAGCGGGTAGAGCTGCACCACTTCCGGCAGATAGCCAAGCACGGCACGCGCCGCCTCGGGGTCTTGATGCACATTGCGGCCGTCGATGCGTGCCTCGCCGCTGCTTGGCGCAAGAAAGCCGAGCAACAGGTTCAAGGTGGTGGTCTTGCCGGCACCATTGGCGCCCAGGAGGCACAGCACTTCACCGGCCTCGACGCTCAGATCCAGCGCCTCAAGAGCGACTTGCCGGCCATAGCGTTTGCCAAGGCCATGGGTGGAGATCAGGGGCATGGTGAGTTCTCCCGGTCAGAAGTCATAGCGCAGGTTGAGCCACAGCTGCCGCGGCACCCCCGGGACTGCCAGCGTGACATCGCGGGCATTGCCGTACAGATAGTGATAGTTGCGGTCGAACAAATTGCTGACCACAAGCGCTGCGGTCAGTCGTGGAATGGCTGGCGGGGTCAGGGTGAGGCTCATATTGCCAAGCCCGTGCCCGCCCCCCTTGCGCATATTGTCCAGGCTGATGAAATAGTCGTCGTACCACTCGTAGCCGATATGGCCGGAAAGCCAGTCGGAAAAACGCTGCTCAAGGCCAAGGTTCCACATCGTTTCCGGTACGCCCACCGGGGTGCGCCCGGCGAGGTTCGGCAGCGACGGATGGCGCGCATAGAAATCCGAGGCGCGCCACTTGGCATCCACCCAGCTGGCACTGAAGTCAAGCCGGGTGTCATCACCCAGGCGCGTCCGCAGCGATAGCTCGGCACCGCGGCTTTGCAGCGGCGGGCCGCTCAGGATCAGGGTGCCGGGCTGCATGGGATCGTGCTGCGCCTCGGGATTGTCCACGCTGAAGACTCGGTTCTTCTGCTGCATCTGGAATACCGCTGCGGCCAGTTGCAGGCGCTGCCCGAGCAGGCTGCCCTTGTAGCCGAGCTCAATGCTTTCCAGGGTGCTTGGGAGGGTATCACGGCGGTAGGCAGCCGGGTCCCAGCGCCAGATCGGGCCGAAGTTGGAGCTATAGCCCTGACCATAGGCGGCATACAGCTGGCTGTTGCCGAAGCGATAGGCGAGCGCGGCCTTCGGGCTGACATGCTGGTCGCGCTGCTGCTCGCTGCGCTCGCTGGCAACCACATCGCTGGGCAGTTGCCTGACGCTGCGCCGGAAGCTGTCATGGCGCGCACCCAGGGTCAGCCGCCAGTGATCATTCAGCTCGATTTCGTCCTGCACAAAGAGCGCGCGGAACTCGGTGCGGCTATGTGAATGGTTGCGCAGGTCGAACGACTGGCAGGGATGATCGCGGTTGATCCATGCGCCGCTACGGGTATCAAACAGATTGGCATACCAGGTAAAGCCGCATTCATCGCTGAAGCCATTCTGCCCCGACCAGCTATCCCGCGACTTGGGACGAGCCAGCTCCAGGCTGGCCCCGGCAGTGAGCTGGTGGCGTTCGCCGCGCCAGTTCAGCGTGCTTTCCAGGAAACGGGTCGGCGTGCGGCTGTCGTTGTGGAAGCCGTTGACGCCCAGCACATGATTATCCGCATCGAATAGCCAGGGGTCATAGAAACTCAGCCTGGCCTGCGAATCGCGGTGACGATGCATCAATGTGGTGGTCAGGTTCAGATGCTCGCTCATCTGCCATGACAGCCGCGCTACACCGAACCAGGCACGCACCTCCTGGCCGGAGCCGGGCAGGCCGTAATACGCCTTGCGTCCGCCATGCAGCGGGTATAGCCTGCCATCGGCCAGCGTCGGCATACCGCCGCCAGTCTGGTATTGCTTGTCGAGGTAGCTGCCATACAGGGTCAGTTGCAAATGCTCGCCCAGCGGCAGTATCCCCTTGGCGAACAGCTGGGTGCTTTCCCGGGCATTGTTGTCACGCCAGCCATCGGCGCGCTCATGCGTGGCGCTCAGCACCAGTCCGCTGCGATTTTCCCCGGCGCGGGTGAAGAGTACTTGCCCGCGGCGGTAGTTCTCGCTGCCCAGCCGTAGCGACACGTGGCTGGCATCGCTTTCGGGGTCGATGGAAATATAGTTCACCGCCCCGGCCAGTCCGCCGCGTCCATACAGCGCCGATACCGGGCCGCGCACGATTTCCACCCGGTCCACCGCCGCATAGGGCAGCTCCTGCATCAGCAGTTCATCATCCGGGCTCAGGAACGACAGACCATCGAAAAGCGCCAGAAAGGTGTCATTGCCGTGCGTGCCGATAATGCCGCGGAAATTGATCGACAGGATGTCCTCGTTGTCGCCCTGGCCGCGGCGGAAGAACACCCCCGGCACGCCGCGGAACTCGTCGCCGCCGGCATAAAAACCCTTGCGATCAAGCGCCTGTTTGTCCTGCACGCTGACACTGGCGGCGATTTGCTGTGCATTGCCGGCATTACGGGTGGCGGTGACCACGACCCGGTCGAGCTGCTCGGAGGCCTGCCGTGCAGAGGGCTCGGTGGGGCTGTCGGCGGCAAGCGCCGGGACGGGGGGGATCGAGGCAAGCGCACCGAACAGGGCGCAGGTTAGAAGATGCGGGCGCATGGGGATTGGGGATGGTAATAATAGTGAAATATTATTTCATCAACATTTATGGCGGTAAACACCACCATTCAAGGCCGGATAAGCGGATGCAATTGCACCGGATGGGACATGGCTTGATTAGGTATCGTTGCTTGAAATCCAGGGCTTTATCCCCACTTTGAGAGTATCGCGGATAGCCGCCTTTCAATTTCAAATCTCATGCGAATGGACAAACTCACTACGCGCTTCCAGCAGGCGATTGCCGATGCGCAGTCGCTGGCTGTGGGACGCGACAACAGCCTGATTGAGCCTGCGCATTTGTTGCTGGCATTGCTTGACCAGCAAGGCGGCAGCAGCCGGGCGTTGCTGGCACAGGCCGGGGTTAATGTGCCGCTGCTGCGCAGCCGCTTGGTGGAGCTTCTCGATGCGCTGCCCAAGGTCAGCGGCCAGGCCGGACAAATCAGCATCAGCAATGATCTGGCGCGGCTCTTCAATATCACCGACAAACTGGCGCAGCAGCGCGGCGATGCCTTCATCGCCAGCGAGCTGTTCCTGCTGGCCGCACTGGACGACAGCGGCGAAGCAGGCCGTGCCCTGAAGGCCGCAGCTATTGACAGGCAAGCACTGGAAACGGCCATTGACCATATGCGAGGAGGGGAAAGCGTGCAAAACGAAAATGCCGAAGACCAGCGTCAGGCGCTGGAGAAATACTGTGTCGATCTCACTGCCCGTCACGAAAAGGGCAAGCTCGATCCGGTAATTGGCCGCGACGAAGAAATCCGCCGCTGCATCCAGGTGCTGCAACGGCGCACCAAAAACAATCCGGTGCTGATTGGCGAGCCGGGCGTGGGCAAGACCGCGATTGTCGAAGGGTTGGCGCAGCGCATCGTCAATGGTGAAGTGCCCGAAGGCTTGCGCGGCAAGCGCGTGCTCTCGCTGGACATGGGCGCACTGATTGCCGGGGCGAAGTTCCGCGGCGAGTTTGAAGAGCGCCTCAAGGCGGTGCTCAATGACCTGGCCAAGAGCGAGGGTCAGATCATCCTGTTCATCGACGAGCTGCACACCATGGTCGGCGCCGGCAAGGCCGATGGCGCCATGGATGCGGGCAATATGCTAAAACCCGCACTGGCGCGCGGCGAGCTGCACTGCATCGGCGCTACCACGCTCGACGAATACCGCCAGTACATCGAAAAAGACGCCGCACTGGAGCGCCGCTTCCAGAAGGTGTTTGTCGGCGAGCCGAGCGTGGAGGACACCATCGCCATCCTGCGCGGGCTGAAAGAAAAATATGCGGTGCATCACGGCGTGGAAATCACCGACCCGGCCATCGTCGCCGCGGCTACGCTCTCCAACCGCTATATCAGCGACCGGCAATTGCCGGACAAGGCCATCGACCTGATGGACGAGGCCGCCAGCCGCATCCGCATGGAAATCGACTCCAAGCCCGAGGAGCTTGACCGCAAGGAGCGGCGCCTGATTCAGCTGAAAATCCAGCGCGAAGCCTTGAAGAAAGAAAAGGACGCCGAAAGCCAGAAGCGCCTTGCCGATCTGGAGGAGCAAATCAGCACGCTGGAGCGCGAATATCAGGATCTGGAAGAAATCTGGAAGGCAGAAAAAGCCACCTTGCAGGGCGCAACCAAGATCAAGGAACAGATTGAACAGGCTCGCCTGCAACTGGAGGCAGCGCAGCGCGTGCAAGATTTTGCGCGCATGAGCGAAATCCAGTACGGCCAGCTGCCGGCGCTGGAAAAGCAGCTCAAGGCCGCACAGGAAGCCGAAACCAGTGGTTTTCAGCTATTGCAGGACAAAGTCACCGCCGAAGAAATCGCCGAAGTGGTCAGCCGCTGGACCGGCATTCCGGTCAGCAAAATGCTCGAAGGTGAGCGCGAAAAACTGCTGCGCATGGAAGCGCATCTGCATGAGCGCGTAGTGGGGCAGGAAGAAGCCGTGAAAGTGGTCTCCGATGCGGTGCGCCGCTCGCGCGCCGGGCTGTCCGACCCGAACCGCCCGTCCGGCTCGTTCCTGTTTCTGGGGCCCACCGGGGTCGGCAAGACCGAGCTGACCAAGGCATTGGCCGATTTCCTGTTCGACTCTCAGGATGCGATGGTGCGCATCGACATGAGCGAGTTCATGGAAAAGCACTCGGTCGCCCGTCTGATTGGCGCGCCGCCGGGCTATGTCGGCTATGAGGAAGGCGGCTATCTCACCGAGGCGGTGCGCCGTCGGCCATACAGCGTGATTTTGCTGGACGAGGTGGAAAAGGCCCATCCGGACGTATTCAACATCCTGCTGCAAGTGCTGGATGATGGCCGCCTGACCGATGGTCAGGGGCGCACCGTGGACTTCCGCAATACTGTCATCGTGATGACTTCCAACCTTGGCAGCCACCAGATTCAGGAGCTGGCCGGGGACAACTCGGCGGAAGGCTATACACAGATGAAGGCCGCGGTGATGGGCGTGGTGCAGGCGCATTTCCGTCCCGAGTTCATCAACCGCCTGGACGACATCGTGGTATTCCATCCGCTGGACAAGGCCGGCATCAAGGCCATCGCCCGTATCCAGATGCGCGGTCTGGAAAAGCGTCTGGCCGAGCGCAGCCTGGCCTTGCAGCTTTCCGATAACGCCTACGAGCTGCTTGGCAATATCGGCTTTGACCCGGTGTATGGCGCACGCCCCTTGAAGCGCGCCATACAGCAGCAACTGGAAAACCCGCTGGCACAGCGCATCCTGGCGGGCGACTTCGCCCCCGGCGACACCATTACCGTGGATGCCGAAGGCGGCAAACTGGTGTTCCACAAGGCCGCCAGCGCTGCATAAACTTCAGGCCTGAACGGTAAAACCCTGGCGCCGTGGCGCAGATACCTGCGTCACGGCGTTTGCCGGTCTTCAAGCGAGGTTTTGGTAAGGGGCTTAGGAAGCAAACATGTGCTCATGTCACATGCTAACTTCGTGAAATGTCAAGTAAAAACAGGTGCTAGCGCCATTCAAAAATCAGCGAGGCCAAATTTCGACATCTTTTGCGCCTTTTTGCCATGGACTTGACCTCCACGGATACCGCGCAGTTGTGTGGCCTTTCCGTGCGTTCGGTCAATGCGAAGTAGCAACGCATCCGTGTCCCGCCTGGCTCAGCAATGCGCTGCGCAGTCTCCGTTCTCGGGCGAGCTTGAAGCCGATGAATCCTATTTCGGCTCCAAGCGTATCCGGGCAAACGCGGGCGTGGCGCAGGCGGCAAAACCATCGTCTTTGGTCTACCGGGGCGCGGTGACTGTGTTTACACCATGCCCCCAAAACCACGCTGCAAACCATCATCCTCGGCAAAGTGAACCCCAACAGCATCATCCACACCGACGGCTGGCGAATGTCCTCGGGCTTGGCGCGCAAGGCATTCTCCATGCCACGCTTGCCGTCCTCTACCCAAGCTTCAACCTCTGCCGGGGTCAGGTCAAATTGACGACTTGCCTCAGCCACCGTCGTCTTGCCCTGGATGATCTCAAGCACCAGCGCCGACTTGCGCCGCGCTGTCCAACGCTTGATTGCTTCGTCCATTACTGCACTCATTGGGTGTCTCCTCTAGTGAAGGTAACACCTGAGCAGGAAATCAGTGGGTCATTACAGAAACCGAGTTCCGCTTCAACCATCGACGCGATAATCTCTACAAACTCTCGATGAAAATGCTGCTTGAGCAGCTTATCTAAATCCTTAACTTCCTAAGACCCTTAGTAATTACTCAATCCCCAGTTTTTTCAGCTTGTAGCGCAAGGCACGGAAAGTGATACCGAGCTGGGCGGCGGTTTTGGTCTTGTTATAGCGGTTGGCGATCAGGGCTTGCTCAATGGTGGTGCGCTCCATTTGCTCGATGGCATCGGGCAGCGCCAAGCCATTTTCACAGTCGATGACTTCAGACAGCGGTGTGGCTGCGGCCTGGGCGGGTGTCGATGTGTAGGGGAGGGCAGTGGCTGGCTGCGGTGCGGGCGTTTCCAGGGGAGCTGTGGGCGCATTGTTTGGCAGATGCAGGTCATCGGCCAGGATGCGGTCACCATCGGACATGGTCATGGCGCGCTCCAGCAGGTTTTCCAGTTCGCGGATATTGCCGGGAAAGGGATACTGGTCAAGCGCAGCCATCGCGCTGGCATCCAGCGCCGGGGGCGTGATGCCGTGAGCTTCACCCAGACGCTTGAGGATGCCTTCGGCAAGCAGCGGCAGGTCGCTGCGGCGCTCGCGCAGTGGCGGCACGCGCAGCTCGATGACATTGATGCGGTAATACAGGTCATGGCGGAATTTGCCTTCTTCCACCAGTCGCGCCAGGTCTTTGTGGGTGGCGGAAAGAATGCGCACATCGACCTTGATTTCGGTGGCAGCGCCGACCGGGCGTACGGTTTTTTCCTGGATGGCGCGCAGTAATTTGACCTGCATCGGCAGTGGTAGTTCGGCGACCTCATCCAGAAACAAGGTGCCGCCATGAGCCGCCTGGAACAGGCCGTCTTTGTCGGCGTGCGCGCCAGTGAAGCTGCCTTTTTTGTGGCCAAAAAATTCGCTTTCCATCAGCTCGGCCGGAATGGCGCCGCAGTTGACCGGGATGAACGGGCCAGAGGCGCGCGGGCTTTCTTCATGGATGCTGCGGGCAGTGAGCTCTTTGCCGGTACCGGATTCGCCCCAGATATATACCGGTGCCTGTGAGCGGGCAACTTTGGCGATGGTCTGGCGTAATTGCTCCATGGCCGGTGACTGGCCGCGCAGACGCGGACAGGGTTGCGCGGTGGCGACCTTGGGGCTCTGGCCTGCCGTGGCCGGGTTGCTGGCGGTGGCAGTAGTAGTGGCAGGCTCGGCAAAGGCCTGCGGGATGGATTCAGGGCTGGCATTGCGTTCGGCGCGCAGTTTCAGGGCATGGCGCACCAGATCGCGCAGCACGCCCAGATCCACTGGCTTGGCAACAAAATCGAAGGCACCAGCCTTCAAGGCTTCGACTGCTGCTTCGACATTGCCAAAGGCGGTAATCATGGCGGCGGGCGTGAGCGGATAGTGCTCACTGATATGCGCCAGAATCTCCATGCCGCTGCCATCGGGCAGGCGCATATCGGTCAGGCAGAAATCAAAATCCTGGCTCGCCAGTTGCTGCTTGGCGGAAATCACCGTGGAGGCGGTTTCCACCCGCAGCCCCATCCGGGTCAGGGTCACGACAAGCAATTCGCGGATATCGCGTTCATCGTCAATAACCAAGGCGGTTTGGAGTTGCACGGCGAAGCTCCTGCTGGGGGGATGACGAATTCTAGCTATAGTTTCTCAACACGTTGTACCCCCCACAAAGCCCAACCGAGTAGCAGGTGGCAAATGTCCTGTGGCCGAGTGAGGCCGATGAAAGTTGTCATGATGCATCCAGAGCGCCAGCTCATCCGCACGATG
>NWQT01000043.1 GCA_002798295.1 Lysobacteraceae bacterium NML07-0707 | reverse complement strand
ACGGCCCTGAATACACCGCACAAAGCCTGGTCGACTGGTGTCGCAAGCATCACGTCGAACTGCGCTACATCCAGCCAGGCAAGCCGAACCAAAACGCTTACATTGAACGATTCAACAAAACCTATCGCACCGAAGTGCTGGACGCGCACCTGTTCGAGGATCTTGAGCAGGTGCGCGACATCACCGACCTTTGGCTGCAAAGCTACAACGAAGAACGCCCGCATGAGTCGCTCGGCAACCTGCCACCGAGCGTCTTTCGCCAACAATGCGAACGGGCAAATTCTCCTTTACAACTGTCTGCTTGACGGGGAAGGCTACGATCTGCTTCTACTGTTAAAAGAACGCGAACAAAAACAAAAGTGTCCCAAAAGCCGCCTTGTTTTTCGCTCAAGCTCACAGGTGCTTACCAACACTGATCCAACGTCCCTTGACTATTAGTTTTGATCGATGCCTGATTCACCGAAAGCGTACCGCATTTATCCGCAGTCTGACCGCTGCCAGCACGGGGGGTAGCAACGATTTTGATGGTTCTGGTGGCTGCGCCTTCAATACTCATGTCGTACTTAGCATTGGCTGCTGTTGCCTCACGTGGCGAGAGCGTATATGGCAAGGCAAACCCGACATAGGTATTGTTGACAGTATGAAAACGCTCTGCCATTTGCATGTATTCGACAAGATCGGCCTTGGCTTGAGCACGGCGGCTTTTACGTATGTGTTCAGTGTAACTGGGATAGGCAATCACAGCCAGAATGGATACAACTGCTACCACAATCAGCAACTCGATCAAGGTAAATCCCTGAGCCCGGCTTTGATCCAACATGGACGGGTAATGAGGAAACTCAGTTTTCATCGCAACTGTCTCCAAGATTGACGACCGCATTGACGCGGCATGTAAAGGGTATCCGCACCTTGAGTGCGTGCCGCCAGTACGCAGTCCTCGGCGGGGTTGTAATCATCATCACCCAGACCTCCTGCTGCCAACGGCGGGATAAAGTCGGCAGTACGTTGAGACGGCGGCAGAAAAATTGCGATATCGCGCACCGGGCTGCTAGTTGCACCATCTTTATCCAATGCGATTGATCCACAATTGTTGATACACAATGGATCACCACCCCAAGTAAGTGAAACCCCATTCATCGAGCCAGCACCGGTCAATGCATCCATGGCATACAACTGGTTTATGCCCTTGCCGGAACAAACTGAGCCCGCCGGCTCATAAGTACTGAACATCACCATGCCATTCTGGATTCGCGGCGTACCAATCACCCGCTCACCACGCCAGTGGGTATTGATACCCGCCGAAATCGCCAAGTCAACATACCAACCACGCGCTGGCGGATAGTTAACCGGCGTATAACTTATGGTACGGGTGTTATAACCGCTAGCCGTAGCACCTTGCATGACACTCTGCGCCACCAGATTGCTTCTTGAAGAAACCGGTGTAGAGCCCATATTGTCCCAAATTGCGTAAAAGCTTTGCGGGTAGCGTGCATCCGTGGTCTGGTTGTCCCCTTCGATAAAATATGAGCCAGAACCGAAATACACCATAAACCCTTCGCCGGGACCACGAGCAACCTCGATTTCACCAGTAATGGGCTGTGCATATATTCCAGCACTTCCATTATAAGTAAAGTTGGCTTGAGCACTGAATAACGGCCGACCACCAAAAGCAACCCCCCATGTCGCCGGGTTGGTATTGGAAAGATCAAAGCGCCATAGATTACCGCGCATATCCCCAGCATAGACGGTATCGACCAGACCATCCTTATTGCCTACCGCCACTGGTGCCACAGTCATCAGGCCATTGCGACCGCCATAGCCATTGCCGGGGCTGAGTTTGCGCAAGATACGGCCACTGCCGATATCCACTACATATAGTACCGGCTCGCTATTCACCGAATTGGGGCCATTGCCAAACAACGCAACCCACATTGGTTCACCAGTAGGCGACTTGACCGGCACGATGGAGGGCTTGCCCATCACAAAGCCTAAATCATTATCGGTTTCACCGGTCAGCTCCCAGAGCACATCACTACCACTGAAGCTGCCCGGGTTTGATACATCCAGTGCGAATACCGAGCCACCCAGTCCATTGGAGCGCGCACCACCCGCCCCGGTGCTGCCTACCAGCACGGTACGCCACTGAGCAGCCTGACCTGGCTTGGCGGCATACACGTCAGCCGAAGTCAGCTTGCCATCGACAAAATAGCGATGTTCATAATCAGGGTCAGCCAGCTCATATATATGACTGCGGGCACCGGCCGGGATAAAGCCAAATATTTCATCGCCACCATGACGGCTGGCATTGAAGCCATGCAAGATGCCTGCATTGGCACCCACATATACCATCGGCATACGGCTGGCCTTGTCATTGCGATAGGTACGATAACTATTGCTCAAAGTGGCACGCCAGCCCGTCCCATACCAGTCGCCATAGCCAAAATCATCCTTAGGGGAAACCACTTCAGGCGTGGAGTTCACAATCGAGCCCAAGCGACTGCTGCGCACACGCAGATTAGCCTGCTCCTGGCCGCGCAGATAATTGACCAGATCATTAACATTAGCAGGCAGCCAGCTAGGAGCGCTTGCGGGCACCCCCAAAGCAGACCAGCGCGCTGCATCGTTCGCGCCCAAGTTAGCGGCGTTAAAAGGCTGTGCCACCACAGCACTGGCAACCGTACCATCGACCGCATGCGTGGTATGGCGCGTGGTGACAAACAGCTTGCGGTTAGCAGGAGCTGGAATCTGGCTGCCTGCCTCCCAAAGTACATTACCAGCAGAGCCATCCAGATTCACTTCATGGGCGGTCAGGGTGCCCGTCCAGTCGTTGGATTCATCCGGCACATGATAGGCCGAGCTGATAGTGAAAGAGTCACTATTGATACGCACCCCCGAGCCACCAAAACCCGAAGGACCACTGACGGCAGCAGCACGCTCAAAGATCTCACGCAGGGCATCTTTGAGTTTGCTGGGGTCACGGGCAAAGAAGTAATTGTCCGGTTCGCCACTGGTCTTGCTATCCCACTCCCCTGCGTCCGGCAGGTCATTACCGTTATTATCCTTGAAACCACCATATTTGGCGGCGTACCACAGTGGGCTACGCAGCTGGCCGGCCAAAGCATTGCCCTTGCGCAGGCGGATAACCGTCGGGCCAGTCCACCCCCCCGTACTGAGGCCACCCGGACTCAAGTACGAACCATTCTGTCCACCCGGACGCAGCAGCATCTTCTTGACGCCATCATCATTGGAGCCGGAGACCACCAGGCCGGTCATCATCGCATAGCCGGCAAAAGCCGACAGGGTTTCGATACGCACCAACACTTCATTGGCAGCCACCACCGGCTGACCATTACCCGCGCAAACCGGGGAGTTCGATTCATAACAGATATCGTAACGCGTAGTGGTATTGCGCGGATTCACCTTGTCACTGCAGCTTGCGCCCACGCAGTAGGTGATCATATTGATGGCATCGTTATCGTTATCACTGCCAAAGGTGGAGTCTTCCCAGACAATCTTGTAGCTTCCGGCCACCGCCTGACCGCCGACATATTTCAGGTCGCGTCCATAGATGGCATTGCCGGGGCGGTTGGAAACCACCTGTCCCACATCCACCGAGCCCAGTGAACAGGTACTCCAGCCTGCACTGCTGATCGCTGCGCCACCGCTGGAATTGGACTGGCAGATTGGCGTCAGGCGGATCTGGTCGCCCCCAGGCAGCGGCAGATCGAACTTGGGCAGGCTGTCCGCCATGGCCACGGCATAGGTGGTCACGGTGTTCTTGTGGCCAGCCGGCTTGCCCTGCAAGCCCGGACGCATATCGGTAGTTTTGGCCTTATGCGCCATGCCGGCCATGATGTAGCTACCTTCCAGCGAAGGCACATCCGGACAGACCCCATGAACCTGTCCTAGCGCACTGACATTCTTGGCCGAGCAGATGTCCTCGTCAGCATCAATACCCAAGGCGCCCACACGGCCAACCAGATAGGCACCATTAATACCTTCGTGATTGCCAACCGCATTAGTTGCACCAACACCATCACCGACCCCCCGCGGCACACTGGGGATTTCATCGCTGTCATACTGCGGCTCGCTGGAGGAAAGCATCAGGATGCTGCAGTTGGCGCAATAATCATTGCCCCCCGAGCCTTTGGCCCGATAGGGATCCAGCCAATTAAGCCCGGTTGGCATGCCAGGCAAACCCGTACCACCGGTAAAGGCGCTCGTGGCGGTGGTTTCACCGGCGATATAGCGCAGCGCCTCGGCATACATTTCCGACATCGGGTTGCCCCAGCCACTGCATTTTTGGCTGCCCGTGCCAGGATTGCTGAGCTGCTGATTGGCGCCGCCACGCCGGGCGCGAATCCCCCAAATATTGCAGTCACTCCATAGGGCTTCATTACTATTGGCCGGATAATGCCAGCCGGTGAGGGTGAACCGCTCAATAGTATTGATAATGCCTTCTGTACCTGCGGTCTGGTTACAAAACTGCCCGGTATGCAGATTGATTTCATCGCCAGCGGCACAGCTGCCAATAGCGCCATTGCCGGCCACCTTGCCGATATTACGGCGCAGCACGCCGCCACTGCGCGGCGCGCCATGACTGCCACTGATCAGGCCAAAACGCAGCCGTGAAGATTCACCATATTCCTGGATCAGGCCAGTGGGCTTGTAGCTGACCGCGCCCCCGGGACT
This sequence comes from Lysobacteraceae bacterium NML07-0707, assembly GCA_002798295.1. Classification (GTDB taxonomy): domain Bacteria; phylum Pseudomonadota; class Gammaproteobacteria; order Xanthomonadales; family Xanthomonadaceae; genus Solilutibacter. The sequence continues at coordinate 48,725 of NWQT01000043.1, read as the reverse complement.
GGTATACGTCTTGCAATAGGATTCGCGCAGATCACTGCTGACCCCAGGACGGCAGACCTCGACCTCCACCACCAGATCGTTTGAGCTGCTCGGTCGCCCCACATTGGAGGTATGGTTCTGTCGGAACTCATTCTCTAGGATGCATTGAGTGGTAGCGCCGGAAGCCCATTCCGGATAAATACCGGAAGCCACACGAATCAGCGGCGCGCTCTGGTTTACACGCGTAACATTACAAAAACTGTGCGCGCCGGTAAGTGGCGTAAAACGACTGATATCACTCCCCCGGTAGTGCTTGACCCAGGCATGCAGGTCGCTGGGCACATAGGCGCGCTGTAGCACGGTTTGAGTGGCCGAGTCCACTACGCGCTTACCCCCATAAAGCACATAGCGCAGGACATCCATACGGCTCATGGACAGCCAGTTCAGGAAGTTGCCACTCCACTGACCCGAACAGTCATGCCCATTGGTTCCGCCTGCCTTGGCAGCGGCAGAGAAACGGCTACTGGCATAGGCATAGCACAGTCCAGAATCAAAATAGCCGGAGTAAGAGAAAGTATCGTCATAACTGGTATCAATCCGGCCATCGGCGTTCAGGTCGGAATAATCGCTATAGGCCTTGGCAAATAGGCTGTGGTCACGCGACATCACCATCATCATCAATGGCGCTTCGGTGCGCCCTGACTCAAGCGGCTGTTGTACCAGACTATATTCGTTGGTAGGCAGGCTCAGCACACTGGCACCGGAAAGCACACTGCCAACACCAACAGCCAATAAGGGATAGCGAAGTTTGGAAATAGCCCTATTCATGTTCATGGCTTAACCTCAAGGGATATACACCACATCCAGTACGGCCTGTGCGTACGGGTCGGTATCGTCGTCATTGGAAATAACCGTGATTTGGTACACGTTATTAGTGCCCTCGCTAGTGCGTCCACCCACCTTCACGCTAGCTGCGCCCTGGATGCAATAATCAATACGGGTGGTATGGCTATCTTTCGGGGTGGTGGCAGTAAGCTGGGTATTGGCCCAGGCCAAACCATCGAAAGCCTTCTTACAATCTTCCCCGCGCGGAGAAAAATCTGCATCGTAGCTATCCCCCGCCCTGAGCTTGGCCTGGATATCCAGCTCGACTTTACGCAGATCCGCTTCTGCGCCCTGAAAGGCTCTAGCACTGCGCATATAGTCTGCCGCCATACGCTCTTGCAGACCGATCACACGCATACCAATCAAGCCCAACAGCGCCATGATAATGAGCATAATCATGGCCATATAAAGCGCTGCACCGTGCTGCTGTCGTGCTCTACTGTGTATAATCAATAGTGAAAGATGATATTTATTGTTCATCGCTCGGTTTCTCCGAACAGCCTGTTGCGCAGAGCAATCGTGGTTTCATAAACTGCGCGGTAGCGAGCATCTGCAGGCAGGGTATAACTCACACCCAGCATGGAAATGTTATTATCTGGCCGCATGCTGGCTGAGCGATCCGGACTAGAAGCCAACAAGCCAACCTGCACCAGCCCGACATTACGCCAGCCGGCCGGGTTGCCATTGGCACCTCCGGCTGCAACTTGCTGGGCAGTGGACTGATGGTCAATCACGCCGCTATAACGGCCACTGGCCAAACCCCGGCGATCCACCCCATACAGCAGCTGCATGTTTTCAATGCCTTCGACAACTTCCATCAACTCATGGGTCAGTGCGCCACCTGGCGGCGCATTAAAACGGGCGCGATACAGCGACGGCCGACCGGCATCGTTACGACCGATGAAATATACGACCGACTCAGCCCGATACAGCATCAGCTGATCAGTCGAAAGGGCAGTTTTGAAGGTCGCCATCCGATTATTTGTAGCCGCCCCCATATTCACGGCACCAGCGCTTGCTGCGCTAGCCTGAAATACCTGTGCATGCCGACAATCACTAACCCCAAACAAACCGGGGTTGCTCATACCATTTCGCAAGATTTCCCATTTGGCAGAATCAAATTGCAAGCCTGGCTGATTTGTAGAGCCCGACATACCGGTCACCGGCACCCCCTCAGGCAGGAGATAACGTAAAGCTAGCACATCACTACCAGGAATCAAGCGAGCACCAATAGCAGTTTGCACATCCGCTGGCAAAGCTGGGGTATAGATTCCGCCACCTGCAGCCGGTGTGGCTAACAAGGTCAAACTGTCTCCAGGGGCGCTCCCCTGCGCATCAAATCCCTGGATCGAAAGATCAAAACGCAGTGCGGATTCTGTCGGTAATACACCCGCATTAGTCTCAAAAGACGAGGCGAAAGTGCTGGCCCTATCCCATGGGTTAAGTGCCTGGTCACTGATGCAGCCAAAATGCCCAGCCATGCGAATATCGCGCTGCAGCATATCAATGGCAAAACGAGAGTTTTCCTGGGTGCGTGACATTCCCTCGGACAATTGATAGCTAACACGCGAAGCAGAAAATACTTGCATAATTCCAAGAATCAACAGCAAGCCGATCAGCATCGCAATCATCAATTCAATCAATGACAAGCCTTGCTGCAAGCTCCACCTAATATCTACGTAGCGCCTGTTGATATTCATAGCCTAGTCTCGAATTTAAAAGTCAGGTTCTGCGCATTGGCATCGCTATTCCAGCGCTCATCGCCCCAGGTGATTTGAATATTTATCACGCCATATTCTGGCTCACTCACCTTGGCTTTGGCATCATCGCCCATCGCCTTTCCCAGGCGGCAACGCCAGTTGTTCTTGAATTGTTCAGTGATATTGCCACCCAGAGTAGGCTGGCAGTCATTTGCAGAAACCGCGCCATTGTAGTCACTACCACCATTAAGATAATGCTTGTAGACATTACCGTTACGGTTAGCGCGCATCTGGTCAAACATGGCATTGGCCAGATTGGTAGCCTGGGTGCGTTGATTGGCGCTTTGTGCAAAACGCAAGGTCATGGTTTGCAAAAAAGCATAGCCCAGCAAACCGAAAGCTAACACAAGAATGGCGATCAGAACTTCGATTAAAGTGAAACCTGATTGCAGGGGTAGCCTACTAGCGCATTGTTTTTTCATGGCTGCTCTCGATTATCAGGGGACACATGCGCTCTTTTTGGAGCGCACCTGCCCGGAATAATTAACTGTCAGAACCTGGCGCAACTGCTCTGTTGCCTGGCAATCTTCCGGCTGGATGCTGAGTTGCTGATCTGCCGCATTACGCCTGCGACCGCGCCCGTCAAAAGTGATGCCCTCACTGGCAGGACCATCCACCTGTAAATTAGAGCGTCCTTGTGTATAACTCAGGATAGTTTCGCCACTGTCTTTCTTACCATTGAGGTTACTGTCTTCCCAAACCAGCCAGCCATCATTCCAGGAAACGCCATCTCCACCACAGGAATTCTGATCATTGCTTTTGCAAATGCCAGCTCCCAATGAGGTACGAATGGCCGTACTCCTTGCCAAGGCCACCGAAGCCACCAACTCATTAGTGGTCGTCGCCACACGATTGGAGCGGATCACCCCTTGAAAACTGGGATAGCCTACACTCACCAAGACACCCAGCACCGCCAGTGTGACCATCAGCTCGACCAGTGTAAAGCCTTTGTCTTTCATGCCAGAACCTCTATTCTCCCTTGTAACAGCATGCTACGCCCGCATGCGTAACTCAAGCAGTAACGAGGCAACCGGGCAAAATTGGCGATGAGCGGCTTCTCTGAATTCCATCTCACTTCTACTGTCCATGTCATTCACTACCGCCCCTGAAACTCCAGTCCACATGCTTTGGCACGCCAAAACTATTTTGTGGATTCTAATTTATGGCGAAGCCTTGGCATTGCTGCTAGCACTTTCTCCGGCCTCAGTAGCAGAAAGCAAATGGCTGTCGATGTTTTTCTTTTCAATTATCATCCAATGGATCCTGCTAACCACACTGGCTACACTGTATTTGCTGCGCCACTGGTTGAAGCAGCTTGCCACAGTCCATGTAGCTCACCTTTCAGTATCGTTGCTGCTGCTTTCCACACTGTTATCTAGCCAGATTGTTTGGCACTTCTTTCCAGCACTTGCTACAAGCCAAGGCGGACACAGTACTGCCACATTGCAGGCGCTACTAATTGCTCTGACCACTGGTTGCCTTGGGCTAGTCACATTGTACAATCATTGGCGCCTGCAACAGCTTAGTCTACGCACCAAGCAAGCTGAACTGGATGCCCTGCGCGCACGGGTAGATCCACATTTTTTGTTTAACAGCCTGAATACCGCGGTGGCTCTGGTACACACCCAGCCCGACGAGGCTGAACAAGTCCTACTTGATTTATCCGACCTGTTCCGGGCAGCGCTCTCCGGCAATGACTTACACCTCTTGAAGCGCGAAATCGAGCTAACCCGGAGTTATCTTAAAATTGAAAACTTGCGCCTTGGTGAGCGCTTACGGGTGGATTGGAACCAGCCTGAAACTCTGCCACACAGGCAAATCCCGGCACTGACATTGCAGACTCTAGTAGAAAATGCTGTGCGACACGGCATTGAAAAAATGCCAGGCGGGGGCACGATCAAGGTACAGGTCAGCCAAGATGGTCGCGCCCTACGATTGAGGGTTAGCAATGCCATCCCGTTGCGCCCAGCAAAACCATCGCCTACCGGACATCAGGTCGGGATTGCAGCAACCAAGGCACGAGTTGAGGCGATTACCGGCGGCGAGGGGGGGTTGCTGACCTTTATAGAAAATGGCCAGTACGTTTCTGAAATTGTGCTGCCACATCGAGCACACTACCCTGAGTAGATATTACTTAACAACAAAACGGGGCGCCGAAGCACCCCGTTTTCCATTGCAGATTTTGGCTTTGCCAAAAGTTACAGCCTTGAAGCAATCGCCTCGGCAAAGCTGCTGGTGGTGCCTTCGCCGCCCAGATCCGGGGTCAGGTTGTCGCGGGCTTCAAGCGTCGCCACGATGGCGCGGCGCAGGCGCTCGGCCTGCTCAGGCATGGCCAGGTGATCGAGCATCTGCGCGGCGCCCAGCAGCAGGGCGCAGGGGTTGGCGATGCCTTTGCCCGCGATGTCGGGCGCAGAGCCGTGCACGGCCTCGAAAATCGCGGCTTTCTCACCGATATTGGCGCCCGGAGCCAGCCCCAGGCCACCCACCAGGCCAGCACACAGATCGGAGAGGATGTCACCGAACAGATTGGTGGTGACAATCACGTCGAACTGCTCGGGACGCATCACCAGCTGCATGCAGGTGTTGTCCACGATCATTTCATTGCATTCGATGCCGGGATATTCCTGGGCAACTTCACGCCCGGTTTTCAGGAACAGGCCGCTGGTGGATTTGAGGATATTGGCCTTGTGCACCAGGGTGACTTTCTTGCGGCCGGTCTTTTTGGCCAGTTCAAAGGCATAGCGCACGATGCGCTCGGCGCCCTTGCGGGTCACCTTGGAGACGCTGATGGCGCTCTGACCATCTTCGGAAACACTCTGGCCTTCACCGATATACAGGCCTTCGGTGTTTTCGCGGATGGTGATGAGATCCACGCCGCTGGCAAAGCGCGATTTGGTATTGGGGAAGCTCTTGGCCGGGCGCACATTGGCGTACAGGTCAAACTTCTTGCGCAGGGTGACGTTGATGGAGGTAAAACCCTCGCCGACCGGGGTGGTCAGCGGCGACTTCAGCGCTACACCGTTTTTGGCGATGGAATCGAGCGTGGCCTGCGGCAGCAGCTCGCCGTGCTTTTCCAGTGCCATGAGACCGGCATCGGCCTCTTCGTACTTCAGGCCAAGATTCATCTTGTCAAGGACGCGCAAAGTCGCATCCATGATTTCCGGGCCGATGCCATCGCCACGGATCACGGTAATGGTTTGAGTCATGTCAGTTCCTGCAGTTGGAGCCGGGCGATACCGCTGCCCGGCGGTGATTGTTCAGCCGGCCATTATGCCAGAGCCGCAGAGACCGACGCTTGCAGGTTCACTCTTTGCTGCCTGCCAGCAGCGGCTCGAACTTGCCTTCGCGATGCAAGGCCATCATGTCGTCATAGCCGCCCACATGCACATCGCCGACAAAAATCTGCGGCACACTGGTGCGTTTGGCGCGCGCCATCATTTTTTCACGCTCGGCCGGGTCAAGGTCAATGCGGATTTCCTTCCACTCAAGGTTCTTGCTTTTCAAAAAATTCTTGGCAGCCACGCAATACGGGCAAACCAGGGTGCTGTAAATGGTGATTTCAGGCTGGGACATGGGCCACTCCGGGTAATGGGTGCGCACAGATTACGGAGCCTGCAATTAACCTGCAATTCACGCCTGCACGCGCGGCAACAGGCATCCTTGCCGCATGACTTCAAGCCGCCGTTTTCTCCGCCCTGCCCTGCGCTCTGCCGCCTGTGTGCTGGCGCTTTCTGCCCTGACGCTGCCTGCGCAGGAGTCGCGCCTGCCGGATATGGGCTCCTCTGCCGCACGCATCCTCTCCCCCGCCAAACAAAACGAGTACGGCGCGATGATGCTGGCGCAACTGCGCCACTACGGTTATACGCTGGATGACCCCTTGCTCAACCAGTGGTTGCAGGGTGTAGGGCAACGGCTGGCCGCCGCCAGTGACCGTCCGGAGCAATCGTTTACCTTCTTTTTGCTCAAGGAACGGCAAATCAATGCCTTCGCCACCCTGGGCGGCTATATCGGCACCAATGCCGGGCTGATTCTGGCCGCCGAGCGCGAAGACGAGATGGCTGCGGTCCTCAGCCACGAAATCGCCCACGTCACCCAAACCCATGTATTGCGCGCGGTAGAGCGCGCCCAGCGCGACCAAATCCCGATCCTGCTGGGGATGTTGGCCGCCATCATGGTGGTGCAGCAGTCCAATAGCGCTTCCAGCGGCGATGCCACCATGGCCGCGGTCATGGGCGCACAGGGCTTGATGATTCAACGCCAGATTGACTACACCCGCAGCAATGAGTCCGAAGCCGACCGGCTCGGCATTCGCACCCTGGCGCGCAGCGGTTATGACCCGGAGGCCATGGCCGCATTCTTTGAGCGCATGCAGGCCAGCAGCCGTGCCAATCAGGGCAGCGAGGAAAGCCGCCTGCCCGACTATCTGCGCACCCACCCGGTGACCACCACCCGCATCGCCGAGGCCAAGACACGCGCCGAACGGCTACCTGCCTCCCCGCATCTGCATCTGCCCCACGCTCAAAGCGCAAACCCGCTGCTGCCCGGCAGCATCAAGCTGGATATCGCGCAATCCACCGGCGCCAGCGGCGATTTTGCCTGGGCACGCGAGCGGCTGCGGGTATTGAGTGCGGCCAGCGCACGCGAGGCCATCGGCGAATACCAGCGCATGGCGCGCGCCAAACCGCTGGATGAAGCCGCGCGCTACGGGCTGGCACTGGCCAAAATCCGCGCCAACCAGGCCACCAGCGCGCGCGAGGATTTGGCAAAACTGGCACTGACCCAGCCGGACAACCGCTGGATACAGCTGGCACTGGCCGAGGCCGAAGCGCATAGCGGCCAAACCATGGCCAGCGACCAGCGTTTTGAGCAGCTACGCCTGCGCTATCCCAATGACCCGGCGGTGGCCATCAGCGCAGCAACGGTACTGCTTGAACGCGGCAATGACGAAGCAGCGCGACGCGCGCTCGCCATTTTGCGTCCACTGCTGGGCAGCAGCGCCCACACCCCGGCGTTTCAGCGCATTTTTGCCCGCGCCAATGAAATGGCCGGCGACTGGGTGCGGGCAGGCGAAGCCTATGCCGAAGCCGAATATCTGGGCGGCAACCCCGAACGCGCCCTGCTGCAACTCAATACCCTGCTGCGCCGCCCGGATCTGGACTACTACGCCCGTGCCCGCATTGATGCCCGCATCATCGCCATCACCCCGGTGGTGGAAGAATTGCGCCGCCTTGGCATGACTGACAAAACGCTGGGACATTGAGCCTGCGCCGCAGAATGTCATGAATTTGTCACGCAAATCATGCAGGCTATTGGCACCTGATTTGTTTGCCTGATGGAGCTTCCATGCGTTTTTCTTGTTTGTCGTTGTCCTTGATTCTGGCAGCGGGCATCAGCCAGCCGCTTGCGGCGCAGTCGGTCTCGGAGGCCGAGCTTGCCGAGCTGAAGCAGCAATTGGCGGCCTTGCAGGCACGCATCCAGGCGCTGGAGGCGCAGGCAGCAGATACAAAGCCGGCAGCATCGGTCGCAGCGGCCAACCGCCCGCAAGTCAGCACCCAGGGCGGGGTGAAGGTCAGCACGGACGAGAAGGATTTCCAGTTTTCGCTCGGTGGACGCCTGCACTGGGACGCCTATGCCTTTGACCGCGATATCGCCCCGGTCACTGGCACCAGCGAACTGCGCCGCGCGCGCCTGACTTTGCAGGGCAAGGCTTATGGCTGGGAGTACAAGCTGGAGCAGGATTTTGCTGGCGGCAGCAATCTCGATGGCCTGCGCGATGCCTATATCGCTACCCAAGTGGGGCCTGGCAAGCTCACCATCGGCCAGTTCAAGCCATATCGCTCGATGGACGAGCTGACCAGCTCCAATGAGCTCCTGGTGACCGAGCGCGCCTATGCCTCGGCCACCGGCATGTTCAGTGGTCGCCAGTTCCAGCAGGGCGTGGGCTATCTGATTGGTGGCGGGGATTACACCCTGGGCGCATCGGTATTCAATCTGCGCAATGCCGCCGGCAGCCGCAATGAAGGTCTGGGCGTGGCCGCACGCGCCACCTGGGCACCACTGCGCAGCGATGACACCACGGTGCACCTTGGCTTGTCGCTCAGCCATGAAAACAGCAACCACAAAACCCCGGGGCTCAGTGCCCGCGCCCACTATGCCGGCCGCCGTGGCCCGTCGTTGACTATCGCCACCACCCCCGAAGGCAGCAGCCAGTCGGTCAATGTCGTCGGGCTGGAGGCCGCCGCCGCCATGGGGCCTGCTTTTGTACAGACCGAATACATGCAGGCCCGTTACGGTCAGCCCATGGGGCGCGACCAGCGCGTCGATGCCTGGTATGTACAGGGCAGCTGGCTTTTGAATGGCAGCCACAAGCCTTACAAGGCAGGCACCGGCGTGTTTGCCAGCGCCAAGGTGGAAGGCGGCGGACAATGGGAGCTTGTCGCCCGCCACGATCAAATCCGCAACCGCGATCTGGCGGACCGCCGGGCGCGCAGCACCACGTTCGGGGTCAACTATTACGCAAACCCGGCGCTGCGCTTCATGCTCAATTACACCCGTGGCGATAACCAGCTAAACGGCGATAACACCGGACAATACGCATTGCGCACCCAGTTCGTGTTCTGAGCCTGTTCAAGGCTCTTCTGGCACCCGTTGCCTGGCAAGGGCAACAGTCGCGCACGGTGGGCGAGCATGCCCACCCTACTCCAGACAAAGCCCTGAAAATTTCAGGGCTTTGTCCATTTCATCTCACCGAAATTGCACTGTCACAAAGCTGTCATTTTTTTGCGCTTTGATATGCCAACACGCCCAGGGCGTGACTTTTGTCCCAAGGAATTTCCGATGAAAACCGTTTCTTTGCGTCTTGCCGTTGTTGCCGCCCTCTCTGCCACTGCCCTGGCTGCCTGTGGAGGCGGCAGCAACGCCACCTCCAGCACTGCACCCGGAACGGGCGCCGACAATGCAGCCCAGGCGGGCGCCCCGATTGCCGCCGATATCACCGGCGCCGGCGCGAGCTTCATCTACCCGCTGATGTCGCGCTGGTCGGCCGATTACAACCAGGCCACCGGCGGCAAGGTCAATTACCAGTCGATCGGCTCGGGCGGCGGCATCGCCCAGGTCAAGGCCGGCACGGTGGATTTTGGCTCCACCGACCGTCCGCTGTCCTCGGAGGAGCTGGCCGAAGCCGGGCTGGCGCAGTTCCCCTCGGCCATCGGTGGCGTGGTGCCAGTATTCAATCTGCAGGGCATTGCGCCGGGGCAGCTGCGCATCTCCGGCACGACGCTGGCTGAAATCTATCTGGGCAGCATCACCCACTGGAATGATGCCAAGCTCTCTGCCGAAAACCCCGGCCTTGACCTGCCAGCCGAAAAAATCAATGTGGTGCGTCGTTCGGATGGCTCGGGCACCACCTTCAACTTCACCAATTACCTCTCCAAGGTGAGCAGTAGCTGGAAGGAGAAAATCGGCGAAGGCACGACGGTGAACTTCCCGGTGGGCATGGGCGGCAAGGGCAATGAGGGCGTGGCTGCCTACGTCAAGCAAATCAAAGGCTCGATTGGCTATGTCGAGCTTTCCTACGCACTGCAAAACCAGATGCCTTATGCGGCCATGCAAAACGCCGCAGGCAATTGGGTCGAACCCAATGCCGAGAGCTTCTCCGCCGCTGCGGCCAGCGCCGATTGGGCCAGCGCTTCGGACTTCAACCTGGTGATCACCAATGCCCCCGGCGCCGATGCCTGGCCAATCACCGCGACCAATTTCATGCTGGTTTACAAGCAGCCCAAGAATGCCGAAAAACAGGCCGCCACGCTGGCCTTCTTCAAATGGGCATTGAGCGAGGGGCAGGAGCAAGCCAGGTCGCTGGACTATGTGCCGCTGCCGCCAGAGCTGGTGACGCAAATCGAAAACTACTGGCGTGCGCTCTAGGCCAAAGCCTGAAATGGCAACTCCAGCGGCTCATGAGGCCCCCTGCAAGGATTGGCAGGGCTTGTCGGGCAAGGATGCCCCCTTTTCTTATATGTCCATGACTGTTTGCAATGAATGCGACCTCCATGCAAAACCTTGCCGCATCCGCCGCCCCAGCGCAGCGTGATGCGCGCCATGACCGATTATTTCGCTTGATGTTGACCAGCGCCGCGGTGCTGGTTTTGATGATTCTGGCCGCTGCGGCCATCTCCATGCTGTGGCAGGGGCGTGAGGCACTGCAAAGCCAGGGGCTGGCGTTCTTCACCAGCAGCGAATGGAATCCGGTGGAAAACCGCTACGGCGCGCTGGTGCCGATTTACGGCACCCTGGTGACGGCCGCCATCGCCATGCTGCTCGCCGTGCCGCTGAGTTTTGGCATCGCCTTTTTCCTGACCGAAGTCGCGCCGCGCAAGCTGCGCGGCATCCTCGGCTCGGCCATCGAACTGCTGGCCGGCATCCCCTCCATCATCTATGGCATGTGGGGTTTTTTCGTGCTGATGCCGGTGATGCGCGAATACCTGCTGCCGCTGCTGGATAAATATCTGGCGCCGCTGCCCCTGATCGGCTCGCTGTTCCAGGGCCCGCCGATTGCCGCTGGCATGCTCACCTCCGGCATCGTGCTCGCCATCATGGTGATTCCGTTCATCAGCTCGGTGATGCGCGAAGTGTTCCTGACCGTACCCACCCGGCTTAAAGAGTCGGCCTATGCACTCGGCGCCACGCGCTGGGAAGTGAGCTGGGACATCGTGCTGCCCTATACCCGCACCGCCGTGCTGGGCGGGATTTTTCTGGGACTGGGACGGGCGCTGGGCGAAACCATGGCGGTGGCCTTTGTCATCGGCAACAGCACCCAGTTCACCACTTCGCTGCTTGAGCCGTCCACCACCATCGCCGCGCTGATTGCCAACGACTTTGGCGAAGCCACCGAAACCTACCGCTCGGCGCTGTTGCTGCTGGGCTTCATGTTGTTTGTGGTGACCCTGATCGTGCTGACCCTGGCGCGGCTGATGCTGCGCCATCTGGCTCGCAAGGAGGGCAACTGATGCATACCCAAAGCCTTTCGATTTACCGCCGCCGCCATTTCACCAACATCATCGCGGTGACGCTCTCCTGCCTGGCCGCAGGCATCGGCCTGTTTTTCCTGGGCTGGATTTTGTGGACACTCATCAGCAAGGGGCTTGGCCATTTGCAGCTGTCGCTGCTGACCCAGGATCAGCCACCGCCGATGGCCGAGGGCGGGCTGCGCAATGCCATCATCGGCAGCCTGATGATGTGCGCCATGGGCGTGGGCATCGGCACGCCGCTGGGCATCGCCGCCGGCACTTGGCTGGCCGAATACGGCAAGGGCAGCCGTCTGGCCGCGGTGGTGCGCTTTGTCAACGACCTGCTGCTCTCTGCCCCCTCCATCGTGCTCGGCCTGTTTGTCTATGCCTTGTTCGTGGTGCAGACCGGCGGCAATTTCTCGGCCATTGCCGGGGCGATTGCGCTGGCCTTCATCGTCTTGCCGGTGGTGGTGCGCACCACCGACGAAATGCTGAGCCTGGTGCCGGTGCAGATGCGTGAGGCGGCGCTTTCGCTGGGCATCCCGCAATGGAAGGTCACCCTGCAAGTGCTGTACCGCTCGGCCTTGCCCGGCATCGTCACCGGCGTGCTGCTGGCGCTCGCCCGCATCAGCGGCGAAACCGCGCCGCTGCTGTTCACCGCCTTTGGCAACGAGTTCTTCAGCCTCGACCCGAGCGGCCCGATGTCGGCCATTCCGCTGGTGATGTACAAATTTGCCGGTTCAGGTTTCGAAAACTGGGAAAACCTGGCCTGGGCCGGGGCACTGTTCATCACCCTGTTCGTGCTGTGCGTGAGCCTTCTGGCGCGCACCCTGCTGCTGCGCAAACGCGTGGCGCATGATTGATTCTGGAGTCCATCCATGACTGCTCCCCATCTCATTACCGAAGTCCAACACCGTCCCGACGGCATCCCGCACCCGGTGAAAATCGCCACCCGCGGGCTGAATTTCCACTATGGCAATGCCCATGTGCTCAAGGATATTCACCTCGACATCCCCGAGCACCAGGTCACCGCGCTGATTGGCCCTTCCGGCTGCGGCAAGTCCACCCTGTTGCGCACCTATAACCGCATTTATTCGCTGTATCCGGGGCTGGTGGCCTCGGGCGAAATCCTGCTCGATGGCGAGAACATCCTTGATGCGCGCTATTCGATGAACCGCCTGCGCAGCAAAATCGGCATGGTGTTCCAGAAGCCGGTGCCGTTTCCGATGACCATTTACGAAAACATCGCCTACGGCATCCGCCATCATGAAAAGCTCGGCAAGAGCGAAATGAATGACCGGGTGGAAGAAGCGCTGCGTCAGGGCGCACTCTGGGATGAAGTCAAGGACAAGCTGGGGCAGAGCGCGCTTGGGCTTTCCGGCGGCCAGCAGCAGCGCCTGTGCATCGCCCGCGCGGTGGCGCTGCGCCCGGAAGTGTTGTTGCTGGACGAGCCGACCTCGGCGCTGGACCCGATTTCCACCAGCCGCATCGAGCAGCTGATTGAAGAACTCAAAGGCCGCTACACCATCCTCATCGTCACCCACAATATGCAGCAGGCCGCACGCGTATCGGACTACACCGCCTTCATGTATCTGGGCAATCTCATCGAGCACGCCGCCACCACGCAACTGTTTTCCGCGCCTGCCAAGCAGCAGACCGAGGACTACATCACTGGCCGCTTTGGCTGAGCCGCAAGGAAACCGACATGAACCAGGAACACGACCATATCGTCCGCTCTTACGACGAAGAGCAGCAGCATTTGAGCGCGGAAATCCAGCGCATGGGGGCGATGGCGATTGCCCAGCTGGAAGCGGCGCTGGACGCGCTGGCGCGCCGCGACGACCAGCTCGCCCGGCATATCATCAGCAACGATGCCGCCATCGACCAGCTGGAAGAAGACATCAGCCAGGGGGTGATGAAGCTCGCCCTGCGCGGGCCGCTGGCCAGCGACCTGCGGGTGATTCTGGCAGCCTTGCGGATTGCCTCGGATATCGAGCGCTCGGGCGACTATGCCGCCAACCTCGCCAAGCGCGCCATCGTCCTGAACGCCAGCCTGCCGATGCCGCAAATCCCGGCGCTGCGCGAGCTGGGCATGCGCGTGATTGCCCAGATGCGCGATGTGCTGCGCGCCTATGCCGAGCTTGATGCCGAAGCCGCTCAGCAGGTGCGCGAGCGCGATGCGGAAGTGGACATGCTGCATACCGAGCTGTTCCGCGAGCTGTCTGCCTACATGATGCAGGATGCGCGCAATGTCCAAGCCTGCACCCATCTGTTGTTCATGGCCAAGAATCTCGAACGCATCGGCGACCATGCCACCAACATCGCCGAAAACGTCTGGTATCGCGTCCACCCCACCCTGCCGCTGCCGCCGCGCGAAAAACGCGACCACAGCAGCGACCTCGCGCCCGCCTGAGCCATGTCCAAGACCATCCTGATTGTCGATGACGAGCCGGCCATCCGCGAAATGGTGGCCTTTGCCCTGCGCCACGAAAACTATCGGGTGCAGCAGGCCGGTGATGCCGCCGAAGCGCTGGAAGCCATCAACCGCAGCGCACCGGATTTGATTTTGCTGGACTGGATGCTGCCCGGCGGCAGCGGTCTGGAGCTGGCCCGGCGCTGGCGGCGCGATGCGCTGGCGCGCGAGATTCCCATCATCATGCTGACTGCGCGCGGCGAAGAGGATGACCGCGTGATTGGCCTGGAATCGGGGGTGGATGATTACGTCATCAAACCGTTTTCCACCCGCGAGCTGCTGGCGCGCATCCGTGCGGTGCTGCGCCGCAGCCAGGCCGAGGACGAGGCCGGACAGCTCAAGCAGGGCGCGCTGCGCATCGACACCATCGCCCACCGCGTATTTGCCATGCAGGACGAGGCGGAAGTCAGCCTGCAACTGGGGCCCAGCGAATATCGGCTGCTGCACTTTTTCATGTCGCACCCGGAGCGGGTCTATACCCGCGCGCAATTGCTCGACCATGTCTGGGGCGGCGAGAGCTATGTCGAGGAGCGCACCGTGGATGTGCATATCCGCCGCCTGCGCCGCGCCCTGGAGCCGTATCAGCTGCAAGAGATGGTGCAAACTGTGCGCGGTACCGGCTACCGCTTTTCCACCACCACGGCATGAGTCTTACGCCCACCGCTGCCTTGTCGCTGCTCTGCCTCATCCTTGCCGTGCTGTGCGCATGGCTGTATTGGCGCGGACAAGCCAAGCCTGCGCCTCTCCCCTCGCCGCGCCACGCCCGCCAGCGCAGCCGCCTGCTGCTGCGGCAGCTGCGCCATGCCCGCGATGCGCTCGATGCCCTGCCCGAGGCCATCGTGCTGCTGGACGAGCGCCGCGAACATGCGCTGTGGTTCAACCAGGCCGCGCAGCGCCTGTTGGGGCTGGCCTACCCCGGGGATATTGGCTGTGCCATCGCCACGCGCCTGCCATCGCTGCAACTGGCCGACTGGCTGGCAAGCCCTGTGCCTGATGCGCGCCAGAACCTGGCCGCCCCGCAAGATGCCTCGCTGCGCCTGAAGCTGGAGTTTGTGCGCTCCAGCCAGGGCCAGCCGATGCTCATGGCGCAGGATGTCAGCCGCCTGCTGCGCCTTGAGGACATGCGCCGTGATTTTGTCGCCACCGTATCGCATGAGTTGCGCACGCCGCTGACCGTACTGCATGGCTATCTGGACATACTCCAGGACGAGGCGCCCCCCGAGTGGCAGGGCATCGTGCCGGAAATGCACAAGCAATCGCAGCGCATGAAACAACTGGTGGATGACCTTCTGACGCTTTCGCGTCTGGATGCCGCCGCGCCGGTCGCCGTACAGCCAGTGCCGATGCAGCCCCTCATGCAAAACCTGCTGCGCGAGGCCGAAGGGCTTTCCAGGGGGCGGCAGCATATCCAGCTGCACGAGGATGCCGGACTTGACCTGCTGGGCATGGAAAAAGAACTGCATAGCGCGTTTTCCAACCTCATCAGCAATGCCGTGCGCTACACCCCTGACGGCGGCCGAATCGACATCCGTTTTGACGCCCTGCCGCAAGGCGGCGCGGTGTTCAGCGTCAAGGACAATGGCTACGGCATCGCCCCGCAACATCTGCCACGGCTAACCGAGCGCTTTTATCGCGTCTCGCAAAGCCGCAGCCGCGAAAGCGGCGGCACCGGCCTTGGCCTTGCCATCTGCAAGCATGTGCTGAGCCTGCACGATGCGCATCTGCAAATCGAAAGCCAGCTCGGCCAGGGCAGCATCTTCCGTTGTGTATTTCCCAACACACGCACTCTGCTACGCTCGCCCGCCCACTCTTGAATGGCACTGCCCCGATGGATACCCCCCCCACCACCAATCTCAATGACGCCCAGTGGTATGCCAACCGCGAGTTGTCGCAACTGGACTTCAACTTCCGCGTCCTGGCGCAGGCACAAAATGCGGACATACCGCTGCTGGAGCGACTGCGCTATCTGTGCATTTCCTGCACCAACCTGGATGAGTTCTTTGAAATCCGCGCCGCCACCGTGCGCCATGCCGCCGACCTGGGCTATGCCCGCGCCGCCGATGGCCTGGCGCACCGCAATATCCTTGCACGCATCCATGAGCGTGCCAGCGAGTTGGTCAGCGCCCAATACCGCTGCTTCTACGACGAGCTGCGCCCGGCGCTGGAGGCCGAAGGCATCCGCCTGCTTGACCGTACCGAATGGAATGCCGAGCAAACCCGCTGGCTGCGCGATTATTTCCGCAAGGAAATCATGCCGGTGCTCTCGCCATTGGGGCTGGACCCGGCGCATCCCTTCCCGCAGATTCTCAATAAATCGCTCAATATCGTGGTGCGCTTGGAAGGGCGCGATGCCTTCGGCCGCGAAGCGCATCTGGCCATCGTCCGCGCACCACGCTCATTGCCGCGCATCATCCGCATGCCCGACCGCGACGGTGATGGCGACCGTTACCACGATTTCGTGTTTCTCTCCTCGCTGCTGTCGGCGTTCATGGACGAGTTGTTCCCCGGGCTCAAGGTCAAGGGCGCCTACCAGTTCCGTGTCACCCGCAATTCCGAGCTGATGGTCGATGAGGAAGATGTGGACAATCTGGCGCTGGCGCTGCGCGATGAGCTGGTTGGCCGCGGCTATCTGCGCGCGATGCGCCTGGAAATTGCCGAAAACTGCCCCGAAGACATCGTGCAGATGCTGCTGGAAAACTTCGAGCTGAGCGCCGATGCGGTGTACCGCATCAACGGCCCGGTCAACCTCAATCGCGTGGTACAGGTGTATGACGCGGTGCGCCGCCCGGACTTGAAGTTCCCGCCGGTGCATCCACGCCTGCTGGATGATTCCGAAACGCTGTTCAGCCGCATTGCCCGTGGCGATATCTTGCTGCACCACCCGTTTGACTCGTTCAATCCGGTGAAAGACCTGATTCGCGAGGCCGCCGAAGACCCCAATGTGCTGGCCATCAAGCAGACCCTGTACCGCACCGGCAAGGACTCGCCGATTGTCGAGAGCCTGATACAGGCCGCCCGCAACGGCAAGGATGTCACCGCGGTGGTGGAGCTGCGCGCGCGCTTTGACGAGGAAGCCAATCTGGGCTTTGCCGACCGCCTGCAACAAGCCGGCGTGCAGGTGGTGTACGGCGTGGTCGGCTACAAGACCCATGCCAAGATGCTGCTGATTGTGCGCCGCGAGGCCGAAGGGCTGCGCCGCTATGTGCATCTTGGCACCGGCAACTACCACAGCGGCACGGCGCGGGTCTATACCGACATCGGCCTTATCACCGCCGACCCCGGCATCGGCGCCGATGTTCACCAGATTTTCCAGCAGCTCTCCGGGCTTGCGCCGGTGGTGCAGTTGCAGCGCCTTTTGCAATCGCCCTTCACCCTGCATACCGGCATGCTCGAGCGCATCGCGCGCGAGGCGGCAAACGCCCGCGCCGGCAAACCGGCGCGCATCATCGCCAAGATGAATGCCCTGAACGAGCCGCGCGTGATTCGTGCGCTGTATGAGGCATCACAGGCGGGCGTGCAGATTGACCTGATTGTGCGTGGCGCCTGTACGCTGCGCCCGGGCGTGCCCGGCATTTCCGAAAACATCCGCGTGCGCTCCATCGTCGGCCAATTTCTGGAGCATCACCGGGTGTACTGGTTTGCCAATGACGGCCAGCCGGAACTGTTCTGCGCCAGTGCCGACTGGCTGGAGCGCAATCTGCTGCGCCGGGTGGAAACCTGCTTTCCCATCCTGGATGAAACACTGGCGCAGCGGGTCAAGGCCGAAACCCTGGACAACTATCTGGCGGACAACCAGAACGCCTGGGAATTGCAGGCCAATGGCGAATATCGGCGCGTAGAAGTGCCGGAAAATGTCGCGCCCTATTCCGCCCAAGCTGCTTTGCTTGAGAAAATCTGCGGATGAACAGCACCCGCCGCACCGCACTCAGTGCCCCGCTCCCGCTTGAAGATGGCGACCTGATGGCCGCCATCGACCTTGGCTCCAACAGCTTCCACATGATTGTGGCGCGCTATGTGCAGGGCCAGATCCGGGTGGTTGACCGTATCCGCGAAATGGTGCGCATGGCCGATGGCCTGGATGCCCAGGGCGGGCTGAGCGCCGAGGTGCGCGAGCGCGCCCTGCAATGCCTCTCACGCTTTGGCGAGCGCATCCGCGATATTCCGGCCGAACGGGTGCGCGCCATCGCCACCAATACCGTGCGCAAACTCAAAGATGCGCAGGCCTTTCTGACCCCTGCCGAGGCGGCGCTCGGCCATGCCATCGAAGTGGTCGCCGGGCGCGAAGAAGCGCGTCTGGTTTACCTTGGGGTGGCCAGCGCCCAGCCCACCGAGCCTGGACAGCGGCGTTTGGTGATGGATATCGGCGGCGGCTCTACCGAGTGCATCATCGGCACCGGCCTTGACGCCATCGAGCGCGAAAGCCTGCAAATGGGCTGCGTCGCCACCACCCGCCGGTTTTTCCCCAGCGGCAAATTGAGCCGCAAGAAGTGGCAGCAGGCGCTGACGGAAATCTCCGCCGAGTTCCAGCAGTTCGCCCAGCACTACCGCCATATTGGCTGGCATGATGTGATTGGCTCCTCCGGCACCATCAAGGCCATTGGCAAGATTTGCACCGAGATGAAGCTCACCAAGGGCGCGATTACCGCCCAGGCGCTACCGAAAATCCGCGAACAGCTATTGCAGGCCGATAGCCTCGCCGCCATCGACCTGCCCGGCCTGTCCGCCGAACGCCAGCCGGTGATTGCCGGTGGCATCCTGATTCTGGAGGCGGCGTTCAATGCCCTGGGCATCGAACGCATGAGCGTCAGCCGCGCAGCGATGCGCGAAGGCATCCTCTACGACATGATTGGCCGCGGCAGTGGCGATGACCCGCGCGATGCCGCCATCGACCTGATGATGGCACGCTATGCGGTGGACGAGGCACAGGCCGAGCGTGTGGAGGCCACCGCCATGCACCTGTTTGACCAGGTCGCCGCACGCTGGGAATTGCAGGCTGAAGACCGCGCCAAACTGGGCTGGGCCGCCTGGCTGCATGAAATCGGCCTGGCAGTGGCGCATAGCCAGCACCATGTGCATGGCGCCTATTTGCTGGAGCACTCCGACATCTCCGGCTTCAGCCGCCAGCAGCAGCAGGTATTGGCGGTGCTGGTGCGCTGCCAGCGCCGCAGCATTCCCAAAAACGCCTTCAATGCCATCCCCGAACGCCTGCTGCTGGCCACCCGGCGCATCACCGCTCTGCTGCGGCTGGCGGTTGTGCTCAATCGCTCGCACAAGGCACGCGACCTATCGGTCGCCAGGCTACAGGCCAATGCCAGCCAGCTCACGCTCAGCCTGCCCCGCGACTGGCTGGCCGCCAAGCCGCTACTCAAAAGCGATCTGGAGAGCCAGCCGCACGACCTGCGCGCACTCGGTATCGAGCTGCATATCCAGGAAGATTGACCCTTTTCATCCAAGCCCGCACACTTGCCCCCATGGCACGCAAAAGCACCCCCGAACCCACGCCCTCGCCGGTGGCCGACTTCGAACACGCGCTGCAAGAGCTGGAGCAGCTGGTCGCCCGGATGGAAAGCGGCGACATGACCTTGGAAGACTCGCTCAGCGCCTACGAGCGCGGGGTTGGCCTGTATCGGCAATGCCAGGGCGCCCTGCAACAGGCCGAGCTGCGCGTGCGCCAACTCTCCGACCCGGCGCAGCCGGAAAACGGCGAAACTTTCGATTTCGACCATGAATGACGCCGCCGTAGCCAAGGCGCAGCTTGAGCAATGGCGTGCGCGCATCGATAGCGCACTGGCGCACAGCCTGCCCGCCGCCGACGCTGACCCGCAGCCGCTGCATCAGGCCATGCGCCATGCAGTATTGAATGGCGGCAAGCGCATCCGTCCGCTGCTGGTGTATGCCAGCGGCCACGCCCTTGGCGCAGAGGCCTCCATGCTTGATGAGGCAGCGCTGGCCGTCGAATTCATCCACTGCTATTCACTGGTACACGACGACCTGCCGGCCATGGACGATGACGCGCTACGCCGCGGCCAGCCCACCGTGCATATCGCCTATGGCGAGGCCAATGCCATCCTCGCCGGTGATGCCTTGCAAAGCCTGGCGTTTGCGCGTCTGGCCCAAGCCCCCTTGCCTGCCGAAACCCGTATCAACCTGCTGCGCGAACTGGCGCAGGCTGCTGGCGCGCCCGGCATGTGCGGCGGTCAGGCACTGGACATGCAAGCCACTGGCGAAAAAATCAGCCTCGCCCAACTTGAGCGCCTGCACGCCATGAAAACCGGCGCCCTGCTGCGCGCCTCGGTGCACATGGGCGCAATCGCCGCGGGCGCCAGCACCGAACAACAGCGCCTGCTCGACCAATACGCCCAAGCACTGGGTCTTGCCTTCCAGATCAAGGATGACCTTCTGGATATCGAGGGCGACAGCGCCACGCTCGGCAAAACTGCCGGCAAAGACGCCGCCCAGGACAAGGCCACCTTCCCGGCACTGATCGGCATCCAGGCCTCACGCCAGCGCCTGGCCGAGCTCAGCGCCACCATGCACAGCGCCCTCAACACCCTCGCCACACTCAACAACGCCGACACCCGTACACTGGCGCTGCTCGCCCACAACGTGGTGGAACGCGAAAGCTAAACCTGCTGCAGAAATCCCGGGATGAACCCCCACAAGCCGGGATGAACCCCCACAAGAATGTCACATTGATGCCCAAAGGGTGAGCCTATCTGCGCTCTCAGATTGCCGTATTGGGCTTGGTAGCAGAAGTCTAGGCAGCAGCTATCAGTTGCCATACTACGCGCAAATGGTAGCGCCACTTTGTGGCCGAAAGCCAGGCGGATCTGTTGGATCACGCCCCAGCACAGTCCTCGACACAGTGATGCAGATAAGATCGAGCGCGCCGTGGCTCTGTGTCTCTACGAGCGCAAGGCCGGGCGATTTATCCGAACGGCGTTGCGCGAATGAGCTTATGAGTATCGTTATTCCCAGCTCAACGCATCGTGCCAATGAGCTGGCACCTTGGATGCATCATGACAATTTCCATCTGTGAACCAGCTGAGCTTTGCGGGGTACAACGTGTTGAAAAACTACAGCTAGTCTTTGCTGACAACGGCAACTTTCGTACAGATCCACAAAAACAAAATGAGAATGATTGCCTTTAGCAATCAACACCTGTAAGCTCGCCGCGCCCGGGTCGTCCAAGCCTCTTCTACGCGCACCATCCAGCCATATCGGCTGCGTATCTGCATGCCTGCCCGGATTCCCCCACTGCATCCAAAGACTGTCATGTCCAAACATCAAAAAACCCCTCTTCCGCTGCTTGCGCCTGAGTTTTTCCAGGCCAGCTTCAACAAGAAAGTGCTGGCCGGTATCGCCCTAGGTGGTGCAGCCACGCTGGCTGCCGGCACTGCGCTGGCCGAGTCGGCTGACAAGAAAAAAGCTGACGATATCGACCGTGTGGAAGTGCTGGGCTCGCGCATCAGCGACAACCCCAAGATCAGCACGCCGCCGGTGGATACCCCACGCACCATGACGCTGATGAGCGAAGAACTGATGCGTGAGCGTGGCGCGACTTCGTTGCAGGATGTATTGCGCACCACGCCCGGCATCACCCTGGGCGCCGGCGAGGGCGGTACGCCCAATGGCGATCGTCCGTTCGTGCGCGGCTATGAGGCCAGTACCGATATTTTCATGGACGGCGTGCGTGACTATGCCCGCAGCTCGCATGAAATCTTCAATCTCGAAGCGGTGGAAGTCATCAAGGGGGCAAGCTCGGCCTTTACCGGCCGCGGCGGAACCGGCGGCAGCATCCATATGCAGAGCAAGCGCCCGCGTGCGGGCACCTTTACCGAAGTCACCGGCAGCTATGGCACTGCCGGCCAGTGGCGCGCCACTGTGGACAGCAATCTGCATGTTGCCGATGCCATCGCGCTGCGCATCAATGCCATGCGCATGGGCGGCGGTGTGGCTGGGCGCGATGTGCTGACCGTGGATCGCTTCGGGTTTGCGCCCTCGCTAACTTTCGGCCTTGGTCTGCCCACACGACTGACGCTTTCACATGCCCTGGTGCGCAACCACGATATGCCCGACCAGGGCATTCCGTTCAGCAATGCGGCCAACCCGGCACGCCAAACGCCGCCAGATGTGCGCCGTGAAAACTTCTACGGCCGCGCGCATACCGACTTCCGCGAAAACAATAACGAGTCCACCACGTTGCTGTTTGAGCATGAGTTCAACGATGCCTTGCAGCTGCGCCATATCAGCCGTGGCAGCACCACGCTCAATCACTATCTGGTTTCGCGGCCGAGCTTCAGCCACTGCACGGCGACTTCAGGTGTGCCTTGCTCGGACGAGTCGCCCAATGTCCAGTTCCAGCGTGCATCGCGCGCTTGGTGGCGCGAGAGCAAATCGGTGATTCACCAAACCGATTTGCAGGGTCATTTCGCCACCGGCCCGATTCAGCACGATTACAGCCTGGGCTTTGAGGCTGGCCGCGAGCAAATCTTCACCCGCAGGATTTCCGGCACGCCGCGCACCGATCTGTATTCGCTCTACAGCCCCAACCCCTACCACAGCTACAACTACACGCTGAGCTACGGCGAGCGCAGCGCTTCGGGTGAAATCAAAACCCGCGCGCTCTATCTCATCGACACCATGAAGATTGGCGAGCAGTTCATTGTCAATCTCGGCGCGCGCCGCGACCGCTTTGAAGTCACCAACTTCAATGCCGGCCGCAAGGATGCGTTCTGGAACTATCAGGCCGGCCTGGTTTACAAGCCAGTGCCGAACGCCAGCCTCTACGCCAATTACTCCACCTCTTCCAACCCCGCCGGTGAAAACCTGGGGCAAGGCGGCGGTGCCGACGGCGTGGCGGGCGCCGCACAAATCCGTGATATCGCCCCGGAAAAGAGCCGCAGCATGGAGCTGGGCAGCAAATGGGATTTCAACGACGGCAAGCTCTCGCTGGCTGCATCGGTGTTTGAAACCAAAAAGACCGATGCCCGCTCCACTGACCCGCTGACTGGCGAAGTCACGCTCAGCGGCAACAACCGGGTGCGCGGCGTGGAATTGTCGGCGAGCGGCGCGATTACCGAGCGCTGGAATATCTGGGCTGGCTATACCTGGATGGATCCGGAAGTCATCCGCTACCGCAGCGGCAAGAATGTATTCGATGGCAAGCAGATGAAATTCATCGCCAAGCAAAGCGGCACGGTATGGACGACGTTTGAAGTGCTGCCCGGCCTGACGCTGGGCGGCGGCGTCACCTATATGGGCAGCCGCTTTGCCAACGATGCCAATACCTATGTGTTGCCCAGCCATGTGCGCTATGACGCGATGGCACGCTATGCGTTCAACAAGGACTTCTCCCTGCAATTCAATGCCAACAATCTTGGCAACAAGCCGCTGTACGATGCCTCGCATGTGGGCATGTTTGCCAATATCGCGCCGGGACGCGCGTATACGCTGAGCGCCAGCTACCGGTTCTGACCGCGCCGGATACTGGCTACACTTGCCGGCAGCCCTGCACCGGGCTGTCGGCTTTGTTTTGGATGAGGGCGCAACATCATGATGCTGGTGATTCCCGATTTGCTTGATTCGGCAAGCCTTGCCCATATCCGTACAGCACTGGCGGATGCCGCCTGGCAGGATGGCCGCGCAACTGCCGGTTACATTGCCCGCGGGCAAAAAACCAATCAGCAACTGGCGCCGGGCAGCGCGCTTGCACAAACCCTGGGACAGCCAATACTGGATGCACTCGCCCAACACCCGCTGTTCATCTCCTTTGCATTGCCCCTGAAAACCCTCTCGCCGATGTTCAACCGCTACATGGGCGGTGGCGAATACGGTTTTCATATCGACAATGCGCTGCGTATCGACCCGGTAAGCGGGCAACGTATCCGCGCCGACATTTCCACCACGGTGTTCTTGAACGACCCGGACGATTACGACGGCGGCGAGCTCATCATCCAGGACAGCTATGGCACGCAACAGGTGAAACTGCCCGCAGGTCATGCCGTGGTCTATCCCGGCAACAGCCTGCACAAGGTCACGCCGGTGACGCGCGGCGAGCGGCTGGCCTCGTTCTTCTGGAGCCAGAGCATGATTCAGGACGATAGCCTGCGCGGCATCTTGTTCGAGCTTGACCAGAGCATCCAGCAACTTGCGCTGCGCGAGGAGAATCTGGCCGAAGTCACCCGCCTAAGTGGCAGCTATCACAATCTGCTGCGGCGCTTTGGCGATGTCTGAAAGCATCGACATCGCACGCCTGGGCTGCCTTGCCGATTACCAGCAAGCCGCGGCCGCGCTACTGCCGCCCGAGCGCTGGGCCTATCTGAACGCGGGTAGCGCCGACGGCCTTGTCGCCCGGCGCAACCGGGAGGCGCTCGACAGGCTCACCCTGATGCCGCGAATGCTGCGCGATATGCAGGGCGCCCATACCCGCATCGAACTGCTCGGTCGCAGCTATCCGCATCCGCTGTTGATTGCCCCCACCGCGCAACACGCCCTGGCACACCCGCAGGCTGAAATCGCCACTGCCCTGGCCGCTGCCGCCATGCAGACGCCGTACATCGTCAGTTGCCAGGCCAGCACCCTGATTGAAGACATCCGCATGCGCGTGCCGCAGGGCGAGCGCTGGTTGCAGTTGTATCTGCATTACCCGCGCAAGGCATTGCAGGACTTGTTGCGCCGCGCAGAAGACACCGGATTTTGCGCCATCGTCATCACCGTGGATGCGCCCCTGCAAGGGTTGCGCAACGAAGACACACGCCAGGGCTTTGCGCCAGTTGCGCATGCAGCGGCAGTCAATCTCGCCACCTATCCGGCGCCGCCGGAAATCACCCTGGCCGCCGGGGAATCGCTCCTCAAAAGCGCCCGCATGGCGCAGCTGCCAGGCTGGGAAGATGTCGCCTGGCTGGTATCACAAACGCCACTGCCGGTTTGGGTCAAAGGCATCCTGAACCCGCTGGATGTCGCTCCGGCAATTGCCGCGGGCAGTGCAGGCCTCATCGTTTCCAACCACGGTGGCCGCGCGCTCGATGCCGTCCCTGCCAGTATCGAAGCATTGCCCGCCATTGTGCAGGAAGTCGCCGGGCGCATGCCGGTACTGATGGACGGCGGCATCCGCCGCGGCAGCGACATCCTCAAAGCGCTGGCACTGGGCGCCGATGCGGCGCTGATTGGCCGGCCGATATTGCATGGCCTGGCCGTGGGCGGCGCATCGGGCGTGGCGCATGTGCTGCATCTTCTATTGCGTGAGCTGGAGCACAGCATGGTGCTGTGCGGGCTGCGCCATCCCACCGAAGCGACAGCCACATGGCTTGCCTGACCGCCCCAGCCAGCAAGGCGCGATAACGGCTGCTAATATCGCTGCGCACTTCCAGGAGACGCGCCCATGAACATCATGAATTTTGTCCGCAAGCAGCTGATTGAGATCATCGAATGGACTGATGACTCGCGCGATACGCTGGCCTATCGCTGGCCGGATGATGACAGGGAAATCAAAAATGGCGCGCAGCTGATTGTGCGCGAATCACAGGCGGTGCAATTTGTGGCGGCCGGGCAGTTTGCCGATTTGTTCGGCCCGGGCAAGCACACCCTGACCACGGAAAACATCCCGGTTCTTTCCACCATCTATGGCTGGAAATACGGCTTTCAATCGCCGTTCAAATGCGATGTCTATTACGTCAATACCCGCCTGTTTACCGGCAATCGCTGGGGCACCTCCAACCCGGTGATGATGCGCGATGCCGACTTTGGCGTGGTGCGCCTGCGCGCTTTTGGCACTTACGACTTCCGCGTGGTGGATGTGGCCAGGTTCCTGAAGGAAGTCGCCGGCACCGACCAGAACTTCCGCCTGGACGAGTTTGCCGACACCATGCGCTCGCGCATTGTCAGCGTGTTCTCCGAAGCACTCGCCAAGGCCCACGTCCCGGCACTGGACATCGCCCAGCGCTACAGCGAGTTGGGTGAAGCGCTGCTGCCAATCATCAACCCGGCGATGATTGAAAAGTACGGCCTGGAAATTTCCAGCTTCATCCTGGAAAACGTCTCGCTGCCGCCAGAGGTGGAAAAAGCCATCGACGCCCGCTCCAGCATGAGCGCCATTGGCAACCTCAACGAATACGTCAAATACCAGATGGGCGCCACCATGGGCCAGGGTGGCGAGGGCGCTGCCGCAGCTGCCGTGCCTGCACAAATGGCCGTTGGCTTTGGCCTTGCCCAGGAAATGATGAAGGGCATGCAGCCACAAACCCCGCAAGCCGTCCCGCCGCCGCTACCGCCAACCGCTACAACTCCGGCAGTTACTCCTGCGCCTGCCGCCGGCATTGATGTGCTGACCCCGGAGCAAGTTGCACAAACCCTGGGCGTCGCGGTCGAAGATGTCATGTCCGCCATCGAATCGGGCGAACTCAAGGCACGCAAACTCGGCAGCGCCTGGCGCATTTCCCGCAGCGCACTGGAAGCGTTTTTGAACGGCTGATGTTCAGGCGCACGCATGGCTACCCCACCGCCACTGCCCGACATCGGGCGACACAGCACTGCCATTGGCAAGCACCCCTGTCCTGAATGCGGCGCCAATCTGGAATGGAATGCCCGCAAGCAGGCACTGGTCTGCCCTTATTGCGGCACCGTGTCCGAATGGCAGAACGCCCAGGCCGAGCCTGGAAGCGGGATTGCCGAGCTTGATCTGGAAAAAGCGCTGCGCGACCCCGCCATCACCCGGAAAAACTGGGGCGCTGAGCTTAAAGAAGTGAAATGCCAAAGCTGCCATGCCGTTTCGGTGTTTGTGGATAGCCGGGTGGCACAGCGCTGCGACTTTTGCGGCTCGCCCGCTATCGTGGCCCACGAGGATCAGGGCGATGCCATCACCCCGCAGAGCATACTGCCATTCAAAATCAGTGACGGACAAATCCGCGACCTCATCAAAAAATGGTATCGGACCCGCTGGTTTGCCCCCAACCGCCTCAAGAGCGCAGCCCTGACCGACACCCTGCACGGCATCTATCTGCCCTATTGGACATTCGATGCGCATGTCGATGCCTTCTGGACAGCGGATGCCGGCTACCACTACTACGAAACCGAGCAATATCGGGACAATAGCGGCAACCTGCAAACCCGGCAGGTACAACATACCCGCTGGGAACCAGCTTCCGGGCGAGTGCAGCATTTTTTTGATGATGAGCTGGTGCCCGGCAGTAGCGGCGTGCATCAGGAGCTGCTGCGAGAAGTGGAGCCTTTCCCCACGAAAACCGACCTCAAGCCCTACTCTCCCGAATATGTGCGCGGCTGGACCGTAGAGCGTTATCAAATAGATTTGCCTACTGCGGCCAAACAGAGCCACCAGCAAATGCAGGGCAAGCTAAGGCAAATATGCATCCGCCAAATCCCGGGAGACACCTACCGCGATCTCCAGATCAACGCCGATTACCAGGGACGCACCTTCAAGCACATCCTGGCGCCGGTCTGGCTGGTCAGCTATACCTACGGCAGCAAGACTTTCCAGATTGTTGCCAACGGCTATACCGGCCAGATTGCCGGCGAGCGGCCATATAGCTGGGTCAAGATTTTCCTTGCCTCGCTGGCCGCGCTCATCGTGATCGGCATCGTGCTGTATTTCATGCAGTAAAAAGCCAAACCCTGCAAGCCTGGGGGCACAGGTCAACCCGCAGACGGCACAAACACCTCACCGCGCATCAGGACGCGCGCGCTGCGGCTCATCACCGCTTTTTTCACTGTCCACTGCCCGCCGATATTTTCCACTGCCGCACCGACGCGCAAGGTGCCGGAGGGGTGCCCAAAGCATACGGTTTCACGCCTGCCGCCCCCTGCTGCACGGTTCACCAGCGTCCCCGGCACGGCGGCAGCGGTGGCGATGGCGACCGAGGCCGTGCCCATCATGGCGTGATGCAGCTTGCCCATGGACAGCGCCCGCACCCGCAGGTCGATGTCGGCGGCGCGGATGGTCTTGCCGCTGGAAGCGGTGTAATCGGCAGGCGGCGCCACAAAGGCCACTTTCGGGGTGTGCTGACGCTTGGCAGCCTCGCTGGCATCTTCAATCAGCCCCATGCGCAGCGCCCCGGCCACACGAATCGCCTCGAACTGTGCAAGCCGCGCGGCATCGGCGTTGATGTCCTTTTGCAGCTCACTGCCAGTGAGCCCAATCGCTGCCGCATCAATGAACACCGTCGGGATACCGGCCGTAATCATCGTCGCTTCCAGACTGCCGACACCGGGCACTTCCAGGGTATCGACGACGTTGCCGGTCGGGAACATTGCACTGCCATCTTCGCCATCATCAGAAGGGTCGATGAACTCCAGCACGATTTCCGCGGCCGGAAAGGCCACGCCATCGAGCATGAAATCTCCCAGTTCCAGCACCTGCCCATCCTGCACCGGCACATGGGCAATGATGGTCTTGCCGATATTGGCCTGCCAGATGCGCACTTCCACCTGGCCATCCTTGAGACGCTCAGCCGGAAGCATGCCATGGGCAATCGCAAACGGCCCGACCGCGCTGGAGAGGTTGCCGCAATTGCCGCTCCAATCGACAAACGCCTCGCCAATCGCCACCTGGCCGTAGAGATAATCGACATCATGGCCAGGACGGGTCGATGGCGAGATGATCACGCATTTGCTGGTGCTGGAGGTCGCCCCGCCCATGCCGTCGATATGCTGGGCGTAGGGGTCGGGCGAGCCGATCACCCGCATCAGCAAGGCATCGCGCGCGCGCCCCGGCTGCTGCGCCTCGGGCGGCAAATCGCCAAGGCGAAAGAACACCCCCTTGCTGGTGCCGCCGCGCATATAGGTGGCGGGAATGCGGCGTTGTTGATGCTGACTCATGGTAAGGATTCCTGAAATTGCAAAAGATATGCGGCTTTTATCTCGGCGTTTCCAGCAACGCCGCTAGCCCGCGTGCGCTATGCCAGATGCGAATGATTTCGACGCAATCGGGCAGCCCAATGTAATAGACAAGATGATGCTCAAAACGCTTCAACGGCACAAAGCGCAGTGCGGCGGGCAAATCAGGCGCGCAACCGGCATGACGATGAGCGCCGGTGGCCGGATGTGCTGCCATGCGCTCCAGCGTGGCATCCACCTCTGCCAAAAACGCCTCGCCCAACGCCAAGCCCGCTTCTGGCGCATAGCAATACGCTATTTCCGCAGCATAGCAGCGTGCCTGCAGTCGCCACTCAACCGGCTTCACGCATCATCCGCTCGCGCAATTCTTTGCGCATCTGCGCAAAGGTTTCTGCCGTAACCGGCTCGGCAGGCCCGGAAGCCATCCCCTCGGCAATCAGCTGGTGTAAAAACGCAGCAGCCTTTTCCCGTCGGCTTTGGCAAATCAACTCGCGCAGAAACTCGCTGCTGGAGCTATAACCTTGCGCAGCCACCCGCTCATCGACAAATGCCTTGAGTTCATCGGGCAGGGAAATATTCATGGTCGCCATATCGCACACCTATGCCAAAGATTGCCATGGCAAGGCTACGCCCTGCCTTACCGCGCTACAAGCCGGGCGCGAGGGCTATAAGCAGCACCGCCTCATGCGTCAGGCACCTCCGGCACGAACGGCGTGCCCTGATGAAAGCGCATGACCCAGCCATCCGCCGTGCGCGTCCACAGCGAGGAGCGGTGCGTGTACTCAAGCTCACCCGTGACTTGTGTCACGCAGCTGTCGTACAGCAGCTGCACGGTATCGGCAGCCACAAGACGTACGCGCAGATTGGACAACGGCAAGCGGCAATTGATGGGCTGCGGCGCAGCGGCCAGACACTGCGCCCGGTCATAGATACGCCCGGAGCGCCCCAGTTCGATGAAGTCGGCAGCCAAGTGCCGCTCCATGAACGCCTGATCGAACCGGGTTTGCGCTCGCCACATGGCCTCTTCCAGCGATATCAGCAGCGCAATATCTGCCGGGCTCAGCTCGCTCTGCCGCATGGCTTCCCCGTATCTTTCATGCGCAATCCCCGTCAAAATTCCTAATTGATCAGAAAGCCTTGCATCCGTGCAGCGACATAAATTTCCAGGGCGCGGTCTTCAATTTCATACTCGCCCGCCTCTCCTTTTGGAGCAAGCACCATGTTTTTCACCATTCGATTGACGGCTGTTTGAATCCGCTGCGGGCTGTACGGCTTTTCCTCTCCGAGCAGCTTTGTAACCTTTGCGCTGAACTCGGCACTGAAAAGGCTTATTGGCTGCTTGCTGGCCAAGTGTCCCACAATGACCTTATCCACTGGCTTGAGTTTCACCCATTGTTCGTGTGCGCCTTGGTCACCCAGTGCTTTTCGCCAGAGGCTAAAACCTTCCCACGGATCAGCGGTTAGACTCACCATGGTATGCAGCACAATCTGGTTGAGATACATCGGAACGCGAGCAATTTTGTTGAAAACTTTGCCCAGCTCGGCGGCATCCATCGACTTCCCTGTGATTTCTTGAAATATCACTGCACGGTCTTCGACAAAATCGGCACCAAGCTCCGGCAGCGGCAACGGCATTGCTGACTCAAACAAAGGTGCTTTGCGTTTTCGGAACATACTGTTCAATGCATCGCGCGATGAGCCGGTAAAAAACAGTTTTAGCTGCGGCTGTAGTTCCTGCATCGTCGCGCGGAAAGTGGAAACAAAGTCCTCGTGTTTTCCTGCCGCCAACGTCTGAAACTCATCCACAACCAACAATACTGATTCATTTCCCTGTCCAACCAGAGCTCGCATCGCTCGCTTCAAGCGACCTTGGAGGTCAATCTCAGGGTTAGATGCACCGCTCCATTCAGCTTGAATGCCGGTACTACCATAACCGGCTTTTGCCAGCAGCTTATCTGGCTTTTTCAGTGTTTGCTTCTGTTCTACAAAACCCTCAAGTTCTTCGACCAACCCAAGCTCAGGGTTATCACGCCGCACCCATAAGTCGATGTAATAAGCACGCCAGCGCCATGTTTCTGCTGCGGGTAGCAGTTCCTGTTTAACAAAGAGGGTTTTCCCCATGCGCCTTCCTGCAAACATTGTCAGCGCATGGGTAAGACCCGAGGTCAGCAGACCATGAATCGTCTCGACCAAATCCTTCCTCGGGAAATAGCGGATACTGTCCTGACTACCCATCACGAGCCTCACCATCAGTCATAATTATGAAATTTATCATAATTTGGCATAAATCGAGAGCAAGTCTCGCATGTAGCTGTCAGCCCGCCTCAGCGGATAGAAAATCCTGGGCAAAGCGTTGCAGCACGCCGCCGGCCTCGTAGATCGAGACTTCCTCGTCCGAGTCCAGGCGACACTTCACCGGCACCTGCACGCTGGTGCCGTCGCGGCGGTGGATGATGAGGGTCAGTTCCGCGCCGGGCTGGCGCTCGCCGGTGACATCGAAGGTTTCGCTGCCGTCGATACCGTAAGTCTTGCGGCTTTCGCCGGGCAGAAACTCCAGCGGCAACACCCCCATGCCGATCAGGTTGGTGCGGTGGATGCGCTCGAAACCTTCGGCCACAATCGCTTCCACGCCAGCCAGACGCACGCCCTTGGCCGCCCAGTCGCGCGAGCTGCCCTGACCGTAGTCGGCACCGGCGATGATGATCAGGTTCTGGCCGCGCTGCATATGGGTTTCGATGGCCTCCCACATGCGCATCACGGTGCCGTCCGGCTCCAGCCGGGTCAGCGAGCCTTGTTTGACTTCGCCATCGACCACGGCCATTTCGTTGATGAGCTTGGGATTGGCGAAGGTGGCGCGCTGCGCGGTGAGATGGTCGCCGCGATGGGTCGCATAAGAATTGAAGTCCTCCTCCGGCAGGCCCATTTTGGCAAGGTATTCACCGGCGGCGCTGCTGGGCAAAATCGCGTTGCTGGGCGAGAGATGGTCGGTGGTGATGTTATCGCCCAGCACCGCCAGCGCGCGCATCCCCTTGAGCGTGCGCTCACCCGCCAATGCGCCTTCCCAATACGGCGGGCGGCGGATATAGGTGCTTTGCGGTCGCCACTCGTACAACGGGCTGACCTGCTCGCCGCTGTCCAGATGCAGTTTGAACATCGGCTCGTACACGGCACGGAATTGCTCGGGCTTGACACTGGCCTTGACCACCGCGTCGATTTCCGCATCGCTTGGCCAGATGTCTTTCAGGCGCACTTCATTGCCCTCAGCATCCACGCCGAGCACGTCTTTTTCGATATCAAAACGCATCGTTCCGGCAATGGCATAGGCGATCACCAGCGGCGGGCTGGCCAGGAAGGCCTGCTTGGCGTAAGGGTGGATGCGGCCATCAAAGTTGCGGTTGCCAGAGAGCACTGCCGTGGCGTACAGGTCGCGCGCGATGATTTCGTTTTGAATGGCCGGATCCAGTGCGCCGCTCATGCCGTTGCAGGTGGTGCAGGCAAAGGCGACAACGCCAAAGCCGAGCTGCTCCAGTGCCGGCAACAGGCCGGCCTCTTGCAGGTACAGCTCGACTGCCTTGGAGCCGGGCGCCAGCGAGGTTTTCACCCAGGGTTTGCGCGTGAGTCCCTTGTTGACGGCATTGCGCGCCAAAAGCCCTGCGGCAATCACGTTGCGCGGGTTGGAGGTATTGGTGCAGCTGGTAATGGCGGCGATGATGACCGCGCCATCGGGCAATTGCCCGGCCGCTTCTTCGGCGCGCGCGGCGGCGAGCTTCTCAGTATCGGCAATGCCGCGCTCAGCCAGCGCGGCAAGCGGCAAGCGGCGATGCGGGTTGGAGGGGCCGGCCAGCGTGCGGGTGACGCTGCCCAGATCAAAGCGCAATACGCGCTCGTATTCGGCAGTCGCCAAATCATCCGCCCATAGTCCGGCGGACTTGGCATAGGTTTCCACCAGTTTGACCTGGCTTTCTTCACGCCCGGTCAGGCGCAGATAGTCCAGGGTTTGCGCATCAATATAGAACAGCGCCGCCGTCGCGCCGTATTCCGGCGTCATATTGGCGATGGTGGCGCGATCGCCAATGGTCAGATGCGCCGCGCCCTCGCCAAAGAATTCCAGATACGCCCCGACCACGCGCTCGGCGCGCAGGAACTCGGTCAGCGCCAGCACGATATCGGTGGCGGTGATGCCCGCTGCCGGCTTGCCGGTCAACTCCACGCCGACGATATCCGGCAGGCGCATCCACGAGGCGCGCCCCAGCATCACGTTCTCGGCCTCAAGGCCGCCGACGCCAATGGCGATCACCCCCAGCGCATCGACATGCGGGGTGTGGCTGTCGGTACCGACGCAGGTATCGGGAAAGGCCACGCCATCCTGCACATACACCACCGGCGACATCTTCTCCAGATTGATCTGGTGCATGATGCCGTTGCCGGGCGGAATCACTTCGACATTACCGAAAGCGCGCTTGCACCAGTCGATGAAATGGAAACGGTCGGCATTGCGGCGGTCTTCAATCGCGCGATTCTTGGCAAAGGCCTCCGGGTCATAGCCCGGCGCTTCCACCGCCAGCGAGTGATCCACAATCAATTGCGTGGGCACCACCGGATTGATTTGCGCCGGGTCGCCACCGGCCTCGGCAATGGCATCGCGCAAACCGGCCAAGTCCACAAATGCCGTCTGCCCGAGAATGTCATGGCAGACCACCCGCACCGGAAACCACGGGAAATCCAGGTCACGGCGGCGCTCGATCAACTGCCCCAGGTAATCATTCAAGCGCGCAGGCTCCGCGCGCCGCACCAGATTCTCGGCATGTACGCGCGCGGTATAGGGCAGACGCACCCAGGCACCCGGCTCAATCGCCTCGACTGCCTCACGGGCGTCGAACCATTCAAGTAAAGTGCCGGGCAGGGGTTTGCGGAAAGCGGTGTTCATGTCTCTGGCGTCGGGCTGGGATGAGAAGCGCGGATTTTAGCGCGCCCTGCCGCCCGCGCTTTGCAATAAGCTGCCAAGCCAGCAATGGCGCTGCCGCTGCCAAGGCGCAGCGATCGGGTTTTGGAGCGCCCCTCTGCCGCGCCACAAAACCTGCTGAGGGCAGCGCGCTTATCTGCGAAAATATCCACCGAAACGGGCATTGGCTCGAACTTTGGAGCGGGCTTGGCCACCACCACGCCGACACTTTTTTCCGTGCTGCCCAGCGGCCTGTTCGGGCCGCTGGCTTCTGCCAATCGGGCGCATTACTGGCTGTTGTTATGCCGCTTGTTCGATGAGTTTTTTGGCCCGGACGCACCATTACCGCCAAGTACCGGCCTGCCCCGGCGCGAAATTACCGCAGCCATTGAGCGCTATCTGTTGGCCGACGACCCCTGGGAGGACGAGGACGGCCAGACTCTGGATACGCCGCTGCCGGTACGCGCCGGTCTTATCTACGAGCGCTTCCGGCATGCCGGCTGGTTGCGCCAGGAGCGCATCGGCGCGCGTGAAATGGTGCAGATGCCGCGGGTAGTACAGGAGCTGCTTGCGCTGCTGCTGGAGTTCACCGAAAACGGCCCGACCTTCGTTTCCACCCGGATGCGCTCGATTCAGGCACAACTGAACGATGTCATGGAGGGCAAGGCCGCTGGCGATGCGCTGGACGAGGCTGCCGACCTCTCCCGCCGCCTGCTGGTGTCGCTGTCTTCGATGAGCCTGCAAGTGCGCGATTTGATGCCGGAATTAAGCCGCGCCAAATCGACCGCACAATTTGCCCGGCAATGGTTCGAGCGCTATGTCAGCAAGCTTTTCATCGGCGACTATGCCGAGCTGCACAAAGCCGATCACCCGCTGGCGCGGCGCAGCGCCATCATCTCGATGGTGCAGCAATTGGAGTACGGCGAGCGCCGCGAGGCGCTGCTGGCCTGGTATGCCGAACACTTGTTTGCAGGCGACCGCGAACGCGCCGGGCAACGTTTGGCGCGCAGCCTGCGCCGCTTGCACGAGCTCGAGCGCATTGACGAATATCTCTCGCGGCTGGATGAAGATATCCGCCAGGCCAATCGCCGGGCGCTGGCGTTTCTTGATTACCGCCTGCGCGCGCCGGATCGGCTCGACATCCTGTTGCGGCACGCCTGCCGCGCTGTCCAGCATGTCCCGGCACATGAATTGCGGCTGCCGATAGCGCCGGGCGCGCTGATGGATGAAGCCCGCCTGCGTGCTCCCCGGCAAAAGCCGCAACCGATTCCGCGCACCGCCAATGCCACTGCCGCGCCCACGCCCGAGCAATTGGCGCGGCTGGCGCTGCTGCGACGCATCAAGCGCGCCCGTCTGGTCACGGCTGAATACATGGCGCGCTATGTCGCCCGCCATCTGGCGGACAATGCCGAAGTGAACTCGGCGGCGCTATCCATTGCCAGCATCGAAGACCTGCGCGCCTATCAGACCCTGCTGACCCTGGCGCTGCGCAGCCAGCGCATTGGCGGCCTGCGCCGCGAAGACCCGATCAGCCGCCTGCTGCGCGGCTACCGGGTAGAACTGCTTGATGGCGAACGCGAAGACAACGGCTACCTGCGCGCACCGCGCTTTCGCATCGTGCGCCGCAGCGCCGCGCCCGCCCCCAAAACCGGAACCCATCCATGAAACGCAGTTGGAACACCTTGAGCCAGCAATCCAACGGTCTGTACACGGTGCAGGACTTCGAGCGCGCCGCCTACCGTCTGGTAGTCGAGCAGGCGCTGTATGCCAGCGACCGCCACAGCCGCCACGCCTATCATCTGGTCGAAGATCACTACGATGATTTTGTCGCCGCACTGGCGCCGCTGGGCATCCGCCTGGAGCGCAACGCGCATTACCGCTATCTCATCGCCCTGCCCGCACACAGCGAAGGCGCGCCGGTCAGCCTGGCCGAAACGCTGCTGTTGCTGGTGCTGCGGCAACGCTATGACGAAGCGATGCGGCAAGGCCGGGTGGAAGACGAGGGCGTGGTGACGGTGGATCTGCCCGAGCTTCAAGAGGCCTATCAAGCGCTAACCAGACGCGAAATGCCCGACACCGGCGCACTGCGGGAACTGGCGCGCACGCTCAAACGCTGGGGGGTATGCCGACTGGCCGAATCCGAGCCGGACGACCCGCAGCCATTTCACCTGCAAGTCCGCCCGGCCATTGTGGAAGTGCTGGGCGAGCAATGGCTGCAACGGCTGGCGCAACACAGCGGCGATGATGATGGCGACAACGCCGATGACAACGAGGCCGATGATGCAACTGCTTGAACGTATCCATTTGGTGCAGTTTTTCCTGTTCGAGGCGCAAACCCTGGAACTGGATGCCACCAGCGCCATCATCGCCCCCAATGGCGCAGGCAAAAGCGCGCTGCTCGATGCGCTGCAAATCGTGCTGCTGGGCGGCGACCGCAGCCGCATCCGCTTCAATGCCCAGGCTGGCGGCAGCCACCGCGCCCGCAGCATCCGCGATTACTGTCTGGGCGTGTTCCGCAGTGGCGATGAGGGGCGCAAGCGACGCACTGCCACCACTTACATCTCGCTGGTGTTCCGCGATACCGACAACGACCAAACACTGACCGCCGGCATCGCGCTGGGCGCTTCGGCAGACGAGGCCGAACATCGCCTGCACGGCTTGTACCTGCTGCCGGGCGTGGCGCTGAGCCTGGATGACCATATCGAGCGCATCAAAGGCAAAGAGCTGCCGCTGGCCTGGAGCACCTTCCGGGAAATGGCTGCGCGCCGCTGCAAGCAAGCCGGCAGCAAGTTCGAGCAGCACAATGCCGCCGAACGTTTCGTCAAGGACTTGCTGTTCCGGCTGCGCGGCTCCGGCAGCGCCACCCCGGATGTCAATGCCTACCGCAAGGCTTTTCTCAATGCCTTGAACCTGCAACGGGTTGAAGATGTTGACCTGTTCGTGCGCACCCTGGTGGCCGAAGATCGCCCCACCGACATCGCCCGGTTCCGCGCCCTGCTGGAGAGCTTCCGGCAAATCCGCGACCGCATTGAACAAGTTCGCCAACGCATCGACGCGGCCAGCGGCGTAGAGCAGCAATACGCCAAAATCGCCGCCCAGGCGGTACGCGCGGCATCTTCGCGCGCCCTGGCCGCCGAATACGCACGCGACCTGTACAGCGAACAAATCGACGCTGCCCAAACGCAATGTCGGCAAGCGCAAATCGAACTGGACAGCCTGCAACGGCAACTGGAACAAGAGCGCAGCCAGCGCGACCTGACCCGCGAAGAACAGCAGCGCGCCCAGGCGCAATTGCAGGGCAGCACAGGCTACGGCGAACAGGCGCATTTTGATGAAATCAGCGCCCGTGACCGCGAACGGCTGCAACACATCAGAGCCGAGCTGCTGCGCGAAACCGCCTTTATCCGCGACCAGCTCGGCAGCCTGCAAGCATTCGCGCTTGCCCCGGCGGCAGAGGCT
The DNA here is from genome assembly GCA_002798295.1 of Lysobacteraceae bacterium NML07-0707. Classification (GTDB taxonomy): domain Bacteria; phylum Pseudomonadota; class Gammaproteobacteria; order Xanthomonadales; family Xanthomonadaceae; genus Solilutibacter. The sequence continues at coordinate 11,372 of NWQT01000043.1, read as the reverse complement.
ACGGCGGCTCACGCTTCGCTTTGGGACAACTGGCATGCAGCCCTGCAAGCGCTGCCGGAGCATGCACCGCTACCGTGGAGCCTGCCGCAGTTGTTTGATCAAGCGCGTGATGCACTGGCTGCGGCAGCGCCGCTGATTGAACAACTCGGCATCCATGTCCACCAACTGCGCCTGGCGCAAGAAAAAGCCAGCGACCGCCTTGGCAGCGCACAACAAAACAAAAAGCGCCTGGCTTCCGGGCAGTCGGAGCTGAGCGCCGATACCGCGCGCCTGATGAGCTATCTGCGCGAAGAAGGCATTGATGCCCGCCCGGTCTGCGACCTGGTGGAAGTCAGCGACAAACACTGGCAACCGGCCATCGAAGCCTATCTGCGCAGCAATGTGGAAGCGCTGCTGATTCCCGAAGAACACGAAACCCGCGCCACCGCCCTGTATCGCCGCCTCTCCGGCGCACGCACGGTCTATGGCGTGAAGCTGGCGTTGGCAAGTCAGGCGCGCCGCTCGCGCGGAGCGCAGCCTGCCCGTGCTGGCAGCGTGGCGGCCCTGCTGACCGGCATTAATCAAGATGCCCTGGCTTTTTTGCGCCGCCAATTGGGCGAGCTGCGCTGCGTGCAGAGCGAGTCGGAACTGGTCAACAGCCCTCAGGCGCTCAGCCGCGACGGCCTTCTGGCGCGCGGCGGCAGTATCGAACGGCTGCGTTTGCCTGCGGCAAGCGAGCTGAAAATCGGCGCCCATGACAACCGCGCCCGCCTGCGCCTGCTGCAAGCGGACATCCAGGCCGCCGAAAGCGAACTGCGCGAACTCGCCCCGAAACTGAGCCTGGCCAGCAGCAAACACAGCGCGCTGGCGCGACTGACCGATGCCGAGGGCGTGGCACAGGCGCTGCATGCGCGCGCCCATGAATATCAACAGGCGCTGCAACGCTATCGCCATGGCGAAGAAAGCCGCGCCGCCAGCCTGAACCCGGATTTGCTGCGCCTGTCCGAGCTGGTCAGCCAGTTGAAAACGCGGCTCGATGCCCACGAAAAACAACTGGAAACCTTGATTGGCCAACAGGCCGTGGCCGAGCGCCAATACCAGGAATATCAACGCCTGCTTGAAGGGCTGCGGCAACAGGAAGAACACATCATCCGCCACGCCGTGCAAGCCTTCGGCGCGGCCGATGTCGATCCCAATCTGGTCGAGCGCTACCGCCAGGAGCTGGATACGCGCGTGCAATCACTGCAAGAGCGCCGCAACAGTTGCGAACGGCGCGCCGAAGACAGCGACCGGCAGCGTGACAAGCTGCTGCCCGAAGCCTGGAGCACACTGGCGCAATACAGCCGCGACCACGGCCTTGTACTGGATTTTGACAGCAGCGACTGGCGACCGGCGCAAGCCTTGCTGCAACGCGAACTGTCCCAGTTGCGCGATACCGAACTGGTGCGTTATCAGGATGAAGCCCGCCAGGCTTATGACACGGCAGTGGAAACCTTCCGCGCCAATGTCGCCGCTGCCCTCAACGACAACTTCGGGCGTCTGCGCGAGCAAATCAATACCTTGAACCGCATCCTGCGCAGCAGCCCGCCGTTTTCCAACAACGAGCGCTACCAGTTCCATTACGAAGTCGTGCCCGAATACAAAGAACTGGCGCGCTTCATCAAACGCGCCGCCGACGTGGGCGAAGAAGACAATCTGTTCGGCAGCGCCGGCGAAGTCCCGGCCGCCTTCCGCGAGCTTGTCGAAGACGATGTTGCCACTGCCCGCCACGCCTCGGCGCTGGATGATTACCGCCGTTTCTTCCGCTTTGAAGTGCGCATCCAGCAGGATGATCGCGTCATCGGCACGCTGAGCGAACGCATGCGCTCGGGCTCCGGCGGCGAGCATCGCGCCCCGCTGTACGTCATCGCCGGCGCCGCACTGGCCGCCGCCTATGGCAAGAGCGAAGCCAATCCCGGCGGCATTGGCCTGATTTTGCTGGACGAATTTGGCGACAAGATCGACGCGCAAAACGCACGCGCCACGACCAACTACCTGCGCTCGCTCGGGCTGCAATTGGTTCTGGCCGCCCCCGATACCGCACAGGGCACGCTCTCGGGCGTACTGGAAAGCTATATCGAACTATTCCGCGATGACGACTTGCTCCAGGCCGAGCGCATCGAAATACAGCCCGCCGCCCGCGAGCTGCTGCTATCGGACCAGTTCGATTTGCACCCGCATTTGCTGAGCGAAGCGCTTGAGCGCATCCGTCAACAACAGGCAGCCACATGAGCGCCGCGCAGAAAGTGCTGCGGCGTTTGTTCAAGCGCGCCGAAGCCGCACGGCTGCGCGCGAGCGACAAACCCGCCTCGCTGGTCATGACCGGCAAGCGCGATGGCGCCGAATACCAAACACTGCGCACGCTGCCAGAACTTGAAGCCTTCCATGCGCATATCACCCTGGCCGAACGCGCTGGCGCAATCTGCGTGCAGCGCGCCCGCCACCGTGGCGATGGACAAGACCTTGAACGCATCACCGTGGCCGACCTGGATGCCCTGGCAGACTTTGTCGGCCTCCAGCCGCTGCAAGCACAGATCGCGCAAGCCCAGGCGCTGCTGACGCCTTGGCGCGAACGTTTTCCGGTACTCGAAGACGTACTTGCCACATGGCGGGCTGGCGGCCGGGTGCGCACCCACACAGCGCAAGCCGCTGGCGCAATCGCCGATGCCGCGCGCGTGGTGGCTCACTGCCAGCAAGACCCCACGCGCGAGCGCAGCCTGCGCGCAGAAAGCGTCCGCCTGTTTGCCGACAGCAAATATCTGGAAACCCTGACTCCTTGGCTGGACCTGATCGGCAGCGGGCAATTGCAAGCCCACGGCGCACTGGAAAAAACCCATGTCTGGGCCGCGCTGGGGTTGCGCAAAGAACCGCTGCCATTACTGCTGGCAGGCACGGCAACCTTGCATCTGCAATATGGCGAGCTGCCCTTGCTGCGCCCGTGGCTGGGCGTGCCGCCAGAATCGCTGCATGCATTGCAAACCCCGGCGCGCTGCCTGCTCAGCATCGAAAACTTGAGCAGTTTTCATGAAGCCGCACGGCTGCACGATGCCAACACGCTGCTGCTGTACACCGGCGGCATGCCCTCCCCTGCCTGGAGGCGCGCCTATGACGGCATTCTGCGCTGCCTGCCCGCCGATGCCCGTATTTATCACTGGGGCGATATTGACCGCGGCGGTTTTCATATCGCCAGCGTACTGGCGCACAGCGCCCAACAAGCCGGACGCCGCCTGCTGCCCTGGCGCATGTCGCCAGGCAGCCTGCCCACCGCCATCGGCAGCAGCGCGCACCGCGCCGCACCGGACACCCTCAAGGCCATGTGCTACTGGGCAGAACGCGCTGGCTGGCCGGAAATCGCCCAGGCACTGCGCCAACAGCCATTGACACTGGAACAAGAACATCTGGATGCCGAACTGCCCGGCTGCGCGCGGCACGACGCAGCCCGTGGTGCAAGCGGTGACAGCGGCGTTGTCACAAGACCCGCGCCCGCGGGTGTTGGTGAGTGATGAAGAACATGCCGCCCATCAAGCGCGGCTGGCGGCCATTGAAAAAATCTGGGAAATGCCTTTGGCTTGCCGAAGATAGCGAATTGCATTGACCGTGTGAAAAAAAACAGCCCGGACATGCCGGGCTGTTGTCTTGCATCGCCTTGTACCCGGCTGCGCGCCTCAGCGCTTGGCCAGCGGTACGAAGGCGCGGTCTTCGGGGCCGGTGTAGTTGGCGCTGGGGCGGATGATTTTGCCGTCCTGGCGCTGTTCGATGACATGCGCGCTCCAGCCCGAAGTGCGGGCGATGACGAATAGCGGGGTGAACATCGGCGTGGGCACGCCCATCATGTGATAGCTCGATGCGCTGTACCAGTCGAGGTTCGGGAACATCTTTTTGGTGTCCATCATCAGCGTTTCGATGCGCTCGGAGACATCAAACAGCAAGGTGTTGCCGCCGTCCTTGCACAGTTTTTTGCTGAGCTTTTTGATGATAGGGTTGCGCGGGTCGCCGATGGTGTACACCGGGTGCCCAAAGCCAATGATGATTTCCTTGCGCTCCATGCGCGCGCGGATATCGGCCTCGGCTTCGTCCGCACTGCCATAACGGGCGATGATGTCCATGGCGACTTCGTTGGCGCCGCCATGTTTGGGGCCGCGCAGCGCACCAATGGCGCCGGTGATACAGGAATACATATCCGAGCCGGTACCGGCGATGACGCGCGCGGTAAAGGTGCTGGCATTGAACTCGTGCTCGGCGTAGAGAATCAGCGACTTGTCCAGCGCCTCGGCATGCAGTGCGCTGGGCGGCTCGCCGTGCAAAAGATGCAGGAAATGCGCGGCGATGGAGTCATCATCAGTTTCCACCTCGATACGGCGGCCATTGCGGGTGAAATGCCACCAGTACAGCAGCATCGAGCCAAAGCTCGCCATCAACCGGTCGGCGATATCGCGCGCTTCCGCTTCCGGGTGGCCGTCGCGTTCAGGCAATACCGTGCCCAGCACCGAGCAACCGGTGCGCAGCACGTCCATCGGATGGGCATTGGCGGGAATCAGCTCCAGCGCCTCCTGCACGATGACCGGCAGGCCACGCAGGCGCTTGAGCTTGGTTTTGTAAGCAGCCAGCTGCGAGGCGCTGGGCAGGCTGCCGTGTACCAAGAGATGCGCGACTTCTTCAAACGTGGCCTTGGTGGCCAGATCATGAATGTCATAGCCGCGATAGTGCAGGTCATTGCCGCTGCGACCGACGGTGCACAGTGCGGTATTGCCCGCAGCGGTGCCGGAGAGCGCAACCGACTTCTTGACCTTGGGGGCTGCCGGGGCAGCAGCTTCGGGGGTGGTTTTTTTCTTGCTCATCTTGAGGCTCCGCTTCAGGATTTGGATTTGGTAAACAACGCATCGAGCTTTTGCTCGAAAGCGTGATAGCCGATGCGCTCGTAGAGTTCTTCGCGGGTTTGCATGCTGTCGATGACCGCCGCCTGCGTGCCGTCGCGGCGCACTGCTTCATACACCGCCTCGGCGGCCTTGTTCATGGCGCGAAACGCCGACAGCGGGAACAACTGGATGGCCACGCCCACCGAGGCCAGCTCGTCACGGGTGAACAGCGGGGTCTTGCCGAACTCGGTGATATTGGCAAGCACCGGCACCTTCACCGCCTCGACGAAACGCTTGTAGGTCGGCAAGTCGTAAGCCGCCTCGGCAAAAATGCCGTCCGCACCCGCTTCCACACAGGCGATGGCGCGCTCGATGGCCGCCTCCACGCCGTCCACGGCGATGGCATCGGTGCGCGCGATCAAAAAGAAGTCCGCATCGGTTTTGGCATCGGCCGCGGCTTTGACGCGATCGACCATTTCGCCAGTAGTGACGATTTCCTTGCCGGGGCGATGACCGCAACGCTTGGCGCCCACCTGGTCTTCGATATGGCAGGCAGCGGCGCCGGCCTTGATGAGGGACTTCACCGTGCGTTCGATATTGAAGGCCGAGGCGCCAAAGCCGGTATCGATGTCCACCATGAGCGGCAGGTCGCAGACATCGGTGATGCGGCGGGTATCAATCAGCACGTCTTCCAGGGTATTGATACCCAAATCCGGCAAGCCCAGCGAGCCTGCCGCCACGCCGCCGCCGGAGAGATAAATCGCCTTGTAGCCTGCACGCTTGGCAAGCAGGGCGTGGTTGGCATTGATGGCGCCAATCACCTGCAAGGGCGATTCGGCAGCCAGCGCGGCGCGGAAACGTGCGCCCGCAGAAAGTGTTGAACTCATGGCAACTCCTGCGTTGAAAGCCCGCATTCTAAAACGGTGCCGCCGATTCAAACAGCATCGGCATTGCGCGCTCGGGGTGCTGGAACGACAGCGCCACCGCATGCAGGCATACCCGCGCGGCAGGCGCTGCGCCATAAAAATCATCACCGACAATCGGATGGCCGATGCTCATCAAATGCACGCGCAACTGGTGGCTGCGCCCGGTCACCGGCACAAGCGCCAGCTGGGTCTGCTGGTTTTGCGCATCCCGTGCCAATACCCGCCAGCGGGTGAGAGAGGGCTTGCCCTGCGCAAAGTCCACTTTCTGCCGGGGGCGGTTGGGCCAGTCGCAAATCAGCGGCAGGTCAATCTCGCCTGCATCCGTCTCAACCACGCCTTGCACCAGCGCCTGATAACGCTTGCCCACCTGCCGTTTTTCAAACTGTATCGATAGCGCGCGATGCGCAGCCTTGCCGCGCGCCAGCACCATCAGGCCACTGGTCACCTGGTCAAGCCGGTGCACGATGCGCGCATCCGGGTATTGCTGCTGCACCCGGCTGATCAGGCAATCCTGATGCTCGGGCAGGCGTCCTGGCACACTCAAAAGCCCGGCGGGTTTTTCCACCACCAGCAAGGCATCATCAACATGGTGGATGGCGATGGCGGCAGCGGGCATGACGCAGGTGACAAGCATGGGATGGAAACTGTCACCATACCCGAACCTATCCGCGTCAGGCAGCATCGGTGACGCAAAACATCAAGCCACCAGTACGTTGCTGCCTGCTTTCAAAATCACATGCGGGATGAGTGGCTTTAGGGTTGCCGCTTTTTTCAGGCGCATCGGTATCAGGCCTTGCTGGTTGCCGATGGTGCATCTGCCAGGATGCGCACCAGTGGCGTGTTGATGTAGTAGTTAGTGCGCCCGATCTTTTGTTTGTGCAGTAAGCCGTCTTGAGCCAGTGCATCCAGATACCGGGTGGCGGTGAGGCGGGTCACGCCCAGATCGCGCTGCAAGATGTCGATTTTGGTGTAGGGGTGGGAAAACAGGTTGTTGATGAGATCCTGGCTGTAGAACTTGTAGCCCGTGCGAATGCGGTGTTTATAGTCCATCAGCGCCGCCTTGATGGCCTGGATGGTGGCAATGCCGTCTGTGGCGGTGCGTTCCACGGCGCCCAGCATGTAATGCACCCAGCCCTCCCATTGGTCGCGCTCGCGCACGTCTTGCAACAGCCGGTAGTAGTCGGCCTTGCTGCGCACAATGGCCCGGCTGAGATAGAGCACCGGCGTATCCAGCAGCCCTTCCTTGACCAGATACAGCACATTGAGGATGCGCCCAGTGCGGCCATTGCCGTCGTAGAAGGGGTGGATGCTCTCGAACTGGTGGTGGATCAGAGCCATTTTCACCAGCGGGTCGGCACTGAAATGTTGAGCGTCGTTGATGAAACGCTCCAGATCGGCAAGCAGTGATGGCAATTGCTCCGGCGTGGGCGGGGTATAGACCACGCGGCCTGCGCTGCTTTTGAGCACGGTGCCCGGCACTTTGCGCAAACCGGCGCGGTTTTTCTCCAGTACTGCCTGAACTTCGATGATGTGGTTGATGGTCAGCAGACCTGAGCTGCGCACAACCTCAAAGCCCGTGTGCAAGGCATGGCTGTAGCGTGCCACTTCCTTGGCAGCGGGGCTGGCCGTGATGTCATGCACCGCTTCGCGGAACAGCTCGTCGTGGGTCGTGACGATGTTTTCAATTTCGGAGCTGTCCTTGGCTTCCTGCAAGCCCAGGGTGCTGACAAGAATGCCTTGATTGGGCATGGAGGCTGCCACGCCCTTGAACTCGGCCAGCGCGCGATGAGCCGCAACCAGTTGCTTGAGGATGACAGCGGTATCGAACCGGGCCAGGTCAAGGGTTTGCAGCGATGACAGGGTGGACAGGTTCATTCAGAAATGTTTCCTTTAACTAAGCGTCCATCATATGTATAGATTTTGGTGTTTTCTATGCATGTCATGGCGGATATGCATAGAAAACGCCGGGTTCATGGCTATATCTCGGCCTGTCCCTTCTAGGTAAACACCCGGCTCGCATCCTGATGCTCGGCGGCTGTGTTAAAACAAACCCCCGCTTTTGATGGAAGGTTCTCATGCATTATTTCACCGTCATTCTCGCGCTTGGCCTGTGCGCCTGTAGCCAGGCCAGTGATGTCAGCGATGTGCAAGCGCCGGTCACCCACCTCGAGGCGCAGGGCAATCTTGAATCCAAACATGCCCTTGGTTGTATCACGCTTGCCGAAGCCAAAAACCAATACACGCCGGCCGACCTGTTCCCGGCCATCGCTGCCTGCGTGAAAGAAAACAAGCTTGCCCAGGCTGCGGATTTGTACATCCTTGCGCGCAGCTATGGCGGTTTTGACACGATGCGGGTTACTGACCGGACTGCGCATCAGGCGGTCTCGGTACTGCAAATGCAGGCATTTTCCGGATTCCCGGAAGATACAGGAAAGAAAATGCACGAAGCGATAAAAGCCCAGTTTGGAAATGCGACCGAGCACAGCCGCATCTGCGCCACGCTCAGGCAGCTGGGCGCGCCTGACTATCCGCCTACTTACATGCTGCAACACGGTATGGAAGCCTTCCGCTCTGGCGATGGCAGTTCCAAGGCGCTGGCTGAAGACTTCAATGCAGAAAATGCTTGGAATGAAGTGCTGACTTCAATCGGCAAATGTAGCGACTGAATTGGGTGGCGCGGCCTTGCCGCGCCCCAAAGCTATCCAGCGCCTTTCAGGCGCTCAGGCCACCAGCACGCCGCCGGTTTCTTCCAGAATCACATGCGGGATGAAGCGTGCGCTGTCGCGGGTGATGCGGCTGGCATCGGCGCGCAGCCCGAGGCCACAGGGGCGGTCGCCCACCACCCAGCTGCCCAGCACCACATGCTCGCCCTTGAATTCGGCCAGCGGGTGGAAGGCCTGACGAATGCACGCGCCCATGTAAGGGCCGGGGGCGGATTCTTCGCGCCCATCGGGCAGGCAGATGCGGATATTGGCGCCCTCGCGCGAGTACAGCGGTTTCAGCACCCAGCCCGGCGCAAGCGGCTGGCGGCCATCGTCAAACTCGGCCATCAGCAGATTGGGATGCCCGGCATGCCGCTGCCACAGCAGCGGCAGGATGCCTTTGTTACTCAGCACCGCCTTCCAGGCCGGCTCCAGTAGCTGCATTCCGGCGCTGGGCAGATACTGACCAAACGGCTCGCGCATCAGGTCTTCCAGCGGATAGAGCTTGGCCAGTGTGCCGATGGCGTTGTCGGCCAAATCGGTATAGCGGCCATCGGCGGTAATGCCGATGTCTTCCATCGCCAAATGGCTGCATTCAATCCCGGCCTGCACGGCGCAGTCGCGCAGATAGTCGATGGTGCCTTGGTCTTCGCTGCTTGAGCGCACTGCTGCAAAGTACAGTGGCCGTTGCAGACGTTTGGCAATCAGGCTGAAGGCTTCCACCAGGCTTTCGTAAATCGAGTTGTACTGGTCGACCATCAACGGAAAGGTGCCGCGCTGCTGCATGTCATCGAGCCATTGCCACTGAAAAAACGCCGCCTCGAACAACGAGGTGGGCGTGTCGTAGTTCAGCTCTAGGAGCTTCGCAGGCCCGCTGCCGTCATAAGCAAAATCCATCCGTCCGTAGAGATGTGGCTCTTGATTGCGCCAGCTTTCTAGTATCCAGTTCCAGTAGGCTTCCGGAATATCCAGCTGGCGCAACAGGCGCTCGTTGCTGACGATATCGCCCACCATGTCCAGCACCATATCGTGCAATTCTTCGGTGGGCGCTTCGATATCGTTTTCTATTTGTTCAAGGCTGAAGGCATAGCAATGGCTTTCATCCCAGTACGGCGCACCGTCGATGGTATGAAAATCGAAACCTGCGGCTTCGGCCTTCTGCTTCCAGTCCGCACGCGGCTCAAGGTCGATACGGCGCATCAGCCACCACTGCTGCGGCGATCGCTATCCCCGCCAAAACCGCCACGGCTGATGGTCGGCTTCTGGTTGGGCTGCATATAAATCGGGGTAGCAGCAGTACGCCCTGGCGCGCCGCCGCGATACATGCCACGCTCACCGGCTTGTGCCGGGCGCTCCCAGCCGCCGTACTTGTTGCGAAACGCCGGGCTGGACTGCAAGCCGGTGACATTGCTGCCACTCATCATCCGACCCATCATGTAACCGGTCAAAATCGGCATGAAGCTGGAGCTGCGCTCGCGGCTGCCCTCTTCGCACTGGCCTTCGCCGTGCTCGGCCTCGCAATCCTTGCGACTGGCATAGCGGGGAGCCTGCTCCTGATGGGCTTTTTCCGCTGCGGCAAAGGCGCTTTCGCAGCTATTGCGATCGCCGGTTTGCTGCGCGCATTCGGCAACCGAGGTATACAAGCCTTCTTCCAACGTTGGCTCGGTGCTGCCGCAGGCAGTCAACCACAACGGGCTTGAGCCCATCAAAACCAAAGCCATGGTGCGCGAACGCTTCATATAGTGAATCCATCGAAATAATCAGAGGGCGATTTTTTCATGGCAGCAGACAAGCCTCAAGGCTGTTGCAACCACTGTTGGACGATTCGTCCAACACCTGCCAACACCGCTTCATCTTCGTCACGCACACCCTGCGGGTAATGGGCATCGGCCTCGTAATAGGCGGCAATCACCACCGGCTTGCGTCCTTCGCGCCAAATAACCGCAACATCATGGGTTTTGTTCGGCATGCCTTCGCTAAAACCCGAGCCGGTTTTATCGCCTATCTGCCATCCCGGTGGAAAGCCGGCACGCAAGCGCTTCAAGCCGGTTTCGGTTGCAAGCATCCAGCCCTTCAAGTCTTCGCGCGCCCCATCGCCCAGAACATCACCGACAAACAGCCGTGCCACGGTTTCAGCCATCGCGCGTGGTGTGGTGGTATCACGCACCTCACCGGCAGGCACGAAGTTCATTTCAGTTTCGTACCGATCAAGTCGGCTCACTTGATCACCCAACGCGCGCCAACGCGCGGTAACGCCTTCAGGACCGCCCAATTGTCGAATCAGCAAGTTCGCTGCCGTGTTATCGCTGGTAAGTTGGGCAGCTTTGGCAAGCTCAATCATGTGCATGGCTTGAATACCGTTATCAAGCCGTGCCTGTATCACCGGCGCATGCGGCACCAAGTCATCAGCACTGAAAGGCAATGTCATCTCGGCAGCAAACTCGCCCTCACCCATTGCTCGCAACACCACTGCCGCCAGCAGCAGTTTGAAAGTGGAGTTCATGCCAAAACGCTCATCAGCGCGCAATGCCAAGTGGCGCCCGGTTTCGCTATCCAGCACATATACGCCCAAGCGCCCAGCACTTGTTTGCTGCAAATCCAGCAATTGTTGCTCGGCATCGCTATCCGTCCAGGCAGATGGTCTGGCGCTACAGGCAGCCATTGCGACCATCAATCCAAACAGCAACAAGATGGCTTTGCGAAGCATAGGACACTCCAACATATGAAAAGCCCCGCATGATACATGAACTGCACCCCAAAAGTTGGACGCCGATCCAACCTTTGGGGTGTTTTTCATGGCGAAGTACAGTGAGGCCTTCAAACTGCGTGTAGTGCAAAGCTACATGTCAGGAGAATCAGGCTTTGAAACC
>NWQT01000010.1 GCA_002798295.1 Lysobacteraceae bacterium NML07-0707 | reverse complement strand
TGGTTTCAAAGCCTGATTCTCCTGACATGTAGCTTTGCACTACACGCAGTTTGAAGGCCTCACTGTACTTCGCCATGAAAAACACCCCAAAGGTTGGATCGGCGTCCAACTTTTGGGGTGCAGTTCACATGAGCGGGGCTTTTTGCATTCATGCGTTGTTAAAGTCTTTTCCCGGTGGCTATGAGGCTTTACTCTCGCAATCATGAGCAATCAAACCGCTTCCGTTATGGCGCCGGACGCATTGCCTGACTATGTACAGGCTTTGCTGGATGCGACTGGCTATCTTTCCGATGAGGAACGCGCCGGACTGGTGCGAGCCTGGCAAATGGGGGCGGCCGCGCATGAGGGGCAGATGCGCAAATCCGGTGAGCCCTACATCACGCATCCGGTGGCGGTGGCCGGGGTGCTGGCCGAGCAGCGCATGGATTTCAAGGCGCTGGCGGCGGCGATTTTGCACGACACCATCGAAGATACTGCGCTGACTGCTGAGGAAATTGCCGCAGAGTTTGGGCAAACCGTGGCGGATTTGGTCGAGGGCGTGACCAAGCTCGACAAGTTGAAGTTCCGTGACCGCAAGGAGGCGGCGGCGGAGTCGTTCCGCAAGATGTTGCTGGCGATGTCGCGTGATTTGCGCGTGATCCTCATCAAGCTGGCCGACCGTTTGCACAATATGCGCACACTGGGGGCGCAGTCGGCCGAGGCGCGCCGCCGGATTGCCCGGGAGACGCTGGATATTTATGCCGCCATTGCCCAGCGCTTGGGCATGAACATGGTCAAGGCCGAGTTGCAGGATTTGAGCTTCCGCGCGCTGTACCCCTGGCGCTATGCGGCGCTTGCCAAGCGTATCCGCGAGCAGCCGCAGACTCGGCGCGAGGCGATGGCGAAAATCGAGGCCAAGCTGGCGCAGCGGCTGGCCAACGAGGGTTTGAAGCATCGCCTGATTGGCCGGATAAAAACGCCGTGGAGCATCTATACCAAGATGCGCGATGAGCACAAATCGTTCCGCCAGGTGATGGATGTGTTCGGTTTCCGGGTGGTGACGGCCAAGGTGCCGGACTGCTATCACGCGCTGGGGGTGGCGCATGCGACTTTCAAGCCGCTGGACGGGCGCTTCCGCGACTTCATCGCCATCCCCAAGGCCAATGGCTACCAGTCACTGCATACGGTGCTGTTCGGGCCATACGGGGCGCCGGTTGAAGTGCAGATTCGCACTGAAGAAATGGATTTGCTGGCCGAGCGCGGTATCGCTGCGCACTGGGCATACAAGCAGAATGGCAGTGAGGGCAGCAGCCCGCTATCGCGCGCCAGCAGCTGGCTGAGTGATTTGATGGAAGGCCAGCAGGGCGCGGATTCGTCTCTGGAGTTTCTGGAAAACGTCAAAATCGACCTTTACCCGGACGAGGTGTATGTGTTCACCCCCAAGGGGCGGATTCTGGCGCTGCCGCGCAATGCCACGGCGCTGGATTTTGCTTATGCGGTGCATACCGATATCGGCAATCACGCGGTGACCGCGCGTATTGACGGCAAACTGATGCCGCTGCGCAGCAAGCTCTCCAGCGGTCAGAACGTGGAAATCGTCACGGCCAAAACCTCCAGTCCGAAGCCGCAATGGCTGGAGTTTGTCGCCTCCGGCAAGGCACGAACCGCCATTCGCCAGCAGCTCAAGCAGCTGGAGCACGAAGATGCCGTGCAGCTCGGCCACCGCATGCTGGAGGCGGCGCTGGAGCGCAGTGATAGCAGTCTGGAGCGCCTGCCCAAGGCGCAGCTGGAAAAATATCTGGCCGAGCAGCGCTATCCGCGCCTGGAGGCCTTGCTGGCCGATATTGCGCTGGGCAACCGCATGCCGATGCAGGTGGCGCAGTGGCTGGTACTGGGCGATGAAGGGGCGGATGCGGCGGGCGATATCGAGTTTGCCGATTTGCGCAGCCTGGGGCGTGATGAGCGCATCCTGATTACTGGTACCGAACGCGGCGTGATCAGCTTTGCACAGTGCTGCCAGCCGATTCCCGGCGATGAAATCATGGGCTTTCACACCGCGGGCAAAGGCGTGGTGGTGCACCGTATGAGCTGTCCGAATCTGGTGGAATATCGCCGCTCGCCCGAGCGCTGGGTGGAAATTGGCTGGGACCGGGAGGTGGCGGGCGATTATCCCTCCTGCCTGCGCGTGGATGTGGACAATCGCCCCGGCGTGCTGGCGCAGGTGGCCGCGGCCATTGCCCAGGCGCATTCCAATATCGACAGCGTGGACTATCTGGAGCGTGATGGTTCGGTCACGCTGATTCGCTTCAAGATTGAAGTGCGTGATGTTGACCATCTGGTCGAGGTCATGCGCCGGGTGCGGCGCTTGCAGGTGGTGCATGATGTCGAGCGCATTTGAGACAATGGCGTTTTCAACCGGAGCTATCCCATGCCTCGCAATGCCATCCATACCGACCTTGCCCCCGCTGCCATCGGCCCGTATTCACAGGCAGTGAAATCCGGCGCAATGGTGTTTCTCTCCGGCCAGATTCCGCTGGATCCGGCCACGGGCGAAGTGGTGGCAGGTGGCATTGAGGCGCAGGCGCGTCGTGCTTTTGACAACCTCAAGGCGGTGTGCGAGGCCGCAGGTGGCAGCTTTGCCGATATCCAGCGCCTGGGGCTTTATCTCACCGACCTGTCGCAGTTTGCCGAGGTCAATGCGGTGATGGCCGAATACTTCAGCGCCCCGTTCCCGGCGCGCTCCACCATCGAAGTCTCGGCGCTGCCCAAGGGCGTGCTGTTTGAAGTGGACGCCATTCTGGTCACGCCTTAAACGTGAGCCGCAAGGCCAAACCCGCGCCAGCGATTGAGGGCGGCCATGCGCCGCTCTCGTCGTTGCCGGGGATAGGCCCGCAAAGCGCGGAAAAACTGGCCGCCCACGGCCTTGGCCGTGTGTCAGACCTGTGGTTCTGGCTACCGCGCGATTATCAGGATCGCACCCGCCTCACCCCGATTCACGCCCTGCGAAACGGTGTAGCTGCACAGGTGGAAGGCCGGATGCTGGCGGTGGATACCGCCTTTCGCGCACGGCCGATGCTGAAAGTGCTGCTGGGCGATGAGCGCGGCAGCACCGTGACGCTCAAGTTTTTCCACTTCAGAAAACAGCAGGCCGATGCCTTCCGGCAGGGCGGCAAGGTGCGCGCCTATGGCGTGCCGCGTCCGGGGCAGGCGGGTTTGGAAATGGCGCACCCCAGTTACCGGGTGTTGGGCGATGGCGATGCGCCGCTGGATGAATTGCTGGAGCCGGTATATCCGCAAATCGACGGTATCGGCGCGGCGCTGATGCGGAAAATCGTCAGCCATGCGCTGCGCAGCCTGCCCGGGGATGCGGCGCTGGAGCTATTGCCCGTCGGCTTTGCGCATGATATGGGGCTGCCGGGTTTGCGGCAGGCGCTGCTGTATTTGCATCACCCGCCAGCCGATGCCGATGTCGCCGCCTTGCAGTCCGGGCGGCATCCGGCGCAGCGCCGCTTGGCACTGGAAGAAATGCTCGCGCATCACCTGTCGTTGCGCCGCGAGCGCGTGGCGATGCAGCGTCATGCCGCGGCGGCTTTGCCGCGCAAGCCGGGGCGTGTTGAGCAATTGCTGGCGGCCTTGCCGTTCCAGTTGACCGGCGCACAGGCGCGGGTATTGGCCGAGGTCGAGCGCGACCTTGAAAAGCCGGTGCCGATGCTGCGTCTGGTGCAAGGTGATGTTGGTTCGGGCAAAACCGTGGTGGCGGCGCTGGCCGCATTGCGGGCGATAGACGCCGGGCATCAGGTCGCGCTGATGGCGCCGACCGAATTGCTGGCCGAGCAGCATCTGGCCAGCTTGCGCGGCTGGCTGGAGCCGCTGGGTGTGCGTATCGGTTGGTTGGCGGGCAAAGTCACCGGCAAGGCGCGCGCGCAGGTGCTGGCCGAAGTCGCCACGGGCGAAGTGCAGCTCATCATCGGCACCCATGCGCTGATGCAGGAAGGCGTTGAGTTTGCCGATCTGGCACTGGCCATCATCGACGAGCAGCACCGTTTTGGCGTGCAACAGCGGCTGGCACTGCGTGACAAGGGCAGTGGCCTTGTGCCGCATCAGCTGGTGATGACTGCCACCCCGATTCCGCGCACGCTGGCGATGTCGGCCTATGCCGATCTGGATGTGTCGGTGATTGATGAGCTGCCCGCCGGGCGCAGGCCGGTGCAGACGGTGGTGATTTCCAATGCGCGCCGCGATGAATTGATAGCGCGCATCCGCGCGGCGATTGCCGAAGGTCGCCAGGCGTATTGGGTGTGCACATTGATTGAGGAACAGTCAGAAAGCGAAGTGCGGATTGACGCGCAGGCGGCGGAAACCACCTTCCTGCAACTCCAGCAGGCGATGCCGGAGCTGCGCATTGCGCTGGTGCACGGACGCATGAAGCCGCAGGAAAAACAGGCAGCGATGGCCGCCTTCAAACAGGGCGAGAGCGACCTTCTGGTATCCACCACGGTGATTGAAGTCGGCGTGGATGTGCCCAATGCCTCGCTGATGATTATCGAAAACGCCGAGCGTCTTGGTCTGGCGCAGCTGCACCAGTTGCGTGGCCGGGTTGGGCGTGGCAGCGTGCAGTCCAGTTGCGTGCTGCTGTATCAGCCGCCGCTGGGCAAAATCGCACGGCAGCGGCTGGACATGCTGCGGCACAGCAATGATGGTTTTTTGATTGCCGAAAAAGACCTGGAGTTGCGCGGCCCTGGCGAGCTTCTGGGGGTGCGCCAGACCGGCCTTGCGCAATTGCGCATCGCCGACCTGATGCGCGATGCCGATTTGCTGCCGCAAGTGGAACAGCTGGCCAGCCAATTGCTGCGCGATGCGCCGGAAAACGCCGATGCCATCATCGCCCGCTGGATTGGCAGCGCCCTGCGCTATGCCTCGGCTTGAGAGTGTTGTCTGCCGCCATCGTTATGGGTGATGCCAATAATGGCTTTTGCTTTTATTTCGCCCTGTTCGGACGCGCCGAGTAGCGCAGCGACCAATGGAAGAAGGCTGGGCTTTGTTTGAGCAGCGCGTAGCGATGCGAGTTTGCCCTGCCGCCATTGGTTGCGAGGAACGCAGGGCACCCCGCATGGCGGGGCGCGGTATCCAGGGCTGGTTTCTTTGCCAACAAAGAAAGTAGGTGCGCTGCCGGGCGCAGTCCCGGCGTTGAGTAAACATCGGTACCCAGAAGATTCTGTAACTACGCTTGGGCTTGCGCAGAATGACGGGTTTTCAGTAAGAAAGTAGCTGCGGCCTGCGTTTTGCTACGCTTGCCGGCATCACTAAAGCGCGTGCAAGCAACTGCCAATGAACAACACCCCTATCCCTCTGCTGATTGATACCGACCCGGGCGTGGATGATGCGCTCGCCATCCTGATGGCCTTTGCCGATGCGCAGCATCAGGTCGTGGGGCTGACCGTGACCGCTGGCAATGTCGGTCTTGGACATACCGTGGCCAATGCCCTGAAACTGTGCGAAGTGGCGGGGCGCGAAGATGTGCCGGTATTTGCCGGTTGCGCCACGCCGCTCCTGCATCCATCGCCGGATGCGGCCGATGTGCATGGCGCAGATGGCTTTGGCGATGTCGGGCTGGCGCCCGCTGCGCGTCATGCCGAGAGCGAGCACGCCGCGCAGGCCATCATTCGTCTGTCGCACCAATATGCCGGACGCTTGCTGTTGGTGGCGCTGGGGCCTTTGACCAATATCGCACTGGCGCTGCGGCTGGACCCGACATTGCCCGAGCGCATTGCACGGCTGGTAGTGATGAGCGGCGCGGTCAATGGCCGTGGCAATATCACCCCGTATGCCGAGTTCAATGCGTACTTTGACCCGGAAGCGGCACATATCGTATTTGGCGCCTTTGCGCAGTTCGATGTGGCCGACTGGGAGGCAACCCTGGCGCATGGTATTGCCCATGCACAAGTGGATGAATGGTGCGCGGCCGATACCCCGCAGGCGCGCTTTTATGATGCCATCTCGCGCAAGACTCGTGCCTGGGCCAGACAGGGGCGCGGTGAGCACTGGCATAGCGCCGATGCGCTGGCGATGGCCTATGCCTTGCAGCCGGAGCTGGCAGAAACGGCAAGCCATGCCCTGCATGTCGAACTGCACGGCGCAGCGCGTGGCATGACGCTGGTGGACTGGCAGGGACTGGGCGCGCGTCCGGCCAATGCCCGCATCCTGCTGCGCTATCGGCAACAGCAGCTGGAGCAGAAAATGCGCCAGGCCATCCTGGGTGAATGCAAAGTTATTGAAAGCTGAACGGATTTTGACTTGTCTCGGCATTTTCACGCCTGCTATACTCTCGCCGCTTGACCGAGCCGGTTTTGGCTCTCAGCAGCACGCAGGAAAGCCCCATGTATGATCCAGTCGCCCAATCCAAGCGGGTGGTGAGACAGGCCGCCCTGCGGCAGATGTTGGTGGTGGTGCTGGCCGCCGTGGTCGCCGGTTTTCTGGCTGCCCAAGGCTTGCGCTTCGCACTCGGTGTTTTCATCGGCGGTTTGGCCGTTGCCCTGGGTAATGCGCTGGCCTCGCGGGTGGCACTGGTCGAAGGGGTTGCCCCTGCCAATATCGTGCTGCTGCGCTGGTTTGCAGGCATCCTGATTCGCTGGAGCGTGTTCTTGCTGGTGATGACGGGTGCGGTGGTGGCTTGGAAGATGCCGCCATTGGCTCTGCTGGCCGGTGTACTGGTCGCACTTGTTGCCCATGTGGTGTTTGTAACGCTCAAAACTGTCAGGAATCCCAACCCGTGATGGCTCCCGCACAAGGTGGCGCATTGACGCCGACCGCATACATCCAGCACCACTTGCAGAATCTGGTTGCAAGCGTCGGTGAAGGCGACTTCATGACCCTGCATCTGGATACCTTCATCACCGCCGTGCTGATGGGGCTGTTCATGGTGTTCCTGTTCTGGCTGGCGACCCGCAAGGCTACTGCAGGCGTGCCTGGCAAATGGCAGGCGTTTGTCGAAATCTGCCTGGAATTTGTCCACAACCAGGTCAAGGACACCTATCACGGCAAGTCCAAGCTGGTCACCCCCATCGCCATCACCATCTTCTTCTGGATTCTTCTGATGAATCTTTTGAAGATGATTCCGGCCGACTTCATCGCCAAGCCGCTGGAGCTTCTTGGCGTGCATTACTGGAAGCCGGTGCCGACCGCCGATGTGAACGCCACGCTTGGCATGTCCATTTCGGTGTTCCTGCTGATGATTTTCTTCTCGCTGCGCGCCAAGGGCGTGGGCGGCTTCACCAAGGAATTCCTCACCGCGCCATTTGGTAAGTGGATGATGCCGTTCAACCTGATTCTCAACATCGTTGAATGGCTGTCCAAGCCGATTTCCCTGGCGATGCGACTGTTCGGCAACATGTTCGGCGGCGAAATCGTGTTCCTGCTGATTTGGGTGCTGGGCGGCGCTGGTCTGCTCGGCATGCTCGGCGGCGCAGCCTTCGGCCTTGGCTGGATGATTTTCCACTTGCTGGTGATTCCGCTGCAGGCCTTCATCTTCATGATGCTGTCGATTGTTTACCTCAGCCTCGTTGAAGACGCTCACTGATTTTTGCTTCACCCTTTAAGTTTCTTTCCCTTTCGTAAAACCCTTTGGAGACAACAATGGAAGCTCTTGCCAACCTCGCTCAAGTCCAGTCCTTCACCGCGCTGGCCGTCGGCATCATGATTGGTCTGGCCGCACTCGGCGCAGGCTTGGGTCTGGCCATCATGGCCGGCAAGTTCCTTGAGTCCGCTGCCCGTCAGCCGGAACTGATCCCGGCGCTGCAGGTGCGCATGTTCATCACCGCCGGCCTGATCGACGCCGCGTTCATTATCTCGGTCGCTGTCGGTCTGCTGTTCGCCTTCGCCAACCCGTTCATTGGCGAATTCGTTTCGCGTCTGGGCTGATTTCCGTTTGAGGATGCAGTCGCTTGCGTGGCTGCATCCTGAAAGCGCCCGATTGCGGGCAAACTGAAGTCAACGCCGGGATACGGAAATGAACATCAACCTAACGCTTATCGCGCAAGCCATCGCCTTTGCCGGGCTGATTCTCTTGATTGCGACCAAGATTTGGCCGCCGCTGCTGGCAGCCATCGAGGAGCGTCAAAAGAAGATTGCCGAAGGTTTGGCCGCTGCCGACAACAGCCAGAAAGCCCTTGCCGAGGCCGAAGCCAAGGCCAATGAAGAGCTGAAGGCTGCCCGTGCCAAGGCCAACGAAATCATTGAGCAGGCACATCAGCGCGCCAATCAGATTGTCGAGGCTGCCAAGCTCGAAGCCATTGAAGAAGGCACGCGCCAGAAGGCGATGATTGAGGCCGATATTGCTGCCAGCGCCAACCGCGCTCGCGAAGATCTGCGTCGTCAAGTGTCTGTGCTGGCCGTGGCTGGCGCCGAGAAACTGATTCGCCGCGAAATCAATGCAGACGTGCACAAGGCACTGCTGGAAGAATTGGCGGCCGAGATCTAAACCATGAGCCAGAACGCAACCCTCGCCCGTCCTTATGCACGCGCTGCGTGGCTGATGGCGCGTGAAGCCGGTGATGCTGCTGTCTGGTCGCAGGGGCTTGCCCTGACGGCGCGTCTGGCGGCTGACCCGGAAATCGACCGTTTGCTGGGCGATCCGCGTCTTGGCCGCGACCAGGCAGTCAAGCTGCTGGCGCCGGAAAATGCCTCCGAGGCCTTGCAGTCCTTCATCCGTTTGCTGGCCGAAAATGGCCGGATGAAACTGCTGCCGGAAATCGCAGGACTTTTCGAGCAATACCGCGCCGAAGACCAGAAAGTCATCCGCGCCAAGATTACTTCGGCCTCTGCCATGGAGCAGATTGATGTGCTGAAGCTGGCCGCGATTTTGCGTCGCCGCTTTGGCCGCGAAGTCGAAGTGGAAACAGCAGTGGATGAATCCCTGATTGGCGGCGCCATCATCGATACCGGCGAGCTGGTCATCGATGGCTCGGTCAAGGGCAAACTGGCACGGCTTGAAGCCGCACTGGCGCAATAAAAACACGAGCTGCTGCCGCGGCTGCGGCAGCAGCTAAACCAACATTGTTGAACCGTGGATGCATGCATCCACGAGAAGGAAACCAAAATGGCTACCACCACGCTCAACCCGTCTGAAATCAGTGAGCTGATCAAGAACCGCATCGAGCAGGTCAAACTTGGCGCGGAATCCCGCAACGAAGGCACCGTGACCAGCGTGTCCGACGGCATCGTGCGCATCTATGGCCTTGCCGACGCCATGCAGGGCGAAATGATCGAGCTGCCGGGCAATACCACCGCGCTTGCGCTGAACCTGGAACGTGATTCGGTGGGCGCCGTGGTGCTGGGTGACTATGAGCACCTGCGCGAAGGTGATGTCGCCAAGACCACCGGCCGCATTCTGGAAGTGCCGACCGGCCCGGAACTGCTTGGCCGTGTGGTCAACGCCCTGGGTGAGCCGATTGACGGCAAGGGGCCGATCAATGCCGCCACTTCCGCACCGGTGGAAGCCATCGCGCCGGGCGTGGTGTGGCGTAAGTCGGTCAGCCAGCCGGTGCAGACCGGATACAAGGCCATCGACAGCATGATTCCGATTGGTCGCGGCCAGCGTGAGCTGATCATCGGTGACCGTCAGACCGGTAAAACCGCCATCGCGGTGGATACCATCATCAACCAGAAGTCCTCCGGCATTAAGTGCATCTATGTGGCCATCGGTCAGAAGAACTCGACCATCGCCAACATCGTGCGCAAGCTGGAAGAAAACGGCGCCATGGCCTACACCACCGTGGTTGCAGCCTCGGCTTCTGAATCGGCCGCGATGCAGTACATCGCCGCGTATTCGGGCTGCACCATGGGCGAATACTTCCGTGACCGTGGCGAAGACGCACTCATCATCTACGATGACCTGTCCAAGCAGGCCGTGGCCTATCGCCAGATTTCGCTGCTCCTGAAGCGTCCGCCGGGTCGTGAAGCCTTCCCGGGTGACGTGTTCTATCTGCACAGCCGCCTTTTGGAGCGCGCCGCGCGCGTCAACGAAGACTATGTCGAGAAGTTCACCAATGGTGCCGTCAAGGGCAAGACCGGCTCGCTGACCGCATTGCCGATCATCGAAACCCAAGCCGGTGACGTCTCCGCCTTCGTGCCGACCAACGTGATTTCGATTACCGACGGGCAGATCTTCCTGGAAACCGACCTGTTCAATGCCGGTATCCGTCCGGCGGTGAACGCCGGTATCTCGGTGTCGCGCGTGGGTGGCTCGGCACAGACCAAGATCATGAAAAAACTCTCCGGCGGCATCCGTATCGCGCTGGCGCAGTACCGTGAACTGGCGGCCTTCGCCCAGTTCGCTTCCGACCTTGACGATGCTACCCGCAAGCAGCTTGAGCGCGGCCAGCGCGTGACCGAGCTGATGAAGCAAAAGCAATACCAGCCGATGTCGGTGGCGCAGCAGGCGCTGTCCATCTATGCCGTGGACAAGGGCTATATGGACGATGTGCCGGTGGCCAAGATTGGCGCCTTTGAAGAAGGCCTCCTGGCACACTTTGCCAATAGCCTAGGTGATGTCATGAACAAGATTGACAGCACCGGCGATTGGAATGACGAGCTGGAGTCGGCCTTCAAGCAAGGCATCGAAGACTTCAAAAAGACCGGTAGCTGGTAATTGAAACTGGGCGAAGGCTATCAACCTTCGCCCTTTCCCACGACAAGCGCAGCGAGTAGAACATGGCAGGCGGACGCGAAATCAAAACCAAAATCAAGTCAGTGCAGAACACCCGCAAGGTGACCCGTGCGCTGGAAATGGTTTCGGCCTCGAAAATCCGCAAGGCTCAGGATCGCATGAAAGCCTCGCGTCCCTATGCACGGGCGATGAAGCAGCTGATTGGACATGTGGCACAGGCCAATGGCAGCGACTATGTGCATCCGTGGATGGTGGAGCGCAAGCAGGTCAAGCGCGTGGGCTATGTCATCGTGTCCTCCGACCGTGGCCTGGCCGGCGGCCTCAACAACAACCTGTTCCGCAAACTGCTGGGCGAGTTTCGCAAGTGGAACGAGCAGGGTGTGGAAGTGGACATCGTGACCATCGGCCAGAAGGCCTCGGTGTTCTTCCGCCGCATCAAGGTCAACATGATGGCCTCGGTCACGCACTTGGGCGATACGCCGCATGTTGACCAGCTGGTCGGTGTCATCAAGGTGATGCTCGATGCCTATGACAGCGGCCAAGTTGACCGTGTTTATCTGTGCTACAACGACTTCGTCAACACCATGACTCAGCGCGCGGCGTTTGATCAGCTGCTGCCGCTGCCACCGGCGGAGGCGCAAATGGCGCGGCATAGCTGGGATTATCTGTACGAGCCGGATGCGCAGACCGTGCTGGAGCACCTGATGACCCGCTATATCGAGTCGCTGGTGTATCAGGCCGTGATGGAAAATGTCGCCTCCGAGCACGCTGCGCGCATGGTGGCGATGAAGGCCGCCAGCGACAACGCCACCAAGCTGATTGGTACCTTGAATCTGGTTTACAACAAGGCACGTCAGGCCGCGATTACCCAGGAAATCTCGGAAATCGTCGGTGGCGCTGCCGCAGTTTGATGAGCTCCCCACACAATCCCTAATTCCTTTAAGGAAATATTATGAGCAAGAAAATCCTGTTTGCCTTGGCCTTCTGCGTTGCCTTGACTGCTTGCAACAAGCAGGAAGAAGCTCCGGCTGAAGCTGTGGCACCTGCTGTCGAAGCCAGCGAAGCGGCTCCGGCTGCTGAAGCTGCCGGCACCGACGTTGCCGCTGCCGAAGCTGCTCCGGCGACCGATTTGCCGCAAGCCTGTGCCGACTATATCGCCCGTGCTGAAGCCTGCTTTGCCAAGGCTGCCCCGGATGCTGCCGCGATGATGAAGACCTCCTTCGACGCCACGGTAACCGAATGGAAGAACGCTGTGGACAAGTCCTCGCTGGGCGAAGCCTGCAAGCAGATGAACGACATGTTCGCGCAGACCGCTGCTGCACTGAGCTGCGAATAATTGTTTTACCCGGCTCCGCCTTCGGGCGGAGCCTTTCGGGTATTGTGGCAAGCCCTGTGTGGCAGGGTTTGCCGGAATATCCAAAAACCGGCATTGGCCGGGCAAATGAACCGAGTTTTTGTGGAGCTGAGCAAATGAGCAACCAAGGCAAGATCGTCCAGATCATCGGCGCCGTTGTGGACGTCGAATTCCCGCGCGAGAGCGTGCCGAAGGTGTACGACGCGCTGAAGGTGCAGAACACCGAAATCACCCTGGAAGTCCAGCAGCAGCTGGGTGATGGCGTGGTGCGTACCATTGCGCTGGGCTCCACCGACGGCCTGAAGCGTGGCCTGGTGGCCGACAATACCGGCCGCGCCATCGCCGTGCCGGTGGGTGAAGCCACCCTCGGCCGCATCATGGACGTGCTTGGCAACCCGATTGACGAAGTGGGCCCGATCAATGCCAAGGAGCATTGGGAAATCCACCGCACCGCGCCGACCTATGAAGAGCAAGCCTCGACCAACGAACTGCTGGAAACCGGCATCAAGGTGATCGACCTGATGTGCCCGTTCGCCAAGGGCGGCAAGGTCGGCCTGTTCGGCGGCGCGGGCGTGGGTAAGACCGTGAACATGCTGGAGCTGATTAACAACATCGCCACCCAGCACTCGGGTCTGTCGGTGTTTGCCGGCGTGGGTGAGCGTACCCGTGAAGGTAACGACTTCTACCACGAAATGCAGGATGCCGGCGTGGTCAAGCTCGACAATCTGCCGGAATCGAAAGTGGCGATGGTGTACGGCCAGATGAACGAGCCGCCGGGCAACCGTCTGCGCGTGGCACTGACCGGCCTCACCATGGCTGAATACTTCCGCGACGAAAAGGACGCTTCCGGCAAGGGTCGTGACGTGCTGTTCTTCGTCGATAACATCTACCGCTATACCCTGGCCGGTACCGAAGTGTCGGCACTGCTGGGTCGTATGCCGTCCGCGGTGGGCTACCAGCCGACCCTGGCCGAAGAAATGGGCGTGCTGCAAGAGCGCATCACCTCGACCAAGACCGGCTCGATTACCTCGATTCAGGCCGTGTACGTGCCCGCGGACGACTTGACCGACCCCTCGCCGGCCACCACCTTCGCCCACTTGGACGCCACCGTGGTGCTCAGCCGTCAGATCGCCAGCTTGGGTATTTACCCGGCGGTGGATCCGCTGGACTCCACCAGCCGTCAGCTCGACCCGAACGTCATCGGTCACGAGCATTACGACACCGCCCGCCGCGTGCAGGCCACCTTGCAGAAGTACAAGGAGCTCAAGGACATCATCGCCATCCTGGGTATGGACGAGCTGTCCGAAGAAGACAAGCTGGCGGTGGCGCGTGCCCGTAAGATCGAACGCTTCTTCAGCCAGCCGTTCCACGTGGCCGAAGTGTTCACCGGCTCGCCGGGCAAGTACGTCTCGCTCAAGGACACCATCCGCGGCTTCAAGATGATTGTCGATGGCGAATGCGACCATATCCCGGAACAGGCGTTCTACATGGTCGGCGGCATCGACGAAGCCATCGAAAAGGCCAAGAAACTGGCGGCCTGATCGCCTTGGTTGATTTGGGGCGCGGGCATCAGGCCCGCGTCCTGTTTGCAGGAGTCCAAAAATGGCCAACACAATCCGCTGCGAAATCGTCAGCGCCGAAGCCGAAATCTACAGCGGCGATGCCACCTTGGTGGTCGCCACCGGTGAGCTGGGTGAGCTCGGCATTGCCCCCAAGCATGCACCGCTGATTACCCGCTTGAAGCCCGGCAAAGTGGTCGTGACCACGACCAACGGTGAGCATCTGGATTTCGCCATCTCCGGCGGCATGCTGGAAGTGCAGCCCACAGTGGTCACCATTCTGGCCGACACCGCTATCCGCGCCGATGATATTGACGAAGCTAAGGTGCGCGCTGCCAAGGAAGAAGCCGAGCGTGTGCTGGCAGGCCGTGGCGAAGCCGTGGAAATTGCCGAAGCCCAGCAGCGTCTGGCCGAAGTCACCGCGCAGCTGCAGGCGTTGGAGCGCTTGCGCAAGAACCTCAAGCACTAAGGTTTTTGGCTATAAATACAGTCCGCAAAGCGACGGCCTTGGCCGTCGCTTTTTGGGTAAGCGGATTAAATGGTTGATCTTACCTTTGCATGAGAGTGAGACAGACCGGCATCTCATCGGATTATCTGGTTGATGCTTCACCTACTGCTGGTGCATGTTTCCTTCGCTAATTCCAGCAAGAACCCCACACGCCTCAACTTCCCGGTCATCGTTGCAACTCGCTCTCAGTGAAACGAGTTGTTTCTCAAGCGCTTGCAGAGCGGTTATCTGCGACCGCACATGAGAGATGTGATCATCGAGCAAGGTGTTGACGGCGGTACAAGGCTGATGAGGGTCGTCCTGATAGCTCTGTAGTTCGTGAATCTCAGCCAGTGACAGGCCCAGGATTCTGCAGCGACGGATGAAGGCCAGCCCCTCACCATGCTTCTCGGTATAGACACGGTAACCGTTGTCCTGCCGATCAGGCGGCGGCAACAAGCCCTGCTGTTCATAGAAGCGGATCGTCTGTGTTTCGACCCCTACCAACTGCGCCAACTGACCAATGCGCATCAGCCTCCTCCCCAACGGATTCTTTACTCTATTGACCTTATAGTAGCTTTATAGTTTGAAATGGTACCACAACATTGTTCAAGTGGAGTCGTATCATGAGCAAATCCTGTGGTGGCGCCTGTGGCGGTGATGCAACGTCCGCAGCGGATACCGATATACAGGCCTCCTCCGAGGCGCCAGGGAGATGGGTCAGTGTTTATGCCGTGCCGAAGATGGACTGTCCATCAGAAGAACGAATGATTCGCCTAGCCCTGAACGGCTTTGAGGAGATTCGGGCGCTGTCCTTCGACTTGTCGAACCGCCGGCTGAAGGTCGTGCATGACGGCGAGGTCGAGCCCGTCACCTCGAAACTGAAGACCTTGGGGCTAGGCGCCTCGCTTCAGGAAACCGTCGCTGCAAATCCGGAGACCATCAAGGCCGCCGAGTTTTCGGCAGCTTCTGCTAAGCAAGAATCCGGGACCCTGCGCTGGTTGCTCGGCATCAATGCACTTCTGTTCGTGGTGGAAATGACTGCCGGTCTGATCGCCCGGTCCACCGGCCTGATTGGAGAATCCCTGGACAATTTTGCCGATGCGGCGGTGTACGGGCTTGCCCTTTATGCGGTTGGACATAGCGTGAAAATGCAGGTACGTGCCGCGCATCTTGCTGGTGTACTGCAACTGATCTTGGCTGTGGGCGTGCTCGTAGAGGTGGTGAGACGCTTTGTATTCGGTAGTGAGCCTGAATCGCTGGTGATGATGGCTATCGCATTCGTCGCATTGATTGCCAATACCAGTTGTCTGCTGCTCATATCCAAACATCGGGAAGGCGGGGCGCACATGAAGGCAAGCTGGATATTCTCGGCCAACGACGTGGTGATCAACCTGGGGGTCATCACCGCCGGCGCCCTGGTCGCGTGGACCGGTTCCAATTATCCGGATCTGATTATCGGCACCATCGCGGGGGGCATTGTACTTAACGGTGCCAGACGCATTTTGGCGTTGAAGGGTTAAATAATGCTCATTATTGGCAAAAAGCTCTCGCCGTATGCCCTATTGTCCATATCGGGCCTGCTGGCAGCGTCTGATCAGGCTGTAAAGTGGCTGGTGCAGCAATCAATGGCCTATGGCGAGTATGTTTCGGTGACCCCGTTCTTTAACTGGGTGCACCTATGGAACACCGGTGCCGCATTCAGTCTTTTTGCGAATGGTGGAGGCTGGCAGCGCTACTTTTTTATCGGAATCACGGTAGTGGTCTCGATTTTTCTGATCAAGCTGATCCTTGAAAATCGTCATAAAGGAGAAGCCATCGCTTACAGTCTTATCCTCGGTGGCGCCATGGGTAACCTGATTGACCGGGTCTTTCGCGGCTATGTTGTGGATTCCTTTGATTTCTATTGGCGAGACTGGCATTGGCCGGCCTTCAACCTGGCTGATATTGCAATTGTCCTCGGTGCCTTACTTTTCGTTTCCAGCAGCTTGTTGGGTAAAAAAGCAAACACCAATGCCGAGTCGGATGGATCTGACTGACACCTACGCCTATACAACACCATGACCGAACTTCCCGACAACATCCTTCACCTGCCGCAATACCAAGTACTGGGCTGCAAATCAACCGACGACGAAATGCACTTCCAGGTGGACGTGCCCGATCCCATCGCCTGCGAGGAATGCGGCGTGCAGGGTGAGTTCGTACGGTTCGGCAAGCGTGACGTTCCCTATCGTGATCTGCCCATCCACGGCAAACGGGTCACTCTCTGGGTGGTCCGCCGCCGATACACCTGCCGGGCCTGCAAGACAACATTCAGGCCCCAGCTACCGGAGATGGTGGACGGATTCCGTATGACACTGCGGCTGCATGAGTACGTGGAGAAGGAATCCTTCAACCACCCCTACACCTTTGTGGCGGCACAGACCGGCCTGGACGAGAAGACGGTGCGCGACATCTTCAACGCCCGCGCCGAGTTCCTGGGGCGCTGGCACCGCTTCGAGACGCCCCGCATCCTGGGCATTGACGAGCTATACCTGAACAAGCGCTACCGCTGCATTCTGACCAACATTGAGGAGCGAACCCTGCTCGACCTGCTGGCCACCCGCCGCCAGGACGTGGTGACCAACTACCTGATGAAGCTGAAAGACCGGCAGAAGGTCGAGATCGTCAGCATGGACATGTGGAACCCCCTACCGGGCAGCGGTCAAGGCTGTGCTGCCCCAGGCCCGTATCGTGGTCGATAAGTTCCATGTGGTGCGCATGGCCAACGATGCCCTAGAGAGAGTGCGCAAGGGCCTCAGAAAGGAGCTGAAACCGTCCCAGAGCCGGACTCTCAAGGGAGACCGGAAAATCCTGCTGAAACGCGCTCACGAAGTCTCAGACCGGGAGCGCCTCATCATGGAGACCTGGACAGGCGCGTTCCCGCAACTGCTGGCCGCCTACGAGCACAAGGAGCGCTTCTACGGCATCTGGGACGCCACCACACGGCTCCAGGCAGAAGCCGCCCTGGACGAGTGGATAGCCACCATCCCGAAGGGCCAAAAGGAAGTCTGGAGCGATCTGGTCAGGGCAGTGGGAAACTGGCGCGAAGAGACCATGACCTACTTCGAGACGGACATGCCCGTCACCAACGCTTACACGGAGTCCATCAACCGACTGGCCAAGGACAAGAACCGTGAAGGGCGCGGTTACTCCTTCGAGGTGATGCGGGCACGAATGCTCTACACCACGAAGCACAAGAAGAAGGCACCGACTGCGAAGGTCTCTCCTTTCTACAAGAAAACCATCGGTTACGGACTGCCGGACTTCGCAGAGGAACTCAACTACGGAGTCGATCTATCAACCATCTGAGGGTGGTATCAGATTGATGGGGTGAAGGTGACCCATCAACCATTAAATCCGTATACCCCGCTTTTTTTGTGTCCGTTTTTCGGGATGGATGCACGATGGAAATGATTTCAACGGCTTTTGTCAGCTACATTCACGGCTAATCACGCCGGTAAATCCAGTAACGCGAAAGTACAAAACCAATGGTGGCAAACCCGGCTTCCAGCAGCGGTTTGGCAAGCCAGGCGGTTGTCAGTGAATAGTGCTGCTCCAGCGCGTCCAGCAGCAGGCTGCCGATAAGGGTGAGCGTCAGCCACATCAGCGCAAACCGCGCCAACGGTCTGCCGCCCAGCGTATTGCCAGCGCTGCCAAAGGTATAGCGGCCATTGAGCCAGAAGCCCAGCGCTGCACCGGCCAGTCGGCCGGCGATATTGGCTTGTGCTACCGGCAGCAGGCTATGGCTCAGAGCCATCGTCAGGCTGCAATCAAGCAACCATTGCAGACCACCAATAACGGCATAAGCAACAAGCTGGCGGGAAAGATTCATGCTTCAAACAGGCAGGGAATGGCGCATGGTAAGGGCTAAAATGGCGTTTTCATGCCGAAGAATGCCGTGATGAACAACGCCCCATTGCATATCGTGATTCTTGCCGCCGGTGAAGGCAAACGGATGAAATCGCGCCTGCCCAAGGTGCTGCAAAAAGTGGCGGGCAAACCGATGCTGGGGCATGTCATCGACACTGCCCGGCAGCTCAAGCCGGCCGGCATCCATATCGTCTATGGTCATGGCGGCGACCAGGTGCTGGCAGCGTTTTCTGCCGAGGCCGACCTGCAATGGGCCGAGCAGCGTCAGCGTCTGGGGACAGGACATGCCGTGCAGCAGGTGATGGCGCAGATTCCTGCCGCCGCACGGGTGCTGGTGCTGTACGGAGATGTGCCGCTGATTAGCGCCGAAAGCCTTGAAAAATTGCTGGCGCAAGACGCTGCCCTGGTGGTGCTGGTTGCTGAGCTTGCCAACCCCACCGGCTATGGCCGCATCCTGCGTGATGCCGAAGGTCGGGTCGGCGCCATCGTCGAAGAAAAGGACGCCAATGATGAGCAGCGCGCAGTGCGTATCGTCAATACCGGCATTTTGGCGGCCGATGCCGATGCCCTGCGCGACTGGCTTGGCAGCCTGTCCAACGACAACGCCCAGGGCGAGTATTACCTGACCGATATTTTTGCCAAGGCCGCGCATGAATACCGCGCGGCCGAGATGGTCGTGGTGGCCGACCCGCAGGAAACCGAGGGCGCCAACGACCCTTGGCAATTGGCGCAACTTGAGCGCGCCTTCCAGCAGCGTGCAGTCAAAGCCCTTTGCAGCCAGGGGATGCGGTTTGCCGACCCGGCGCGCGTGGACGTGCGCGGTCAGGTACAGGCCGACATGGATGTGGAGGTGGATATCGACGTGATTTTTGAAGGCGAAGTAGTGCTGGGGGAGGGCGTGCGCATCGGCCCGTTCTGTCGCCTGAAGAATGTGCATATCGCCGCAGGCACGCATGTCCATGCCCATTGCGATCTGGAAGGCGCACAGGTAGGCGCAAACAGCCGCATCGGCCCCTATGCCCGGCTGCGTCCCGGCGCCGCGCTGGCCGAAGGCGTGCATATCGGCAATTTTGTGGAAGTGAAAAAATCCAGCCTTGGCCAGGGCAGTAAGGCCAACCATTTGAGCTATATCGGCGATGCCGACATCGGCAGCGGCGTCAATATCGGCGCCGGCACCATCACCTGCAATTATGACGGCGTCAACAAATCCCGCACCGTGATTGGCGATGGCGCCTTCATCGGCTCCAACAGCGCACTGGTCGCGCCGGTTGAAGTGGGCGCAGGCGCCACCATCGGCGCCGGCAGCACCGTCACCCGCAGCGCCCCGGAAGGCCAACTCACCTTGGCCCGCGCCCGCCAGCAAACCCTGCCCGAATGGCAAAGGCCGGTGAAGAAAGAGTCATGACACCGCTGCCCCTTCCAGCCATCGCATCCCTTTGCAAGAAGAACTGCACTGGCAAAAACAGCAACGCCAACTGGAAGCCCAGCGCAGTTGACTGATTGAAGGGCTGGAAGGGTCGTTGCTGCAGCGGGTGGAGGAAGAGGAATTGTTTTTGATTGAATGGGAGATGAAATGAATACTGCCAATACCAAGGAAATCTACCCCAACATCCTGAAGGTGCGTGACGATCACCAGCCAATACGGTTTGGAAATTTGGAAGAAGATAAATTCAAGATTTCTGAGGATTCCAAGACATCATGGGCAGGGGAAGATTTCGGAATCAATGATCTTCGTCGCCGAATCGAGCCCTGGCTGACATCACTTTTCCAGTCCGAGCATCTTTCGCTATTAGTTGGGGCTGGACTGACGCATGCGGTGCATTTCATAGCCACTGAAAGAAGTGCCGCTGGGATGTATGAATTACCACTAACCGATTGCCCCCATAAAGAAAAAATTAATCAAGCAGCCAAGAAATCCGCCGAAGCCGCTGGACGTGAAGCTGGCAATCTGGAAGACCAACTTCGTATCGCCAATGAACTGCTGCGCGGCTTGGAGATTCTCAAAAAGGGGAAAGACGCACAGACTCTGCGCAATGAGCTTCAAGCTGGGATAAAGAACTTCGCTCACTCAATCCTAGAAAGTGAAAAAGGCATTGCCACTGCCAAAGATGGCAAATGTGAGCAAGCCTTCAACACCCTTGTCACTTTCCTGATGAGCTTTGCCAGTCGCACGGGAGTACGTGATCGGCTGAGCATCTTCACCACCAACTATGACCGTTTGATTGAAGCTGGGGCGGAATTGGCCGGGCTGCACCTTCTGGACCGCTTCGTAGGCAAGCTGATGCCCATCTTCCGGTCATCGCGATTGGATTTGGACATGCACTACAACCCGCCCGGAATCCGAGGCGAACCGCGCTATCTGGAAGGTGTAGCGCGCTACACCAAACTGCACGGTTCATTGGACTGGGTGCAGGCAGGTAAAGACATTCGCCGCATTGGTCTGCCATTTGGAGCTACCGAGATCGATCCTTATCTGCAAGCGCCGGGCTTGAGCCAAGTGACTGCGCACGAGTTGATGATCTATCCCAATGCTGCCAAGGACAGGGAAACCGCCGCTTATCCCTATGTGGAGCTGTTCCGCGATTTGGCGGCTGCCGTATGTCGCCCGAACAGTACGTTGGTGACCTACGGCTACAGTTTTGGCGACGAGCACATTAACCGCGTCATCCGTGACATGCTCACCATTCCTTCAACTCACCTAGTCGTGATCTCATATAACGATCCGCTAGACCGCATCATGCAGACTTACAAGGAATTGGGGCGCGACTCACAAATCAGTCTGTTGATTGGTCCTGCCCTGGCAGACCTGACGACCCTGACTGAGCATTACCTGCCCAAGCCGGCGATCGATAAAACCACCTTCCGCATGAGCGAGCTGCTCAAGCAACGCATGGGCGCAGAACTCCAACAACACGCCAAGAACTCCGCAGTAAGTTCCCCTGACGTGGACGATTTGATATGAGCCTTTCACCTTTAGCCTACGCCGATTCATTCCGCATTGGTACCATCGACTTTGTCTCACCCGATGAAATCAAGGTACTGCTCGACATTGAGGCACCCGACGGTGTCGCGCTCAATACCGGTACGCCACGCCCTTTTCCACGCATCAATGGCTATGTACTGATTCCCGGTGACAACGGGCATTTGGTTGCACAGGTCGAATGGATCACCATCGAGCGCTCGCAATACCCCAAGCGCAAGGGCATGCAGGATTTTGGTCTGGTGGATTTGCCTTATCCCTTGCGCAAGATGAGCCTCAATCCATTGGGAGTGCTGGCTTGCGACAAGGACGCCGAGGGTAGTGACATCTATCGTTTCCGGCGCGGCGTCGAAAGTTATCCCACTGTGGGCGATGCGGTGTTGTTGCCCACGCAAAACCAGCTACGCGCCATCGTCGAGTCTGGCGATCACCGGCATGTGTTGATTGGCAGTAGCCCGCTGGCTGCCAATGCCGAGGTCAGAATCGACCCGGATCGCCTCTTTGGTCGCCATCTGGCGGTGCTGGGCAACACCGGCAGCGGCAAATCCTGTTCGGTCGCAGGCTTGATCCGCTGGTCGATGGATGAGGCACGCAAAGCCCGTGACGGTGCAGCCCCCAATGCCCGCTTCATCGTGCTCGATCCCAACGGCGAATACGCCAGCACCTTCTGCGATATGAGCCATGTGCGGGTATTTGCTGTTGAGCCTCGTGAGAAAGAGAACATCGAGCAGCTGCAAGTGCCCTTGTGGCTTTGGAACAGTGCAGAGTGGAGTGCATTCACTCAAGCCAGTGCCAAAACTCAGCGCCCAACCTTGGTACAGGCGCTGCGGTCGGTACGTGATGGAGTCTTCAATACCACGGTCACACCGAGCCATGAGATGCGTCGCTATCTGCGCACGCTCGTATCGGCGACTCAAGTTGAAAAAAACTCAGGAAACCCTTGGAAAGGCTCTGGGCCTGCAAAGGGTTTCCGAGATCGATTGATCAAGTGGAAAGAAGGCTTGGGGGATAGCGCCAGCTTCAGCCAGACGGAAAGTACGGCGCTTAGTGAGTTGATCCAAAAAATCACAACTCTCTTAACTGCCCACACGGGTGATTGGCCAATCATTTTCACCCCTCAAGAAATCAACACGCTGATTGCTGCACTGAGCAAAGCACATTCGGTGTTCGGCGGTAGCGACACTGATATCCTGCCTATTGATGCTGATGTGCCGCGTCCGTTTACCGGTGAGCAACTTCTCCGCAGTGTTGAAGCCAACGCTGAACTCCTTGGAGTTTCAGAGTACGTTGAAACAATGCAGATGCGCATCCGAACGCTGTTATCAGACAGCCGCATGAAAATGATCTCGGGCACTGCCCAAGACCTGACGTTGGATGAGTGGCTGCGCAACCATATCGGCGACGACCAGGCATCCAATGGTTCGGTGACTGTGATTGATCTTTCGCTGGTGCCTGCCGAGGTGGTACACATCATCACCGCCGTTATTGCCCGCATGACTTTGGAAGCGCTCCAGCGTTATCGCAAATTAAAGGAGGGCAGAACCCTGCCCACTGTGCTGGTGATGGAAGAAGCGCACACCTTCATCAAGCGCTACCACGACGATGCTGAAAATCAGAATTCAGCCGCCATATGCTGTCAGGTATTTGAAAAAATCGCCCGTGAAGGCCGCAAGTTCGGGCTGGGTTTGGTTCTGTCCTCGCAGCGTCCCAGCGAGTTGTCACCCACCGTACTGTCGCAATGCAATAGCTATTTGCTGCACCGCATCAGCAATGACCGGGATCAGGAACTTGTGCATAAGTTGGTGCCTGACAACCTGCGCGGCTTGTTGCGTGATTTGCCCTCTTTGCCTTCTCGACATGCCATCCTGCTTGGCTGGGCGTCAGAACTGCCGGTACTTGTGCAAATGAAAGCCCTGCCCGAAGAACATCGCCCGAAATCGGACGACCCAGATTTCTGGGCAGTCTGGTCGGGTGAAAACGAGCGCTGTGTGAATTGGAAAGTCATCGCGGACGACTGGCAGCAAATAAGGCTCAACGCAGATAGCCAAGAAGATTCGGAAGCACAAGCATGACTGGCAAGCAAAAACTCGAACTCACCTGGATTGGCAAGGACAAACGGCCGAAGCTGGAGGCGCGGATTTTGCTGGAGGATGGGGGGCGGTCGTATCACGCTGGGCGGCGGGTGTCGGAGGGGGATGTTTTTGATAACCGGCTGATTTTCGGGGACAACCTGCTGGCTTTGAAGGCGCTGGAGGCGGAGTTTGCGGGCAAGGTCAAATGCGTGTTTATCGACCCGCCGTACAACACGGGCAGTGCGTTCACGCATTACGACGACGGACTGGAGCATTCGATTTGGCTGGGGCTGATGCGTGACCGGCTGGAGATTATCAGGCGTTTGCTTTCCGATGATGGTTCGTTGTGGATCACGATTGATGACAACGAGGCGCATTATTTGAAGGTGTTGTGCGATGAAGTTTTTGGGAGAACGAACTTTGTTGCGAATGCCGTATGGCAAAAAAAATTCTCCCCTCAAGCGAATAGTGAGTGGCTATCTGATAGCCATGATCATGTTCTAATTTATGCAAAGAGCAAATCAACGTGGCGCCCACGACTTCTTCCGAGAACAGAGGAGTCTGACTCAAGATATTCAAATCCAGACAACGATCCGCGTGGGGTTTGGACTTCTGGTGACTTTACTATTAGCTTGACCGGTGGGCAGCGAGGCGCACAGTATGCAAAAACAGGGTTTAGCGAAAATATCTATGAAATAACCACTCCAAGTGGACGAAAGTTGCTTCCAACGAAAGGGCGTTGCTGGGCTGCTTCACCAAGGCGTTTCGAGGAGCTTCGTTCTGACAACAGGATTTGGTTTGGTGAAAAGGGAAATAATGTCCCTCGGATTAAGCGCTTTCTTTCTGAGGTGCAAGACGGGATAGTTGCAATGACGGTTTGGCTTCGATCAGAAGTTGGAGATAATCAGGACGCCAAACGTGAAGTTGCAAAATTTAATTCCGATGAAATATTTTCAACGCCAAAACCAGAAAGGTTGATTGAGCGGGTTTTAAATTTGGCCACCAACCCCGGCGATCTGGTGCTCGACTCCTTCGCCGGTTCCGGCACCACGGGCGCTGTGGCGCACAAAATGGGCCGCCGCTGGATCATGGTAGAACTGGGCGAGCATTGCCATACGCACATCATTCCGCGCCTGAAAAAAGTCATTGATGGCGAAGACCCGGGCGGGATTTCCAAGGCGGTGAACTGGAAGGGGGGCGGCGGGTTTCGCTATTACCGGCTGGCGCCGAGCCTGATTGTGAATGACCGCTGGGGCAACCCGATCATCAACCCGGAATACAACGCGGCGATGCTGGCCGAGGCGCTGGCAAAGCTGGAGGGTTTTACCTATGCGCCGTCGGAAACGCTGTGGTGGCAGCATGGGCATTCCAGTGAACAGGATTTTATTTTCGTGACCACGCAAAGCTTGTCTGCCGGGCAGTTACAGGCGCTGGCCGATGAGGTGGGCGATGGCCGCAGTTTGCTGATTTGCTGCTCGGCCTTTCGTGGGGTGACGGCGCAGCAGGCGCTTGAGCGCTGGCCGAATCTGACGCTGAAGAAAATCCCCAAGATGATTTTGGCGCGTTGCGAGTGGGGGCAGGACGATTACAGCCTGAACGTGGCGAATTTGCCGTTGGCCAAGCCGCAGCCGCTAGCCCAGCCCTCTCCCAAAGGCAAAGGGAGAAAAGCCGCCGACACGCCGGATCTGTTTGGTGATGATGAGGAGCAGGCCTAATGGCAAAGCAAGCTCCAGGCAACACACCTGCAAAGGCAGGCGGCTTGGTGCAGCAAGCTGCTGCAGCTATGGAAGAAACAGGCGAATTTCTGCTCTACCAGACCGAGGATGCGCAGACGCGGGTACAGGTGCGCCTTCAGGATGGCGGCCTCTGGCTGACCCAGGCGCAGCTGGCCGAGCTGTACCAGTGCTCGCCACAAAACATTACCCAGCACATCCGCGCCATCTACCAAACCGGGGAACTACAGGAAGCAGCAACTTGTAAGCCGTACTTACAGGTTCGGCTGGAGCGTGGGCGGCAGGTCAACCGCAGCCTCAAGCATTACAGTCTGGAGGTGGTGCTGGCGGTGGGCTACCGGGCCAAGTCGCATCGGGGTACACAATTCCGCCGCTGGGCGACGGAGCAGCTCAAGACCTATCTGCGCAAGGGTGTACTACTGGATGACGATCGCTTCAAGCGGGGCGAGGATGCGGAGTATTTCGAAGAGCTGCTGGCGCGCATCCGCGATATTCGCTCGTCGGAAAAAGTGTTCTGGCGCAAGGTGCTGGACATCTACGCCACCAGCATCGATTACGACCCGCACACGGAAATCGCACGGCAGTTTTTTGCCACGGTGCAGAACAAGATGCACTGGGCAGCACATGGCCATACCGCCGCAGAGCTGATCGTGGCGCGGGTAGACGCGCAAGCGCCCCACGTGGGGCTGACGAATTGGCCGGGGGCCAGCAAAGGGGCGCCCGTGCGCAAGGCGGATGTCGGCATTGCCAAGAACTACCTCAATGCCGAAGAGCTGGACACGCTCAACCGCATCGTCACGGCCTATATCGAGGTGGCGGAGCTGCAAGCCCAGGCGCACCAACCGATGACGATGCGCGATTGGGCGCAGGAGCTGGACAACTTCTTGCGCATGACACGAAAAGACATCCTGCCCCATGCTGGCAAGGTGTCGGCCAAGACTGCGCTTGCCAAGGCGGAAGCGGCTTATGCCCAATACCGGGCGCGTGTGCGCAATTTGCCATCGCCAGTGGAAAAAGACTTTGAGGCCGCCCTTGCGCAACCGGTCAAGCAGTTGCAGAAAAGCCGGAAGGCACTGCCAAAGAAGAAAATAGGGGAACAGACTTGAACACCCGCGTACAACACCATGTCAGCGGCCGGCTGTCGCTACGCGCGCCGCAGGCGGAATCACTGGCAAAGCTGATTCAGGCCATTGAGGCCGCGCCGGAAGTGCTGACGCATGAACGCGATGTGGCAGCCATCTTGAGCAGCCTGAAGGCGCAGTTTGCGACGCTGGAGGACTTTGAGCGCGACTTTCCCTCGCTGTGCTTTGCGCTGGCCACCGGGGTGGGCAAGACGCGGCTGATGGGGGCGTTTATCGCCTATCTGCATCTGGCGCATGGCATCCGCAATTTTTTTGTGCTGGCGCCCAACCTGACCATTTACAACAAGCTGATTGCCGATTTCACGCCCAACACGCCCAAGTACGTGTTCAAGGGTATTGCCGAGTTTGCGCAGCAGCCGCCCCTCATCATCACCGGCGACAACTACGAGCAAAGCGGCGCGGCGGTGGAGGTGCAGCCGCAGGGTTTCGCACAGGACGTGCGCATCAACATCTTCAATATCAGCAAGATCAATTCCGAGGTGCGCGGCGGCAAGGAGCCGCGCATCAAGCGCATGCGCGAGGTGCTGGGCGAGAGCTATTTCAACCACCTGGCGAACCTGCCGGATCTGGTGCTGCTGATGGACGAGTCGCACCGCTACCGCGCCCAGGCGGGGATGCGGGCGATCAATGAGTTGCAGCCGCTGTTCGGCCTGGAGCTGACGGCCACGCCGTTTGTGGAGAGCAGCCGCGAGCCGGTGGCGTTCAAGAACGTGGTGATGGATTACCCGCTGGCGCGGGCGCTGGAAGATGGTTTCGTCAAAGAACCGGCCGTGGTGACGCAGCGCGGCTTCGATGCCAGCGCGCACACGCCGCAGGAGCTGGAAAAAATCAAGCTCGAAGACGGCGTGCGCCTGCACGAGGCCACCAAGGTGGAGCTGCTGACCTATGCGCGCGAGAACGGGGTGCAGCCGGTCAAGCCCTTCATGCTGGTGATTGCGCGCGACACCACGCATGCCGCCGACTTGCGGGTCTTGCTGGAGTCGCCCGCATTTTGCGAGGGGCGCTATGCGGGCAAGGTGATTCAGGTCGATTCCAGCAAGAGCGGCAAGGACGAGGAGCAGATGATTGCGCGCCTCTTGGCCGTGGAGAGCGTGGATGAGCCGACCGAGATTGTGATTCACGTCAATATGCTCAAAGAAGGCTGGGACGTGACCAACCTCTACACCATCGTGCCGCTGCGCGCCGCCAACGCGCGCACGCTGATTGAGCAAAGCATCGGGCGCGGCCTGCGCCTGCCCTATGGCAAGCGCACCGGCGTGGCAGCGGTGGATCGGCTCAACATCGTCGCCCACGAGCGGTTTCAGGAAATCGTGGACGAGGCCAACCGGGGCGATTCGCCCATTCGCCTGAAGCAAGTCATTCTGGAAGCGCCGCAGGCGGATGAGAAAAAGGTGAGCGTGCAGGTCGGCGCGGGCGTGCATGCGCGTCTGGGGCTGACGGAGCCTGCCGCCCTTGCCACGGCGGACGCGGGCAACGCAGCAGGGCTGGCCATGCCTGCGCCTGTTTTCAGCAGCGAGGCGGAAAAACAGGCTGCGCGCGCGGTGTTGGACGTCATCGGCCAGTACGAAACCCGGCGCGATGTCGCCCCTACCCGCAGCGCGCTGCTGCGACCCGAGGTGCAGCAGGCCATCGCCGCCGAGGTGGCCGAACGGCTGCGCCCCATGCAGGGTAGCCTGTTGAGCGGCTTGCCGGCCGACGCGGATGTGGCCGTGCCTGCGCTGGACCTGTCTGCCGTGGTCGCCAAGACGGTGGAAACCGTGGTGCAGCAAAGCATCGATATTCCACGCATCACTGTGGTGCCCAAGGGCGAGGTGACAACGGGCTATCGCCCCTTCGCGCTGGATGTGAGCGGGCTGCATTTGCAGCCGGGCACGCGCGAGATCGTGGGGCAGATGCTGCACAGCAATGCACAGTTCAGCCTGGCGGCAGAGATTGGCCTGAAGGAGCAGCGCGCCGAGGACTATATCGTCCACGCGCTGCTGGACTTTGACGACATCGACTACTTCACCCAGTCCGAGCTGCTGTACGACCTGGCGGGGCAAATGGTGCGGCACTTGCGCAGCTATCTGGCGGACGAGGCCGACGTCATCAATGTGCTCGATCGTGACCGCCGCCTGATTGCGCGCGAAATCCATGCGCAGATGCAAGCGCATTTCTATGAGGAGGCCGCGGGTTTCGAGGTGCGTATCAGCCGCGGCTTCACCCAGCTCAAGCCCTGTAGTTACATGGCGGCGGAACAAGCGCCGCGCCACTACCGCCAGACGCTGGCTGAGCCCGGCCGCATCAAGTCTTTGCTATTTGGCGGCTTTGCGCGCTGCCTGTATCCCTTGCAGAAATTCGACTCGGACACCGAGCGGCGCTTTGCCATCCTCCTGGAGCGCGATGCGCTCAAGTGGTTCAAGCCCGCCAAGGGGCAGTTCCAGATCTACTACAAGTTCGGCAGCGAGCAGCCCGAATATGTGCCCGACTTCGTGGCCGAAATGCAGGACTGCATCCTGATGGTGGAAACCAAGGCGCGCGGCGACATTGCCAGCGCCGAAGTGCAGGCCAAGGCGCAGGCCGCCGTGCAGTGGTGCCAGCATGCCAGCGACTACAGCCTCAGCGTGGGCGGAAAGCCCTGGCGCTATGTGCTGGCGCCGCACGACGAGGTGCTGGAGTCGAAGCGGCTGGCTGATTTTTTGCGCTTTGAGGCAAAAAACTGACACGGCAGCGAAGATTCGTTGCCGTATTGTGATGAATGTGAAGGCGGCGTAAAATCGCGCCGATTTGTCAGCCAGCCACGCTTTTGGGCCCAGCCAGCCAGACATCCTTACTTGCGGAGTATCTGATGAAAAGCGTATTGGCTGTTGCCATTTCCATGGCGCTGTTTGCGCCTGCCCTTGCGGTTGCACAGCAGGGGATGCCCGAGCAAAAACAAGACGAAGTTGCAAACCAGAAGAAGTCCAAGGACAAGGACAAACCGCTGCTGATGCCGACCATTGACGTGATTGGCCAGAGGCTGTTCCCGTATCAGGAAGGCATCAGCATCGATGAGCAATATGTGCAGTCGCAGGCCAAGGGCAATGGCGATATCAGCACATTGCTGCGCATCAATCCGAATGTGCAGTTCAGTGATAGTGAGCAAACTTCGCTGAATATGGGCGAGATCCGCCCGGCGAAAATCAGCATCAATGGCGGCATGTTCAACCAGAACAGTTTCCTGCTCGATGGGGTGTCGTTCAATAACGACCTTGACCCCACTGCCAGAGACAACCCGCATGACACCGTGAATATCAGCAGCGATGCCCAGGGCATTGCCGTGGATACCGACTTGATTGGCAGCCTGACGGTGTATGACAGCAATGTGCCGGCGAGTTTTGGCGGCTTCAACGGCGGTGTGGTGGATGTGGAAACCCGCAAGGCAGGCCATGCTTTTTCTGGCAAGGCAAGCTGGCGCGCCTCGCGTTCGGTATGGAATGAATATCACCTGCGCGAAGGACAGCTTGAGAGCTTTTTGAACTCCAATAGCCAAGCTCAGCAGCCGGAATATGACAAACAAAAGCTCTCGCTGATGCTGGAAAACCGTTTTGCCAACGGGCTTGGCCTGATTGGCAATATTTCCCGATTGCGCTCTGAAATCCCATTGAACGGTTATGCCAATGGCTTTGTGCCGCCGCAAGGCAGCGACCAGGCGCGCAAGGACAATATCCGCGAAAACACCAGCTACAGCCTGCGCGCCGATTACACCACGGCATCGGGTGTGGCGCTTTCCGGTGCCATCAATTATGCGCCTACGGACGAGACTTACTTCATTGTCAATACCAAGGACTCGTTTTTTGACTTGAAGCGTGGCGGGTATGCTGCCAGCTTCAATGTACGGCATGACTTGGGTGCGTGGCGACTCAAGCATGGTTTGAGCCATGCGGTGACAAATAGCTCACGCGACAGCCGAGGCATCAATATCTGGCGAACCTGGGCGCGCTCGGCCGATAAAAACTGGGGACGCAGTAACCAGAGTCTGGAAGGTAACTGGGGCAGCGTTGATCAGGATAGCCGCACTACGCGCTACAGCCTGGATTTCAGTCGTGAAGCCCTGCGCTGGGGCAATGCCGAGCACCGCTTGCAATGGGGGCTGTCGGCTTCCAGCCGCAAGGGAAGCTATCACCGCCTGAACGACCATTACGCCTATATCCGCGTGGGCGCGACGACCACTTGTACCGATGCCAATGGCGTGGTCGATAGCGAAAACTGCTCATTGGGGGCGGTGCCCGGACGCTATTCCAGAATTGATTTCAATGGAAAGGGGCAGTATTTCACCGAGATGGTGCTGCGTCGTGCCGGGTATTTCGAGGTCGATGCCGATGATTATTCGCTGTATTTCCAGGATGACATCCGCCTGGGTAATGTCAGCCTGCGTCCCGGCATCCGGTTTGACTACGACAATATCAGCAAACAAGTCACGACCTCGCCGCGGTTTGCCGCCTCCTGGGATGTCTTGGGCAACCAGCAAACCTTGTTGACCGCAGGGCTTAACCGCTATTACGGGCGCAATTTCTACATCTACAAGCTGCGTGAGGGTCGTGAAGCGCTGGAAAGTCAATACAAACGCAGCAATACGGGCAGTCATGCCTGGCAATGGCGGGAGGATTCACGCGCCATCAGCAGCAATACTTTCCGCGATATCAAGGTGCCTTATAGCGATGAATGGACGCTGGGACTGAATCAGCGCTGGGCGGGGTTTGACTTCAACCTGAAAGTGGTGGACAGAAACAATCAGGATGAAGTCATGCGAGTGCGTGAGCGAAGTGCGACTGGCCAGAATATTCGTCGTTATGCGAATGTGGCAGGCGGACGTGCACGGGTTTGGAGTTTCAGTCTCAGCCCCGTGCAGGCGCTGGAATGGGGCAATACCCGCACCAATCTGATGCTGGCGCTGGACAAGACCCATGTGCGCCGTCAGTACAGTGCCGCAGGAAATGACGACTATGACAGCAATTTTGATGAGGCTTGGCTGAGCGGAACGGTGCGCTACAACGGCCAGCTGATGTCCCGCCGCGATATGGATGCGTCCGATTTTGCAAGGCCGTGGACGGCGCGGCTTTCGACACAAACCGTGTTTGGCGAGAGCGGCTTGAGTCTGGGCAACTTCTTGCGTTATCGCTCCGGCTATGCACGGCCTTTCCGCACGGATGTGGAGGTGTTGGGCAGTGGTGAGCGCGTTGATGTGTACCAGCGCATCAGCCAACCACGCACCTTTACCTGGGATGCCAGCTTGCAATATGAGCTGCCACTGGGTGCGCAGTACCGGCCGTATATTCGCCTTGAGGCAATGAACCTGCTGAACCGGGCCAATGTCGCCACGGCCACGGCGACCAATGTGTTGAGCTTTGAGCCAGGTCGCAGTTATTGGCTGGAGCTGGGGGTGAAGTTCTGATGGCATCCCGTTGCGGTGATGTCATGATGCGAGCATGAAGCTGAAACTTGCCAATGCTGCATGGCTGGGCTTTGCGCTGCTGGGGCTGTTGAGCCTGGCGCCAACCGCAGCGCAGGCGCCGGAGACTTCGCTGGAAACTTGCCTTGAGCGCATCAAGGCAAGTGCACCGCGTGGCGACTTTGCATGTCTGCGCCGGGTGTACCAGCAGCCCATCACGCAATGGCCCGCACCGCATATTGACCCCGGTGTGAGCTGGCAAGAAATGGCAGCGCTGCCCCGCAAGGCGCCAGAGCCAGCCAACAACCCCGGCACGCCGGAAAAAATCGCACTCGGTGCCAAGTTATTTGATGACCCCAGGCTATCGGTGTCCGGGCAGATTGCCTGCGCCAATTGCCATGACCGGCAGCTTGGTTGGAGCGATGGCCGCAGCGTGTCGTTCGGGCATGACCGGCAGACCGGGCGACGCAATGCCATCAGTGTGGCGATGAGCGGCTTTGCCGAGCCGCTGTTCTGGGATGGCCGTGCAGCGACGCTGGAAGCACAGGCGCTGCATCCCATCCTGGATGCCCGTGAAATGGCCTTTACCCCGGAAGGCGCAGCGCAGCGCTTGCAGCAAAGCGGTGACTATGCGGCCAGTTTCACCCAGGTATTTGGAGATGATGAAATCACCCCCGAGCGCCTGGCGATGGCATTGGCGGCCTTCCAGCGCAGCCTGGTGCCGCGCTTCAACCGTTTCGATCGTTTTCTGGAAGGCCGGCATAGCGCGCTCAATGACCAGCAGCTGTGGGGGCTGCATCTGTTCCGTACCCGTGCGCGCTGCATGAACTGCCACTTTGGTGCCGCGCTGACCGATAACCAGTTCCATAACCTCGGGCTGCATTTTCATGGTCGCGCCCGGCAGGACTTGGGGCGTTATGAAGTGACCGGTAACCCCGACGACAGTGGCAAGTTCCGCACGCCCTCGCTGCGGGGTGTCGGCAAGAGTGGGCCGTGGATGCACAACGGCCTGTTCCATGACTTGCGCGGGGTGATGAATATGTACAACGCCGGGATGCCGCGCCCGCGTCCCAATGCCCGGCAGCAGAACGACCCGACCTTCCCCAAGCCCGACCCGCTGTTGCAGCCGCTGGATTTGCATCGCAGCGAGATTGAGGCCATTACCGAGTTCTTGCGGACGCTGTAAGCGACTAATCAATCCGGCAGCATCAGGCTGACGCCAAGGCCGCCGCCTTCGCGGTTGGCAAGGCTGATATGGCCGCCGTGGGATTCGATGATTTCGCGGGCCAGCGCCAGCCCAAGGCCGGTGCCGTGGCGCTTGGTGGAATAGAACGGCAGCAACGCCTGCGCCAGCACGGCCTCGTTCATGCCCTGACCGCGGTCGAGGATGTCGATGCGCCAGCCTTGTGGCTGGCGGCGCAGCCGCAGTTGCACTTCCTGCGCGGCACTGCCGGATTCGTGTGCGTTCTTGATGAGATTGAGCAGGGCTTGTTCCAGTTGCGCACGGTCGGCGCGGAACTGGGCATCGCCATGCGCCCTGTCCCATTGAAAATCCATCTGCTGTTGCAGGGCGCCGAGAAAAGCGTCCCAGCGGATTGGCTCCAGACGGGGCGCAGGCAGTTTGGCAAAGCGCGCGTAATCGCGGATGAAGCCTTCCAGATGACGGGCGCGCTCCTCGATGGTGGCGAGCGCCAGCGGCAATGGCTCATAGTGCTGGCGGCGCAGCAGTTCCGCCCCCGAATGCGCCAGCGAGGCAATCGGCGCCAGCGAGTTGTTGAGCTCATGGCTGATGACGCGGATGACCTTTTTCCAGGTGGCGACTTCTTGCCGGCGCAGCTCGGCGGTGAGTTGGCGCAGCAGCAGCAATTCATGCGGGCGGCCATTGAGGCGCAAGGGGCGGCGCGAGAGGTGATAGATATCCTCGTCATCCTCGCTGCCGACGGCAAACAAGGCATCGCCCTGATGG
The DNA here is from genome assembly GCA_002798295.1 of Lysobacteraceae bacterium NML07-0707. Taxonomy (GTDB): domain Bacteria; phylum Pseudomonadota; class Gammaproteobacteria; order Xanthomonadales; family Xanthomonadaceae; genus Solilutibacter. Next base: position 22,505 of record NWQT01000010.1, on the reverse strand, counting down.
CTGAACGCCTGCTGCATGGCTTCGGGGCGATGCGCCAGCAGTGCGGGCAGGCTGTGTCCTTCCAGCCGCCGGCCTTCGCCCAGCAAGCGCCGGGCCGCCAGATTGCCCAGCACCACGCGGCCGTGGTTATCGACCAGTAGCATCGCCTGCGGCGAGTTCTGCACCACGGTATCGAGCAGCAATTCACGCTGTTGCAGGCGGTTGCGCTGCGCGCGCAGGGTATCGCCCAGACGGTTGTGCGCGGCCACCAGCATGCCCAGTTCATCGCGTTGCGGCCAGACCAGCGAAAAACTGAAATCGCCATCGCGGTAGCTGTCCACGGTACCGGCCAGCGCACGGTACATCGCCAATGCCCGGCCTTGCTGGTGGTTGAGGTGCAGGCCAAGCAGCAGCAGCCAGAATGCACTGACGGCCAGCAGCCCGTACAGCGGCCAGCCGTAGCGCAGGCCAAGCGCCAGCGAGAGCAGCAATGCCGTGCCATAGGCGGACAGCAGGAGGGCGAGGCGCAGGCGCAGGGAAATGAACATGACTAACGTGCGATACCGAATTTGTCCATGCGCCGGTACAGCGCCTGCCGTGAAAGCCCAAGCTCGGCGGCGGCCTGTGCCACCACGCCGCGATGACGGCGCAGCGCCGCCTCGATTTCGCTCTGGGTGGGTTCATGACTGCTCTCTGGCGGTGCGCCGTGGCTGGCAAGTCCCAGCGCGCTGGCCGGGATTTCATCGCCCGCACTCAGCAAGGCGGCGCGCTGCATCACATTGCGCAACTCGCGCACATTGCCCGGCCACTCATGCGCCAGCAGCGCCTGCTCGGCATCGGTCGAGAGCTGTTTTTCGCCGCCCAGAAAGTGCCGCGCCAGCGGCAGGATGTCATCGCGGCGCTGCACCAGCGGCGGTAGCGCCAGCTCGATGGCGTTCAGGCGGTAATACAAATCCTGGCGGAACTCGCCACGGGCAATCATCGCCGGCAGGTCGGCATTGGTGGCGGCGATGATGCGCACCTTGACCGATTGTTCGCGCTGGCTGCCCAGGCGGCTGAAGCGCCCGGTTTCCAGCACCCGCAGCAGCTTGGTTTGCCCGGCCAGCGGCAAGGTGCCGATTTCATCCAGAAACAGCGTACCGCCGTCGGCAGCCTCAAATTTGCCCGCGCGGGCGCGCTGTGCGCCGGTATAGGCGCCTGCCTCGGCGCCGAACAATTCGCCTTCGACCAGATCCGCCGGCAGCGCGCCGCAGTTGAGCGCGATAAACGGCCCGCGCGCAACGGCAGAATTGGCATGCAGGATTTCGGCGATTTTTTCCTTGCCGCTGCCGTTGGGGCCGGTGATCAGCACTGACAGTGGCGAGGCCGCCACCCGGCAGGCCAGGCTCAGCACTTCCTCGCTGGCGGCATCGGCATAGATAAAGCCGCACAAATCATGCTGCTCGGCCAGCGTCTGGCGGCGTTGCCGCTGGCGCTGCGTGGCTTGGCTGAGTGCCTTGCGGGTATCGGCCAGCTCCAGCAGGTTGCGTACACAGGTCAGCAACTTGTCATCGTCCCAGGGTTTGCCAAGGTAGTCGGCGGCTCCGGCCTTGACCAGCGATACCGCGCGTTCCAATTGCGTCCAGGCGGTGAGCAAAATCACCGGCATGTCCGGCCAGCGCGCGCGGATGTCGTGAAACAGCTGCTCGCCCTCCTCGCCACTGGTGGTGTCGGTCTCGAAGTTCATGTCGGCAATCACCAGGTCGATATCGCCGCGTCCCAGCCGCGCCAGCCCCTCGGCCGGAGACTTGGCGCTGATGGCGTCAATATCGTTCAGCGAAAACAGCAAGGTCAGCGCGGTGGCGACCGCCGGGTTGTCGTCAATGATGAGGATGCGGGGCATGGATTCAGTCGGTGGGGGTGATGAGTTTTACGCCGGGGAAATAGTTGCGGTAGCGGCGGCTGTCACGGGTCAGCAATGGCATCCCGGTAATGGCCGCATGGGCACCGATGTAGAAATCCGGAAGTGGAGAAGTCTTGTTGCCATGTGCGCGGCGGTAAGCAAGAAATGCTTTGCCTGCCAGGAATGCAGCCTCCAATGGCAAAGGCAGTCGGACGAAATCGCGTGCGGGCAAGCTGGTTTCCAGGTCTTCGATGCGGTCAAATCCCACGGAAACTTCGGCATAAATCAATGGATTGATGCATAACTGCATTTTGCGTGCTGCCGCCTCCAGCGCAGCGCCTGACCAGTCGAACCAATTCGGGTCGTCGGTCAAGACATCGAGCAATACGTTACTGTCCACCAGGCATTGCTGACTGGCCTTCATGATGCTTCCCGGGTTAGCCGCAAAATTTCTTCGGTACTGAGCTTGGCGGTAGCGCGCCCGCGCATCCGCGCCACAAGGCCGCCTTTGTTGCGGACTTTGGGCTTGCGTAGCCAGACACGATCACCCTCCACCACGAACTCCAGCTCGGTCAAGGGCAAAAAGCCGAAACGTTCGCGGATTTCCTGCGGAATCGTGACCTGGCCTTTGGATGTAATGCGCATAATCCATTCTCTTGGTAAGAGTATTACTTGGGATGATACCGCCAATGGCACCGGGAGGCCGCAGTGCGGGTTTTCATAGGCTCAAGGCCGACCCCATTCCAGCGCGCCGATGCGCAGGGTATCGTCGTCAAGCTGGCAGATGTCCAGGGTGATGGCCTCGGCGATGTCGTCACTGTCGATGCTCACCATCACCCAGGCCAGCATCGTGGCCGGCATGTCAGGCAGGTCATTGTGCGGCGGCAGGGCGTGTACGCGGTTGATGGGCGTTTCGGCGTAAGACACCATCGCCTCGTAGTCTTTTTGCAGGTCATTGATGGTGGTTTCGTCCTGCAATTCCGGCATCAGCATGGCATACGCGCGGGCGTAATCGCCATCGACCAGCGCCCAGGCAAAATCTTCGGCGCATTCGCAGATACGCCTGCTTTGCGCTTCGCTCAAAGGCGCGCGCCGGGCGGCGTCGTCCTGCGCATTGCAGGATGCCTCGTCCCCGTCCGCAGCGCCGAGCCTTGCCGCCATGGCAAAGGCCTGCTCCATTTCATCGGAAAGGCCGGGGCTGAACTGTGCCATGCGCTGCATCATTTGCTGCCTGAGCCAGTCCAGCGTGTCGTCTTCCGACTTCGGACCCTGGCCTTGTTGCAGCAGGCGGCATTGCGAGAGCACCGGTTGCAGCTCGGCCAGCGAGAGGTAGTCGCCCTGCGCGGCGCAGGCCTCGAAGCTGCCGATCGCCTCATCAAAATCGCCCAGCTCCATCAACAGCAGCGCGCGCTGGTACATCCAGAAGCCTTGCGGATACACGGCCACGGCCTGGGCATACAGTTGCTCGGCTTCGCGCAGGCGCCCGGTATGGATGGGGCGCGGCATCATGCCGCTGGACATCACCCAGCTTTCGCCCTGGGGCAGTGGCAAGTCGGCTTTGCCGCGCGCGGCAGTGCGCTCGGCCTGGGTGGCGATGGCCTCGGCGGCCTTGCGCTGGATGGCATCGGTCATGATGTTTCTCCTTGGGGTTTGCGCAGCGGGTCGCCGCCGTGGGCGTCCCAGTAGGCGACATAATCGCAGGCATCGCGCAGCAGCCAGTAGCGCAGGCATTCCTCGGCCTCCTTGGTCTTGCCGTTGCCCATGGCATCAAAATAGCCCTCGCGGAATTCTTGGGCTTGCGCGCGTTTTTCTGCGTTGTAGCGCTGTGCGGCGGCAGCATTGGCTGCGCTGCTCATGCGTGTCCAGAACGGCAAGGCCTGTTGCACGAAGGCAGCTTCAAAATCGTCCATCACCGCATCAAGGTTGCTGCCGTCGGCCGCCACGCGCCAGAGGCTCATATCCTTTCTGCGCCCGCCACCGGCCTGGCTTGGCGCGTCATCGCATTGCACATTCATCAGATATTGCGTGCCCCAATAAGGCGCTCGTGCCTGCAAATAGCGCTCGACGATGGCCTGCTCATCGGCATCAAAATGGTAAATGCCAGCCACGCAATCAAAGGTGCTATCGGCGCTTGGCCGCCCGATATGCTGCAAATGTGCATTCAATGCGCGGCTGGCGGCATACCATACCTGCCCGTCAGCGAGACGGTAATAGCTGCGGCCGATGTGGTGCGCAAAGCCCTGCGCCTGCAAATGCGGCCACAGGCGCTTGTGCAGGGCGCTGGCGATTTTGTTGCTGGTGATGGCTGTCATGGTTGTGATTCCTGCTTCAGTGTCAGCCCATGTGCGGCGGCCAGTGCATGGATCTGCGCGGCGAGGGATTTGCGGTATTCAAGGCCGATATTGAGCCGCTCGCGCGCCTTGTCGTGCTCGCCCAGCAAGAGATAAAAGCTGGCGGCATGCAGTGGGTCAAGCGGCATCGGGGCGCCGCCGGGCAGCTGCGCAAAATCGCCGCCTGCGGCCTGGAATGCTTCTGGCACGAAGGCGGCAAACCAGGGCAGGGCGTGCTCCAGCACCGCCTGTTGCAGGGCGTGGGCCAGGGCTTCGTCGCTGCTTGCCGTGTCCATTGGCCACCAGAAATCCTCGTCTTTTTGCGGCAGCAGCGCACCAATGCGCTGGCGGAAATGGCATTGGTATTCCTGCGGTTTTTCGAGTGGCGGCGTATCCAGCATGGCCGCGATTTGCGGCAGGTACAGGCCAAGATTGACGGTGAACTCGCCTTTGCCTCCCGTGTTGTACTTGCCGCCCTGTATGTCGATGACTTCCACCGCGCCATCATCGCGGCTGCGGCGGAACACGCGCCCCTGTTTCTTGAAACCGGCGGCCTTCAGCGGCGCGGTAAGCGCCAGTTTGATAATGGTGTCGATGCGTTTGCCGATGGGGAGCAGGGTGGTTTGGGCTTCAGACATGTGCAGGCATCCTCGGGAATGGAAGGGTTTTAATCGTGGCCTGCAGGGGCAGGCAGCGGCCATTGCCGGGCGGCATGCACCAAGGCCAGTATCCAGACGGTTTCGCCATGAACTTCATACACCAGCCGGTAGTTTTCATGGGGAAACAATTCGCGGGTGCCGGGGATGCGTCCGGGTTTGCCACGCTGGCTGAAATCAGCCAATGAAGCCGCGGCTTTGGCGAACAGGCGATCCAATTGCCGGGCAGCCGCAGGATTTTCGGCTGCGATGTGCATCCAGATGTGCAAGCGGTCTTGCTCGGCTTCCGGTGCCCAAAGGATATTCATGCCCGTTTTTGAGCCTGTTGCCGAGCCGCCATTGCCGCTTCCACGGCGTCATGACTGCGCCCCCGGCCTGCGCGCAACGAGCGCCGCGCCTGTGTCACCTTGTCGTGCAGATAGGCATCGTATTGGCGCGCTTGCTGTTGCTGCTCGATATAGGCGCGCATCAATTCACGCATCACTTGCGAGGCCGGGCGGTCTTCCCGTGCTGCTTCGGCCATGAACTCGGCACGCAATTGTGACTCCAGCTTCAGGGTGAAAACGGCTTCCTTGGACATGGGGATGGCTCCGGATAACAAGGTACTAACGAAGTATAGTCATTATCAGTACCTTGTTTTGAATCACACACTCCGTGTCGCAGTGGCCGGAGGGATAGCGGCGGCGCGTAGTGCGGGGGCAAGCACGGCGAGCTGGCCGAGCAGCCACAGCACCACGGCGGCGATCGGCAGGGTTTGCCAGGGCAGGCGCGGCAGTTCGTATTTGGCCATCAGGAACTGGTTGAGGCCGAAGGCCAGCAGCAGGCCGAGCACGATGCCACCGGTAACGATGAGAAAGTTCTCGCTCTGGAAATAGCGCAGGATGTCGCCCCGGGTGGCGCCAAGCGCGCGGCGGATGCCGATTTGCCGGGTGCGCTGCTGCACCCAGAAGCTGGCCAAGCCGACGATGCCGAAGGCGGTGATGCCGAGCATTACCGCGATGATGCCGAGCAACAGGCCCAGCATGTTGCGGTCGTTGGCGAAATACGCTTGTCGCAGTGCAGACAAGGGCTGGCTGAGTTCCGGGGTCAGTACCGCTTCGGGGACGGCCTTCGCCAGCACATCGGGCAATGCTTGCTGGATGGCAGGCATGGCCGCGGGGTCGGCGCGGAACACGTAATTGCCGGTCAGTTGTGCCCCGTGCGCGGCCGGAACAAAAATCGACCAATACAGCCGCTGCGCGCCAAGGCTGCCGGGCATGGGGACGCTGACATCTTCGACCACGCCAATCACGGTCATGCGAAACGGCGGCCTGCCCAATTGCTTGCCGAGTGCGCTTTCGCCGGGCCAGATGTGTTCGGCCAGGCTGCGGGTCAGAAGCGCCACCGGCTGCTTGGGCAGAGCTTGTTCAATCGCGGCGTATTCATCGGCTTGCGGCAGACGGCCACTGACCAGGCGCAAACCCAGGGCATCAAAACTGCCGGGGCTTCCGACATACAAATCGACAATGCCGATGTGATGCGTTCCTTCGGCATCAAGACTAAGCCCCACGGTGCCTGCGCGCTGTCCGAACGGCAGGCTGCCGATGACACCGGCCGCCTGTACGCCGGCGTGCTGTTGCAAGGCGGTGATGATGCGATGATTGACGTCTTCGGCCTGCTCCGGCTCGAAGCCGGTCAAGTGAATACTGCCAATGGCAGCTTCATGTACGCCACTGTCCACCGTCAATGCGGTATAGCGCTGGGCAATCAAATCCAGTGCATTGACCAGGACTGCACAGGCCAGTGCAATCTGCAGGGCAATCACGCTGGCGGCAAACGGGCTGCGGCGCAGCGTGGCGAGAATGGGAGCAAAGTTTTTCATGTCATTGCACCTTGAGCTGGATGGAAGGCGCGACCTGACTGGCGCGAAGCGCCGGAATCAAGCCGGCCAGTACGCTGACCGTGATGGCGAGTGCAAACAGCAGTGCGAACATCGGCCAATCCAGATACACCAGGTCGGCATAGGCGCTGGCTTGCTGGCGAATGCGCCATAGCCCGACCAACACCAGCGCAAAGCCCAATATGCCGCCGATGCAGCCAATCACGCCGGACTCCAACAGGCATTGCTGAAGGATGTAGCGACGGCTTGCGCCCAGGGCGCGACGCACACCGAACTCGCCACGACGACGGCTGAACTTGGCCAGCAGCAGACCAATGGTATTGACCAGGCACAGCAGCAAAAAGCCCAGCGACAACCACAATTGCAGGCTGACATCGCGGGGTATGGCCTGGTTGAAATCCAGCCACTGCCGGAGGTTGAGCATGCGGGTGTTGTCGGCCTGGCCGATACGCCCGGCACGCTGCTGCTCGGCAGCGTAATGGGCAAGAAACTGGCGATAGGCATCGGCCTGTGCCGGGTTGTCAGCTTCCACCCACAATTGCAGCCAGACACAGGTGGTATCGGTCAATCGCCCCGGTTTTTGCGGCATGCCATCGAAACAGGTGAACTGCCGGAAATAACCATCGTTCACTTCCAGCGCGGTCGAGAAAGGCATGAACAACCCTTCGGGCTTGTCGTAGAACGCAGCAGTTTGGCCTTCGGCAAAATTGCCGCCCGCGATGTTGTAAAAGCGCGGCGAAGGTCGCCACTCATCCAGTACGCCAATGATGCGCACTGCCTGCCCACGCACCAACAATTGGCGGCCGACGCTGTTTTCTCCGCCAAACAGTTGCCGGTTGAGTGCGGCAGAAATCACTGCCACACGGCTGCGATGCTCATCATCCTGCGCACTCCAGGCCTGACCATACCGCATGGGCACCTCGAACATCGCAAAGAAATCGGCCGTGGTCGCCAGCATGGATTGCATCAGCGGGCGGCTACCTTCGGCCTGTAGCTTGACTTCGCTGGTGTTGACGATGGCCTGCCGCGCTGCACGTTTTGCTCCCCATAAATCCATGGCGCTGCGGTAATCGAGCATATCCGCCGGGGTGCGCGGCGGGCCGCCGGAAGCGGCGTTCGTGTCCAGTTGCGGATAAAAAATGCGCGAACTCTTGTGCGGCAGCGGGTCGGCTGCCAGCAGGCGATACACCGTTAGCGTGGTCATGCAGGCTGCAATGCCAATGGCAATGGTGATGACCATCAGTAGCGTCAGGCTGCGATGGTGACGCAGGCTTTGCAGGGCAAGTTTCAGGGAATAGGTGAACATGGCTTGGCTTCCTTTACACACTCCGTGTCGCAGTGGCCGGAGGGATAGCGGCGGCGCGTAGTGCGGGGGCAAGCACGGCGAGCTGGCCGAGCAGCCACAGCACCACGGCGGCGATCGGCAGGGTTTGCCAGGGCAGGCGCGGCAGTTCGTATTTGGCCATCAGGAACTGGTTGAGGCCGAAGGCCAGCAGCAGGCCGAGCACGATGCCACCGGTAACGATGAGAAAGTTCTCGCTCTGGAAATAGCGCAGGATGTCGCCCCGGGTGGCGCCAAGCGCGCGGCGGATGCCGATTTGCCGGGTGCGCTGCTGCACCCAGAAGCTGGCCAAGCCGACGATGCCGAAGGCGGTGACGGAGAGCAGCACCACGGCGACGATGCCAAGCAGCCAGATCATGGCGCGGTCTTCGGCAAAATAGTCATGGCGGATTTCGGCAAAGGTTTGCTGCGCAATCAGGATGCGCTGCGGCTCCAGTTGCTTCAGCGTGTCACCGGCGGCCTTCAGTGCGGCTTCGGGCGAATGGCCGGGTTCAAGTCGCAGCAGGTAGTTGCCGACCAGGGTATAGGGCAGGCGCATCGGCAGCAGCATGGCGTCGTATTGTTGCTGCGGGCCGCGCGCTTCATGGCTGGGGCGCAGCAGGTTGTCGATGACGCCAACGATGGTGATCGGCTGGGTGTCGAAGTACAGCGGCTTGCCGACGGCGTTCTCTCCCGGATAGAGCTTGTCGGCCAGCGAGCGGGTGATGATGATGCTGTGAATCCTCCCCAAAGCCTCGTTCATCGCAGCCTCGTCTGGCACATCAATGAGCTCTTCGCTGGCAAAGTCGCGCCCGGCCAGCAGTGCGCTGCCCAGGGTGTGCCAGACGCGCTCGCCGCCCAGATACATGGTGGCATTGTGGTAGGTGACGTTATCGCCGGGGCTGGCGGACACGCCGCTGTTCCAGGAGTTATCGATCATCGGTAGCTGCGAAATCTGGCTGGCTTCAATCACCCCCGGCAGGGCGCGCAATGCGGCCAGGTCAGTCTGGGTTTGTGCCAGGGCATTGTTATGGCGGCCAATGCCGGTGAGCCGGATATTGACCAGATGCGCCTCGTCCACGCCGCTGACCACCTGGAGCGCTTGGAAGCGGCGTTGGATGAGGAACAGGGCATTGCAGAGGATGGCGCAGGTCAGCGCGATTTCCAGCAGCAGGATGCCGGCGGCGGATTTGTGCTGGCGCAGGGCGGAAAGAATCGGGCGCAGGTTCAACATGAGAGCCTCACTGGAGTTTCAATTGGATGGCGGGCGGGATATGCATCGCGCGCCAGGCGGGCAGCAGTGCAGCCAGGAGGCTGGCGGCCACGGCGATGACGAAGGTGGTCAACAGCATCGGCAGGTTCATCTGCGCAAGTTCAGCATAGGCGCTGGGCTGCTGGCGCACGCCCCACAGGCCGAGGAAGGCGAGCAGCAACCCGGCTGCGCCGCCGATGAGGCCAATCAGGCCGCCTTCCACCAGCAATTGCAGAAAGATTTGCCGGCGGCTGGCGCCGAGCGCGCGGCGCACGCCGATTTCACCGCTGCGGCGCAGGAACTTGGCCAGCATCAGCCCGACCACGTTCACCAGACACACCGCCAGAAAACCCAGCGCCAGCCAGAGTTGCAGCTTGACATCGGCAGGCACGACCCGGGTGTAGTCCAGCCAGGCCATGACATCGCGCAGGCGTACATTGGGCGGTCGGGAAAAACGTCCAGCGTCTTTTTGCTTGGCCGAGTAGTTTTCCAGATAACGCTTGAAATCCCCGGCCTGTCCTGGGGATTCCAGCTCCACCCAGTATTGCAGCCAGGCGCAGGGGGCGTTGAGATCGGTGTGCGCGCCTTCGTACATGGCAAAACAGTTCATGTTGCCGCTGGCCGACCAGTTCAAATCGCGCGCGGTGTGGTAAGGCACGATGGCCAGCTCCGGCCTGCTGAACGCGGAGACATTGTTGTCATAAAAGCGCGGCGTGGGTCGCCATGGCGCCATCACGCCGACAATGCGGAAAGTGGTGCCATTGATGCGCACGTCCTTGCCGACCGAATTGCCGCCGGCAAACAGTTTCTCGTTGAGTTCGTCAGTGATGACGGCCACCCGCGCGGCGGCGGCGTCTTCGCTGGCCTGCCAGGGCTGGCCGTAGCGCAACGGCACATTGAACATCGGGAAGAAATCGGCACTGGCGCTACGGGTGCTGGTCAGCATCGGCTCGCTGCCTTCGCCGCCCTGGATGACCGTATCGCTCCAGGCGGTGATGACCTGACGCTTGGCGCGGCCTTCGGCCAGCAACGCCTCGGCATCAAAGCGCGAGACATCATCGGGCGGCTCGCTGTCCTGCGAGTCCTGCGGATACATGTCCAGCTGCACCCGGAACAGGCGCTCGCTCTTGTCCGGGATGGGGTTGCCCGAGAGCGTGCGGAACACGGTGAGCGTGGTCATGGTTGCGCCGATGCCCACGGCAATGGTGAGAATCATCAACACCGTGAGCGCGCGGTTGCGCCGCAAACTCATCCGGGCAAGTTTCAGGTAATAGGCCAGCATGGGACACCTCAACCGCGTTTGAGGTCGTTGGCGATGCCATCGACGATATGCACATTACGTTGGGCGCGGGCAGCCAGTTCCGCATCGTGGGTGACCATGACGATGGTGGTGCCCTGGCGGTTGATGTCTTCGAGCAGCTCCATCACCCCGCGCGCCATCTGCGAATCGAGGTTGCCGGTCGGCTCGTCGGCGAGCAGCAGGCGCGGCTCACCGGCCAATGCCCGGGCAATGGCCACGCGCTGCTGCTGGCCGCCGGAGAGCTCGGACGGGTAATGGCGCATGCGCGAGGCCAGCCCCACATCGGCCAGCGCTTTTTCGATGCGCTTTTTGCGCTCGCTTGAAGGCAGGCCGCGATAACGCAAAGGCACATCGACGTTGTCGAACAGGTTGAGGTCGGGAATCAGGTTGAAGCCCTGAAAAATGAAACCGATCTTGCGATTGCGCAGCCGTGAGCGGGCATCGTCGGACAGGCCGCGCACGTTCTCGCCGTCCAGTACATATTCGCCATCGGTAAAGGTCTCCAGAAGCCCGGCGATATTGAGAAACGTGGTCTTGCCCGAACCCGAAGGCCCGGTAACGGCGACAAACTCGCCTTCATCGACCTGCAAGTCCAGCCCGCGCAGGGCATGGGTTTCCACCATTTCGGTGCGGAATACTTTGGAGATGTTTTTCATCGAGAGCATGGCATTGACTCCAGAGGTAAAGGGTTAAAGAGCAGGGGGTAAAGGCCAGAGGCCAGGGGTTATGGAAGTGCGCTAAAAGCCGGGATTTGGGTCAAAAGAAAGGAAAAAGCATTGATTAGGCAGATGGCACTGTCGATGCTTTTCCCGAGTCCCGAGTCCCGAGTCCCGAGTCCCGAGTCCCGAGTCCCGAGTCCCGAGTCCCGAGTCCCGAGTCCCGAGTCCCGGCTTTCAATGCACCCTCACTTTCCCGGCATCGCCGAGGTGGTCGTGGCCGGAGACGATGACGCGCTCGCCTTCAGTCAGGCCGCTGATGATTTCCACCGAATCGAGGCTGCGCGCGCCGGTCTTGATCGGGCGTTTTGTGGCGATGCCATCGACCACCACCCAGACACTGTGGCCAACGCCCTGATCCAGCGCCGGGCCGCGCTCGACCATCAGCACGTCATGGCGGGTATCGAGCAGGATGCGCGCGGCAAGGCGCTGGTTCTGGCGCAGGGCTTCGGGCTGTTTGCCCTCGGCAAAACGCAGCCGGGCGCTGACTTCGCCGCTCACCACTTCCGGCGAAACTGCCGCCACCGTGGCCGGGTAGCGCTGGTTGTTGCCGGACAGCTCGGCGGGCATGCCGATGGCGAGGTCACGGGCAAAGCTTTCGGGTACCTTGATTTCAACTTCGAAGCGGCTCAAGTCCACCACCGATAGCACGGCGGCATTGGCGGCGACGTTCTGCCGCTGGGCAACGAATACCTGCCCGACCTGACCATCAAACGGGGCGCGGATGGCGAGCGCCTGCACCTGTCGGCGCAGCTCCTCGACCGCGGCCTTCTGGCGGGCTGCCTGGGCGCTGCGGTTGCGGGCATCCAGTCCCGCAGCGGCGCTTTGCAGTCCGGCATCCTGACGGGCATGGTTGAGGCCGATATCGGCTTTTTGCACGGCATCGCGGGCGCGGGCGAAATCCACCTGCGCCACTGCGCCGCCTTCATAGCCGCGCTGGTAGCGCTCCAGCTCGCGCTGCGCGGCCTGTTGTTCGACCCGCGCCTGGTCGAGCAATTTGTTGGCCTGGGCGTGGGCGATGCGCGCGGAGAGCGTGGCGCGGCTGGCCTCGGCCTCAAGGCTGGCCAGCGTGGCTTCTTCCTGCGCCAGGCGACTCAAAAGTTCCGGGCTTTCGATTTCGGCCAGCACATCACCGGCCTTGACCGCATCGCCGGCCACCACTTTCAGCGTGACCGTGCCGGCGCCGACGGCGTACAGGCTGGGGCTGTTGCTGGCGATGACCCGGCCTTCGGCGGCGATGTCGCGCACCAGATCGCCACGTTTGACCTCGGCAATGCGCAGCCGGGCGGCATCGACCGAATGGCTGCCCGCCAGCCAGCCACGCCCGACCCAGCCGATACCGGCCAGCAAGGCCAGCGCGATGCCGGCAGGCAGCAACCAGCGGCGATGGCGGGCAATGCCGGTGGCGGGCTGGAGTGGGGTGTCCTGGGCGGAAGTGTCACGGATGTTCATGGGGCTTTGCATGCGAAAGATAGGCTGTTTTCAGCAAAACCCGTGCCAATTATAAATGATTGTTTTTATTGAATTATTTTTATTTTCTTGTGTTCGGTAGGGGCTGGCGGACGTCCGCGGACAGAAGGGTTTTAATAATCATAATGATTCTCATTGAATTATAATTTGCCCCCCCTTCCCCATGCCTTGAATTTCATGTCCAGCATTTTTCTGCGCCGCCCGCTGACCGCGGCGATTGCGCTTTCCCTGCTTTGCCCGCTGCCTGCCCTGTCCACCGAAAATGCTGCCGAGGACAAGTCGCAGCAAACTACCCGCTACAGCCTTGACACCGTCGTGGTGCAGGGGCGGCGCAGCTTGAGAGAGGATGTCATCACCGACCAGAAGAGCCGTGCGGTCATCGAGCAGGAGATGGTGCGCGATACCCGCGACTTGGTGCGTTACACCACTGATGTGGGCATCAGCGACAGTGGTCGTCATTTGAAGGGCTTTGCCATCCGCGGGGTGGAAGGCAATCGCGTGGGCATCAGTATCGATGGCGTGTCGCTGCCGGATTTCGAGGAAAACTCGCTGTACAGCCGTTATGGCAATTTCAACAGCTCCAGAATGTCGATAGACCCGGAGCTGGTTCGCGCCATCAGCATCGTCAAAGGCGCCGATGCGTTTTCCGGGGGCAGTGGCGCGCTGGGCGGCCGGGTCGATTACCGCACCCTGGAGGCGAGCGATATTGTCCGCACTGGCAATGAAACCGGCTTTTTGCTGCGCAGCGGCTATGCCAGCAAAAACCGGGAATGGGTCAATGGCTTTGCCGTGGGCTATGCCGGCGATGCATTCGAAACGCTGCTGATGTATTCGCACCGGCAGGGGCACGAGATGGATAGCCGTGGCGAAGGCCCGTACTACCAGTACGATAAGAGCCAGCATCCCGACCCGTCACGGCGCAAGCAGGACAGCTATCTTGCCAAGCTGCGCTGGCATATCAGTCCAGAACATAGCCTGTCGCTGGCACTGACCGGACAGTTGGCGCGCAATTTCACTGACGAGCGCTCCTATACGCTGTTTGGCTCGCAATGGCGCGAGGCCGAGGACATCAGCCGGCGCGGCAATCTGCAGCTGGGCTATGCCTGGCTGCCGGAAAGCGACTGGCTGGCTTCGCTAAAACTCGATGGCGATTACCAACGCACCGACCTGACCGCGCTCAACTATAAAGGCGGCCGCAATTACACCACCCAGGAAAAAGAGCTGGGCGAGGTGTTCGACCGCCGCATGCATACCCGCTTCAAGCGCCTGAGCTTCGGTCTGGAAACCTTGCCGCTGGCTTTGGGCGCCAGCCAGCACACGCTGGCATTCAAGGCATTTGCTGCCAATCGCGAGTTCTGGAACATCAATTACGACACCTACATATTCAGCGGTGTGGCCGAACCGCAACCTGCCTATGCCATCCAGTATCCGGTGGATACCCGCCAATACGGCTTTTCGCTGGAAGACCAGGTGCAATGGAACGCATCCCTTTCCAGCCGCTTTGGCCTGCGCTATGACCGTGAGCGGCTCACCCCTCAGGAGTTGAATGCACGTTGCAGCAAGGCCTGTACCGCAGAAGGCCGACCGGCGGGCAATACCTTTGGCAACTGGAATGGCCTGGCAAGCGTGGTGGCCAGGCTCAATGCACATTGGGCGTTGGGGGCGACGGTCAGCACCGGTTATCGGGTGCCGACCGCCTCGGAAATGTATTTCACCTTCAAAAATGCCTATGGCAGCTGGAAATCCAACCCGGATTTGCGTGCCGAGCGCAGCATCAATTACAGCCTGAGCTTGCAGGGCGAGGGTGAGGCTGGTGGGTTGAATATCAGTGTGTATCAAGTCAATTACCGCGACTTCCTGTTCGAGCAGGAATCCATCACCCGTACCCGCAACCCGTATTACGAGCAGTGCCAGGCCTGGGGCTGCGCCGAATATGAAGAATCGCCGGTACAGCAGATGGTCAATCTGGAGCGCGCCAGAATCCGTGGTCTTGAGTTTTCCAGCCATCTGAATCTGGCGCATTACTGGCCGCTGCTGGAAGGCTGGAAACTATCGGCACAACTGGGCTATAGCCAGGGCAGCCTCTCCAGCGACAACAGCCTGCTGTCCATCCAGCCGCTGAAGGGCATTCTGGGGCTGGACTACCATGCGCCCAGTGGCCGCTGGGCGGTATTTGCCCGCGGCACTTATCTGGGGGCGAAAAAGGCCGCGGATGCGCAGGTGGTGCAGAACGTGTATTCCTACCGCAACCGCACCTTCAGCCGGGTGGTGACGACCTATCCGTATCTCAACCGCCATGCCGCCCTGCTGGATATTTATGGCTATGTCCGCGCCGGTGAGCGCTTCACCTTCCGCGCCGGGGTTTACAACATCTTCAACCGCAAATACCACACCTGGGATGCGCTGCGCGGCATCAATGCCCATTACGGCGCCAGCACCACCAATTCGGTGGATCGGGAAGGGTACGGGCTGGAGCGTTTCCACGCGCCGGGGCGCAACTTCAGCCTGTCGATGGAATATCTGTTCTGATTCCGGGAAAGGCAGGCCACGTGCTAGCCTGCCCCAAATCACGCCAGGCAGCATCGGGCAGGCAATGGGAAATCATTACAATGCGCCAGTCTTAACTTGAAGAGTGTGCCGCATGTGTGGAATTGTCGGAGCCGTTGCCGCCCGTGATGTCGTGCCATTGCTGTTGGAAGGACTCAAGCGCCTGGAATACCGGGGCTATGACTCCGCAGGTGTGGCGGTGTTGGCCGAAGGACACATCCAGCGGGTGCGTCGCACCGGGCGCGTTGCGGAAATGGCCGCTGCCGCCCAGGCCGAAGGCTTGCAGGCGCAGCTTGGCATCGGTCATACCCGCTGGGCGACCCACGGCGGCGTGACCGAGGCCAATGCCCATCCGCATGTCAGTGACGGCATTGCCGTGGTGCATAACGGCATCATCGAAAACCACGAAACCTGGCGCACGTTCCTGCGCGATAAGGGCTATGCGTTTGATTCGCAGACCGACACGGAAGTCATTGCCCATCTGATTCACTACCATCAGCAGCAGGGCGCCACGCTGTTGCAGGCGGTGCAGCAGGCCACCGGCGTGCTGGAAGGCGCCTATGCCATCGCCGTGATTGAGCGTCAGCAGCCTGACTGCATGGTGGTGGCGCGCATGGGCTGTCCGCTGCTGATTGGCGTGGGTGAGGGTGAGAACTTCATCGCCTCGGATGTCTCGGCGGTTCTGCAGGCCACCCGGCAGGTGATATTTCTGGAAGAAGGCGATACCGCGCAGCTTGGTCGCGATCAGGTGGCGATTTTCGATGCCCAAGGTCAGCTGGTTGAGCGCACCCTGCACACCTCGGATGTCTCGCTGGCCTCGTTGGAGCTGGGGCCCTATAGCCACTTCATGCAGAAGGAAATCCACGAGCAGCCTTCAGCACTGGCCGACACCATTGAGGGCATCTCTGACCTGGCCGCTTTTGATGCGCAGCTTTTTGGCGCAGAAAACCATGATTTTTCGCAGGTTGAATCGGTGCAGATTCTGGCCTGCGGCACCAGCTTCTATGCCGGCCTTGTGGCGCGCTACTGGATTGAGTCACTGGCCGGCATTCCCTGCGCGGTGGATATCGCCAGCGAATACCGCTATCGCGATGTGGTGGCCAACCCCAAACAACTGGTAGTGACCATTTCGCAGTCCGGTGAAACGCTGGACACCATGGAAGCGCTCAAATACGCCAAGGCACAAGGCCAGGCGCTGACCCTTGCCATCTGCAATGTGCCCGAGAGCGCTATCCCGCGCGCCAGCCGCTGGGTGTTCTACACCCGTGCCGGCGCGGAAATTGGCGTGGCATCGACCAAAGCCTTCACCACGCAGTTGGTGGCGTTGTTCGTGCTGGCCGGCACCTTGGCCAAGCTGCGCGGACGGCTGGATACCAGGCACGAGGCCGAATTGCTCGATGCGCTGCGCCACCTGCCCGGCAGCGTGCAGCACGCGCTCAATCTGGAGCCGCAAATCAAGGCCTGGAGCGAGAAGTTCACTGCCAAGCAGCACGCGCTGTTCCTGGGGCGCGGCGTGCATTACCCGATTGCCCTGGAGGGTGCACTCAAGCTCAAGGAAATCTCCTATATCCACGCCGAAGGCTATCCCGCCGGTGAGCTCAAGCACGGCCCGCTGGCGCTGGTGGATAGTGAAATGCCGGTGGTGGTGATTGCCCCGAACGACCGCCTGCTGGAAAAGGTCAAGGCCAATATCCAGGAAGTGCGCGCCCGTGGCGGCGAGATGTTCGTGTTTGCCGATGCCGACAGCCAGTTTGGCGAAGAGGACGGCGTACATGTCATCCGTACCCCGCGCCATGCCGGGCTGCTCTCGCCGATTGTCCATGCCATCCCGGTACAGCTTCTGGCCTACTACACCGCCCTGGCGCGCGGCACCGATGTGGACAAGCCCCGCAACCTTGCCAAGAGCGTGACGGTGGAGTAGGCCGATGCAACCAAGTCAGCCTGCCACAAAGCGCAATACGCTTAAAACGGTCGCCCTGATTGGTGCGTTCAGTTGCCTCGTCATGCTGACCTTGTTCACCTGGATCGGTTTGGTCGTTCTGCTGGATCGCCTGGGCTATGCCGTGTCAGTGGCTCAGGTTGGTGTCTGGCTTTTGGCGACGATTGTCGCGCTAGTGATGTGGCCGCTCACAGTCAGAGGCATGTATCGCTACCAATGGAATTACCGGAATCACCCATTGCATGAGCCACTGCCCCGCTTGGGCTCGACCCCTTTGCCGGAAGTCCCTCCCATAGCTATGGCATTGCCACAGCGTGCCATGCGCGTCGTGGTGCTGCTGTTGGGCGCGCTATCGCTGTTTTTGCTTTGCGGCAGCCAAAATGTGATTGTGTCTGTAAATAGTTTCCTCGACAGATTTTCATCGCGCTCATCGTCTTTCATGGCATTGCTGCAGTTGGTCGCATTTGTGTTGATGTCGGCCCTGCTCGTGCTGGTACTTTGGTGGACTGACCGGAAGCTGCAAGGCATGCAGCCAGACACTCACCAATACCAGAGTGCGCGGCTGCAACAATCCTGGTACGCCAGCGCTGTGATTGCCTGGGTGATGTGCCTGTTGTTTGGACAGATTATTAGTATCGTGATTTTAAGCAAGCTCTGAGAGAACGCAGACCCATGATGTGAATGGGGCTGCAAGGCACGCGTGCATCCCTTAACCTTGCGCCATGAAAAAGACCCTGACGGAGCACTTGTTGCGCGGCCTGTATTCGGCTGTGCTGTCCTGCACCATCTATAGGAAGTACGTGCCCGTGGCATTGGTGTGGACAAGCCGCGCAACTTTGCCAAGAGCGTAACGGTGGAGCGAGTCAGTCTAGCGACTCGACGAACACGGTGGCAATGGCTTCCAGGCCTTTCTGGTCGTCGCTATCGAAGCGGGCGGGCAGTGGGCTGTCGATATCCAGCACGCCAACCAGTTCGTCATTTTTCAGCAATGGGATGACGATTTCCGAGCGCGAGGCGGCATCGCAGGCGATATGGCCGGGAAAGGCGTGGACATCTTCCACGCGTTGGGTTTGGCGTTGGCGGGCAGCCGCGCCACAGACGCCTTTGTCCAGCGGGATGCGCACACAGGCTGGCAGCCCCTGGAAGGGACCTACCACCAGTTCCTGGCCGTCAAAGAAGTAGAAGCCGGCCCAGTTGAGGTTGGGCAGGCTGTTGAACAGCAGGGCGGAGAGATTGGCGGCATTGGCGATGCGGTCGCGCTCGCCATGCAAAAGGTTCTGGCAGGCCAGCAAAAGCTGGGCGTATTGGGCAGGCTTGTCGCCTTCAAGAGAGATGGGATTAAACATCTGCCAAGTGTAAAGCGCAGATAATGTGAAGATGAAGAAGCTCTCTCTTGACCTGTATGTCACCGGCACCGATACCGGGATTGGTAAAACGTTTGTGACATGCACCCTGCTCCGGCAAGCGGCTGAAGCCGGGCAGCGGCTAGTGGGCATGAAGCCGGTTGCCAGTGGCTGCATTGAAACTGGCGGGGGCTGGCGCAGCGAAGATGCGCTGGCTTTGCAGCAGGCCGATGGTCTGGAAGTGCCCTATGCGCTGCGCAACCCCTATGCCTTGCCTTTGCCTGCCGCACCGGAAATCGCCGCAGCCGAGGTGGGTGTGGATATCGCGCTTGCGCCGCTTCAGCATGCCCATGCCCGCCTGCGTGCAGGACACGAGGGGGTGCTGGTTGAGGGCGTTGGTGGCTGGGCTGCGCCGTTGAGCCGCACGCTTGAGCAGGCTGATTTGGTGCGTGCGCTGGATATCCCGGTATTGATGGTGGTGGGACTGCGGTTGGGGTGTGTGCATCAGGCCCGGGTTACACAGCGGGCGATTGTGGCCGATGGCTGCCGGTTTGCAGGCTGGATTGCCAATCCGGTTGAGCCTGCAATGCTGCGGCAGGCCGAAAACATGGCCATCTTGAGCCGGGTGCTAGGCGCGCCCCCTTTGCAAATCATGCCTTGGCAGGCATAAATAACCATGTGTTTTCAAACTTCAGGAGTGATTTGATGCGTGCTTTCAAATGGGCTTTCATTGCCCTGTTTGCGATGACCTTGTTGGCAGCTTGCGGGAAAAAATCCCCGGAAGATGTCGCGCGGGCATTTGTGGAAAAAAGCTATGCCGGGGATGCCGACGCCGTCATCGCCATGCTGCATGTTTCAGAAAAGACAGTGGCCAAGCCCGGCGAGAAGGAGCTGATGACGGGCAAATTGCGCGCCATGGTGGCCGAGCACAAGGCTGAAGCTGAGGAGCGCGGCGGGGTGGACAAAATCACTACCGAAGGCGCAGAAGCGCATCCTGGGGATGGCAAGCGTGCCTCGGTCAAGGTCACCGTGCACTTCAAGCAAGGTACCAGCACCCAGGAGCGGGTTCATTTAGTGGAAACCGATAAGGGCTGGCGTGTTCAGCTGGGCATGTTCTAACGTGCATTCACATGCCCCGGTCTGCTCACTACTGGCTGGCGTTAATGCTGGCCACGGCCTTGCTGGCGGTGTTGGGCTGGGGCTATCGCTCGCAACAACTGCGCCGTCCTGCACCAGCGCTGCCATCCGCTCAGTGGCTAGAAGTCGGCGATTGGGTGTTCCGTAGCGGCACAAGTCGGGAAAGCCTGTTAATCCGCCATCTGAGCCATAGCCGTTATTCGCATATCGGCATGGTGGTAGAAGTCTCGCCCGAGGTGTGGATTGTCCATGCCTCGACCGATGACGACCCTGCGCGCCCGGATCAGGTTTTGCTCAGTACCCTGGCCGAGTTTGCTGCGGCCGAACATGCCGAAGCCATCGCGGTAGCACGGCCAAGGTTTTTGAGCCGCGAGCAGCGTATCCAGACGGCTCTGCATATGCGCCAGCGTATTGGCGAGCGCTTTGTGCTGGCTGCACGTAATAAGCCGCATCGCTATTGCACAACCTTGCTGCGCGATGCTATCCGCACCCAGCAGGCAGACTTTGAATTGCCTTGGCAGCGGCTGGATATTGCCCTGTTTGAAGGCGAATACCTGATGCCACAGCGTTTTACCGAGGCGGATATTCAATGGGTATTTGGCGCAGACACGCCAGGCAGGCAATAAAAAACCCGGCAACCAAAGCTGCCGGGCTTGAAAGCGACTTGTAGCCAGAATCAGGCGGCGCGTGCCTTCTTGGCTGCGGCCTTGACGGCCTTTTCGCCTTCGGCTTGCACCTTGGCCACGGCCTGCTCCACTTCGCCCTTGGCGATTTGTGCGATGGCTTCGTTGGTCTTCAGTGTGCTGTCGTAGATTTCCTGGGTGGTGGCGATAGCGCGCTCGGCGTTTTCACGAGCCACTTGCACGCCTGCCGGGACGGCATCACGCAGACCGTTGAAATCACGGGCTTCCACCAACTGACCCCAGTAGGCGAAGGTGGCATTGGCGCTTTCTTCCAGTGCGGCAAGTTGCAGGCCAAACACTTTTTCGGCGTTCTCAAGCGCCAGGCGATTGATGCGCGCAGCGGTGTCGGCAAACTGGCGGGTTGCGGCGACGAACTGTTCGTTGAATTGCGGCTGATACATGGCGATTTTCCTCGGTTGGTTGGCAAGAAACCGGGGATTCCCGATTTGTGCGATGCAGCATAGCGCAAGTAATTTTGCGCTGCAACAATTCGCTTTTGTTTGTTTCCGTATGTTCAGCTGCCGGTATAACGGCTGCCAGCGGTACACGTCTCATGCACGACCACTGCTGACAACAAGGGCACCGAAGGCTTCAGCCGTTCCCAAATCCACTGCGCCAGCCGCTCGCTGGTCGGGTTTTCCAGGCCTTCAATATCGTTGAGGTAATGGTGGTCAAGCTGCTCATACAGCGGCTTGAAAGCCGCTTTCAGGTCGGCAAAGTCCATCACCCAGCCCAGTTGCGGGTCGATGGGGCCGCTGACATGCAGTTCCACGCGGAATGAATGACCGTGCAGGCGTGCACATTTATGGCCTTCCGGGACATTGGGCAGGCGGTGGGCAGCTTCCAGAGTGAAAATCTTGAAAATGTCCATGACATTTCCTTTGGCTAGATACAAAAACGCCCGCATCGGTGCGGGCAATCAAACATGGGTGGGTGCAACCCCAAAGTAGCTGTATCCCATGGATACCGTTCAAATTGCCAACAAACGCAGGATGTAGTTACCGTCAAAGTTACCGTCATTTTTCGCGGCGTGGATTTGTCGGCAGGCGGGAAGTCTATCACTCCGTGCGCAAAGCTCCCCGATTTCTGGCAGCGGGCTTGCCGGGCTTCCAGCGGTAGGTCACTTGATTGATTGCGTGGGGGAATTTTCCCTGCATGGGCAGGACGGCCGGTTTACAGCCTGAAGCTGCCTGAACTTTTACCCGATCCCTGCCTTGTTACGGCATCAAAACCCATTAGCAGTGACATCACTCATTGAGTGCATAGGGGCATGAACAGCAAACAGCGCAAAACCCTTGAAGCTGTATTTGCCCCCCTTGCCAGCAAGACTCTGGAATGGGCGGCGATTGAATCCCTGCTCAAGGCCGCTGGCTGCGCAGTGATTGAAGGCAACGGCAGCCGCGTCGGGTTTTTGTTCGATCAGCGTAATGACAAGGGGGACGCTGATTGCAGAATACGTTGCCACTTTCCATCGCCCCCATCCGCCAAGGAAGCTGAGGGCTATCAGCTCTGTCAGCCTTGTAACTTCCTCGCACTTATTGGAGTAACCCCGCGAACACCATGAGTCATAAGAGATATGCTGCCCACATCGAATTTGATGAATTTGCAGCCGAATATCAAAGTTGACTTGCTGCCAGCTTGTAAGCCTTGGCTTTCGGCTTCGCCTTGCGTATTGCGGCATCGGTCAGCATTTGGGGGTAACTCCTTTCGGGGTAACAGCAGTTACCCCCAAAGTTACCCCCACATACCCCGGGATTCAATGGCACGACTTGGAACGATATGCACCAATGAAAAAGGCCAGAACCCTTGATTTGCTTGGGGTTTCTGGCCTTCTTGGGACGTTCTGGGACGTGTATTTGTATGGGTGCAATCCAAAAGTAATTGCAATACATTGATTTGCCGAAACTTTCTCGAAGCCGCTGGATAGAGTTGCCCCCAAAGTTGCCCCCAATTTTCTTTGCTTACCCAGATACAGGGGGGTAAGCCCAGTCTGTCACCACCCCTGCAAACTGCCCGGCATCAGGTGCGCCCTATGGCAAGCGGCCACGGTTTCAAGTAGCGCGGCATTTGA